>JBAXTZ010000001.1:0-185453 GCA_037129925.1 Bacillota bacterium
CTTTCATAAAACACCCCCTGTATTTGTATTATCAATATCAATGCGAAGCTTAATTTTTTGATTCGCACTCACATCAAGTTAATTTCTTTCAAAATACCTACGGTTCTATAGTTTTCATAATCGTTGAAACATAAAGCATCTATTTCGTAAGGCGTTGCGGTTATTTTTGAAAGCCGAATCAACTTCATATTTGCAAACAAAATATCCGTATTTTCTGCAATTTGCGATTTGATAAAGCCACTCTCCATTGAATCCATGTTACTGACAATATCTTCAACGTGACCAAATTTGTCGATCAGTTTTTTTGCCGTTTTGGGGCCGATGCCTCTGATTCCCCGAATATTATCAGATGAATCACCCACCAAAGATTTGTAATCCGCGAAATACTGCGGGCGAACACCATATTTATTGAATACGGTGACATCATCATATATAGTGGATTTTTTTCCTCGATAAACATAAACTCTGACGTTCTTTTCGACCAACTGCATAAAATCGGTATCATTTGACAGGATATAAACATCGAAATCATTCTTGTATTTTAGTGCATAACTGGCAATTATATCATCTGTTTCCATTCTTTCTATGATTTCGAAATGCTTGATTTTTGCAAAATCAAGCGCTCTTATAATTTCGTTTAATTGGAGAAAAGGATTATCCTCGTCTGCTGCATCAGTATAGTCTTTTCTATTGCCTTTATATTCCACATTCTCATCAACACGATGGCTGCCGTTTTCGCCGTCAAACAATACAACTACATGTGACGCTTGAATGTTTTTTATGACTTTTAATAGCGCACCGATAAAACCAACTACTGCTTGAATCGATTGGCCATTTTTGCCAATAATTCTTGATGGCATACCATAAAACATCTGAAACAAAAGGTTATGTCCATCAACAAGTAATAACTTCCGCAAATTTTCCACCCACTATACATTTTTCTTGGTTTTGGATTCCATCAAATACTCATGTAGCTCACGAACGATAATTTCCCAAAAACGGCAAAATGTTTCTTACCCCGCCTACCGGATTACCGACATCACCGGCATACCGCGGAATGACATGAATATGCAAGTGGTGGACAGTCCGACCAGCAGCAATGCCGTCATTATTACCGACGTTGTAACCATCCGGCGGGCGGCCGATAAAAGCGCTGGCTAACATTGCCTGTGCATAAACGGCAACTTTTCCATCAGTTGCCTGTGCCAACTGCGCCTGATACAACGCCGACAAATCACTCAACTCGATTATAGCTTTCGCTTTATTCAAAGCATCCTTCATTGCAACCCATTCGTCTGCTTCGAGGTCAAACACCGATACCACATGCCGCTTGGGGATTATCAAAGAATGACCCGGACTGACCGGAAATTTGTCAAAGCGCACAAAAAAATATTCATTTTCATAAGCGACCGCTTCGCCTCTATCAGCAATCTTGCAAAACACGCAGTTCGAAGCAGCGCGTTCGGTACTCAAAACTGGATTCTCACTTTGGCTCATTTACATTCTCCATCACCGCCGATAATTCCCGGTACATAACCATAGTTCACCGGATAGATGTTGTTGAAATTATCAACATAACCAACTGGTCGGTCAATAATTATCTCAACCAATTTTGTTTTCAACATTCTCCTCCAATTAACTGCACGCTACTAGATCGGTTCAACTATAGCTCTATATTTCGCCATAAACGGCTAATTTCCTGCACAGCTGATAAATATTTTTTCATAATTTGCAATAATTCATTGATATGCGATTGAAAAAACAAATGCAGAATTTATCAAAAGGTGAGCTAGCGGAAAAATAAATATCCGTATCAAAAAAACGCTGCTCCGACCAATTCGTCCGAGTAGCGTTTATTTACAGTTTATTGCGAAAAATTATCTCTGTAATTTATGTGCCCGACAACCGAACTCACCCGCTTCGATCACACTTCAGTTGTCGCTGTTTCTGGCTTCGCGCGCTAATCTTCGGTAAACAAACTCGCCGCGAGCACGATGCCAAAGACCAATGCTAACAGAGACACTACCGTAGACGAAGCATAGTACACAGTCTCAGTGACTAGCGAAGCGGGTAGTGAGCTAATAGTCGAGCGCGCAATTCTTATCATACCGTCTACAGTGCGAATAATGCCCACGCCTGGAAATAGCGCGATTGCAATCATCGCCGCTACATAGTACGGCGGCATGATACACTCGTCATACACGCAGCCTAAAGCTGCTTTGTAGTAGTACGCATATAGTGTCAGAACTACTAGTGCAATAAAAGTCGCGACATAGCCCGATACCGATAAGACATTAGTCGCAAACACATTTACAAGCTGGACCAAAAATCCACCCCCGGCATACACAAAGGCAAACCGTCTATCGATGCTAAAATATAAAGTTAGCGCGACCGCGAGTATCGCCGTAGAAAAGCAGCCCAGAATTTGACTCAACCATAGTGGAAATTGTGAGCTCGCGCTAATAGCCTTGGTGACTACTGTAGCCTCAGGGAGTATTAGCATCGCCAACGCTTCGCCTATCGCGATTAGACCTATCGTCAATACTGCTTGTGTGAAGCGATGTATCCCAATCGAATTATTACCACGCAGTAACTCGATAAACCCTGAGACTATCGGCAAACCTGGCATAAAGAATATCAAGGCAGCTGAAATATTGATAAAATAATGCGCACTACCCAGGCACACTGTGAGCGCAGCCGCAATCACACCGCCAAAAACAATTGCGATAAGCGTGCGTACTAGTGGAAACAAAGCCGTGCGTTTAGTTAAAACAACTTGTAACCAATCTGCCAAAAACGCTGCCGCAAAAATCAGCAATAAATCTTTCCAATCCGCGCCAAAGGCAAATCCAACTATTGCCGAGCCAATGCCTGCTGACAGATGATAGACCAAGTTTGGATGGATGCGCGCGCAAGCTGTAATCTGCTTTAGTTCAGCCTGAAGTTGCGCGCACGACGATTCTCTAATGTCTAACTTCATAAGCCAGCTGAGTAGCTTGCCGAGTACAAAAAAGTTCCCTCCGCCTAGCGTGCTAGTTTTGTCCTCGATTTGCACTCGCTCTACGCCGTCGGCACCACGCGCCGATGCCGTGCACGCGTCCATCGCGATTGATAATCTAAAGTCTGTGCAGCAAAGTTTGTCAGCTAACCGCCGCGTCGCTTTTTCAGTTAGTTTACTCGGCGCGCCAGTGTTTATCAGCGCACGGCAAAACATCAATATTGTAGTCAATTCTATCATCATCACCATCCTGTAAAACTAGCCAAGCTATACAAAAACATAATACACAATCACCGTACATTTATCAATCCGAGCGCCGCGATTTTTTCGCGTAGACAATTCAATCTACTTGCTCCGCACTTTTGAGGAACCGCTCGATTCAATGTCATAACCAGAAATTGTTCCCGAATACGTCAGGTTGCTCGAACCACTCATATTGCCGGTCGTTTTTCCGCCGTTCATTTTGTTTATCAGCGCCGTTTCAACAAATTCCAGAGTTGTCTTCACGAAATTATTGCTGATTATCCCGCCGTGACTTGCGACTGTCCAGCTTGCATCCAACTCCAGATAATGGTTCAGCGTCCGCGTATAATCGCCCAAATCATCAGAGTTCTCGTAATGCAGCGGCTCCTCGACATTATCGCCGACAAACAGTACCCGGTCAACACGGTCATAGCAGGATGAAGAATCGGCCGTATGTCCCGGACTGTGAAAAAATTCAACACCATCTTTTTCAAATACCAGTCGCTCGGAAAAAGTAATATTAGGCAACACAATCACTATTTCTTCTTTGGCAAACCCGGCTGCATTTTCCCGCAACTGCTCCGGTCCACGCTTTTCAATCGCAATTCGCGTCAAGCTACTTGAAACAATATACCCATTTTGAAATGCGGCATTACCCCAGATATGGTCCCAGTCGTAATGCGAATTGAATACCACATATTGTTTTGCGCCGTATTCCGTTTCCAGATATTGTTGCATTTTTTCGACATAGCTCACGCCCAGATAGCTGTCACAAAAGTAGTAGCAGTCCGGGCAGACGATAACATATACGCTAGTGCGGCAGCCGTATTTCTCCAGCAATTCAGCGAACGTGAACAGCACCCCGCGCGACGCGATTTTTTCGATTTTCATTTTCTCCAACTCCATTTTTTCGTAAAACACCAGTCAACGGCAACACGACCAAAAGTTTTTCGGCGTTAGCCGTAAAACGCCTCAGCTATACATGCACGCTGCAATAATTACCGTACATCCAACGCATATGATACAATTTGTTTCTCATTTATTGCGCCGAAAAATTAATTTTTGAAACGGATAATCATATAGTGTCATCATCTCTTTCAACAAACATTCTATCAACTCTGTTCACTCCAGCCATATTCACTGTAACAAATCCCTTTTCGAATACCCTCAACCGCTTGTCTGATATAGGGAATTTTAGGTTTCTTCTTGCCTTGGTTGTCGTTCAGGTTCGCACCGGGATGCGCGATTACCGGAATACCGGCGGTAACTTTGACCAATTTAATGAAAACGCCGCTTGATTTTTTAAACACTTTTTTATTCAACACCTGGATGGTTTTTCATTAACTCTCTTGCGGCGGTTAGTAGTGGTGGTACAATTTGATCTTTGCGGCTCATCACATTTGGCAAATATACCTCACAATTATCTATTTCTTTACCAAAAGCCAGTTTAATAATATTGTCGGCATTACCTTGAAATAAGAAATGAGTAGACATCTCGACAATATTGGTTACCATTAAAAACGACGCTTCATACTTGCCACTAGCACGCATTTTTTCAAGAGCCGTTAGTAACTGTTCCTTTTGTGCCAATACTTCATGAGTATCCATAAATGAAATTTGCGAAATAGAAATTGCTCTGCCATTGACTTCATATTCTTTCATATCATTACGCACAATTTGATCTGGCGTTAAATCATAATTTTCACCAGCTTTAAGCATTTTTAAGCCGTATTTATTAATATTGACACCAGCGATTTCAGCCAGTTTACCCGCAGTTTCTTTATCCGCTGCAGTGGTAGTTACTGAGCGAAACAATACTGTGTCAGAAATAATCGCCGACAATAATAATCCAGCTATGTTCTTAGGAATTTCAAATTTATATTGCCAGTACTCATTGGCAACAATGGTAGCCGCACAGCCTACCGCTTCAATGCGAACGGGAATTGGATTTTCCGTTTTTAATCCGCCCAAACGATGGTGGTCAACAACGCCAACTATTTCAGTTTCTTCAAGACCCGCAATCCCCTGTCCAAGCTCATTATAATCTACTAAAACAATTTTTTGCTTTTCACCAATAAGTTTCACCAGCGGTGGTACAGTCACGCCGAAATAATTCAATACATACTGGGTTTCATTATTGATTTCACCGACGCGAATGGCTATTGCATCTATCCCTAACAACTGTTCTAGTTTTGCATAGCCAATCGCCGAACAAATTGAATCTGTATCAGGGTTCTTATGGCCCGCAACCAAAACCTCCGTGGCTGCTGCAACACCTGCATGCGTAAAAAACATAATTGCCACATAAATAATAATGGCTTTCAACGTCCGCTGAGTTTTGTTCATACTATCATCCTTATCGTTAATTTTGCATCAGCTTAAATAATTTATCAATTTAAGATATGTCAGCAAGCTATTTTTTTGGACCAAACAGGTACCGCTACCGTAAATCCGCAATAAAGTTTTCACATTCCAAACTAATCAATATTCAATTTTCACTTGGCGTTCCCTGATGAAATAGCATCTGCCAGCCTTTACCGGTTTTTCTCCATATCGAAGATCGCAGCGAAACAGCACGGCTATTATCAGGCAATATTTTGTCTATAGTGAATGTCGTCAAAACTATAGCTTCAGCTAATTGCCGGACCTGAAAATCAGAAACCAAAAATTCGACGCGGGCAATTTGTGTGTCTCTCGGCAGCTGCTCTAATATGTCTTTTTTGCTATATACCCCGCCCGAACTACCAAACTCTCGGAAATCATCCGCCAACAGAACATTTAATTTCTCTGCCGATGCTCTGACCGCGGGCGTTAAAAACGAAATTTCCAATTCGTAGCGGAATGACATGAATATGCAAGTGGTGGACAGTCCGACTGGCGGCAATGCCGTCATTATTACCGACGTTGTAACCATCCGGCGGGCGGCCGATAA
Source organism: Bacillota bacterium (assembly GCA_037129925.1). GTDB lineage: Bacteria > Bacillota > Negativicutes > JBAXTZ01 > JBAXTZ01 > JBAXTZ01. Next base: position 6,174 of record JBAXTZ010000001.1, read on the forward strand.
AAGCGCTGGCTAACATTGCCTGTGCATAAACGGCAACTTTTCCATCAGTTGCCTGTGCCAACTGCGCCTGATACAACGCCGACAAATCACTCAACTCGATTATAGCTTTCGCTTTATTCAAAGCATCCTTCATTGCAACCCATTCGTCTGCTTCGAGGTCAAACACCGATACCACATGCCGCTTGGGGATTATCAAAGAATGACCCGGACTGACCGGAAATTTGTCAAAGCGCACAAAAAAATATTCATTTTCATAAGCGACCGCTTCGCCTCTATCAGCAATCTTGCAAAACACGCAGTTCGAAGCAGCGCGTTCGGTACTCAAAACTGGATTCTCACTTTGGCTCATTTACATTCTCCATCACCGCCGATAATTCCCGGTACATAACCATAGTTCACCGGATAGATGTTGTTGAAATTATCAACATAACCAACTGGTCGGTCAATAATTATCTCAACCAATTTTGTTTTCAACATTCTCCTCCAATTAACTGCACGCTACTAGATCGGTTCAACTATAGCTCTATATTTCGCCATAAACGGTTAATTTCCTGCACAGCCGATAAATATTTTTCCATAATTTGCAATAATTCATTGATATGCGATTAAACAAACAATAAGCATCCATATCAAAAAACGCCGCTCAGACCAATTCGTCCGAGTAGCGTTTTTTTACCATTTATTGCGAAAAATTATCCCTGAATTTATGTACCCGACAACCGAACTCACTCGCTTCGATCACACACCAGTAATAGCAGTTTCTGTTAACAGTTTTTCTACCGCATCCACAAATTCTTTCGCGTGCTCAAAAACAACTAACGCCTTATCTTGATCAATTTCAACAAAATCCTTGTAATCGTTTTCGTTGCGCATTTCAAAAGCCTGATAGACATAAGCGCTAAATTTTCTTTCAAGTATTCCGGTAGAAAAATAATTTTTATTAAAATAAGCAATCACACCACTATGTTTCTTGCTGTCAAATTCGTCTTTTGCGAGCACTGCTCTTATCGCGTGGAAAATCGCATAATATGAACAGTTATATGTTTTTCGCACCAACCCGGCAGCAAAAATAATCTCGGCGTTGGCAAGTTCTTCGCGAGCTCTTTCCAACCGATAGGTGATCAAATCAAGCAGGTATTGCTCCATAATAAACGCTTCCCTCGTTGGCAATATTCCGATAAAAAGGAATAATGTTCCGGTATTTTCGATATTCAGTAGTGCTTTGAGTTTTTATTGAAACAAGAATGCCATATTTCAACGATAACTCAGCACCGATCGGCAAAATATCATCAAAATATTTTGTCCCAATCTCTGTTTTTGGCAAATCAACGAATAAAATCACATCTACATCCGAGTCCGACGAATAATCCCCCCGCGCGTAGGACCCAAAAAGTACGACCGCAGACAACGCATCAGAGTAAACTGTATGCGCAGCTGCAACAACATCATTCAATATTGATTCAAGATATTCTTTGGTATCCATAAATCACACCTGTATTGTTTATTGTTTCGCCCAGTATTTCTGCCTACAACACTTTCATTATAACTCGAATTTGATTTTTTCACCAAGAAAAAGTTGATAAAAATCGCTGGTATTCTGCCGGCAGTTCGATAGCATATTTTTTGCACAAGGCGGACACATCCAAATAATCTTTTTCCTTGAGTTCGTATCCGCTATGGAATTTCACCAACCATTCCGGGGAAATACACTTAACTGGCTGACCATCAATGATGCCGTTGCCGGTGAGCGCGTCGGCCGGATACATTTCACCATTTTCCAGCGGCCCGTATATTCCGTTTCCCTTATGATCTACAAAATTACATCTTTAGAAATCATTGAATCCTCCGGCGCGAGTCGAATTACCCGAATTCCCGCAATCCACCTATTGATTCGAGCAGCTAACGATCTCCAGATATTCCTTCGCCGCCAACAATGCCTTGCCTAGCGACATTTTGCTGATTTTTAATTCTCCTGCGCAGGTCCGCGCATCAAACACTTTTGGGTACTCACTTGTACCCGTCAGCTTCTGCAGCACACTTGCATAATCACCCAGCCCGGTTACTTTGTGGGCTATTGGACCAAGGATAACTGCGCCGATGCGCGAGTTATAGCGTAGCTTGTCAAAATCGTAGCGTTTATTGGTCTCATAATCATTGTGCAAAATAAGATGCTGACTTTCGATTCCTAATGTTTTGGCGATGGCATAGATGGTGTTGGCATTAAGCGGCGATGCGCCAATCAAGAGTATTCCGCGCGGTAGTGGCTTTCCGCCCCTTGGCTTACTTGCCATCGCCTGTTCACGCACCAACGAATTCAAAAACTCAATTTCCTTCAACAATATCGTCGTATTGGGCGCGGTCTGAGTGCCTTGTTGTTGTCGCAGTTGTTGATACTCATGCTCGACACAGTTCAAGCGGTTTCTCAACGCCTCAACTTCTTGATCAGTATCGCTACTTATCATCTTATCGTCCTGCAAACGGCTAAACACCACTCCTAGTGCCGCGACTTCGGTCACAATATAACCGGACCACTTTCGCGAACATTCTTTGTCGCCATCAGTGAGCCACCAGGCACGATTTCTATACACTGCGACCGGCAATGCACAACCGCAAATGCGCTCGATTTCTTTGTAGCTCAGTTGCAACCGGGCAGCCTGTTGAGCCTTTAAGTACACTATAAGTTTTTCTAGCGGGAAGGGATTCGTGCGACCAATATTTGTTGGCACAATCGCCTTGGTTCGGACAGTGGCGGTCGCATCTGGCTTACGTGCCGACTTGCTAACATTACTCGCCTTAGACTCCAGATAAACTCTTATGCCTTTTTTATTGATGATATATTCCCCGCCGCACTCATCCTGCCAACTGCCTTCATCCACCACCTGTAGAGTTGCCTTACCAAGACCGCCGCGCACCGCCGGTTTCTTCACCGCAACCACGCGCCGTCGCAACACTCCGTCCTCACGCGGCTCATATTCAGCGCCAAAGCTGCTCAGCCACTCTTGATAGGCCCGCTCGTCCTCGTCTGATGCAATATTTTTTTGCTCACTATCTGGGTATTAGTTTCGGTCTTCTGATCTTGCGGCAATTTATCCCGAAGCGCCTGTAACTTCGCCAAATCTTTAATTTTCATATAGCCTCTCTCCCACATTACCCTCCAACTCATCACTTAATACTGAATTCCGGTTGTTCGACAACCGTGTTACAAAAAACAACCTTTCATAATTTGAGTTATAGTTCCAGCCAGAAGTCTGTTATTCGGCAGGAGATTGTGAATGTGTCGCATTCGACAAAGTAAATCCTCCATAGTTTTAGAGCATGCAGGAGTTTTATAATTTCTGGCGAATATGTTTAGTGAATAAACAATTGGAGGCAATTATGCACTATTTTTCAACTGCTATAGTATTACTTTGTTTACTAATGTTTGGAAGCTGTCCGGTACTGGCCGCGGCCAATTTCGTCGGGGTGCCGGTGCAATCAGTTGACGGGCAGAAACTCTTGCAGGTATATGCTCATCGCGGCGCCCGCAGTTTTGCGCCGGAAAACAGCATGCCGGGCTATCGGACCGGCCTTGCAATCGGCACTAATTGGGTTGACATGGATATTGTCATGACCAAAGACGGCGAGATTGTAGTTTCGCATGACATTTGGTTGAATCCGGATATCGTCCGTAACAGCGACGGAAAATTTCTCGCCGAGAACAAAGCCGCGTTCATCAAAGGCGTATCCGCAAACAAGCTGACTCAGTTCCTGCAGCCGTATCTGGTCAAAAACCTTACTTTGACACAAGTTGAGAAATACGATGTCGGCCGCCTGAATCCCGGCAGCGCTTACGCAAAACTTTTCCCATCCCAGTTCGGTATGGACGGCGTAAAAATGCCGACACTGCGCGAAGTTATCCGCTATGTCAACAAAGTTACCAAAGGCGCGGTCGGGTTTCAAATCGAGTTCAAAACCGACCCTGAACATCCCGACTGGACTTACACGCCCGCAGAGTTTGCACAAGCGTTGTACAAAATACTGCGCGAAGAAGGCATAACTCGTAATTGTGAAGTACAATCCTTTGACTGGCGTTGTCTGTACGAGTTACAGAAATGCGATTCGAAAATTGCTACAGCTTATTTGACCGAATGGGACAACGAGCCGGGTACACCCTACAGTTTTTTTGACAGCAATCCGGCCATCGCCGGACTTTGGACCGGCGGAAAACTGATCAAAAATTACGGCAACTCAATGCCGCAGATGATCAAGGCGCTTGGCGGCGCCTGCTGGGAACCGGAAGATGCCGAACTTACCAAACCCGCTTTAGACGAAGCCCATAAGCTGGGACTGAAAGTCGTTGTCTGGACCTGGCCGGAGCACATCGGAACAACCTTTGATGTCTTGCTAATTGAAAAACTCATTGATTGGGGTGTGGACGGCATCATCACCGATGATCCTGGACAGCTGATATCGATGTTAGCGGCCCGAGGTTATGCGATTCCGAAAAGATACACCACCAGCTATTCCGGCAAGCACTAGAATTAAGCTGAAAAATCTATCTTACAGCATCAACTCCGTCAGGTCATATGTGCAATATTTGCCGCGAAGATTTTTTCCGGCAATATTCCAGCCGGTTTGAGTGAATTTTCGCAGCAAAGCGGCAGCATTGACATCAACAAACATCATTAGCCGTTTAACTTGCAACGGTTTGAGAACCGTCCGAAATATCTCATTGACTGCTGTCAGGGCACCACTACGGTGTTGTTTGTTGATATAGATGTTATGCAGATACAACGTATCGCTTTCCATTATTCCCAACAAGCCAAAGCCAATCAAAGTGTCCCGGTCGGAATAGAAACTAAGCAACATCATGCCGGTGCGCAAATCCATAGCCGTATATGGATACCTGTCAAATAACTGCTTGGAATCAGTCGCCAACGCCTGTTCAATTATGCCATTAATAATATTCAATGCCGGTTCACGGTTGCTGTCATCGATAACCAAAAACTCGTACTTCAAATCTGTACACCTCCGCGTTATCCTGCCTGAAATTATTTTTACAAATCCAACTCCAGCAACATATAGTCCCGCTCGATTAGGATGTGCTCCCCGGCGATTATCCAGCCGTTCGCGACTGCTTTTTCCAACTGTGCCGTAGCGTTACTGGCAATAAAAGTTAGTATCCAGCGGAATCCCAGTGCCAAAAACACCTCGCGGAAGATGGAATTGATTTTTCGCAATGCGTCACCGCGGTGTTGTTTCAAAACATAGATATTCTCCAGATACAGCATGTCGCCCTCCATCGCACCGAGCAAACAAAAACCGGCAAGACTGCCGTCTTCTGCGTACAAGCAGAGCAAAAACATGCCTGTCAACAAATCGCAAGCTTCATAAGGATATTTTTCAAACAGCTGTAACGGATCTGTTGCCAAAGCACACTTAATAACATAGTTAATATTATTCAGCGCAGTAACGCGATTGGAACCATCAATTATTAATAATTCGTATTGCATTTTTCCGCTTCTCTGCCACCGATTATCGCTTATTACAAGCAGATTACCGTAGCTGATAATTATTTCGCGCAAACAGTCCTGCTACTGGCTCCGCACTTTTGAAGAACCGCTCGATTCAATGTCATAACCGGAAATCGTTCCCGAATATGTCAGGTTGCTCGAACCACTCATATTGCCGGTCATTTTTCCGCCGTTCATTTTGTTTATCAACACGTCCGACGAACCGAACAGTTTTACCGACAAATTTACTACATTGCCCTCAGTAAAAGTAAATCGGCTCGAACCGGTAACATCCAGCGACAGATTGTTAACAGTACAGGTTTTCGCATTTATCTTGGAAGAACCGGCACAGTCCACCGTCAAATCTATCAATACGCTCTGCGCGATAGCAACATCGGACGAGCCGGAGCAATCAATCGACATTTTTTGCACGGCACAATCCGTGACGCTCAGGTCTGACGAGCCGCTGCTGGCAATTTGCATCATCAGATTTTTGAATCCGGAAACAATTCCGGTGATCGATCCGGATAACTTAATGTTTTTCATATCCGGCGCGGTTATCTGAATCTTGTTCCGCCCATAAAAAGACGAAGTGTCCCAAAACTTTAGCCACGACCAACCGGAATTCGGACTTTGTACCGATAGTTTTCCGGAATCCAGTGTACAAACACTGTCAATATATTCCTCTGGTGCAGTCACTACAATTTTGTACTGCGCACCCTGTGTTACAGTAGCGTCCCACGAACCGCCGATATTCACTGTATCGAATCCGCTCAAATTAATTTCCTTGGTCACCATCGCCGCTGATACCGAGGCACAACCAGTCATCAAAGTCAGACAAACTACGAGTACTGCGATTAATCGCAAGCTGATGTTGTTTTCAATAATTTTTTTCATTTCGACTCCATTTTTTTCGATTATATTTTAGCATTTCTGCTTGACCGCGATAATGCGTTTCCGGCAATTCGCCTTCTCTTTTGCCTTACGACTGCACTTTCAAGAATTACCTTTATGCGAGCATCGCTACTCTGAGTTTGTTTCTATATCTTCAATCCATGGTTCTTGAGAACCTTGTTGATTCTTTTTACATGCACCGTTTTCAAGTCGGTACGCTTACCGATAATTCCGGCAAGCTCGCCTGCAAAAACCGGGTCCAAAATCGGCGCATAATGCTCCAAACGTCCGGGCAAATCCAGCGACCGAGCGGATTCTATGTACTGCTTCAAAACCGGCCGCAGCTCGGAAAAACACTCCCGGTTAGCCGCAATAATTCCAACGAACAATTTCAAACCCCACACCTGCGTAATCAATGTACCATGCTGCATTTTCGCAATCAGCTTGCTACGCAGTGCGAACAGCTTAGCCGGATGGAACCCGGATATCAGCGCAAGCGCAATCATAGCGCCCCACTGCATACGGTTTTCTTTTGCATCAAGCAACACGATGAAATCATCCACGAATCCGGCGATCAAATCCGGACGCGAATAACCGGCCTCATACAACACTTTCAAACAGTCACTGCGCACATTGCGGTTCTTGTCGGACAAACCCGCACGGACTTCCATCAACCCGGCAACATCGGCATGTACCGCCAATTCTTGCGCCAGTTCCCGGTTGGGAACTTCATCACGGCGGTTTAGGTAGAACGCAATTCTTTCGATAGCCATTAGATTCCTTTCCATCGTTGACTTCGCTAAAAATACCGCCTTTGTTTTTTGTGCCGCCGTTACAAAAAAATAGCCAACCGTGATATAATGCTAACAAAAAACAAGAATGGAGAACTGTTATGAATCACTCAATCTGCGGACTGAATTGTACCGAATGTTACTGCTTCGGCGACTATTGTAGCGGCTGCAACAATCTTCAGGGAAAACCGCCGCACTTCAAGGAAAGCGGCTGCCCGCTATACAACTGCTGCACCGAAAAAAGCCATGAACACTGCGGTAAATGTACGGACTTCCCCTGTCAGAAATACTACGATTTACGCGACCCTAATCAAACCGACGAACAACATCAGGACGGAATCAAAAAACGCGTCGAATGTCTGCGCAACCCGTCAAAATAATCTCACACCGCCGTCCGTGCGTAGCCGCCCGGATGGCATTTTTTATTGTTCGCGGACTTCCGGCTCATTGCAGTTTATTCATTGCCTGAAAGTTACCACGCTTCGTGGTATTTGCAGGATATCAAATCCTGCAATCGTTATTTCACCGTTTGCGGCTAACAGCCTGTTAATTTCCGGCAACGGCGTCCCCTGTCGTACCGCGATCGGCCGCGATGTATAATCAGCAGGAAAAACAGCAGATATTTCGTGTTGCACCGATTCCTTCCACACCCAGTTTCCCATGTTTTGCTTTGTAGTATTTGCCCAAGCGCCCAGCCGCGGTAATAAATCGGCTACATCCAGCACTATTGCCGGTTTTGGATAACATATCATGTCAATCCCTTCCAGCAACCGCTCCGGCCGGAATTTTTGATACACCCGCAGCGAATTGACCACGCCGCTTTTGCATAACGCCACGATGTCAGTTTCCGTGACCATCCTGTTGCGTATACCGATATCTTGCGCTGTTTTCCCGAAACCTCCCCATAACAGCATCTGTTTATCCGCAGACAACGCACCGATATTGTCCAGCATACCGAGTGCTTCGCCGCTGCCATCCAAGTCGGCGTGCGCCGAGTCCGGATAGAGGCTGAACGCGCCTTCGCCCGTCACATAATAGCGCTCAAACCGTAAAGTGATATACCTGCGGAACAAATCCGCAGCCCGTTCTTTGTCTGTAGCCGCCATTCTTTTCCACAAGTAGCGTGTAAAAAACCTGATCCCCCGCTCCTGATCGAGAATCCATTCATGCAGTTTCTCCTGTTCGTCAGGCATCGGCACGGACAGTTTAGCCAATGCGGTAGCTGACATTGCACCGACATAGCGTAGCGGGTACCTGGAATACTTGTCATTACCGTTTGAGTCCACAAATACTTTTAGCATTTTTTCCGAATCAGTAATATTCCCGCCATCGATCAGCCGGTGGTTACTGCGCGACCGCGCGCCCCAGAAGCCGGTCTCCGGATCCTGATTGTCGTAACACCACTCCAAAAAGCTGTCTTTCCATCCCGGCGCGAAATCATACAACTTCAACCGAATTACATTTTCTGAAAGCTCGCGCAATTCGCCGATTTCCACATACGATGATTTAAATTTTGAACCGATCCAGCCGCAGAGCGACAAGTCGTCAAGGAACGGCCGCAGTTTTTCGGGCGAAGCAATTTCATCCAGAAACCGCAACGGATATTTCAGCTTCATCGGCACCCGCGCTTCCGCGGAAAGTTCTTCGATAAAGCTAATCATGTTCGCGCTGACTCCGATAGATGCCGATACCGGATAACTGCTATCCCGTATAAAAGAACCGGTTTCCGGGTTCTGCAATCCTTTGTAGAATTCCAGTTTCCCGGCAGTATTGGCAAATTGCGGAATTTTCACTACGCCGTCGCGGTTTTCCATCTCGCGGCGGATTCTTCGCAACGCCGTGAAAGCCCGCCAATATTCACCGTGATCCAGCCAGTACGCACAGCCCAGCATTTTGAACTCCAGTTCGGAAGTATAATAGCCCTCACTTTTCAAACTGGCATTAAGCTTGAAAATATCGTGTATCATTGATTTCATATACCATGCCGTACCGCCGGCAACAAGCGCAACCGCAAGAACTGTTGCGACAACAATACCGATAATGCGCTTCACGCGTACCTCCACTTATCAACTCTTTGGATGAACGCCCGCATTTTTCTGCATCATCCGCTTTGTACAAACTTGTCTCTGTAGCTGCCTTTATCTAGTTAAACAAACATATTGCATACAGCAAGAGAAATCCGATAATCATCATCATCGGAGTGTCCATCGAATGCGGGGCAGTCGCTTCTACAAGCGTCATGATTGGTGGAACAAGATAGGCCGCAAAATGCTGGAGTTTGCGGGTATAGTTAACTTTAAACCACGAGCTGTGGTTCGTCACGATATAACCCTACATCTTCCCCGGCAATTCGGCTGGCAGCGATCGCAAATTATATCTAACAGGCTGATCAGCTTATATGCCTATTATACCCAATGACAGTTCACCTTTCATCAGGAATATTTTAGCCGTAAATATCTGTCACAGTTCTGCTCATGCAGCGCTTTTTCAGAGCAATATGCATCAACAATTTTGACGTTTGACCCGTTTTAAACGCTATGCTAAAATGTAGTCATTAACGATGCAAAGAAAGGGGAATCTATTAATGAAAAAGAAATTATTTTGTATATTAATGATTGTAGCGCTGCTGATGTCCGGGATGGTGTCTGCGGACACCGCTGTGCTCCCTTTGGTTGCCAATGATAACGGTATGCAGTTATTCAATTTTCTGAAAACCTTTAATGTGGACAGCAAAAATAGTAGCGTCTATATTAATTGGGCACCGGGAACCAAAAATAGTCCAAATTATGTAAATTGGGAAACTGGAGCAACTTGTTCGAAGACCCCGCCCTATGCTTTGGACGGCTTGACCCATTGCAGTGGTTATGTGTCTGCCGTTTGCAATGTCGCCGGCATTCCGATGCTGCATCCGCCGCTTCCGGTGAATAATGTTGATGACGGAATGACGGCAGCGTCCGACGTTCATCTTGCAACAGCTCAGGGAAAGTGGCTCGTGAATCACGGATTGGCACATAACTGGCAGAAGGCTGCCGACCCTTACCAGGCACAGAGCCTTGCTAACAAGGGCTATTTTGTCGTAGCAGTTTATGAATCACCGGACGCAACAAAACCCGGACACATAGCAATTATTTTACCAAATGCTTACACTGCCGATGCATTAAGCGCCTTTAGCACCCAAGGCCCACTGGAAACCCAGGCCGGTAGCAGAAATTTATTCGGTTTGAACGACAGCGTCCTCCCCGGCTATATTGCCAACGGGTTTTCCGCCCACCCCGGCGCATGGACCAATGCAACTTCTTATGCGTTACAATTTCACTATTATACGGTCAATGTTAACTGGCAAAATTATCTTAACCGGTAAACCACTATAACCCGGCTCATGTTACCTGATTACAGGTAGCGCGAGCCGGGTTTTCAAATTTACAAATCAGCTTTATCATAGTCCCGACTCGTGCAATGGCAGCACAATCGGTGCACCAATCGAAAAATCAGTGAATTCTACTGCAAAACCTGCCCGCGTTGGCGAACAGCACATGATACCGGCCTTGCAGACTTCCGGCAAGCTCAAATAACCCAGCCGTAATAGCCTCCAGGCATGGTTTTCATCGAAATACTCTACGCGAATTGCCGAACCGTACCGCGTCAATCTTATTGTCAGACTACCCCGATAATCCGGATAATGCACGACCGACCAGTCCGAATAATCTCTGGTCAGGACTACGCTAAGATTAATTTCAGCATCGGTGAACTCGATTCCGGTTTTCAGCCAGTTTTTTTCATCCACCCGCACCATTATTCCGGCCTGATCGTACAAAGCTTCGTAGCTGCCGTTGAAAGTAACCTGCATAGTGAAATCGCCGGCCACCTCGCGGTACAAAAAATGACCGTTGTCGTGTTCAAACCCATAAAAAGTCGTCTGCCAAAAATCGGTGCAATCCGCTGTCCGAACGGACAATTTCTCGCCATTAGCATTCCATTTTGCCGGTTCGTTTAACCAAGTCAGGTTCTCGAACATAATTATTAACCTCTCACGTTATTATTTGTCGCACAGGCTGGGTATCATTCGCTTTTTCTTGCTGCAAAAAAGAACCACGCCAAGAACACTCCGGCAATGCCGGTCAGCGCCAACCATCCCCGCTGCATACCGATTACGCCGAAAATCTGTCCAATCATACCGCAACTAAATACATAACAGCAAGCCATCACCAGCTCCAAACAAGCCACCATTGTTTGCCTGCCGATGATTTTGCTAGACGCAAAAGACAGGCAATATTCTGCAAACGAACTGTGAATTATCGCGAACCCAAAACTAACTACCAACATTCCGGAATATAGACAAGGCAAGTTGTAACCTGCGGCCGCCAACAAATGTCCGCAGACTACCAAAGCGCCGCCTAATGTGGTAGTATTTTTCAAGGAAAACTTTTTTAAGCTCATACTAAACAACCGCGATCCGAAATATACAATCGCAAACTCCGCTGCCATTTGGCTCCAACCGATATTTAACAGGTCATAACCGTTTTGCACGACAAAAATTTGCGTCAAAAATAGTGGTTGAACCAACAACATCGTGCCGGGAATAATCATCAGCAAGAAAAACCGCCGGGCAGGAATATCCTTAAATATTTCTTTCAGCGCCAACAAGATATTACCGCTGATTTCGTTGTCACTGGTATCGTCAAAACTATTCTGCATAACGGCAAATATCATGATACCAACAGCCAATGATATGACCAGCGTACTCCAAATTGCCGCCACCGGGCTGACGCGTTCGAATAACCACAGTCCTACCAACAAGCCGCACAGCGTACCGGAATAGACCCCGGACATCTGTTCCGGACGAAAATTCGCACGACAATTGACATCCGGCTCAGAACTTAGCCGGGTGTCCAGACCATAGTAAACCATGTTAACGGCAAAACCCGACAAAAACAAACCAGCATAAAATATCAGGATATGGGGTGCACTATAGGAAATAACTGCCGCAAGTCCGCCGCCGGCAACACCCAGCCAAACTAGCGGTTTCCAGCCTACCCGCGCCGGCAGGTTGCCCGCAAACGAATTTATCAACATTACCGAAGCATATTCTAGCGAGAACGCCAGACCGACGGCAAATTCATATCTGATGCCATATTCAGCCAGCGGGTAGCGGTTTACCAGCAGTGGCATAAACCCATAGATCATGCGCAGACAAAAAAATGCGCAAAAGGACAGCGTTCGTGTCGACAATAAATTTGAGCGCAAGCTCACGCCAGTTCTTTTTGCAGTTTGTTTCGCGCTAATGTAAGCGGAAAGTTCATAAGTCAGTAAAAAGGTGACATAAATTAGTGATATCAGTTTCAACAAACTAAACAAAATGTCCCCTTGATTGATAAAGTCTATATATGACGTCTCACAGTCCGCCTCAGCCAGGCCGATTGTTTTTCCGGACAAATCCTTAATCGGATACACCGAACACAGCCAGCCGCCCTCGCGATCGGCAACTTTCATACAAACGGGTTCACCTGTTTCCATCGACTGGAACAAATACTCATATTCTGCTAACTTTGGCATCGTATAGTTCAGCATGAAATCATCGGACGAATCAATCACACAGCGCAATTTACCCGCATCGCAAAAGTACACTGCCGTATAGAAATTTATATCGCCTGCTGATTTTGTCAAAGAAAAATTTTCTATCAACAGACTTAATCGTTGATATGCAGCACTGTTATAGGACTGCCCGGAAAAGGCCGCCTTGAGCGTATCCTCTTCTACTAACTGGCTAAGACATTTGGATAAATGCTTGACCCGGTTTTCGGCATCAGCATAACGATTTGCCGAATAATCGGCAGAAATCGTGCTGATAATGAAAACTGCCGCAACCAAGATTGGCAACAAAACCAACAATAACATCTGCGTCGCCTGACTGGGAAGCCGCCGCAACCAACCAAGATACAACCATATCAACAACCCCAGCGCAGCGCAGCACAACAGCGCCAGCGACACCCAGGCAATCGCGCTAAACAGCAAAATCCGACTGGAAATGCCGATGTTTTCCAAACGCAAAAAACCGCCGCTTCGGGAAAATACCGCGACTTTGTTTAATGCAACTGCATAGAAATTCGCGGAATCCACTGTAGCTGCAGTGACAAATACAAATTCATCGCCGAAGGCTTTGTGTAAACTGCTGCGGTCGATAAACACAACGGCATGGTCATCCTTCAACTCGACTACTGTTTGCGAAGCGGCATCAAAAAAATAGATTACCCCGTCTTCTCCCAGCTGCAACATCATCGGTACATATTTACTGCCAACCGGCAGCAATGATTGAGCCTGTTGCCCCTTGTAAGCAATTATCTCGCCGGACTTATAGGCAATTATAACTCGCGCATTTTTGACATCATAGGCGACTGCCGACCAATGCGAATTTAGCAATTTATATACTGCCAGCTTATCAGTCTTACCGCTGTCGGCACTATGCACGTAGAGCCTGACCTCAGCATCGTCAATTTCCACAAAATACAGCTTGCCGTCCGCCACCCGTAATGCCCGGATTTTTGTCTCGATATTATCTTTATCGTAGCGGGTAGTGTAAATCACGCCCAGTCGTTGCCCATGCTCGTCTAGCTGCACAATCTGCTGTTCATGATAGCGCTCTTTTAAGCTCTTTATGAAAATATTAGTCGCGTATATCCCCCCGTTGCCATCGGCACAGACTTCATCGCATTGTTCAAAAGCCGTGCTACCGCCGAAAATTACCCGATCCGCGGCAAATTTCGAATTCACTCTTGTTAACCGTTTACTGCCATCATCAATCAGCCATAGCGAAGAATTATCATCAGTCCGCAGATTAAGCGCCAGACTTAACGGATACTCTTGCACAAACGGATTGAAATTAATATAGTAATTCAATTTATAGAAAGCTATTGCGGCAAACAACGTCAATACGACCACTGCTGCAAGCAAATAGCGCTTGTTTCGCTGCCAATAATTCATAATCACCAGCTAATTTTTTTCATTAGGTCAAATCCGTCTTATCGACGGCAGGCATTTCGCGAATTTCCTGCGCGGTCTGCTCGGCGGCGAGTTCACGGCGGCGTTTTTCGTCGCGGCGTTTTGCGAACAACCGGATAATAACTATAGCGTTGAACGACAAACTCGCCCAAGATAAAATCAGCCACAATATTGCATAGCCGATACCGCTTCCGGCATCAATATCATTAGCGACAGACGGTTTTGCTTTTTCTGCTACACTTTGCAGCGCCATCAATTCATTATCCAACGGCACATCTAGTGTGACCGGCTGTTTTTTCAAGAATTCATAGACCGTATCGATTGGCAGCGCGAACCCTATGGACTGGGCGTTCTGCAACATAGCAGTGGTAATTCCGACCACTTCGCCGCGCATATTGATTACCGGACCGCCACTATTACCGGGATTGACCGGACCGTCAATCTGAATATACTTTACTCCGTTTTCTTCGCGTTCAATGGCGCCGATACTCGCGCGACTGGCTGTAAACGACAGTCCTTGCGGCGCGCCGAGAATCAGCACGGCATCAGCCTGACGCAGTTTTTTACTTTCACCAATTCGCAATACCGGAACATTAGTTTTGGCAACTTTCAGCAACGCCACGTCGGCTTTCTCGGCAATTGCGATAATCACCGCCGGCAATTCACTTTTATTTGCCAGCAGCACTTTGATTTTTTTTTCGTCTCGGACAACGTGAGCGTTGGTCAGGATATAGCCTTCGGAATTAATAAAAAAACCCGAACCGGTTTTATCTCCGGCCTTAACCGTGACCACCGCCGGTTTGGCGTATTCGCAGATATTCGCGTTCAGATCTTCCGCCAAAATAGCCGTACTAGCAAATAATATCAGCAGGAACACCAGCAACATTCTTTTCATTTCGTCTCCAATACTTGTTTCACAGATCTTAACTACGTACAACATAAGTGAGCGCTATCCGGTCGTGTCCGGCGCGCTTGCGTTTATCAAATACTATCATGATATACCATACCAAAACTAACAACGCATTTATCAGCAATCCGGCAGTCGAAAGCCCATCCTCGTGCGACGGGAAAATAAGTGCAAGGTAGGAGGCAATATAACCAGCCCCGGCAGGTATTACCGTTTTAGCAGCATACCGCAACACCGACCGCGTCAAAGTCATTCGCTCATAAACACTGTTAACGACTTTGATACCAACGATTTTCTTGCCGAGCGTCGCCTGCCATTTTGAACGGAGCATAATTATTTCATATACAGCTCCCCCGATAAATGCCGACCAGTACATAACTGAAGAATACACTTCCTTATTGTCACCAAAACCACGCGGGGCGATTTCAAATATCTTGCATACCAAAAAATAGCCGAGCAGAATAGCGATTATTATCAACAACACCCCGACGATAGCTATTATCAGGTCAAGAACTGTTGCGCCAAGCCGTATCCAAAATCCGGCGTACTTGATCGTGACAGTTCGCTCCGATCCGCAACTGTTACAAAACTTGTCATTATCTGCCAGCTGCATACCGCACTGTGTACAAAACTCTCCGTTCATATCGCTCCATCCGCTCAATCAATTTCTCTCATTACTACTTTCGCCGTTACACGAAATTTCTCCTGCACATACGAAACAAAAGCTCTTATCTATATAACTATATTCGCCACAAACAAGAATAGTCCTGCACGTCGATAAAATAAAAAAGCAACGTACAGCAAAACGATGCTGCGAGCTGTTAACTTGTTTTCAGACAGAAAAATTCCCGCAACCGCGCATTTCTACGCTTCGCGGGTTCTTTCCTGCGGCGCCAATCTTGATCGAGGCTTACGCTTCGCTTGCAAGCATTGTTTTAGCCAGTCTATTTAATCACGGTTTTTCTCCGATTCAACTCAATGATAACCGGCATCAGACCGGAATTTACCGAGTCGTCAACCTGAATTATATTCAACGGATATTTTTGCCAGTCACCCTGCAACTTTTGCACTATCAACGCGTTAGTATCAACCGCATTCTGCACCTTGCGGCCGGCCGTTTGCATCGCCTGCAGTATCCGCAATTTTTCAGAGCAATCGCCTCTGGCCCAGCCACGCAGCACCTTGCGTTGCAATCTGTCACAAAGAACATTCGCTCCCTTGACGTTCATCCACTTACTATCGACATGACAATCATCCCAAATAATCTGACGACTGGTATGATCATCATCAACGTTGCCGATAACAATTATCCGGCCAGCCGTTTGCCATATTTGTCCAAGCGTCGTGGTGGAAAAATCACCGCGCGGCACCAACAGATTGCCGAATTTTTCATTAACAAGATTATAGAAATTCGAAGTTTCCAAGTCGGTCATTGGCGCAGTATCTGAATATAATTCATTAAGATTTAAGATGATTAATTCACCGGGATGGCTTTTTACAAAATCCAAAAACTGGGTAAATACGCCGCCAGCGCCTAACAACGGTGTCGACAGCCACATATGACAGCCCCAGTAGTCACCGTTCTGATATGCTATCCGCATATCAAAATAGCGCACGCCGTAATCGAGTTGAGCAGCAATCGAAGCTGACTGGCATACACCGGATTCTACATCTTTGGCACGGGCGTAGCGGGTAATATGTTTGTCGTGATGTGTAAGATAACCGGTGACCGGCGGGCTGTCCACATGAATATCACAGGAAGCTGCATCATGGCTACCCAACAAAACAACGTTATTCAGCGTGAGACCCCGTAAAATCGTCAGGTTTTGCTTCATCCAGTCCGGTGAACAACTGTCATCTGCTTGAGCGCATTTCGCGAAAAACAAGACACCCACTATTAGTACAACTATGCTAAGACAGTACCATTGCCGCCTCATTATACCTACCTCCAATAAGTAAACTATCACTCATCAATGCAATTATACGGGACACAATACTTATCTGTAAAGCCAGAGCTAATTAAAAACCTGTCATCAATCAGTGATAATGTCACTGTACAACTCGACACGCTGTTACCTGTTTCTCCGCGAAAATATTGCCGGCAAGATATAGCGCGCGCTGATCGCTAACAGAATTACCACTCCGCCAACCATCGCCCAAAAACCCGGCTGCTCGCCGATTATCAAGAACACCCAGATTGGATTTACCAGCGGTTCGACCATAGTAATAATCGACGCTTCCAGAGCAGTGACATGTTTTATTGCCACGGAATACAATACAGACGGAATTCCAATCTGCAAAACGCCGAGCAAAGCGATAACCAGCCAACCGCTCCAGCCCGGCGAGCCGCTGAACATGAAAAACGCGCCACAAATAAATGCCAGTATGTGGCCCAGCAATACTGACGCAAACGGCGAACCGTGTTTCTGTTTTCGCATGGAGACTGCATATACCGCTGACATTACTCCGCTGAAAATTGCGACAAAATTACCCGTCATCCCGCCGGGTACCATTTGATCACGAAAGAAAAGCAACATTCCAATAATCACAGCGCCGATAGTCAGCCAATCGTAAAAATGCGGCCGCTCGCGCAAAAACAACGCTCCCAGAACCGCGACATATATCGGCGCGGTGTATTGAAGCATGATGGCATTCGCCGAGGTAGTCATTTTGAGCGCGGTAATAAACGACAACAACATCAAGGCATAACTTACCGCGCCAGTTATTGTCGGAATTCCCCAGTTTATTTTCGTTTTACGGCACAATACCAGAACAGTTACTGCAGCAAATCCGCTGCGGGCGCCGGCAATTGCCACCGGATTCCAGTCAATTTGCTTGACACAAAACCCGCTTGCGCTCCACATCAAAGCAACAAGCACCAGCAACAACGGATATTTCAGCCGTTCATACAGCAAATGTTTCTTCACCATCTTCCCTTTCATCAGACGCAAACTTTTAGCGCGGACATTTTTCGCCGCTTTCACTTCCAAAGACAAAATCAACTGCTACCTGATCGTCTAATATCGTTTATAATACTTTTTACAGTGATTCACGTTTATTATTTCGCCATATAATGAAATAATCCTGCACAAGCGATAAAAAATATCGCGCGCAGGATTTTAGTTCCGTTATATTCAGTAAGACTTATTCGAAACGGTGGTCGCGAGTAATCGACCTAACTTTTCAATCCGACTTCTTCTTAAAGTGGTTCGTTATCGTTACCACCTTCGCCATAAATCGGCAAAATACCAGCTAGAACAATTTGACAACTTGTTATTGTAAACATGTGCAGGTTAAATTACTTGAACCGGCCTTTTGCTGGAGAACTAAATAATGCGCCTGATGGATTAAAGGTGTTGACCCTATGATTAGCCATACGCGGTTTAGCTTTTTTTGAAATAGCTTGCGGATAATTTAGTGGTTCAAAGCCAGTAACAACTTCACTCTCAATTGGCATTCCGAGGACCTGTTCAATGGCTAATCGCAGTTTAATCTCATCGGCGGATACTAAAGAGACTGCATCGCCGGTTTTACCAGCACGGCCAGTTCGTCCAATTCGGTGAACGTAATCTTCAGGTACATTTGGCAATTCGTAATTTACCACATGCGGTAAATCGATAATATCTAGACCACGAGCAGCAATATCAGTTGCAACTAAAACCCGCAATGATCCTTCCTTAAATTGGGCTAATGTTAGGGTGCGATTAGTTTGACTCTTATTACCATGAATTGCCCGCGCATGAATTCCGCGTTGTTCTAAAAACTCCGCTAACCGATTGGCGCCATGTTTAGTACGGGTAAAAACTAGAACTTGACTCCAATTATGCCGTTTAATCAAATGAGCCAATAATGAGCGTTTCGCCGCTTGATCACACGGATGAACTTTATGCGTAATTAATGCTACGGGGGAATTTGGTTTTGAGACTTCAATTAGCGCTGGTTTATCTAATAATTCAGCTGCAAGCGCCTTAATCTCCGTGGAAAAAGTAGCCGAAAATAACAAATTCTGACGTTTTTTAGGTAATAATGCCATAATTCGCTTAATATCACGAATAAAACCCATATCTAACATCCGGTCCCCTTCGTCGAGAACTAGCGTTTGCACTTTACTCAAATCAATGGTTTTTTGTCCGACGTGATCTAACAATCTACCCGGGGTTGAAACCAGAATGTCGACTCGCGCACGTAAGCGATTAATTTGCGGATTAATGCTAACCCCGCCAATTATTACCATTGATTTTAGTTTGAGATATTTACCATAATCAACGATACACTCTTCAACCTGCGCCGCCAACTCACGGGTTGGGACCAAAATCAATGCACGAATCGGCGGACGTCCTTCGCTTGGTCCTTTGGTCAATTTATCTGCTAATCTCTGCATAATTGGCAAGACAAATGCCGCAGTTTTTCCGCTACCAGTTTCAGCGGCTGCCAATAGGTCACCACCATTTAAAATTGCCGGAATAGCCTGTTGTTGAATGGGAGTTGGTTCAGTATAACCAAGCTCATGTACTGCTTGAAGCAATTCTTTTGCTAAGCCTAAATTTTCAAATAACATAATCTCCTTAAAACTATTGGATTTAATTTCCATCCCTGTATTGTATCATAACACAGCAACTGTGCCAACTTGTCGAAACCTGCAATTGCGATATATGTTGATAAGAATAGACAATGTGCCATTATTATATTGATACAAGTTTGAGAAATACGATATTTATGAAGATAAGAATCTATAGCAAGTTGTTTGATTTACTGGACACCTGTGGTTGAAGTCGGCACACCAGAGCGAACAAACAAAAAACCGGCGCAGCCCCAAATATCATTTTGGAGGTTGCTCCAGCTTTTTATGAACTACATTGCGTTATTTCTTGTTCGCTTTCCAGGCATCGACCTGGTGCTGCATTTCAGCGAGATATTTTTCCAGTCCGCCAGCTTTAAGTTTGGCGACGAATTCCGGTACCGCGATTTCGGGATCGACGCTGCCGCGCTTGATAGTTTTCACGTATTGTTCGACAATATTTTTTATATTGGACACTTCGTTAGTTACCGGACCGAGGTCGGGAATAAAGCCAAAGTCAGTCGCGACAATCGCGGATTTGTCTGCCGCCATGATCTTCTGCCACTTGTCTTCCGGCACGCCTTCCATTACCGGTAGCAGACACTTGAAGCCAAACAACCAATCCGGTAGCGTGTAGTCACCGCCCATCGGCTTAATTGTATTCGAGCTGATTTTAGTATAATGAACACCTTCAATGCCGTCACACAGTAAGGTCATCAAATATTTATCGGTATACAACAGATTGATGAATTTCATTGCCGCTTCTGGATGTTCGCTTTGCGCGTTGATTGCCATCATTTCGCCCAAAGCAACCTCCGTTGATTTGGCGACCGGTTTCGGGAATACCGGTACGGATACAAATTGCATTTTACCAGCAGCGCTCCAGTCCTGATTACTGAATATTCCCAGAGTATCCACTGTACAGAAAACCTTGCCATTGCGCACCAAATCACCGCCTGGACGGTCAGTTTCGCCTTTGAAGGTATAACCCTTTTGATACAACATCCTGAACTTTTTCAACGTATTCATGTAAGCCGGGTCTTCATACTGGTTGATAACCTTGCAGTTTTTGTCATCCACGCGGATTACGCCCGGGAAATCCGAGTCGACGATGAAATCGTATTTGTCGCGATCGTCCATCCACCAATAGTTATCAATGGAAACCATTTGCGGATAATCTATTTTAACCTTGTCAAATAGCGGGAACAAATCTTCGACCCGCTTGACGCCGCTCAAGTCAAAACCGTATTTATCAATCTTGGCTTTATCGAAATAATACCCTTGCCAATATCCGGCGCCGTTATAGACCGGAACTGCAAAAATTTCGTTACCGATTTTGGTCGCCTCAATATATTGCGGCATATTGTCGAGACATTTGCTGACACCCGCGCCTTCTTTGGGCAACAAGTCATTTAGCGGATAAAAAAAACCTTTGCGGGCATAACGCGGATAATTCAGCATCCAAAAGCTGGTAAAACAAATATCCCATTTCTCGCCAGCCATTGTCGCGCTCTCGATTTTGGTCTGATACGAGTCCCACGGCAACAGTTTCAACTCCACCGTACAGTTGATTTTTTCTTTGGTGTACTCATTAACTTTAGCCATAACCTTGTCGAAATCCTTCGGCTTGTCACCCATCAGATACCAGACCAATTTCACCGGTTCACCGTTATCGGCGTTGTTGCTGCCGCAGCCAGATAACAGCGCTGTCAGAAAACAGACTAACAGCAGTAACGTAACTATTTTTCGCATTTTCTCCCTCCTCGCGATTTCACTACAGTTATTATAGCGGCAACCAAGACAATATTCAATATTTAACGACCCGCCTTCGTTTTCGTGTTCACTCATTTTGCAACTTAGGGGCGAGAGACTTCTTACTCGAGCAGGTTAATGCGTTATTTTAGCACATACATTATCGGCTATCAGCTGCGTGTAACATCCTCACGCCATCGCGCTATTTCGAAGCTGCATTACTAAATATACAACATTCTAAATCAATACCGCACGCACTACTCTTCGAACTCAAGCTTATTATCCTCACACCAGTTGCGCGCGATGTTCACATAGCTCTGTTGCTTATGCGTATACCATTGCTCTTCAATGTCATAACCGCTGATTGCCTCCTTGAATCTACGAAAAGCGCCTGAACCGCGTATCAACGAACACAACCGGTCACTGATGCGTTCGTTCGGATATTCCTGACAAAATTCTTCCATAATATTGTATTCGTTGATGTCGTATTTCGATGGTAACCGCAGAAAACAGTCGCCGTTTTCGAAGACACGCAGCGCATTTTTTAAGCTATCCCTCTGCCATTCTGCAAGTTGCAATTCGTCGCCTTCTTCATACTCTTCAGCGATGCGGTGAATATCTGACTCGACGCGAACTATTTCATTAGTCGTCTTGTCGAGAAACACCAGCTCTTCGTCAAATATCATTTCAATTGCATCAACGATTTGCTCCAACTTTAACATTTCTCCATCTCTCCTTATTGATATTCAGTCGATATCGTATTTTCCCACACAGGCACACTTGTTTGCAATAGCCTACAATTAACCGCGTACAACCAGATGGCGGTTCAACAAAACCGGCACTAAAAACATTGTTTCCCGGCAAGTGGTTCGGTTTCGTTACCACTTCCGCCATAAATCAGTTATAATTATTACCACACAGAACAATGTTGGAGGTTTTTATGTTTGAAATAATAACACGCTTAATACTTGATTTTCAACAGCAACCGATTGATAGCAGTTATCCGCGCGCGCTAAAAATCGATGTGCTTGCGAAAAAAGCTACCGTTTGCATCGGTGTCCGCCGCTCTGGCAAATCAACTTATTTATTCCAGATAATCAACAAACTCTTGGCAAGCGGGATTCCCAAAGAAAGAATTTTGTATCTGAATTTTTTCGATGACCGTCTGCATTCGCTATATCACAACAGTCTTGAAGTCATAACCGACGCGTATTATTCCCTATACCCAAACAATAAGAATGAAAAAGTTTATTATTTTTTTGACGAGATCCAAATGTTGAGCAACTGGGAACCATTTGTCAACAGGCTTATGCAATCAGAGCACTGCGAAGTTTATATCACTGGTTCATCTGCGCGAATGTTGTCCAAAGAAATTGCAACCCAGATGCGCGGGCGGTCGCTGTCCTGGGAACTATTCCCGTTTTCTTTTCAAGAATATCTGCAAACTAAAGAAATTTCAGCGCCGGCAGGTTCATCAAAATATAAACACGCCGCAACAAACGCCTTTGAAGAATATCTGCAGTGCGGCGGATTTCCCGAAGTGCTAAGCCTGCAAGCACGCACCCGAGCCAAAGTCCATCAGGAATATTTCAACGCAATATTGTTTCGCGATATCGTCGAGCGTCACAACATTCCCCATCCCAGACTTCTGACCGATCTTGCCTATCGGCTTATAGATAATACAAGCTCTCTGTACACAATCAATAGTTTGTACGGTTATCTAAAATCACTGGACCACAAAGCTGCTAAAAGTGTTGTCTCAGAATATCTGGGCTGGCTGGAAGACGCGTATTGCCTGTTTACCGTCAGGTTGTTCGATGCATCATTGGCACGCGCCCAGGCTAATCCCAAGAAAATTTACTGTATTGACCACTCTTTCGTCCGCTCAATATCCTCTAACATTTTGATAAACAGCGGCCACTTGCTGGAGAATCTTGTTTTCATCGAACTCCGACGGTCGAACGAGGAAATATATTACTACAAGACGAAAAACACCCGCGAAGTGGATTTTATCTATCGCGATGAAAATAAACAATTGCAACTAATCCAGGTTTGCGAGCAACTACGGGACGAAGCAACCAAAACCCGCGAACTAACCGCGCTGAACGAAGCGATGGCTGAAGTAAATTTGTCTGTCGGCATCATCATAACCATGCATGACGAACAAGAAGTAAAGGTAGCCAGCGGCACAGTTAAAATCATTCCGGCATGGCGGTGGCTGACGGACAGCAGAACTTAGAATTAATTCTTTGCTGTCATAGCTTTTGCGACTATTTCAACTTGCCTGGACCAGACTAAATACAACTTTTTTCCACTTTAGCTTCTGCTGTCTAAGCTTCCATATCACACCGGCGCCTTCGTAAATTCTGCAAAGCTGGCGCAATTTACCTTGGTCTGAATATCGAGACAATCGCGCCATTTTAGCAAATAATCTTCTGCACCGAATATATTCTTTATCTGAACTGGATCTTCGCCAAACCAATCCATAGAATAGCGCACGTTATTGCGCCAGTAATTAATAACATCAAAGTTTCCGGGTAATAGATAAGTGCGTTGTCTTTCGTAGTTATAATCAAAAATCGAACCTGACCACTCACTATAAAAACCTGAATTTTTTGCCATGTAGCGAAAATACTCTTTTTTGCGAGTTTCCAATGCAACACTATCTTCGTTATGATAAGCGGTATTCGGACTGCAATTAACAATTGCTCGCGTACTCAGCAAATGTCTGAAATCCCAAGGAGCGATAACTTCACAATTTTCATTCATAATATACGCGTTGAAGCTAGGATCGAGCATTATCCATTGCGCACGCTCCGGGATATAGGCAATTGAAATCACATGCATATCAAAATCATACGGATTGCACGAATGGCAGCCAATAGTGCGGGCGGCAATACCGGTTGCTTGCAGACAGTCAGTTAACGCCGTTGCCAGACTGGCACAGTTCAGCCCGCCATCGCGTCCGGCACCAAAGGTTGTGGCAAAAACATTGAGTGCATTGCACTCTTGATCCATCAGTTTTGCATTCTTGTGGTAATTATTTTCATAAACCCATTTTAGCAGATTGATGGCACGCGTTTGCGTATCTCCGCTACCGGCAATTTCTACGACAGAATATTTTTTTCGCAGCTTATCAAAATATTCTTGCGAACGCTCTCGATATACCAGGCGGGCACCATTCGACGCTACGCCCAGTTCTCCATTCATCGCCAATATTCCCTGGTACAGGCAAAGCAATTGCCAATCTCGATATTCTGATTCATTCATAAATAAACCTCGTTTTCTTCCTGATTATAATAATGCTAACCCTTTGCCATCATCTGACGCAGTGTTGCCAACCCTTTTTCCAACACCGAATCGTGATGACTGTCGTGATACTAAATCGACAACTCTGCATATACGCAGAGGCTGTGCACTTCTTCCCGGTCTGTGAACGGAACGCTAACTTAGTTGTGAAATAAGGTAGCGCTACTGTATTTTGCCGACGGCGCTCACGCTTTATGTATTTTGATGCTCCCCATATTCGTCTCGGCTTTCAACCAAACTCCGTCGACATATTGCTGCTCAAAAACATTGGCACCCATCATGCTCTTGCTTTTTGGCGCGAGTTCCGGCCAGTCGGATTTGATTGAACCCATGTTAGTTTTGATTCGGCCAGCGAGCCAATCACCGCAGCCTCCGTAACAACAACGAATTTCCACGGCTGCAAATTGTTGCCGGACGGCGCCCAACGCGCGGCTTCAAGAATTTGTTCAATCACATTGCGCTCAACTTTATCGCTCTTGTATGAGCGAACGCTGCGGCGATCCATTATTGCTGATAGCACTTCATTCATAACACTTTTTCCTATCCTGTATCTTTAATTAATTTCAATTCAGCATCTTTTAAACATGCGAAATCAAACGTCTGTAAACATGCTCATTTTTTCAAATTGCTCAGCGATGCGTAATTTGCGCAAATTTCGGAAGTGCCAACAACAGTCACACCAGCTTAGCTTAAATAATTTTTCAACAAATTTGGCAAACAACCAATCAATCCCAGCGGAATATTCAACACGCCGCCATTTAGGACAAGATTTCTTTGCGATGTCCGTAGCGCTACTATCGGTGAATACTTATCCCGATATACCTGTAGTCTTTTAGAACGAACTAATTCTGCCGCTTTCACTTCCAGCGGCAGAATTAGTTCCTTGTATTGAAAGACAAAATCAACCTCAGCTTTATTGCCAGATTACGATTTGTGCAACGAATCACGTTTTTGATATGAATTATGTGTTTGCAAATCACGTTTATGGCACGTAATAGTGGCGTATCATTATCAACTAACAATTTTCCATGTCAGATAGCGTATGCCATGTTTTTGAGTTATAATGGAAGTGTAAAGAGGTGCGATAATGAAAGACAAATATAGATTCACAGACGACAATGAACCGAATGAAATACAGCTCACGGCTCTAATGAAAGAAGTCGGAGCGGGCTTTGTTGCCAGTTCCGCCAATGCACGGGCGATAATCGATGCTCAAATCAGATCAGAAGTTGAGGCCGTGCGCAAAAGGTTAAGTGTCGATGTTAAGCAAAACTAAACCCAAATTAGTAATAATTGCGGGTCCAAACGGATCCGGAAAAACGTCAGTGACGCGCAAAATATTGGAACACGAATGGATTGAAGGTTGTACCCAAGTTAACCCTGATGATATTGCGCGTGATGTTTTTGGCGATTGGAACTCAGACGAAGCGGTGCTTAAGGCAGCGAAGTATTCAACTCAAATCCGCGAACGCTGTCTGGCATCACAATCAAGTCTGTTTTTCGAAACAGTTTTGTCCACGTATGAAAAACTTGATTTCATACGAAGAGCCCAAACATTAGGATATTTTATCCGTCTTTTCTTTGTCGGTACGGACAGTCCTGAGATTAATGCATCAAGAGTAGCCCGACGCGTTATTGAAGGAGGTCATACTGTTCCCATTCAAAAAATCATAAGCCGATACAGTAAGTCGATCGCCAACTGTAGTGCGGCTGTATCGATGGTTGACAGACTGTATATTTATGACAACTCAATAGAAAACTCTGATCCGACGTTACTTTTCCGAGCCAGTTCCGGCACTTTGACCAAAAGATATGGCTCGATTAACACTTGGGCACAAACCATATTTGAAAGTCTTTCTTCAACTTAAGCTTTCAGGCGCTGCACATGCGGCGCTTTTTTTCGCGCTTACCCCGACCACCAAAGGAACTCATCAAGGAAGGCTCTTATTCATTTTACGCTACTCCGAAAAAAACCAATAACTCTGCTGGTCAGCACCTTTCATTACTTCATGTCCCTCGCTACGCCGTCTTTCAACTCGTAGATTCTCGTCGCTCCGGACAGAAACGCCAGCTGCTGCTACGAGGCGCGACTTCTTCGCATCCGACAGGAAAACCGCGCGCTGCTCGGTCAATTTCACTTTTTACACGAACATTTTATTTTCAGGTGGTTTATGTATAGCGGGCATAATTCCGGTTTGTGTTTATTGCAAAAAGCTCTTTTAAAATATATCAGCACCAAATGCGCCCACCAGGTTAATGGCCGGCCGGGTGGCACAGTAAGTAAATCGCTGTACCCGTTTTTATTAATCAGCGGCCTCAAATCCAGCGCTTTCACAATTTCCTCAAGGTCTCTTCGCGCCGCTTCGTGACCTATACTTCCCCGCTTTATACAAAATCCGATACAAGGAAGCAGCAAATCCTTCATGCCGCTGTCAACAGGCATTATTCCGCAATAATAGCCTTTCATATACAGAACACAGCACTGAGCGACTTTATACGATGCTCCCTTAACTTTTCTACTTATTAGCTCTATCAGTTCATCGCTTGCACAATTCTGTATCTCAACCGGGTATGTATCAATAAAATCAATCATTGAACGGATATAGGAAATTCTGGCGGTTGCCAGACCCAGCACTGATATAATTTTTAGCAGATCGTCATCAGCCATTTTTCTAATTTCGTCATATTTGTACGAACTGAAGCTATCTACAACGCTGATGTATTTTTGAATCATATTGTAGGAAACTCGCGTAGATAATCCGGCAACGAGTAACCTGATTTTGTAGTCATCAATGGTGTTAGGCCACCACAAATTATTGTCATGATTTTTCAGCACGTGTTCACGTACAACTTTTTCCGCGCTCATGATGTCGAGTGCATTGTACAAATCGATATCGATAATATTGCTCACTTGTTATTCCCTTTACGTACTCCCGCGAACAGCCCGCAACCCTTAATAATACTCGTTGAAATTATCAAACATAATGTCATTTATATTGCTCGCTCACTTGAATTACTTCAGTGTCGGCTTCCGGTGAAAATACTCTTCTTTGGTTATCGCCAACCGGATTTCCCACTCAGCCTTAACGCTGTCAGACAAGACTCGTTCTACCTCGGCGAAACCGGCTTTTTGAAACGCTCTTCCGCTGCGGGGATTATAATCAAAGTACCCGCCAAAAATCATATCACAGTCCTTGCAGGTGAAACCGTACTGCACCAGTAACGCGATCGCCGCGCTACCGATTCCCTTGCTCCAGCAGTCTTTCTCCCCGATTACCAGATCAATCCGGAAAATGTTCTTGTCCGGATAACGGTCAACAATTTCCTTAATATTCATCTGTTGCAGCCAGCATTCACCGACCGCTTGTCCAGCATATTCAATAATGAAGTTCCAAAAAAAATCTCTTCACAGCGAATAAATTCCCGTCCAGGCGTAGCGACAGCCAACTGTTTCGGCGATTGCAGTAATTTGACATCGGTTTAACAAATTACCGGTAGTTAACGCAATCAGTTTTGTTTTATCTCAATTCAGATATTTTTTCAACAAATTCGGCAAACAGCCAATCAATCCCAGCGGAATGTTCAAAACGCCGCCATTTAGGACAAGATTTCTTTGCGATGTCCGTAGCGCTACTATCGGTGAATACTTATCCCGATATACCTGCAAACTTTTGGAACGGACATTTTCTGCCGCTTTCACTTCCAAAGGCAAAATCAGTTCCTGATATTGAAAGATAAAATCAACCTCAGCCGTATTACCAGATGTCCAGTAGTACGGAACGATATCCTGCGCGATTAACTGTTGTAGCACGAAATTTTCGGTCAGCGGACCGGTAAATAGCGAAAACATCGGCGAACCTTCTAACAACATTCTGGCAGTAACTCCGGTTTTTCTGCGTAACAAACCAACATCCGGAAGATGCAGTTTAAAAAATCTACTGTTAGCATAGGCGTTCAAAGGGAATTGCGGAAGGTCGATCCGCTCGACTTTGTGCGCCAAGCCAGCACTGACAATCCATTCCAGAGCCGTTTCATATTCACGGGCTCTGGCGCCTTCTTTAACCATGCCGAATACAAATTTGCCGTTTTCTTTCGCCAATTGTTCGGGAATGGAATTCCAAACTCGCTGAATTCGCGGCACGATTTCGGCAGGCGCATGTTTGGAAAAATCACGCTCATACGCAAGCAAAATTGCCGCCAACACTTTTTCGGTCTCTTCAACATCCTTACTCACCAGCCAACAGCCAACCGCCTCCGGCATTCCGCCGCACAATAGATAATTTTGTCGCAGGTCAGTAATTTTTTCAAAAATCGCCAAGGGAATTTCTTCGGCGGCGATGATTTGGTCAAGATATTCACCCAACATGCTTTCACCGGCTGACTCAATATATTCTCTGAAACTTAGTGGATGCATCGTGAGAAAGTCCACCTTGCCAACCGGAAACGAACCGGGTTGTGACAGCGTCACGCCCAGCAACGAACCGGCACAGACAATATGATATTCCGGCGCTTTCTCACAAAAATATTTTAGCGAATTTAGCGCATCGTTACATTCCTGGATTTCATCAAAAATCACCAGCGTGTTTTCCGGCACAATTTTCTTGCCATGCAACACGCTCAACGCATGCAGTAATCGCTCCGGATTCTTATCGCGCGCGAAGAGCGCCTGTAAACTCTTGTTCTCGTCAAAATTAAAGTAGGCGCAATCCGCGTACTCGCTCTCGCCGAATTCCTTTAAAGAATATGTTTTTCCGACCTGCCTGATACCCTGCAGTATTAAAGGTTTTCTGCGCGGCGACTGTTTCCAGTTTTTCAGTTGGCGATTTATTTTTCTAATTAACACAAGCTTCACCTCATCAACATCCGTCGCCATAATTTTACCATACTTTTTGCAACGATTCACATTTTTGATATGAATTATGTGCAACGCTCACACATTTTTGATACGTAAAAGGTGTATTTAATCATTATTGAATGTTTTTCATCGCGCTAAGCAAACAATACAGCTTGCTGATTTTGTCAAAAACGTTCTGCAATCAATCTCTCCATCGCAAATATTTCCCGCAATGCTCTCGAAACTCCGGCGTCATCGTTGCTGGCAGTAACCAGCGCGCATACAGATTTCACACCGTCGCTGGCGTTCCCCATCGCAACCGGCAAGCCGACTGCTTGCAGCATCGACAAATCATTCTCGCTATCACCGATGGCAACTAACTCGCTCCGGTCAATACCTAGCGAAAATGCGTAGTCCAGGAGCGCGACACCTTTGGAAATACCTCCTGCAACAATGTCCAGACTGAGCTTCGACGCACGAAACACTTCAACACCGTCAATAAGCCGGAGTTGCTGTTGTAGCGGTTCGAGCAGCGTTTGGTCACTCACCGGATACATGAGCTTAATAATTTTCTCGCCACTCGCTAGCAATTCATCAATGCCTGCAATCACTTTAAACTCCATATGCCGTGATAACTGTTTGCTGAAGTGCGCGAACGGATTGCGCTGTTCGTCAAACTCATGTGGATTAAACGAATACACTTTATCCAGCCCGTAATAGCGCGGATAAAGACCGGCAGTTTGAAAGTAATTGTACAACTCAGTTAACGGTTGGAGCGGAATACTTTTGCAATAGTAGGTTTCGCCACTCACGACATCGCGCATCGTTGCGCCGTTGCAGCCCAAAATCGGCGCGCTAATCCCCAAAGTGTTAACATACTCACGCGCCATAATGTCCGGTCGCCCGGTGACAACGACAAACCGCACACCGCGTTGGCGTAGTTCCCGAATTGTTTGCACATTTTCAGCAGGAATTTCGTTTCGACTGTTCAACAACGTCCCGTCAATATCAATGGCTACAAGTTTGTATTGCATATCAGGCTAATCTCCAATTTCCACATAACATTATTATCCATATTTAGCGTACTTCTATATGTAATCACAGCTTTGTACCACTCGCTAACAAGAACTCACCTGAATCAATCATTCCAGGCTGGCAATAAGCCTGCTCTTCAAGACGGAGTATCGTCCGCCACGCGTTTTCACTTTCATTCAGCGTTTCCGCAGCTTTGTGAAAGCCGCAGGTAAAGCAAGGACTTCCACCCATAGTCAGGTTGCCAAATCCGGCTTTTTCGAGTAATGATTTCATTTCCGCAGAGTCAAAAATATGTCGCGGCGGATGCGCTTAAATACACCCCATTTATTGCAAACACTGAGCAAAATAGTGCCGCCGACTTTCGTTACCCGCGCCAATTCGCTGATCGCTTTTTCATAATTGTTAACGACGTAATTTAGTGGCGCGCCATAGCAAACCACCGTGTCGAACGAATTATCTTCAAAAACTGAGAGGTCGAGTAAATCAACGCCTATTCTGCAATTATTCAGCAGCAGATTACCCACATGAAAATCACCGTGTTGAAAAGTCTGTTTCCTGTCTTCCAGTCCGCTTAAATTGTGATTAATAAACTCCAGAAACTTTGTATCGTTATTACACTTTATCGGACACGCTTCATATTTCAAGCGTTTAATTCTAATCTTCTCCGTGTACTTTTTCGCCCAGCCAACTCCACCTTCCGGCGCGTTGACAGAGTGTATCTTTCGCAGCATTTGACCGCTTAACAGTCCATATTTATATTGCTCGCTTTCAGAACAATTAGTCAAAGCGGCTTCGGCATCGTCACCTTCTACCCAAGAGAGCAATTGATACACTTCTGCTCCATCAGAGCAAATTCCAAAATCAACCGGCTCGGAAGCAGTAATACCAAGCCTGGAAACTGACTTAAGATACTCATTTTCAAATTGCCCGCAGAACTGCCGCGGATTCAGTCTTGTTTTCATAAATATGCCGGATAATATTATCAATCTCGGTTTCCTGTAACGCGAAGTCGTTGATCTTGTACTGTGCCGACAGTTTGGTTATCAGGTCGATGGCGGATATTTTATCTCGGTTGAACAGTATAAGTCGACGTAATCCCTCGGTTTTCATCGTAGTATGCAAATCACAATCTTGAATTGTCGCCGGTTCGTCGAAATCCACCACCAGCATCCGGTCTTTGCCGAACCGGTCTTTGATTTCGTCGATGTTGCCGTCATAAATTATTTTACCCAGATCGATAATTACAATCCGTTTGCAAAGTTTTTCGATATCACTCATATCATGTGTTGTAAGAATCACTGTCACGCCGGTTTCACGGTTGATCTTGGCGATAAACTCACGGATGCGCTCTTTCGCGACAACGTCCAACCCGATGGTCGGCTCGTCGAGGAACACTACCTTGGGATTATGCAGCAGGCTGGCGGCGATTTCACAGCGCATCCGCTGGCCGAGACTCAATTGCCGTACCGGCATGTGCAGAAATTCGTCGATACCGAGAACTTCCGTGAACAATTCGATATTTTTTTGGTATGCCGGACGCGGAATGCGATAGATCGTGCGCAACAGATCGAACGACTCGTCAACCGGGAGATTCCACCATAACTGGGTGCGCTGTCCAAATACCACGCCAATATTTTTGGTATAGGCTTTCCGCTGTTTGTAAGGGACTATACCGCCGACTTCCACCGTTCCGGCAGTCGGCACCAGTATTCCCGTAAGCATCTTGATCGTTGTGGACTTTCCCGCGCCGTTTGGCCCGATGAATCCGACAATTTCACCGGCGGCAATTTGCATATCGATACTATCCACCGCTTTTTTCAGCAGCCGCTCCGGCTTGAACATACTCTTGATCACGCCGCCGATTCCTGACTGCCGCTTATTGATCACAAAATGTTTGGACAGATTTTCAATTCTTATCAAATTCATTATCAGCTCCCGGTACTCGAATAGTGGCGCAGCCCGATTTTCCAGAACCGGCTGGCGAGTGTTATCAACACCACGCTATATAACAATGATACTTTCCACACCCAATGTGGCAACGCCGCATATTCCGGATTATCCAGAAATATTCCCGCCGGAACGTAGCTTACAAATGCCATCGGCAAAATTGCAAACAGGATGAATTTGATAATGCCGTTAAACAATGTCACCGGATAAAAGGCAAATTCCCGAAACGAGTTGTAAAGGTTATTCAGTCCGCCGGTATCGGTTATATAAAACGCGCAGGCACCGATTGCCAGCCGGATTGCACCCTGAATCAGAATTGCGGAAAATATCGTCAAGACAAAGAAAACAATCTTCTCCGCCGTCCAGTCAATATGAAACTCCTTGTGAAAAACCAAAAATATCGCGATCGCTGCAAAAAAATGGCCAAAGCCGCCCATTTCAAACCGGACACCGATAATACTGGCGACCGGATTTATTGGCCGTAGCAGCATTACATCCAGCTCACCGCGTTTGACCAGATTGCCTACTTCTGACAAATTGATGAAGATCATGCCGCCGATTCCGTATGTCCCCAGGCACAGCATGTAGATAAAAACAATTTGACCCAGTGTCCAGGCGCCGATGCTGCCAAATCGTTGCATGATTATCCAGATACCAAAAAAGCTGGAAAGATATGTCAGGCCCAAACCGAAAATATAGAATACCAGGCTGAACCGGTTGATCAGCGATGAACGGAAACTGGCACCTGCCAACCGGTAATAACAATACAAATCATGCAGCATCTCAGCCTCCCTGTGCCACTACTTTTTTTACCCCGGCTGTCCACATAAAGTAAGCGCCTGCAAACAAGATGACCAGCCACAACAATGTAACACCATAAACGCTCAACAGCGATATGTCCGCGCGTTCGCCAAGAAATCCGGCTATCGGCGTAAAAATTATATCTTTGAACGGCAGAACATTCACGATATTTAGCAGCCATCGCGGATAAAACCACAGCGGCACAAACGACCCACAGAACACTACCATAATCGCTTCTTTTATATAGTGACAGTACATCGTACCCAGATACCAGAAGCTGATCATGTCGATAATAAAATTAACCAGAAACATCAGAATAAACCCGAGCAACATTCCGATGCAGAGGTTTATTATTGCCAGCGGCGCCGGGTTCCAGCTGATCCCGTATATCAGCGATAGAGCTATCAAAATCGGCGCCATGTTGGTAATAAATACCGAGATAGCATTACCGACCGCCTGAGCAAACAACACCGACGGCAGCGATACCGGGTACAACAGATCACGGGCAATCGTCCCTTCATTCAGCCGCGAAGCTATCTCATAACCGGATATCGAGAACACGACACTACCGATTGCCGCGGAAAGTATCGAAAACTTTATAGTCTTGAGCGCCAGCTCCGGCGAAAGACTATTGGCGTTCAGAGTGACGACCGCATACCAAATCGCAACCGTCGCGTAAGAATAAAGAAAATTCGTGAACAACCGGATCAAAAAGCTGACCCGAAAATTCATTGTGTCCTGTAGCTTAATCTGCGCAGACTTGATATATGGCGCTAAAAACATGGTGAGTCTCCCATTTACTTCGTTATCATTAATGTTGCCCGGCCGATTTTTTTTACACCCAGCACAAAACGCTTTCGCTAATCGATTTGCGTCTGGATTTAGAAATTTTTCTGTTTTTAAAATACACCAGACACAAAACCCTACCCGCGCCAAATTTCCGAACAATCTACACACAGATATTTCCCGAGTTGAATCTTCGGCTTGTTCTTGCCGTGAAAGTCGCTGCCTGCGGTCATCAACAAATTATTTTGCCGCGCTTTCCCGGCAAAATATTCCTGTTGTTCCGGCGTATGATAATTATTGAAAATCTCAACGCCTTCGATTCCGGCGGCGATGATTTTGTCAATAAATTCCGGGTTGTCTTTCAGGTTCGCACCGGGATGTGCGATTACCGGAATACCGCCGGTAGCCTTGACCAGTTTGACCGCATCGGTCAGCTTCATAAATTCTACCGGTACATATGCCGGTTTGCCTTGAGAAAAATAATCCCAGTAGAAATTTATGTAGGGCATATCGCTACGTTCGCCACCGGAAAGATACGGACGCAGTATTTCGCAATCCGCAGCCTCGGATTTGTGCAATACTACTTCGGCAATATGTTCAGCGCAAGGAATCTGCCCGTTGGCGGCTGCCAAAACTTCGCCAATTCCGACATTCACGCCAAGCGCACGCATATTAGCAATCATCGGTTCCAGCGTCGCCGCGCCCTTGGCGAATAGTTTGCGTTCCAACTCCGCAAATTCCGGTGCATTCCAGTCGATATTATAACCAAGCAGATGCAAATTGACCCCTTCATGCGCACAGTCAATCTCAATTCCCGGAATCACGCGGATTCCCGCAGTACTGCCTAACTTAATTGCCCCGGCAACGCCTTTGACACTGTTATGATCAGTAATCGCCAGCGTTTTTATCCCAAGCGCGCGCGCCTGCGTCATTATCTCAGCAACCGAAAATTCGGCATCCGAGCTGTTATTGGAGTGAATATGCAAATCAACCAGCATAAGTTTTTCCGCCTTTCTCAAACTTTACTCCGCCAGATTATGGTAATCATCTTCATGATTGACAAATAAAAAATCAATAACGGTTCTGTATGAATATACACTAACTAACGATTGCAGTACTGGTTTCACAATATCTGCTCTCCCTCCCATCCGTATTCGCTGTAGAAAACATTATGCTGAATACCCTCAACCGCTTGTCTGATATAAGGAATAACAGTCTCAGGCAGATTTTCCAAATCAAACCAGGATAAATCATCGCATTTATGCGGCTCTTTGTTGATTATCTCTCCGCACCAACTGTCAGCCACAAAAAATACATCAACCCGCTCGAACTGCTCGCCGTGATTAGCATTTCTGTGCATTACATGCGCGACTTTCAGATTTTTCGGTTCGAGAAGAATTCCCGCTTCTTCTTCAGCTTCACGGATAATGCATTCAGTAAAAGTTTCACTCGCGTCAACGTGCCCAGCGATCATTGAATAGTTGCCGTCTTCATAGCCAGTATTATAGCGCCGGAGCAGCAGAATCTTGTTATCCTTTATCAAGACCAAATAAGCCGCCGGAATATTACAATGCCTGATTTTCATAGTATCCTCTTCAATCTTTCTATAAAAAGTCATCTCACTTGTTCGATATGCCTTTTAGCCATTCGACAGCAAAATCCACCGCCACCCGCTGCCTGAACAACCGGCAGTTCGCTGAACCGACTGTGCCATGTTTCACCGGACACCGCTGTTCAAAATCACGACCAACGTCTGGAAACGAATCCGTGTCGTAATCAAAATCTTCAAATTCTTGCCAAATCGTTTCACCATTCACAAGCAGCGGCGCGCCGTTCGTCTTGTGGACAATCCCCGGCGTTCGCGCCTCCGCCAGATGGAACGAGGTGTTGGTGTGATATTCGGTGCCCAGCATCAGAACACAACCATCTAATTCATACAGTCTGGCTAGTGGCGAACCCTCACCCAAAGAATATTCCAGTTTATGATTTCCCGTCAAATATCGTGCATAATTGCCTAACGCCGCAAAGGAAACCGCGGGATGACTGCTACGAAAGACCCGCGGTAATTTTCGAAACGTCTCGGGAATTTTCCCGACATTGCGCGTCGGCGTGATGTCCGGCTGAAAAGCAGGCATCGCAGCTTTGATTATCGGAATCCAGTCCGGCGGCACCGGCGGATTACACCAATCTGCCGGATCAGAATAATCACCGGAAAAGGCTGGAACCATTACCGTTCCGATATGCGTTATCACGTCCAGCAGCGCCTGAATCACGGTAACCGCCCCGCCGCACACCCAACCGAGCGAGCCGAGTGACGAATGTACCAGCACATTCATACCCGGCGCCAATCCCAGTTTGCGCAAATCGCAAGCCAGGCTTTCCCGCGTGCGCGGTTGATCAGCTTTTTGAATACTGGTTAGTTCAGACATAAATATTTTCCTTTATATATGGCGCGTTAACTTCATTTCTTCTTTCGCGATGCACGAAATAGCAGCCTCGCCTGTTTTTGTTTGTTTTTATAGTATCGCTCACGCAGATTTGAAATTATGATCAATATCATCCCCGTACTAAAATACCATGGACCAAAAATGAATAGTGAAGTAAGATAAAATTTCGCTGGGTTTTCGAATTCAATCAGCACTCTGCCAGTGATAATGCTTCCCGGTTCACCGAAATCGGAATTCATAACGCAGTCTGCAAAAAAAACTGCGACTACAATTACACTAAGCGTCAGCCAAAATTTTCCGTTCTTTCTGTTGCTTCTTTTTCGAAACTCTTTATATACCAGGTTCAGTTGCTGCATTTCCAAAAAAAAGGTCGCTGTACACGATAGAATAGCAACTAATTGCAATATTGCTACAACAAGAGGTGTAGTGTAATATCGCGAGTAAAGCTCCACGCCTTTTATCATCGGTACAAATATCGACATTGCCGCAATAAATATTTTCCCGAATTCACTTGCGTAAATACCGGATAAGTCACAATTAACCAATATAAATGCGGCAAATAAGTGAATCACAAGAAATATTGCAACTAAATTTCCGTCGCCACCGGTTATTTTCCGAAGGATAGCAATACGTTTGTTTTTGATGTCTACCTCATTCATTGTCTCTCCATTCAAGGCACCAAACCAATTTCGGCAATCGCCGGAGCGCCGGACGCGCGGCTATTATTACCGTAGTCATATCAATCTTGCTCCCATCACAATCTAGCTATTCGACAAGCTCTCCAACATAGTCAACCGCTACCGGCTAAAGTGGCAAACAGTTCTTAGCTGTTCATCGTGTAGCAGAAGCCGGTTGATACTGATAATTTCATCTTTCCTCAGCCATTTTTAGATTACAACAATTTTTCGGACTCATTGCCTGCAACTACCCGTAATTCACAACACCAGTACGCTGGTGAATCGGCAGCGTGCAACATTGCTGCACACTAATTTTCATATTGCAATCCTCGCTTACTGAACATGATTTTCAAATGCTCCAGCGCTGGCACATTTGGCGACAGCCGAATCCAGTTTCACTTACTTCCGATAAACCGCTTAATATCTTTGGCGTTGGCCGCTGGATTCAAGACAAGTATCTGAGCTGTAATTTTATCGACAGCATCACGTTTGCTGATCGCGCATGATTGCTCAAGCACTTCAGCGCCAAAAAACTTTTCCACTGTGCAGAAAGTCGTAACCGGCCAGCCGTATTCCTTGCCGT
Source organism: Bacillota bacterium (assembly GCA_037129925.1). Classification (GTDB taxonomy): domain Bacteria; phylum Bacillota; class Negativicutes; order JBAXTZ01; family JBAXTZ01; genus JBAXTZ01. Next base: position 43,983 of record JBAXTZ010000001.1, read on the forward strand.
CTTGCGATAATTTGAATTTCTGGCCGCTGATGGTTACAAGCATTTTCATTTGTTGTTGTGTCAGCGCTTTTTCAAACTGCGTATTCTGATTTTTGCCGATGCCTGCCAGCTCTTTTAAATCGTGCAGTGACATATGCGCATTGTCGCGGACAAGATCATAAATTTTATATTCAAGTTCATTGATCAAACCGTCGCTCTGCATAACTTCGAAAGTTTTGTGTTCACGGCGCACTGCCAGAAAATATGGATACCATTCCCGGGTAATCCAGCCGCCTTTGTTGAGAAACAACTTGCTGTACGCCATATCATCGCACTCGGTGACGCCGCGAATCCGCCAGGACCAAGGATCTATTTCAATATCGCCGCTATGCTCTTCAAGATTGTCCGAGAAATAATTGCACAGAGAAAATATCCCCTCATTATTATGCGATCCCAGCGAAAATCCCGCCGCCCGCAACGCCTCACAAAACGCCGTGAACGAATCAATTGGTTGTAGTAGCATTTATACCTCCGCCTGTTCCAGCCATTGCGCAATATCGCCGGTTATTGATTGTACGCAGCCGTCCGCAAACGGCGAACGCAGGTTGACGGTTTTGAGCAGTGCGGTGAACGGCTGGCTGCCGCCGCTTTTACACAATTGCAGATAAGCTGCCCAAGCGGCCTTGTAATCGCGTTCGGACCGTTGCCAGAATTGCAGCGCGCAAATCTGCGCCAGCGTGTAGTCGATATAGTAAAACGGAATTACATATATATGCATCTGCTGTTGCCAGTAGCCGCCCTGTTCCAGATAATCATTACCCTCGTAGTTCAGATGCGGCAGATATTTTTTCTCAACCGCCCGCCATGCTGATTTACGTTCGGACGGTGTTGCTTCGGGATGGGCATACACAAAATGCTGGTACTCATCGACCGCGACACCATAGGGAATGAACATCAGGTTTTCCGTCATGTGTTCAAATTTATATTTTCCCGCATCAGCATTGAAAAACCTCTCCATCCACGGCCAGGCGAAATACTCCATACTCATGGAGTGGATTTCGGCGGTTTCGGCAGTAGCGCCGACATATTCCGGTACCTCAAAATGAAAACTGCAATACACCTGAAAAGCGTGTCCGGCTTCATGTGTCAAAACATTGATGTCGCCGATCGTCCCGTTGAAATTTGAAAAAATAAACGGCGCACAGTATTTGTGAATGTAGCTGCAATAGCCGCCCGGCGCTTTCCCCGGCTTGCTGTCGAGATCAAGCAACTCATTGGTTTGCATAAAATCAAAAAACTCTGCTGTTTCCGGAGCTAACTCCGTATACATTTCCCGTCCGCGCGCAACAATCCAGTTCAGATCACCCTGCGGCTTGACGCCGCCGTCCGCAAACAATAGTTTGTCATCATAATAGCGCAGTTCGTCAACTCCCAGCCGCTTACGCTGCTGTTCTTTCATTGCCGTCACCAGCGGTACGATATGCTCCGCAACCTGATCGCGGAACTTGGCAACCTGGGCACTATCGTAGTCGGTGCGCTGCATCCGCGCGTAGCCAAGCTCAACAAAATTATCATAACCAAGTTTTTTGGCAATATTATGCCGCAGCTTGACAAGTTTGTCATAAATCTCGTCGAACTGCTGCTCGTGTTCACTGAAAAAGCGGTATTTCGCCTCGTGCGCGGCTTTGCGCACGCTGAGGTCCGGCGATTTCAGATAGGGCACCATTTGCGGCAGTGTCAACGTTTTTCCATCAAATGTGATCTGCGCCGATGCTGTTAATTTTTGGTACTCGCTATTCAGCTTATTCTCGGCTTGCAGCTGTTCGACTACTTCCGGCGAAAAAACTTTCAGCTTGCATTCGGCAAGCGCGAATAACTGCGCACCAAATTGTTCTTCAAGTTCCGCGCGGAACTTTGAAAATAATAGTGCCCGGTAATATTTGTCAATCAAACCGGCAAACAGCGGCTCGGTTTCATCAAAAAAGTTTTGCTCCGCTTCATAATATGCATCACGGGTGTCGATAGTATGCCGGATAAAGCACAGCGCACTCATTGAGTCAAATTCTTTGCGGATGGCGTTTATTTCATCAATAGCCTGCTGTTGAATACTGACCGTTTCGGCTGCCGCAAACTGCGATAACAGTTGCAGGAACTCAGTTTCGATTTTGTCGAAATCCGGACGGATATAAACATACTCGGTAAATTTCATTTATTCCTCCAACTTTTTTATCAATTCTCGCCGTCCCACCTGAACGGCAGCAACTGGCGGATCGTGACAATTTTGGTCTCGCTGACCATAACCTCTGTATCAATGTTGCGGTTGTCTATCTGATAGATAAACTCGCGGCAGCGGCCGCAGGGCGGAATAACGGTGTTGGTACCGCAGACCACGGCGACGATTTTCATTATCCGAGTCTCGCCATTGGTCACCATCTGGGCAATCGCCGAGTGTTCGGCACAAAATCCCATACTGCTGGATACATCAATGCACACGCCGGAATAAACGTTACCCTTATCGGTAACCAGCGATGCCGCCACCCCGCCATATTCGCAGTATTTACTTGACCGCTGCGGGTTGAGATGGTTTAGTGCGATTGATTTAAGCTCTTCGAATTTCATCATCTGCTCCTGACATGTCTTTATTACGATACCTTAATTAAGATTCGTTCCCGAAAGCAACTATTCCTGCATGTTTTATATTATTTATCCGACATTTATTTGACACGCGAAAAAGAACACCGCCAGAAACAACTCTGGCGGCGTTGGACAACTGTGATCAACTGGCAGCAATAGTACAACACTTCTTAAGCTTAGCGCTTTTGCTTAATACTCCTCGGAATTATTTGCCACAATCCCAGTTCAATTCCTAATAACAAAGTGTCTGAAAGAAATGGCAAGGTCGACATAACGTTACAATCCAGTTTTTCAAATTACTCAGCGATGCGTAATTTGCGCAAATTTCGGGAGTGCCAACAACAGTCACACCAGCTTAGCTTAAACAATTTTTCAACAAATTTGGCAAACAGCCTCAGCCGCATGACCTTATGCCCATTACCATACTTTTTGCAACGAATCACGTTTTTGATATTAATTATGTACAACGTTCACACATTTTTGATACGTAAAAGGTGAAGTTGATCTTCGTTGAATGTTTTTCGCTAGCCGAAATCAGCGCGGTGAATAACAATTAACTGCCAATAGCCAACAACATTTCAATCAACAGCTGCTTGTATCATGTACCACTGCAAAACCACTCGTTTTCCAGCATTTCACTTTTACAAAAATAGCACATTTTCATCCAACAAGCACTGCCTTTTCCGCCTTGCCAATTATCCGTTCCGTAATTCCCGGCAGTAGTGCGTAAATTGATTTCCCAATTCGCGCTTCAAAACCAGCTTTTATTGCAAACATCGCCCGCCACTTTTCCAATGCATATTCATTTAAGCCATAGCGCAACGCCACATCAACGATGCGTTGTTCGATTATGCAGAACCCGTCCGGCAACGCTAAGGCATCGCAGAGCTGTATCAGCTTGTCATAGTCGTCATATTGCACATTGCACAGATATTGCTCAAGAAACAGTTTTTCTTCAGCGCTAATATCATGCGTACCGACAAAACTATTCAGTTTTTTTATAAAAAACGAATGGGTCAGCGTATAACGCGCGCAGCCGTCAAAACCGTGGGCTTGCAAATAGCGGTAGCCGCTTACAACATGATGCAAGTTGGTCACCCCTTCGTAACGACCAATATCGTGCAACAAACCGGATACGTAGGCCTTGTCAGCGTCTAAGCCCAGCGCGCTGCCGATAAGTTCGGCGGCTGTCCCGGCATACAGTGAGTGACCATACCACGGACCGGGATTGGCCAGGTGGGCTTGTTCCAGTAATTCATGCGCTTGAGCCCTCGTTGGAAAGGACATAGCAATTACCTCCAGTGCCTATTTCACAAAAGCGCAACTCGTCGCTGCAATGATTGAATTATACACCTGCTCCACCTTGACTCCAATAAAATAAACTGACTCTAGAGTAGTATATCTAAAGTCAGTTTAATTTCAATGTTCTCGCTGCTATACAACCCGTTCTTTATCAAACAATCACTATCCGTATCAAGACGAGGCAGCAGCTTCTCTTGCCGCTGGTAGTTACGCCGCGCGGCTTTTGCCGCTACTATGTTCGATTTTTAGTTTAAAAACCACCGTCTTCGCAGCGGCATTTTTGATATATTCCCGACCGCGTTCCAGATGGTCAGCGGAATACTTTCTAATCAACAGCTCCAACGCCTGATTTTTTTCATCACCGCACAATTCTTCTGCCACGCCAAAGACTATTGCGCTTTTATAAACCATGCTGAAACTCTCCGGTAACGGCTCTGCCTCGCTAACCACGCAAAACGATACTTTTGGCGATTTTCGCAACAGTTCCAGCTTCAACCCTTCCAGAGCCATGTGCAGATAGATGTTGTCGCCGTCCGCTGCGTAATTCAGCGGCACTCCGTAGGGATAATCTCCGCCACTAATTGATAATACACCGTATTTACCGTCTCGCAACACTGCTTCTTTTCCGGTGCTGTCCAAACCGCGCTCGGCTCTACGCATCGTTCTAAACATAACTTTACCTCAAAATCTATTTCACAATCCATTCGTTTTAGTCGATTTTTTTTGCCTTATCGATCTCAAAAAATCAGCCGTTAATTTCACAATACTCCCCGCCCTGAAATTTCAGCATGTGTCCGACAAATTCAACCGCTTCATTGTTTACAACTATGCCGCTGCCATCCGGGCAGGCGTAAATCGTGCGCCATGGGTTGTCACTAGAAAACTTCCCGATCGCATCCGTGACAAATTCGCTGTAATCATAATGCGGGTAGAAATCAAAATTATTCAATCCCAACGAATCGAACTGGCTGACTTCTGCTAACTCATATTCATACGGATAGACACTGCAAATATTAATATCATCGCTCATCAATATCGAACCGGCACTAACCCCGGTCAGCACTCCGCCCATTTTTACATAATATCTGAGTACTTCAATAAATCCCCGGCTGCGAAGAATATTTAGAAATTTACCAGTATTGCCGCCAGACAAGTATATGGCATCACGCGTGAATAATTCGGCAACTTTCATCGTGTCATATTCTCGATACAAGTCGAAATACAACACGTCGTTGATGCCATATAGCGCAAAATTAGCTGTGAATTCCTGATAATACTTTCTGTCAAAATCGCTTTCCGACGGAATAAAAGCAATTCTTGCGGCGCTTTTACCGGTCAACTTTAGCAGCTCCATATCCAAAACATTGTTCTTTTCCAGCGCCTGACCGCCACTATACAACACCAATTTTTTCATCAGTACCTGCTTTCGATTTTCCCGATTTTATTATACAAACTATTCAGAATAATCAATCTAACAAATCAAAACTGCTTGAAATTCAGCGCATGGTTTTGAACATGCTTGCTTTGCAAATTATTCCCGCTTTATATACTCTATGATCAGTTTCAGCGTATTTTCCAATCCGTCAACATGGGTGCGTTCATAACCATGCGATGCAGCGACACCTGGGCCGATCAACCCATGACGAATGTCGTGTCCGGCCGCCAGCGCCGCGGCGGCATCCGAACCATAAAAGGGATAAATATCCACCGCATACTCTAGTTTATGTGTTTTGGCAGTCGCTATCAACTTGTTGGTAACATCATAATCATAAGGGCTGCGCGAATCTTTGGCACAGATCGAAACGACGTGTTCACTCGCGCCCAAATCATCACCAACAGCGCCCATATCGACTACAAGCATTTCTCTCACATCAGCCGGAAAACCGCAGGCGCCGCCATGTCCGACTTCTTCATACACAGTGAAGAATAAATAGACTTTGCGTCCCAAAGTCATTTTGTGACTGGCAAAATATTTCGCGACACCCAGCAGCAAACCGCTGCCGGCTTTATCATCAAGGTGGCGACTCTTGATAAACCCGCTAGTGGTCAGCACCGTCCGCGGATCGAGCGACACAAAATCTCCGGCACTGATGCCCAGTTTCTTTACATCCTCCACGGTTGCGACTTTTTCGTCGATGACCACTTCCATATTAGCAAAATTGCGTTTAGTGTCAGCAATCTCACGATTGACGTGTACCGCCGGATTTTTCAGCAAAATACAACCGCTGTATTGCTTGCCGCAGCGGGTATGAATAACGCAGTTTTCCGACTCAACGTAGTTTTCCGGATAACCGCCAATCATCGTCAACTGCAACCGGCCTTGAGCGTTTATCGAGCGTACCATCGCTCCGAGTGTGTCGACATGCGCTGAAATCACCAGTGGCTCGCCTGTTCCGCCAAGCTCAACCAAAACCGCGCCTTTATTGGAAACGGAAGGCGAATAGCCCAGCGCTATCAGTTCGCTAATCAAATATTCAGATGCTTTTTTCGTATAGCCAGACGGACTGGGAATCGCGCACAGCGCCAAAATCTGCTCGACCGAGTAATCCAAATATTTTCTCACTATCGCCTCGCCTTATACATTATTTCTTTTTGATGTGCCATATTTTCTCACAGTAGTCTAAAATCGCCCGGTCGGAACTGAATTTTCCCGTCCGCGCAACATTGAGGATAGATTTTCGTACCCAGTTTTCCCGTTCGAGATACTCGCGCTCGACTTGTCGCTGACACCGCAAATAATCGGCAAAATCGGCGCAGACCAAATACTGGTCTCGTTCCCGGAGCTGTTTGACTATCGGCATGAACAATTCACGATCGCCGCAGGAATACATACCCCACTCAATTTGCTCAAGCGCTTCTTTGAGTTCCGGGCAAGCGGCAATGAAGTCCGACGACCGATAATAATTACGCTGCATTTCTTCCACTTGCTCGACGGTATTACCAAACAGGTAGAAATTTTCCGCGCCCACTTCCTCACGGATTTCCACGTTGGCACCGTCTAACGTACCGATTGTCAAGGCGCCATTCATCGCCATCTTCATATTGCCGGTTCCCGACGCTTCCAAGCCAGCAGTTGAAATTTGCTCCGAGAGGTCAGCCGCTGGGAAAATCAAACTGCCGTTTTTGACGTTATAATTTGGAAAAAAAACGACTTTCAGCAACTTGTTGGTGTCAGGGTCATTGTTTACAACCGCAGCGACTGCATTAATCAAGCGGATTATTAACTTCGCCGAGTAATAACCCGGCGCTGCCTTGCCGCCAAAAATCACGGTGCGGGGCGGAACATCGCTCTGTTCACCGCGTTTCAGACGGTTATACAACGCTATTACATGCAAAATATTCATTTGTTGGCGCTTATATTCATGAATTCGCTTGACTTGAACATCAAATAGCGAATCCGGATCGACCTCAACGCCGGTACGTTCGGCAATAACAACCGCCAGCCGCTGTTTGTTGGCGAGTTTGGCTTGGTACCAACTTTTACGAAACGCGCTATCCTCAGCATAAGGTTCGAGCAATCGCAATTGCTCCAAATCGTTCAACCAGGCGCCGCCGATTTTTTCCTCAATCAACTCGGTCATGCCCGGATTAATCAGCGCGATAAACCGCCGCGGAGTTACTCCATTCGTGACATTATGGAACCTGGCCGGCCACAGCGTGAAAAAATCTTTCAGCACCGTGGTTTTCAAGAGTTCTGAATGCATATAGGCAACGCCGTTGATGGCGTGACTGCCGATACACGCCAGGTGCGCCATCCGCACATACCGTTCGCCCTGTTCATCGATAATCGACAGTCGGGCTGCCAGTTGCTCGTCATTGAGAAATTTCTCGCGCACAACAATGAGAAACCGGCGGTTTATTTCGAGAATTATCTCCAAGTGCCGTGGCAACAGCTCTTGGAACAATTGCACCGGCCACTTCTCCAATGCTTCGGGTAGCAAAGTATGATTAGTGTAGGCAAAGGTTCGGACAACATTATCCCAGGCTTTGTCCCATGGGACCCGGTAGTCATCTAACAGCAACCGCATCAACTCAGCGATGGCAATTGCCGGATGGGTATCATTCAACTGCACGACAAAATGATTGGCAAAATTTTCTGCCGGTTCATTGCCTTGATAGGCATCAGCAATGATGCTGAGCATTTCCTGCAACGCGCAGGATACAAAGAAATATTGTTGTTTTAGCCGCAACTGCTTGCCTTCGCTACGCTCGTCATTCGGGTAGAGCACTTTGGAAATATTCTCCGACAGCACTTTAGCGTTCACCGCCCGATAATAGTCCCCGGTATTAAACGCGTCAAAATCCAGATCTTTGGTCGCTGCCGCCTTAAATAACCGTAAAATACTAATCGCCTTGGAGCCATACGCTGGAACGACCAGCTCGCAAGGGATCCCGGTAACGGTAGTCGCCGGTTCCCAATTGCGGTGATTGCGACCGTTTTTGTCAGTATAATCGCGAATACTGCCGCCAAAGCCAATTAGATAGGCTGAGCGCGGCCGTTGAATTTCCCAAGGAAAACCATTGGTCAGCCACATATCGGCATTTTCAACCTGACAACCGTCCTTGATTCCCTGTTCAAACAAGCCAAACTCGTAGCGGATACCGTAACCAATCGCCGCGGTCTTCGTCGTGGCAAATGAATCCATATAGCAGGCCGCCAGCCGCCCCAGACCGCCGTTGCCTAACCCCGGTTCCGGTTCACAGTCCAATAACAAATCAAAATTCAAGCCCAGCTCGGAAACTGCCTGCCGCGCGGTTTCGGTAATCCCTAACGCCAACAAATTGTTGCCCAGCTGCGGCCCCATCAGGTACTCAGCGGAAAAATAGCAGACCACGCGACTTTCATTATTCAGCAACATGTGCGGCAAACAATAACTAAAATTGATCATCAGCTGATCACGCACAGTGTAGGCCAACGCTTGATAATAATCTTCGTGAGTGGCAAATTCAGGAATAATTCCCACGCTGGTGGACAGATGCCGTTCCAGAGAGTCTTTGAATGCTCTTACAGTAACTTGCGCCTGATTTTTCATCACCTTGCTCCTTTAATAGAGATTTGGATATTACAACCCGAAATAGGCTCCCGCTTGATAGACAACAAAACAGACCAGCCACGCTAACACAAAATTATATGCCGCGCTGAAACTTAACCACTTCCAGCCAATTTCCGCGCGGATCGCGGCAAGCGCTGCAAAGCAAGGTACGTTTATCAAGGTAAACAACATCAAAATGTAGGCGATTAACGGTGAGAAATTTTTATCTTTTTTTAGTGCATCGCCCAAGCTCTGACCAGCGTTGGCGCTCGCGTCGTTGGCTTCAACTTTGTATAGCACGCCTAAAGTTGAAACAACCACCTCTTTTGCTGCAAATCCGGTAATGACGGCAATCCCGACTTTCCAATCAAAGCCGATTGGTCGCAATACCGGTTCAATCACTTTACCGATTTGCCCGGCATAGCTGTTTTCCATTTGTAACGTCGCCAGGTTTTCCGACGCGTGTTTAGCGGGATCGGCAACGGTACGCGGGAATGTCGTTAACGCCCAAATCAGAACCGATGCCAACAAAATAATCGTTCCGGCTTTGCGAAAATAGTGACAGGTTTTATCCCAAACGTGCCAGAGAATTCCCCGCACAGTCGGCACCCGATAAGTGGGGAGTTCCATGACAAACGGCGTGGATTTGCCTTTATATAGTGTTCGTTTAAATACCATCGCCGACACCAGCCCTAATGCAATCCCGATAAGATAAATCGACAACACGACGTTTCCGGCGTGCTGCGGAAAGAATGCCGCCGCCAACAATACATATACCGGCAATTTTGCGCCGCAACTCATCAACGGCACCACCATTATGGTCAAAATCCGGTCGCGGGCGCTCCGCATGGTGCGCGTCGCCATTATCGCCGGCACCGAACAACCAAACCCCAGCATCATCGGCAAGAATGACTGTCCGTGCAAACCAAAGACATGCAGAAATTTATCCATAATAAATGCTGCCCGCGACATATAGCCGCTGTCTTCCAGTACTGAAATCAATAGAAATAAAATAATTATCAATGGCACAAACGACAACACTGAACCGACACCGCCAATAACGCCGTCGACCACCAGTGACCGGACTAACCCTTCCGGCATCAATCCGTACAACGCGACACTCAGCCAGGCAAACCCGGATTGGATCCAATCCTTGGGAAATTCACCAATAATAAAAGTAAACTGGAAAATTGCCCACAAGAAAAACAGAAATATTGGCAATCCCAAAAATCTGTTTAGCAACACCGCGTCGATTTTTTCAGAAAGCGAACTGTTAGTGCGTTCTTCACTATACACCGCTTCAGCAACCGCCCCGTTTACATAGGCATAGCGTTGTTCAGAAACGATAATTTCCGAATCGCGACCAAAATGTTTTTCCAAATGCAAGATATGCCGCTTGCTTTCTTTATCAATCAGTTCATAATCTTTATGTTTCCGCAATTTCTTATAGGCATCTTTATCTTTTTCGATTAGTTTGATTGCCATCCAGCGTGCCGGATAGACCGCGCTGAACTTTACGTCGGTTATAAGTAACGCCTCAATTCGTTCAATCTCACGCTCTAATTCATCGCCGTAATAAACGCGTATTTGCGAATGATTTTCATCGGCGATTGCATTGGCGGCGGTATCTGCTGCCAATATGACTGCGTCGAGCAATTCGTCTAACCCTTGTTTTTTGGCGCCGATCGTTTTGACCAGCGGCATTTGCAACAATTCACTCAGCAGCTGTTCATCAATATCCAAACCCATGCTCTCGGCTTGGTCGATAATATTCAACGCGCCGACAACCGGAACGCCCAGCTCCTGCAATTGCAGACAAAAATAAAGATTGCGTTCGATATTGGTCGAATCAATTACATCAATGATAACATCCGGCTTTTCTTCGAGAATAAAATCCCGCGCCACAACCTCATCCGCAGAATAGGCGGTCAGGCTGTACGTTCCCGGCAGATCGAAAATAATCAGTTCCCGCCCCTTAAAAACCCGGTGTCCCTCTTTTTTCTCCACCGTTACCCCGGCATAGTTGCCGACTTTTTGGTGCGAACCGGTAACGGCATTAAACAGGGTTGTTTTCCCGGCATTGGGGTTGCCAGCAAGGCCAATGCGGATTGCTTTTTTGTTATGCATATTATCTGATTTCCCCTCTTTCGGTCAAACGCCGACCGTGCATTGGCCGACGGCGGGCACCGGACAACCCGGGAATTTTCTCGACTTCGATGCCAATAGCCTCGGATTTGCGTAACGAAACGTTATAGCGCAATATGCAAATTTCAATCGGATCGCCTAACAGCGCCCGGCGGACAACTTTGCCCTCGGTACCTTGGGTAAAACCCATTTCCGAGATGCGTTTGCCGATTTCGCCCGTCAACGATACTTTTATTACTTTAAAATAATCGCCGTTACTTAATTCTGTCATTTGCATTATCCGTATCCTCCGCTTTCCAACTCCCCTTTACAATCCCATTAGTAAAATTATAGCGCCTCCTGCCTAACTATTCTATAGTTATTACGCCGATAACCTAATATCAGTTAATTTTCCAACAAAAAATCCTGTAAGACGACGTAATCCATCGCCCTACAGGATATTTTTCGACTAGTTTTTTGGCTTGCGTTGCACCATCACGACAACGGTTCCCGGACCAAAATGTACTGCCAGCGACGCGCCTAACTGCGCCACTTCAATGTTCTTCACTCCGGTTTTGTCCCGAACCAATTCAACCACTTCGGCAAGTAACTCCGGAATTTCAGTGTGGGTTATGCCAATCCATTCAATTTCCTCAGCCGGCGGCAACTCCTCGACAATCCGCAACAAGGCTTTCCCACGGGTGCGTACCTTATCTAATACTGCAACTTTGCCTGCTTCAATTGTTAGTATCGGCTTGATCTGCAACAGACTGCCAAACAGCGCTGCTGCGCCACCAATCCGCCCGCCGCGATGCAGATACTCCAGTGTGCCCGGGAGAATATAGATACCGTTTCGCTCCACTGCGGCGGTCAGCGCTCGGGCTATTTCCGTTGCACTGCTGCCGCTTTCTGCCAGCGCCAATCCCTGTCGCACCAGATTTAGTAATCCGACTCCGGCCGAGCGTGAATCAACGACCAACACCCGGTCTTTGGCATACTGTTTGGAAACGCTGCCAGCGCATTGCCAGGTTCCACTTACCCCTGCCGAAACCGTGACAACTACAGCTGTATCACCATTCTTGATTATTTTGTCGAGAACGACCGCGAATTCACCTGGCGCCGGCTGGCTGGTAGTCGGATCCGGACCCTTTGCATCGACGTATTCAAAAATTTCATCGGCGGTCATCTCCGGCTCATCGATCACATGCTCACCAAGAATAACTTTTATCGGCACAACATGCAAATTATCGTTGTTGGCTAAAAATTCCCTAGGAACATTAGCCGTGCTATCGACTACGATATGTACTTTATTCATTTTTACCTCGTTTTTTCGGTTCAACAGGCGCTGTTTTTTTTGAACAACTATTCCGTTTACCCCTCAGTTTATTGCAAAATCGTTTTGCCTGCGCCGTATTATAATACTTTACAGCAATTATTGCAACTTCTGCATATTTAGCGACAGTGCGGGTTCATGAATTCAACCGTCGTTCCGTCGGGGCAGGGTGCTCCAGCCCGCGCTTCAATTGGTTCTAAAAAAAATAGGCGACCGAAGCTACCTATTGGCGCATTTGGAACATTGGACACGTAATATCACATCCCATATACTGTAATGACTTTTCCGTTAACCGTTTCCTCGCGGATAAATACTTTCTCATCCCAAGTTTTCCCGGGGGTGCGATCGAATATCAGCAGGTTGCCGTGGCTGACGCCTGATTTGTCCATGTAATCCGCGGTTTGCGGCAGGGCTTCTGCCAACGTCCGGGTCATGTTGCCGCGCAATATTTTGAGCTCGATAACTTCTTTTTGGATTGTTGCATCCGGTAATTTCCACTTTACCAGCAAGTCTAACCGCCGCGACCCCAAGGCGTACTCGCGGTTTATTTCGCCACCGCCGTTGACCACTCGCTGCAAAAATGCCTGCAAAATTATCTGCGGCGCATACTCAGTATATTCAGTCTTTTTTAACCATATTTCGGAGTTCTCCCGAAAAAAATCTTGAAAGGCGATTAGCATTTTCTCCATTAACAACGCGCCGCGCTCGTCAATATACCAGACCGCTTGTTGCAATATCGTCGGTTGAATTATCCAGGCCAGCTCGCGAGGGATTACTTCACGATAGATTTGGTTAGGAATAATCAATTCGCCGCCGATTTTCTGTTCAATCAATCCCATTGCTGCAACATACTCAATATCGTCCGGCAAGAAATTAGCCGTTTCCACTTCGCCCGCCAATATTGGCTCAATTACCCTCTGCACGCGGGGTTCTTTGAGTTTGTCGATGAGTTGATCAATGTGGGTGCGCCGCGAATAGATCAACCGCTCCTTGGCATCGGCGAACATTTGCGTTGTGATAAGCGTGGAACGATTTCTGCCGACCTCTTCCCGAAAACATATATCATAAGCCAATGCGTTTACTAACCACGGTTGACCGCCGGTGTATTCCATAACCTGCGCGTATATCGCGTCTTCAAACTGCTGTCCGGTAGTAATAGTGTGTTGCTGGTAGAGAAACCGCACCTCGGCTTCAGAAAAGTTGCTCATCGTCAGCGATTCAGCTTTGATATTAAAGGCGCTGCCGCCGGTGATGATTTCCTTGGTGCCGTGAATACGGTAATCCTTGATGTCGCGCACACCGCACAGCAGTACGCTCTGGGGGAAGTTTTGCGGCCGCAGATCATAGCCGGCGCGCAACTGCCTAAGCAGCGAAATCAAAGCATCGCCGATAAGCGCATCAGCTTCGTCGATTAACAACACCAATGGTTTGTCCGAACCCGCCGCCCATTTGGATAGCAGTTCTTCCAGCGCTGAAGCCGGGGAATCAAGATTAACCGCGCCACTAGTTAACAGTCGCGCCGGCAGATCGTCGCCAAGCATCGATTGCGCCCGACTAGCCATTCGCTCACAAATGGCTTTCATCGCATAACCGATATCTTCGCGGGCGCTTTGCGCGCCCTCAATATTAACATACAGGCATTTGTATTTACCCTGCGCGTTCAAGTAGCGCATATACGCCAGCAAGCAACTTGTCTTGCCGGTCTGCCGCGCTGCGTGCATCAGGAAATATTTGCGTTGCTCAATGAGCGCAGTTATTTGATGTGAATGGAACCGCTCCAACATTGGAACATAGTAATGAATATCCGGCTGAATCGGCCCCTCGGCATTAAAAAATCTTTCCATAGTATCCTCGCTTCATCTGAATTGATAGATATTAATCATTTACTTCCAACCGGACTGGATTGCGTTTCCGTTTAAAAACCGCCGTACATCCGCCAAAAAGTCTTCGCGCCGCTCGGCATGGTGCATGTGCGAGGCATTTTTGTAGACGAAGAAGCGCGCATCCGGCAGCAGCGATTGATAATATGCTGTCGCTGCCGGTGTTGCTTCATCATATTCGCCGCAGGTCAGCAACACTGGAATTTTGATTTGGGCGAGTTTTGCTGTTACATCAAAGTTTCGTAAAGTACCGGTTGCCGTAAATTCGCTTGGTCCCCACATGTATTGATACTCGGCTACGCCCAGTTTATTCAATGCCCGGATAGCGTAGTCCGGCCAGGGAATACGGCAAACGTGTAACGAATAGAACAGCTGCAACGCTTGCTGATACTGCGAGCTTTCATAATCGCCGCGCAATTCGCAATCGTTGATAATTGCTTGAGTGGCCGGCGGCAACGTCGCAACCAACGCCTTAGTGTCGGCAATAAAGCGCGGCGCCGATAGCGCCGGCCCGGCAAAAATTACTGCCTCAACGCCGGTTGGTGCAGCATCCTGGGTCAAATACGCCGCTGCCAACATACTACCCCAGGATTGTCCGAGCAAATAGCAACGTACAATTCCCAGTTGTTGTCGCAACGTGTCCAATTCAACAATAAACCGCTCGACCCGCCATAAATTAGTGTCGCTAGGAATATCCGAATTGCCGCAGCCCAGCTGATCATAAAAAATAACCGGCCGCTCATCAGCCAGCTCCTCTAGCGGTTGCAGATAGTCATGCGGCATCCCCGGTCCGCCGTGGATACAAATCAACGGAATGCCCTTGGCGTCCGGATTGACAATTTTGTACCAGATATTGCCACCCGGCACAGCAATTTTCCCTTCGCGTTCGGGAAGTTTTTCGACACCGGCCGCCGCCGCATTACGTGTCGACAGCAGGAAAACCACCGCGCAAATTATCAACAATCCCAATCTCAACATCGCAAACCTCGCTATTCAACTATTATTACTGTTATTGTCGTTGCCGGTAAATCACTCCGGCTTTCATGACAAAGTCCACTGCTTCGGTAACAGAAATCTTCTCAAACGGATTACCCGGCATTGCCACCATGTCGGCACACTTGCCAACAGCTATACAGCCGCAATCATTGAGCTGCAACAGCTCCGCCGCAACCGAAGTCGCCGCCCTGAGCGCCCGCAACGGCGTAAAGCCGTTATTGACCATTTCGGAAAACTCCACCGCCCCGTTAATAGTAAAATCAAAAGTCCCGATATCTGTGCCAAAAGCAATCTTTGCGTTGCTAGCCGCGACATTCCGCGCGCATTCGAGAATTCGGTCCCGATAAAAACGCCCCTTGGCCCGCACCACCGGGTTGGGCCAGCGCGCGTCATTGTCGATGTCGCGAATTCCGGCCACTATCGGATATTGCGTCGGCACAATATAAATACCTTTGACCGCGAGCAACTCCAATGTTTCTTTGGATGCAAGATTGGCATGTTCTACCGACCGGACTCCGGCAACCGCCGCCCGGCGCACCGCCTCGTCGCCATAGGCATGAACAAATACTGCCTTACCCATATCCCGGGCTGCCGCGACAATAGCGTTCATCTCGATCTGTGAATAGCCAATGTCTTCCGGCCCGTCACTCGGCGAGCCAAAACCGCCGCTACCGGCGAATTTTATCCAGTCAGCTCCGCGCAACACTTCCTGATGCACCAGCCGCCGCACGTTATCCACTCCCTCGGCAACATTAATTTGTTTTAAATCTGCATGACTGTTTACCATCGCGCCAAAATCCATATGCCCGCCAACTGCCGAGAGCATATGCCCGCCGCAAACTATCCGCGGACCGGCAATTGAACCGTCGGCAACCGCTCGTTTCAAATCCGGAACAACCCAGGAATTATAGCTGAAATCAGCGGCATCGCGCACCGTAGTAAAGCCATTAGCCAACAACTTCTTACAGGCATCCACACCGGCGAGCGTGAATGCCGCAGCGGAAGCGCCGATAATATTGGCAATAATCCTGCTGTTGCTAGTCAAATGCACATGGCAATCAATAAATCCCGGCATTACGAATTCATTAGTCAGATCGATTATTTTTGCGGTATCCGGTCGCTCGACCGTTTTACCGATTTGCACAATTTTACCGTCACAAATAACGATTTCCGCATAGCCAAGCGGTTTTTCTGCCAAACCGTCCCAGTAATTACCGGCCAAAACAATCAAATGGTCGCTCATATTTTTCAACTTCCTCTAATCCATTAATACTATCCTTCAAAGCCGTTATTATCGTGCACGGTCTTGAACCAATAGCCGCTGTCTTTGATAATGCGCTTTAGATTGTCGGCGCGGTCGACCCGGATTAAGCCGTAGACGTTGCGGTAACCGTTTCGCCAGCTAAAACAGTCCAGCCCGGTCCACATCTGATAACCAAAAACATTCATACCCTCGCTGATCGCTTTGTGCGCGGCAATCAAATGATCACGGACATATTCGATGCGCACGGCATCATGGACGCGGTCGCCATCGACAAATTCCTGTTCTTTTTCAACGCGAATCCCCATACCGTTTTCAGAAATGATGCAGGGAATATTCCCATACATTTTTTTCAGCGCCGAAAGCAGGTCATAGATACCTTCGGGATATATTTCCCAGCCGCGGTCGCTGCGCGGCACATCCGGCAACTCGACTACCGTGTACCAATCCCGAAAACTGCTCTTAACCAACGGCCCGGCAGCAATTCGCCTAGGCGCGTAATAATTGACACCCAGAAAATCCACCCGTGATGCCTCGTCGGCAATCAGTTCCAAATCACCTGGCCGAATAATCGGCAGCAGTCCTTCGCTGGTAATAAATTCTATCAACTCCGGCTGAAAGTAGCCGCGCAATAGCGGGTGCAAATAGCTGTAAGTATGCAACATATCCGCCAATTGAGCGGCTTCGCGGTCAGCATCGCTATCGCTCGCCGGGTAGGACGGCGCCATGACCATAATCACGCCGATTTGCCCCGGACATTTCAGCCGATGAAATTCATTGATCGTTTCAACATTGGACATCAGCGCGTTATGCGCCGCCTGCACAGTGCGCTTGGCATCCTCAGCCTGAGGATAGTTTATACCAAATAAATAACTTACTTCGACTTGACCGAGCGGCTCATTCTGGGTAAACCAATATTTCACTTTGCTGCCAAATTCCTGAAAACACACTTTGGCATATTCGACAAAGTAATCGGCGACCAACCGATTTTCCCAGCCGCCAATTTTCAGCAACTCATAAGGAATATCGAAATGATAGAGATTTACGAACGGCTCAATGCCGTTGGCGAGCAATTCATCGATTAATTTGTGATAGAATTCTACACCTTTGGCATTAACTGCGCCTCGACCGGTCGGCATAATGCGCGGCCAGCTGATAGAAATCCGATAAGAGTTATGTCCGGTCTGTTTTAATAGCTGAATGTCTTCGCGAAAGCGATGGTAAAAATCACAGGCGATTTCCGGCGTTGCCTGTTGCCAGAATTTATCCGGATCAGTTTCCGACCACCAGTCCCACAGCGATTTACCCTTGCCATCTTCAGCCGCTGCCCCTTCGGTTTGCGGACCCGAAGCTGCCGTTCCCCAGAAAAAACCTTTAGGAAATTCGTATTTCATACTGCCCCCCTACTATCCGCCGGTTTGTGAAGTTGATAGTTACAATAATAGCACGACCGGGGTACTTTAACAATAAACCGTGCATCGACCAATGGCCGATACACGGTTTATTGTTTGCTCATTATCTTAAAACATCTTCCAGCACCAACGCGGCGTTAGTTTTGGCATCGCGGTATTTGACAATTATCGCGCAATTTAAGCTTAAACCCTCGGTTTCCGCCCAGATACTGCTGGTAATTTTCCGGGTACCGGGTACAACCACGGCGTATTCCGGTATTTCACCCTTGATAATCGTTTCGTTGATGACATCATATATTGGCACCGCAGCCGATAGCGTTACTCCGGGGGCAATGACCGCCCCTTGACGCACCAAAATCCCTTCCATCAATATCGCGCCGGCGCCAACGAAACAGTCGTCTTCAACAATGACCGGACGGTTGCCAACCGGCTCAAGAACGCCACCAATCTGCACCCCCGCTGCCAGATGTATCCGTTTGCCTATCTGAGCGCAGGAACCAATCAAAACGTGGCTATCAATCATCGAACCTTCATCGACAAACGCGCCGATATTGACATAGGACGGTGGCATAATAACCACATTTTTGCCGATATGCGCGCCACTTCGTACCGCGCTACCGCCCGGCACCATCCGCACCGCATCGACTTCGGTAAACGTGCGTGGTGCAAGCGGTTGTTTGTCGCGAAATCCACCGGGCATATCGACAACCGGCGTATTCCGAAAAACTTCCAATATCCGCTGCTTTACTTCGGCGTTAACCTGCCAGTCATTTCCAACTTTAGTGGCAACACGCGCTGCTCCGCTCTCTAACTCTGCGAGAAAAGTTCTATAGCTCACCCGCTGCCTCCCAGTTTTCAATGCGATCGCGATATTCCATCAACGGCAACCGCGACGGCAAATCTTCCATGCTCAGCGGCAACCGGACGGTGTCCGAAGTAATTATGCCCATATCTTGCATAAGCGCTTTTACCGGAATCGGGTTACTGGCAGTAAACATCGCCTTGCAAGCGTGCCACCAAATTCGGGACGGAATTTTACCGCCCTTCAAGCAATGTTTGACATAACGTCTGGTTGCTTCGGGCCAGGCATTGGCGATTACCGAAATCAAGCCACAGCTACCCTCGGCGGCCGTAGCCGACATCATATAATCATCACCGCAATATACCGCAATTTCCGGCGCAACAGTTTTATATTCCACGATACTATCCACAACACCGCTGGAATCTTTGATTGCCTCAAAACGCTCATGTCCGCGTAGATTACGGACGGCTTCCGGGTGCAGCCGCACGGCGGCACGCCCGGGTATATTATAAAGTATTGCCGGATGCGCGGCTTTGTCAAGCATCGCTTCATACCAATGCGTCTGCCCCATCACTCCCGGTTTTGTATAAATCGGCGTTGTTAATAAATAGCCCTGTATCGGCAAACTATTGCAAAAATCCAACCATTCCAGCGCCGAGTAAAAATTGTGACTGGGTACGCCGATAACTAGTTGGGTCTGCAAATTCAACCCGCAAGCAAATTCAGCGATTTCGCGCCGCTCTTTGTTGGTGAATGATAGCCCCTCGCCGGTGCTTCCCATCAAAACTATGCCATTGCCGCTTTTTTCCTGGCGTCTTAAACAGTTCTCCAGGCTCGGGTAGTCAACGGCGCTGCCGTCGGCGGTAAAAGGTGTAACTGTAGCTGTCCATAAAATCTGTTCTAACATCAAAGTCCTCCTATAGATTATCAATACATTTCATGAATTGGCCGCGAATACGGTTAGTAAGCTCGCCTGGCTTAAACCGCCAAGTCTTACCAAAGCCGTCCACGCTGCCAACCGGCAATATTTCAATTGCTGTTCCGGTTAAAAACGCTTCTTGCATAGTTCCTAAATCCTCCCATTTTATTTTCGTTTCGCAGACTTCGATGCCCAAACTTCTTGCGATTTCGATGCATGTCAGTCTCGTGATACCATTAAGAAAACAATCTGGTCGCGGCGTATATAATTTGCCATTGCCGACAAAAAAGATATTGGAACTAGAGGCTTCGGCGATATTATCTTCACAATCCAGCATTAACGCGTCATCATATCCGGCAAGCTCTGAAGCCCGTTTGCTAATCGCCGAAATCCCATACAAACAAGCCGCCTTGCTATGCACCGGCGCGGTACGCGGATCGGGTCGCCGCCAGTCGGCAACTGTCAATCTCATTCCCTCGGTGAAATAGCGCTCCACATGAATCGGTGGACGCTCCCAAATGCCAATTGCGGTATGCACATCGGTTCCGTCGTGCGATACCGTCATTTTTTGACTGCCAATCCAGACCAATGCCCGCACATAACCCTGCTTGTAGCCACCTAATTCAACTATTTGCTCAGTGGCGTGAACTAACTCGGTCGCTGTATAGGGAATTTTGTAACCCATATAACCTGCCGAGGTGTGTAAGCGTTGATAATGCTCAAGCGATTTGAAAACTTTGCCGTCATAGGTACGCAGCCCTTCGAAAATACTGCTGGCATAGTGCAACGAATGGGTCATGATATGGACGCGGGCCTCAACCCACGGAACAATCCGGCCATCTATCCAAATATGACCGGGCATATTGTCAAACATTTTTACCTCGCTCTATCTAGTTGATCTTTAATAACTGGTTAAGTATTATCCCTTCATGATAAATTACAGAAAGGCACTCGTCAAGAATTTTATTGCAAATCCAGCACATCCGCCATGCCATAGCTGCCCGGAACAGGTTCATTTTCGTTTAGCCAGCGGACAATCCGCACTGCTCCTTTAGCAAAAAGTTTTCGGTCAAAAGCTATATGCTGAACAGTTATCATCTCTTCTAAACTGGTGAAACTGACCGCGTGGTCACCCGGTAAATTTCCACTGCGCACAACTTCCATGCCCACATAGTTATCCGGGCGCGGACCTTCATTAAGTGTATGGGTGTTGTAGTCAGCGGCAAAAACCGCGTGTTTGACCCGTTTGATTTCATTAAACATGGTCATTGCGGTGCCGGACGGGCAATCCACCTTGTTACGGTGGTGTTTTTCAATAATATCAATATCGTAATCAGCGCCAAGCACGCCGGCTAGTTTGCGCACCAGATAGCGTTGCAAAAAAGCGCCGACACTGGTATTGGTCGCAATAACTACCGGAACTATAGCGCTCAAGCGGTCTAGCTGCTCCTGATAGTTCGCCATCGCCCAACCGGTGGTGCAGATAATCAGCGGCTTGGGATTGTCCAATGCCGCCTGGAGTAGGTCACCAATCAAGCTGGCATTAGAGAAATCGATAACGAAATCGTTTTTTTCAAAAACCGTTGCCAACTCCACGTGTGGCTCTTGACCCAAACCAAAGCCTGGTCCGACCGCGTATTCGCTGTGATTTATTACATCCGCCAGCACCCCGCCCATACGGCCGGTACTGCCGACTATCCCGATAGTTTTTTTCATAATTATCTCCTAAATCGTCTTTTAGTAGCCTTAACCTATATTAAACTATTTAGCCATTATTGTAAATAGCGTGAAATAGCAGCAATAAAGATTGCCGGACAGCGGCGTATATAATAAAATGGTTACAAAAACTAGGAGAACCATATGAAAAAAACAACCTTCGGTATTGTCGCGCTTTTTGTTATGCTATTTGCCGCAATCGCCGTTTCGGCAGTCGAGCCAACAAACCCGGCTGAACAACCTTCGATGATTACCATCGCCGCGGCCGAACTGCCGGGCGCCAAGCTTCCGACTGATGACCAAATGACCGCCATCTCCAAACGCATCGAAAATCCGGTCAACAAAATTTCCACCCTGCCCTTTACCTATCAAGTATTTACCGGTAACGGGTTGAACAGCGACGGCTCTGAGGGCAATCAACTGCAAAATCAACTGTACCTCAAACCAGTATTGCCGTTTTTAATTAACAAGGATTGGATGTTTATATCCCGAACGGTAATTCCAATTAGTATTAGCACACCCAATTATACCAATCAGGGAGTTGGGGCCAGCTCAGGTTACACATCCGGTATCGGCAACATTACATTGTCCGGATTTCTTACGCCGCGCGATCAAGACAGCAAATTGCTCTGGGGAATCGGTCCGGTAGTTTCCACGCCGACCGCAACTAATCTTAGCACCGGCAATTTTGACTGGGGACTGGGGCCAACCGTAATGGCGGTCTATCGTAGCGGTCCCTGGGTGGTAGGCTCAATTATCAACAACGTCTGGTCGGTCGGTTCAACCAATAGTACGGAAAACAAACTGGACTGGCAATTTTTTGCTCACTATAATCTTTCAAACGGCTGGGCAATCTCCACCGCTCCGGAAATATTCGCCAATTGGACAGCCACGACCAGCGACAATCGTTATACCCTGCCGCTCGGTTTGGGTGTTAGCAAAACATTTAAAATCGGCGAGCAAATCTGCAACGCCGGCATCCAGCAATATTATTACGCGCTCCATCCCGACAACGGACCGCAATACATGACCCAAGTTTCCTTTTCACTGGTGTTTCCGGATTACTCCAGTAAATAGGCTTTCATAAGTCGAGCTGTTTATTCGTGAGCGTTCTGTTGCTTCAAAGCCGCAGTGCTTTTGAGTACATTATCCGTAGTCATCGACTACGTCGGCATCCGCCTCGCCAACATCAGCGCCACCCACCTGATCGCCGCTCTCGGCGGCAGGTATATTGATTCCGCGCTCAACTCGCCAAAAGGCGAGCCGCCGGGTGCCAAATAGCCATATCAGCAAAAAACGCCGTCTGAACGATTCATTTCGTCCGGACGGCGTTTTATCATTCGGCTTTTGCTCATCAGATCACAATAGAAATCTTCGATGTCAAACTTCATTTTTGCCGCCAGACCTGAGGTTACTGCCTCTCCTTTGAGCGCAATGTCCACGTCCGAGGCTCCTTTGTATGTACCGAGCGCCCGCGAGCCAAACAGTACTGCTTCATTTACCTCAGTGTAGCTTTTAATAAACGTAATTATTTCCGCTAATTGCCCTCACTTAAACTATATTTATAGCTTGCTCTGCAAATCCGCATGAAGTTTATGCATCAGCGGCGCAAAGACGTTGTGGATATAGTCCACCGTTTCTTCCAACACTGCTTGCTCATAAGCGTGACTGGCAATATTTCGCTTCTGAATCATCTCCATCCACAGTTCAGCATCGGTAATCAATTCTGCCTGAAATGCCACCCGGATGGTTTGCTTGCTGTTTCTGACCTCATCGTAACCTTCGTTCTCCAAATAATCTTTCATGGCATTCCAAGCTAGTTCATAAGTAAATTAAAATGCCTGTACCAAAGCAATTTGCGTGATCTCATCATTCGTGTCCTCTTCATAGCGTGCGATAATCCGGCAAAATGTCGCATAAGCCTTGTCAAAATTTTGGAACCGCTGTTTCCAACGCAAGTTGTTATTCATATCGTTTTGACCTCTCGCGAATTATTTTCTCTCTAGGGGCAAGGGGGTCTTCCTGCCCTTCCATGCCCGCCAATTCTGGGCCTTGAAACGCATCTATCTTCCCGAAAGTAATAGATCCAGTATCCAAGTATTTAATTGTGTCATGCGGAAATGCGGTAGTCATGCTTGCTATATTGGATTTTTTTTACGTCACCGAGTTTGCGCCCTCTCCACTCACTCATCACACCCACCCTCGCGTCGTAGCTCCAGTCGGGTCTTAGCCTCGACCATCGCCTTATGCAGTTTGGCTTGCAGTATCTCTTTGGGCGGTAGCTTCAACCAGTACTCACCGATATGAATATTGTCTGGTTCCAGATCCATCAGCTCAACAACTTCGGCATCTTTACCGCCACAAAGGATTATGGCGATGGGGGATAGTTCGCCAGATTGTTGTTCATGTTTAGCAAGCCATTTAAGATACAACTCCACTTGACCTTTGTAATCAGGTTTGAAGTCGCCAAGTTTAAGTTCTATGAGCACTAGTCGTTTAAGCTTGCGATGATAAAAGAGCAGGTCAAGGTAATAGTCGTTGACCCCAATTTGGATGCGCTTCTGACGCCCCATGAAGGCAAAATCGCTACCCAGCTCAAGAATGAACCGCTCTAATTCTAGTAGAATTGCGTTCTCGAGATCTTTTTCGGTGAAGTTATCTTTGAGATCGAGAAAGTCTAGTAGATAGGGGTCTTTCAGAAACAGTGTAGGGCTAGCGTCGACTGGCTGCCGCTGTAGTAGCTTTAACTCTTGGAGTATAAGCGCATCTGGCTGTTTGGAGATAGCTGTTCTTTCAAATAGCATACTGTCCATACGCTCACGCAGAGTGCGCACAGACCAGCGGCCATCTGTTGCCATCCGGATATAAAACTCGCGTTTGATGGCATCATCAGTCTTGATAATTTCCACAAAATGCGACCAACTCAATTGTGCCGACACTGTCGTCACAATTTCAACGTCGGGAAACAGTTGATAGAATTTTGCCATCCTAAAAAGGTTGCGTTTGCCAAATCCATATCCGTATTCCGCTACTAGCTTCTCGGCTAATATATCCATTGCAGCAGCACCATATTCCGCACGGCCACCGCCGAGCACTTCTGCCGTAATGGTCTTACCAATGTGCCAATAAGTCAGAGCTAGTGTCTGATTCACTTGAGTAACTACATGCATCCTAGCGGATTCAATCAACTGTCGGATGTCATGATAGAGCCTGTCAGTCACAGCACCGTGTTCTTTGTTTTGGATCATATCTTCACCTTCGTCAGACTCTCAGCAATCAAGACATTCAGCCGCGCTTCTTCCACCAGCTGCTCTTCGAACTCCGCTTTCAGCGCCGCAAACCGTTCCTTAAAATCAAAATCATCTTCCTCGTCCGGCAATCCGACAACGCTGCGTGGCGTGTAGAACGGTCCGCCATTTTTCCCTTCTGCAAGTGCAAACTCGCCGAGAAAATACTCAAATACATGTCCGAGCACATCAGCGCTGCGGGCTTTGGCATCACCCAACGCGATATTGCCAACCAGATCAATCAGTCCGCCCAGACTTGCCGGATCCAAATTACTGCAGGCAAATACTTTTGGCAAAACATCTTTCAGCGACGGATTGTCTTTTTCAATCGGTTCTGTTTTTGCTACACCGTCACTCTTTTTTGCCATTAGCATCTCCGTTCATTATTTTGCTTACTATTCAATGGGCTAATTAATTAAAACCCAAAAACCAAAAAGTATGGTTAATATATTCGCCACGCAATAATAATCCTGCACGCCCGGTAAACAAAAAAACAGCAACAAAAATTTACCCGCCGCAAAATATGCGTCAACCTAAATTAGTGAATATCATGCTCTTGCTGACGGATACTGGCATAGTTGAACAAGACATTTAGCACTATCGCCGTCAGTGAGCCGACGACTACGCCGCTGCCGGTTAGCACGCCGCACCATTCCGGCAGTTTTTCAAATGCTTGTGGCGTAACCGAAACACCGATACCGATAACTATCGCACTACCGGCGATAATCATATTATTCACGTCCTCTAACCCGGCTTTGGCGATCTGTTTGACCCCGGCCATTGCCACCATGCCAAACATCAACAACATTGCGCCACCGAGCACTGCCGCCGGCACCGCCAGCACTAACGCGGCGATTTTTGGCAAAAAGCTCATAATAATCATGATTATTCCGGCATAGACTACCACTGCCACCCGGGTGACTTTGGTCAATTGAATCAGCCCGACGTTTTGGTTGAAAGTCGTCTTGGAAAACGAATTGAACAACGCCGCAAAGATGATTGCCAGCCCCTCGGCGCGAAAACCACGCGCCAACGCCGGTTTAGTCGCCTTTTTGCCGCACATTTCACTCAATATCATAAACACGCTGACTGATTCCACCTGGACAATCAACGCGATTACGCACATCGTGATTATCGGCATCAACACAAATTTGGGCATTCCAAAGGCCAGCGGCGCGACTGCGCTAAACCAACCGGCGTTCGTTACCGGACTAAAATCCACATAACCGGCAATCGCCGCAACTATCGTCCCGACGATTAAACCAATCAAGATGGAAATAGCTTGCAAAAATCCTTTTAGATAACGATTACACAACACGACGACGACAAACGTCAGCAATCCTAGCACAATGTTGTGCGTCAGACCATAACCGGGCGAACCCAAGCCCCCGGCGATATTATTTAGCGCGACCGGCGCGAGTGAAGTGCCGATTATTGTCAGCACCGACCCGATAACCACCGGCGGAAACAACGGCGACAACCGGCTGAAAAACGGCGCGTTCAAGAATACAAATAGCCCGGAAACGATCATCGCGCCGATTGCGGCCTGAAAATCGTATTGCAAGCCGATGGCGATTAGCGGCGAAACGACCGGAAAGGCACTGCCCAAAACAACCGGCAACCGGATACCAATGCCTTTGAACTTGAGCGTCTGGAGAATCGTCGCCACTCCTGATGCCAGCAAATCCGCTGCAATCAGCAGCGCCATTTGCGACGGATTAAACTTGAGCGCCGCGCCGATAATCAGCGGCACGACTACCGAGCCGGCATACATTGCCAGCAGGTGTTGCAGTCCGAGACTGAAATCACGGACGGAATTCGACTTTTGCATATACACCCCTGTTTTTCGACAGTTTATTTAGTCAACTTAATAGTAAATATTTCAAACGGCTGCAAGTCAATCGTAAGCTCACCGTTGGCGATTGTTAGAATTCTAAGGTCATTCCACTCCATTAAATCGGTTTCGCAAGCTTCGGCGAAACTTGGCGCTGCCAACTTCACTATTGTCTTCTTGCCATACGGTTCGTAAATACGCACGATAATAGCCTTTGATTTTTCGGCTTTTTTAACGACTTCAACAATCGCTTCGCCGCTCATTAGCCGAACTGCGGAATCAAACTCAACCTTACCCGGTAACACCCGGGCTTTTTGGTTGAGTTGCGCTGCTTCGGCAATTACTGACGAGTCGTCCAGATTTTCATTATGCGGCAATAACGCGTAATGGAACTGATGCTGGCCAATATCGGCTTCCGGGTCGGGATTGTTTGGCGCCCGCAACAAGCTCAGTTCAATTTTGTTCTCGTGGATACGATGGCCGTACTTGCAGTCATTTATCAAGGCGACACCGTAATCTTTGTTTGCCAAATCGACCCAGCGATGACCGCATACTTCAAACTGGGCGTATTCCCAGGAGGTATTATCATGCGTCGCCCGCTGGACATTGCCATATTGAATTTCGAAAGTAGCTTGTTCAGTTTCAACCGCCACTTCAAATTCCACTTTGAGCAATTTGTGTTTTTCCTGCCAGTCGGCGAGCGTACAGAATTCCAAGCGTTTGGAGTTGCCTTGCAACATCACATATTGCGTTAAAGTAGAATTTCCTACCACAAAATCCAACTGGGCGACTTTGGCGATATAGCTATCGGAAAGTATAGTTATTGCCTGGCAATGAGCGGTGTCGCGCTGCTGGCGCTCATAATACCTGTCAATATCCCAGGCATCCCAGTCCGCCGGAAAATCTACATAGAGATTGAGGACATTGCCGCGCATTCCCTGCGGGATAAAGGCGTAGTCGGCTTGCTTATCATAACCATATACTACTTGACCATCTGCCTCGATGTCGTAACGCACGAGGGCGTTTTCGAATACTAGCGGAGTTCTGGCGGTTGGCGGTTGGCTGTTAGCGGCTGGCGGGCTACCAGCGGCTAGCGGGCTACCAGCGGCTAGCGGGCTACCAGCGGCTAGCGGCTGGCGGCTTGCAGCTGCCGCGCCTTTATACAACGTAATAGCGCTCAACCCGGGGATAGTTGGCATTACATAAACGAATTGCGAACATTCGGCTGATTCTAGCTGCGTTCCGTCAGCAGTCAGGACGGCGTGCCCTTTCCAGCTGCCCGGCAAGGTGACTTCACGCGTGTAGGCGCTCGATAGTGTGTTAATAACGGTTACACAATCTTCATTATTATCCGAAGCAAGCTTTATGAACCGCTCGATTAGCTCCTGGCATTTTTCCAGCATCCGCGCGTAATCACGGCGACTGTCGACATAGACCCGGTTAACGCTGGAGCCGGGAATAATATCATGGAATTGGTTCATCAGCACTTCTTTCCAAAGCGCATCCAGTTCGGCTTGCGGATAGTTATCAACCGGCAACGCCGAATACAGCGCCTCTAACTCGCGCAAGTTCAATTCCATAGTGCGGTTCATCTTCTTGTTAAACGCCTGTGTGGTCAAAGTACCGCGATGCAGTTCCAAATATAACTCACCGCGCCAGTAATCCAGCTCAGCGGCGCTTTCGTCGAGCCGGTCGAGCATTTTCTGGGCGCTGTCAAAACGAACCTTCGGCGTGCCTTCGAGATTCCGCATCCTCAAGCCCCGTTCGATGAACTCCTCGCGCGGTCCACCGCCACCGTCACCGATGCCAAACAGCGTCAAGAAGTTATCGACCACCGCTTTTTCCTGGAAATTTTCCTCGGCGTACATCAACCGGTCGGCTTTTAGAGCGCTGTTATAGGTATCTTCGGGCGGGAAATGAGTGAGGACGCTTGAGCCATCGATGCCCTGCCAGAAAAAGGTATGATGAGGAAATTTGTTAAACTGGTTCCAACTGATTTTTTGGGTGACGAAATA
This sequence comes from Bacillota bacterium, assembly GCA_037129925.1. Classification (GTDB taxonomy): domain Bacteria; phylum Bacillota; class Negativicutes; order JBAXTZ01; family JBAXTZ01; genus JBAXTZ01. The sequence goes on from JBAXTZ010000001.1 coordinate 72,510, forward strand.
ATCGACACCGGCTTTTTTCAAAATCTGCGGTAACGCCGCGCTATAGCCAAATACGTCCGGCAACCACAGATTGCGGACATTTACGCCAAATTCATCCATGAAATAGTTTTTGCCATGCAGAACTTGCCGCACCAGCGATTCGCCGCCAGACAGGTTGCAGTCGGCTTCGACCCACATCGCGCCCTGAACTTCCCATTTGCGGTCGCGAATTTTGTCTTTGATGCGACTATATAATTTCGGATAGTTTTCCTTGGTCATCGCGTAGTGCTGGGCTTGGGAAGCGCCAAAGATATATTCCGGATACTTATCGTTTAGCATAACTTGCGCCGAAAAAGTCCGCGCGCATTTACGGATAGTCTCTTCATACGGCCACAGCCAAGCAGTATCGATGTGCGCGTGACCAACACACCAGGCCGTTAAAGCACTGTCGTTGGCGCGTTTTTCCAGTTCCGGACGGAGCAAATCGCGGCATTTACGGATGGTTTCCGGGTCGAATTCCAGAATATCAATCGCGTTATTTAGCGCGTGCAGAATCCGGTCGCGACGGACTGATTTCGCCGGTAACGCCTGTGACAGCGCGAACAACGTTTCAATGTCGAGATGCAGCGACCAAATATCCTTCCGCCAAATCGCCAAGCTTAACTTATCGACTGTGGCTTTATGGTGTCCAAGTTTAGTCGGAATATCGCCGCTGACATACGGGTCAACATTAATCCCATACATCAACGAAACTGATGCTTCAAGCCAAAGCTCGACCGCTTCGCCGCCAGCAGAACGCTCAAACAATTCTACCCGCTCGCGTTTGATACTCTGATCCCATTCCGAATAAGCGGTAATACAAGTGAACGGCATTCCCTCAGTATCAAAAACCGTGCCTTCAGCGCAAATGTGTAGCAGCGCCACCACGTGTTGATTTTTCCATGCTGCCGGAACAACTCCTTGTAAATGAAACCAGGCATGATCCCAGGATTTGCCAAAATTTTCGCCCCAGGTGTCACCAGCAGCAACCGGACTATAGTCGCCGGTTAATCGGTTGTCGAACGCAACAATTCCATCGCCAAAATTACAGACCTCTGCCTGTAACGGTCGGGCATCCTCGTAAAAATGGCGCTCCAAATAGCCCAAAATCTTTGTCACTCGTTTTTCATGCAGTTCACGTGACCTTCTAATCATTTTCGCTCCTATTTATTGTTTTATTCGAAATTCGCGGACAAAATAATTGTGAATATTATACACTATTTTTAGCGGGATAGGCATAGCCATTATCAAATTATGGCACTTGCTTTGCTTCTTCTATTAGTGAATGGTTTCCACATCAAAATAGTGGACCAACTGAAATTGAAAAACGGCGCCAATTAAGGCACCGTTTGATTAACTTTTACTCCACCGACCATACAATAATAGTCGTCACCGTTTCAAAATCAACTAGTCTTTTTGTCGATTAATCGCCGCGACAAACGGCAAATAAATAACTATCGAAATTGCCAGATTGACGATTGCCAACACGGCGCCAGAGATATGGCCGCCAGTTGCCAGATAACCGCCGAACCCGACCGGCGTTACCCATGGCACCGTTGCCACTATCGGGAATACCAATCCGGATTGAATCGCTAAATACGAAACCGTTGCCGTTATCAGCGGCGTTATGATAAACGGTAGCACCAGCATCGGGTTTAGCACTATCGGCGTGCCAAAAATAACCGGTTCGTTAATTTGAAACACACCCGGTGCAATTGCCAATTCGGCAATCTCGCGTTGTTTTTTTGAAGCTAGAAATATCGCAATCAAGAATCCCAGCGTACAACCAGCGCCACCCATGTACACAAATACATCGAGGAAACTGCCGGCAAAGACGTGGTACTTGGACAAATCGGTAACACCGGCGGCATACAGGTTAGTGTTTTCCACACCCAGCAACGTGGTTATCGGCGTGATAATCCCGCCGAAAATATTCGAACCGTGCAAACCAAAAAACCAGAACAGATGCACAAAAAATACAATCGTCAATACTGCCGGCAGGCTGTCCGCCATACCGCTAAACGGTTTTACCAGTACTTCGTTAATCCACTCGTTAAAATAAATCCCGTTGGTACCAAGATTAGAGCGGAAAATCATCCCTGCTAGCGCAAAAATAAAGATGGTCATCATTCCCGGTAGCAACTTGGCAAACGCCCGCGCTACCGCCGGCGGCACGCCGTCTGGCATTTTTATCGTTAACTTCTTTATTTTGGACAAGCGGATAAAAATTTCTGTGGCTACCAAGCCGACAAACATCGCCGTAAATAGCGCAGTTGCGCTAAACGAGCCCCAGCTGACCAATCCCCAGCCCTCTTTTGTGCCTTGCGGAATCAACACAAAAAAACAAGCCGCGGCGATAACCATCGCCTCGCGTCCGTCATCGCCATAAGACTTCGCCAAGTTGAAGGCAATGCCAAACAGCGCAAAAACTGCCATAAACGCAAATGTTCCCCACCAAATATCCAAGCCGAGCGTTTTCCAAGCCTCACCAAATAATGTTTTGGCTAAGGCATCGTAACCCGGAATTACCGGTCCAAGATTGCAGAGCAATACCGCGAACGAACCAATCATCGTGACCGCGATCATGCTAATCAGCGCATCCCGCACCGCTATCAGATGACGCTGACCGCCCACTTTAGCAGCGATTGGCAATAAGTGCAGTTCGATTAAATCCATGAATTTTTGCATTACTATTCTCACTTTCAATGATGTTTAATGGGAGAAAAGTGAAAAGTGAAAGGTGAAGTAGTTATCCCCCACCAACCTTTCACCTTGTACCTTTAACCTTTAGCTTTTATCATTTATCTTTTAACCATTAACTTTGAACCTTTTACTGATAAATAAACTGAATTACAAACAGCACCGCGAAGAAATACAGTATCGGACTGACGGTTTTGCCTTTACCGGTTGCCAAGCGTAGCACCACGTATGTGATGATACCCATACCAACGCCGTTGGCAACGCTATAACTAAGCGGAATGCCAACCAATGTCACAAAAGCGGCAATTGATTCTTCCATTGACTTGCCCCAGTTGATTTCGGCGATACTTAGGGTCATGAAGTAGGCTACCAACAACAAGGCTGGAGCCGTTATTGCTGGAACCGATGCTACTGCCATCGCCAATGGCTGAAAGAACAAGCAGGCTAGGAAGAAAATCGCCGCGAAGATTGATGTCAATCCAGTACGACCACCAGCAGCAATACCGGCGCCGGATTCGACATATACCGCCGACGGGCTAGTACCAAGTATTCCGGCAAATATTGACATAACTGAGTCCGACAAAAATGCCGGCTTGGCGCGTTCAATCTTGCCGTCTTTTAACAATTTTGCTTGGGTACATAATCCAAGCAACGTTCCGGTCGTATCAAACAACAGGATTAGCAGCAATACCAATACGCTGAAAATTACCTGTAAATTGGCAAAAGCCGAAAAGTCCAGTTGCATGAAGGTCGTGGCAAAACCACGCGGTATGTCAATAATGCTTGCCGGCAACACCAGCACGCCCACACCCCATGACATTGCGGCAGTTGCGATCATACCAATGAATATCGCACCGGGAATGTTGCGCACCAACAGTATTGCGGTAATAAGAAAGCCGAACATCGTCAAATATACAGTCGGTGAGTGCAGGTTGCCAAGACCGACAATCGTACCGGCATCGCCGACGATAACCTTGGCAGCTGACAAGCCGATGATACCGATAAATAAGCCCAATCCGGCAACAATCGCGTGTTTAAGATTGTCCGGAATGGCATCAATAAGCTTAGTTCGAATTTGCGACATCGAAATCAAGGTAAACAGGATGCCGGTTACAAAAATAACCGCCATACCGGCTTGCCAGGTGATTTTTTGTTTCAAGACAATCGAGAACACGAAGAAGGCTAACGTACCCATACCCGGTGCAATCGCCATCGGATAGTTACTAGACATACCGATGAGCGCTGTGCCAAATGCGGCAATCAAAATCGTTGCCAAATAACTGCCTTCAATCGGCATCCCCGTCATATGCAACAAATTTGGTACCACAACCAGAACATAGCACATTGAAACGAAAGTGGTCAGACCGGCGACTAATTCGCGACCAGTTGTCGTTCCATGGGCTTTTAATTTAAAAAATTTGTCCATGTTTTACTCCTATCAATAAATTTACTAGCGTATTATACATAAACACTCCACTATCCGCAAGTAAAAATCCTTAATATAGTTTTAATACAAAATAGAAAAAGTTTGGCATCCAGTTTGTTGACGAATCGTATCTGCCATAGCAGGAATTTTCGCTCGTTTGGCGAATAACTACTATATAATTGCCAACCTAATAAATTTTTCGGGAGGTTCCATGAAGACTATCCGCTTAATCGCTCTGTCCTTGATATTCGCGTTACTCTTTTCACTGCCATTGTACGCCGCCGGTGATTTGCAAAATAGCGTTGTCGCCAGTGTAGTTACAAACAATATTCAGTCTGACGCTACAGTTACCGTTCTCACCACAACCGATGTTCACGGTTTTGTTTATCCTTACGACTACAACACCAATCAGGCCATCGACAACAGCTTGGCGGAAGCCTACACTATTATCCAAAGCGAACAAACTACTTACAAGAACAACCTGTTACTGGACGCCGGCGATACGTTACAAGGCACGCCGCTAGCCTCGTTTTATAATTCTATCGACACGTCCTGGCAAACGCACCCGCTGTTTGCCGTCTATGATTTGATGCATTACGATGCTGTGTGTATCGGCAATCACGATTTTAATTTTGGCAAGAAGTTGCTCGAGAAAGCCCGTAGCGGTCTGCGCACCCCGTTGCTTGGCGCGAACATTATCGATAGCAAAACCAAGACCACTTGGAATCAAGTAGCGCCATATATTATTAAACGCTTCGAAACTCCAAAAGGCGTTATCACTGTTGCCGTAATCGGCACGGTAACTCCGGCAATTCCCAACTGGGAAAACCCCGGCAATTATGCCGGATTAACCTTTGTCGATCAAGTCCCGGCGGCACGCGCAGTTATCGACAAACTAAAGGGCAAGGTTGATGCGTTTATCCTGCTTAGCCATTCCGGCGTTGAAATCAATGGCGCTGAAACCATCGCCACTGAAAACGAAATTGTCCGCTTGACCGCCGCTTGCCCGGAGGCAGCGTTGATAATCGGCGGACACAAACATCAAATTTGGGATGAATCCAAAACCATTACCGATTTGAACAAGCAACCACTCTATATTAATTCCATTGTTAACGGCGTTCCTTATCTGTCGCCGGGGATGTTTGGAAAATTTGTCGGCGAAGCCCGGCTGGGGTTCGACAAAACCGCTAGCGGCTGGAAAGTGGTCAGCGTCAACACCAAAAACATTCCCGTTAGCGGCGTCGCACCGGACAAAAAAATAGTAGCATTCATTCAACCCTATCACGATAAGGTCATGAAATATCTAAACGCCTCAATCGGCGATGCCGCAACGACTTTTCCGCCTTGTGACTTTACTGCCGACAATCCGCTGGTGCGGTTAATTAACCAATCAATGATGTATTATGGCAAAGCCGACCTGTCATCGTCGGCAAATTTTAACAAGGCTGCCACTATCCCCAAAGGGGCAATAACCCGTAACAGTATGTACTCGCTATATGTTTATGAAAATTACCTCTACACCATCAAAATTACTGGCGCCCAGCTAAAAAAATTCCTCGAGTATTCTGCGCGCTATATCAATGCCGCACCGGTCGGTGCAACAAGCTTCACAGTCGGTGGTCCGGCAAATTCGATTCCCAGCTATAACTACGACATTGTTGAAGGTGTGACTTACACTATTAACGCCGCCCGCCCGGTCGGTCAAAGAATCGAGCAACTAACGTTCAAAAACCGTCCGGTTCAAGCAACCGACACTTTCAGCTTCGCGATGAACAACTATCGCTATAACGGCGGCGGCGGCTTTATGAATGCCATGGGCTTTGATAACGATCATCCCGCCGAAGTGCTCTATGATTCCCAAAAACAACTCGGCGATGAAGGTCAGATTCGCAACTTGATAATGAACTACATAATATTAAAAAAAGTTATCACTCCGCAATATGAAGCCAATCCGCAAATAGCGGCACGTTAAATAGTTCAATTACGTCTGATTTTCGTCCTTTTTCGGTTGAGCTGTAAAATATATGCTGTGTTTGTTTAGTAATTATGATATAATTAGCAATATTTTTTCAGAGACATACGATATTTTATAGAAAACTTTAAGGAGCCACAATGACCACCAACATCTTCAAGGAATTGAAAATCGGAAATTTAACAGCCAGAATGCCAATAATTCAAGGCGGAATGGGCATCGGCGTGTCGTTGTCCGGACTGGCCGCTGCTGTTGCTAACGAGGGCGGCATCGGCATTATCGCCGCCGCCGGTATCGGCACTCCGGAAAGCGACTATTCGACAAATTGGTTTGAAGCCAATAGCCGGGCGTTGAAACGCGAGATTGCCAAGGCTCGCGAATTATCCAAAGGTATCATCGGTGTAAACATTATGGTGGCGCTGACTGATTATGCCGGTCTTGTCAGAACCGCCATTGCCGAGAAAATTGACATTATTTTTTCCGGCGCCGGTATGCCGTTGGATTTACCATCATATTTGCATGAAGGCGACCAAACCAAACTGGTGCCGATCGTTTCTTCAGCGCGTGCCGCCGGGATTATTTGCAAAAAATGGCTAGACAAATTCAATTACCTGCCAGATGCGATTGTTGTCGAAGGCCCAATGGCCGGCGGGCATCTGGGGTTCAAAGAAGAGCAACTGACCGACCCGAACTTTTCGTTGGAGAAGTTAGTTACTGAGGTAATCAACACTGTTAAACCATATATCGATAAGTATCTCAAACCAATTCCGGTCATCGCCGCCGGTGGCATCTATACCGGCGCTGACATACGCCGCTTTTTGCAATTAGGCGCGGCTGGTGTGCAGATGGCAACCCGCTTTGTCACCACTCTCGAGTGCGACGCGTCGATCAAGTTTAAGCAAGCCTATATCGACGCCAAAAAAGAAGACATTGTCATCATAAAAAGTCCGGTCGGAATGCCCGGTCGCGCTATCCGCAGCCCGTTCACTGAATCCGTCAGTGATGGCAAGAAAATTCCTTATCACTGTTCCAGCCATTGCCTAAAAACCTGTGACAATGTCAACAGTCCGTATTGCATAACCTGGGCGCTAGTCAGCGCAAAAAAAGGCAACTTCAACCACGGTTTCGCCTTCGCCGGCGAAAATGCCTATCGCGCGACTGAGATTGTAACAGTCAAACAAGTGATGGACGACCTCAAAACCGAGTACTCGACAGCGTCTGCAGTTAACTAAATAATTCCACAAAAATAACGCCCTGTGTAAACAGGACGTTTTTTTGTGCGCTACTATTTTTTATGAGTCATAATATCCAGGATTACCTCATCAGTCACTTGCATTCCCAGCTGCGAAAGTTCACCGATGTTGCGGATTGTCGCTTCGACATCACAACCGACAATGCCGTCACCGTCGTGCAGGGCGTGGCGATTCTGCGCGAGCATCGCCCCGTCAAAAGCTGAGTAAACACCGGTGGCAATCTTCATAGCGCACGAGGCTTTAGCGCCGTCACAAATCATTCCGGCGATGTTTCCCAGAGTATTCACAACCGCGTTGGACACCGTCGCCAAATCTTCCCCGTCCAATAATGCAATAGCACCGCTCACTGCCGCCGAAGCACAAACAACGCCGCAATGTGCCGATAGCCGTCCAACGTTCGTCTTGATGTGTACCGTCGCCAGATGCGAAAAAAACAATGCTCGAATGAGGTGCTCGCGATCAATGTTTTTCTCATGACAGTATTTTATCAACGGCAACGATGCCGCCATTCCTTGATTGCCGCTACCGCTAGTCGTCATTACCGGTAGCGGACAGCCGCTCATACGGGCATCGCTACCGGCAGCAGCAAAACTCGCGCAAACATTTTTACGATCGTAGCCATATACACCATCTTTGATACTCTTAATGATGCAACTGCCCAAGTTTACGCCCCAAATTTCCCTTAGCCCCTCTTCGGCAATTGCGCTGTTGAGCGTGATAACTTTTTCAAACAACGGACGAATGAGTTCAAAATCAATGTTTTTTGCCAGATTATAGATAAGCTCGATACTAAGGAATTTGCGGTCGGTGAGCGCTGAATTGAAATCAGCATCGGTGCAGATCCGGTTGATAAGCACTTTATCATCCTTGCAGATTTTGGTAATATTGGTGTGCAGATGTTTTACTTCAACGCTGGCGCTATGACCGCCACCGCTCAGCTCCACGCGAATATAGAGTTTGATATCCGTTGGCTCAAGATGAACTTCAACGGTTCCGGTTTCCAAAAACTTCACAACATTGGCAAGCGCTTCCGGGGTAACATCCTGAATAACCATCAACTGTTTTTCAGGTTTACCTGCAATCGCGCCCATTGCCGCCGAAACTTCGATTCCCACCCTGCCGCCGCTTTTCGGCACAACCACACTTTTGACATTTTTGACAATGTTTCCGGATACATATATTTTCATCACTTCCGGCACACAACCGAGAACCTCGCGGGCTTTTGCGGCTACATAGGCCAGGGCTATCGGCTCGGTGCAGCCTTCAGCCGGAACTATTTCTTCGTCAAGTATCGCCAATATCTTCGCGATAACGTCTTTAGCAAATTCCATAATCACTTCTCCTAATTAAATAGCATCAAAATAACTTTATGAATGATACCGCCAATTACCGCCGTGAGCGGTATCGTGAGAAACCAGGCTTGCACCATCGTTTGACCGATGCCCCAGTTTACTGCCTTGATGCGCTGCGTTGAACCCACGCCCATAATCGAACCTGCCACCACATGGGTAGTACTGACCGGCAAATGCAAGAGTGTGGCGCTCATAATCGTTATGGAAGAATTCAAATCTGCGGCAAAACCGCTTAACGGTGTTAACTTGTAGATTTTGCCACCCATCGTTTTTATGATGCGCCAGCCGCCGGTTGCCGTGCCAAAAGCCATCGCCGCGGCGCAGCATATTTTTACCCATAATGGAACATCCAGAGTTTCTAATTGTCCGGCACTCAGAAGCGCCAGAGTAATGATTCCCATGGCTTTTTGAGCATCATTGGCGCCATGTGAAAATGACATAATAGCTGCTGCGCAAACTTGCAATGGCTTAAACGTCGAGTTTATTTTCCCAGGCGACATTTTCCCGAAAAACAGCCGTAGCAACTTCATTATGATTACACCCAATATTCCGCCGATAATCGGCGAAGCGATGAGCGCGACAAAGATAGTAAGCACCCCGACAATTTTCAAACCAGAAAAACCGTGTGAAACCAACACCGCGCCAATCAATCCGCCAATTATGGCATGCGATGAACTGCTCGGAATACCATAATACCAGGTAACCAAATTCCAGACAATCGCGGCAACGAGCGCGGCAATAATCGTCTGGGAGTCCACCATTTTTACCGAGCTCACAATATCGCCGCCAATAGTTTTGGCAACACCGGTAAAGCTCAGCGCCCCGATAAAATTAAACGCCGCCGACATCCAGACTGCCCGCCGCGGTGACAATGCCCGCGTCGAAACCGAAGTGGCAATAGCGTTTGCAGTATCGTGAAAACCATTAATATAATCAAACGCCAACGCTAGAAAAACCAATACAATCAACAGCGCATCATGCATATTTCATCACAACGCCACGAAATAGTTCAGCGATTTTCTCGCAATGATTTAACATTGATTCCAACTTCACCAACACGTCACGGAATTTGATCAATTCCACGCTGCTCATAGTATTCTTGTCATTATCTGCCAAGTCGAACAACTTGGCGATTTCCCGATAATACAACTTGTCGCTCATGTCCTCTAATGCCACGATTTTTACAGCATGATCCAACAACTGTTGCTTGTTGGAACGCACCGACTTGAGCCACTCCATCGATTTAACTATTTCATAGGTACATTGCTCAAGAAATCCGGCCATTTGCTGGATGCCCTCGGAGACTTTGACAAATTTATAACAGACCATCAATTCAATCAAGTTTTCGTGCATATCAACCAATTCTTCAACCATATTAGTCAATGAATAGATGTCTTCACGGTCAATGGGCGTAATGAAAGTTTGATTTAAATGATCGATGATTTCTTTGTAAACCTCATCAGTCGACTCCTCGATATGAAACATCCGTTTTTCATTATCCAACGAAACTGTACCCTCGTTCATAATCACATTCAGCAAAACCGATGCCTCGTTTGCTTTCATGCTGACTTTAAGCAACATGCCGAAAAACGGATCTTCCTTTTTTTTAAAAAAACCAAACATCAATTAACCTCATCGCAAATATTTGAACCCAAAATCATTTTAGCACGCGGATGACTAATTATCAAATAGAAACTGGCGGTCGGCGGCTGGTAGCTGGTGGCTAGTGGCTGGTAGCTGGCTACTATCAGCTAGCGGCTAATAATGTTATAATTGCACAATATTTGTGTAAGGAACTTGATTTATGAGCGGTAATATTATTGAAGTTACAAATCTCCACAAGCATTACGGGGCAGTACAAGCGGTAAACGGCATTTCGTTCAATATCGGTCGCGGCGAATCGTTTGCTTTTCTCGGACCAAACGGCGCCGGCAAAAGTACTACCATCAAAATGCTAGTCACTCTGCTCCAACCAAGCAGCGGTGACGCGCTCATCAACAATCTTAGCCTGACCAGGCACTCTTCGGCAATCCGGCGGCTGATTGGCTATGTGCCGCAACTCATTTCCGTCGACGGCACGCTTACCGCCTATGAAAACCTGTTGCTAATGGCAAAATTATATGACATTCCCCGCCGCGAGCGGGCGGACCGCGCCAGCGAGGTGCTGGAATTCCTCAATCTCAGCGACCAGAAAAACTCGTTGGTCAAAACTTTTTCCGGCGGCATGATTCGCCGCTTGGAAATCGGTCAGGCGATAATTCACCAGCCACAGATAATTTATCTTGACGAACCAACATCCGGACTAGACCCGGTCGCCCGGCAAAATGTATGGGAACACATCATGGATTTACGCGACCGCATGAACACTACGATTTTCTTTTCCACCCATCAAATGGAGGAAGCGGAAAATTACAGCGACCGGTTGGCAATCATCCATAAAGGCAAAATCGAAGCAATCGGCAGCTCCGAACAAATCCGGATTGCCACCAACAAACACAATGCCACGCTCGATGACGCGTTTATTCATTTTACCGGCAGTGAGCTAAATCAGGTCGGGCGTTTCCGTGACATTCGTCAGGCCAGACAAAATGAAAGGCGGTTGGGTTAATGAATTATATCTGGCAATCGCTAACTAAGGCCTTGGTAATGGCGAATATGGAAAACAAGAAACTACTCCGTGACCCGATGGTGCTGGTCTCACGCTCGATACAGCCGGCGCTGTGGCTGGGGATTTTCGGTCAGGCAATGAGCCGAACCCGCGCCATTCCCACCGACGGCTGCACTTACCTGCAATTTATCACGCCGGGCATTCTCACCCAATCGGTAGTTTTTATCGCCATTTTTTACGGTTTGTCGGTCATCTGGGAAAAAGATTTAGGAATATTACAGAAATTCCTGATCACACCCACGCCGCGGCTGGCGCTGGTCTGGGGTAAAATGCTGGCTTCCGGCACCCGCGGACTGTGTCAGGTGGCAATAGTATTTATCTTTGCGCTACTATTGGGCATCGAGCTGCGCATGGACTTGTTCGTGTTTTTCTGCACAATCATTATCGTCCTGCTAGGCTCGGCTTTTTTTACCGGCTTGTCGATGGTCATGGCGAGCATCGTCAAAACCCGTGAACGGTTTATGGGTATCGGTCAGGCGATAACCTTGCCGCTGTTCTTCGCCTCCAACGCCATCTATCCAATCAGCATTATGCCGTCATGGTTGCAAATCGTCGCCAAGGTTAATCCGCTCAGTTATATGGTCGACGGTCTGCGGGCATTACTAATCAGCGGCAACTACAGCAGCTTAGCATTAGATATTATGGTGTTACTCAGCGCTGCGCTGTTGATGTCAGTTTTGAGCGCCAAGATGTACGCCCGGGTGGTTTAGCTAACGGCATTAGCCTTGCGCCAAAATTATCATTACACCGCATACTTGCTTTTTAAATCAATAGCTAAAACGCAAAATGCCGCTCAACGATGTAACTCGTAAGGCGGCATTTTCTTGGATAAATAATTCGTTTTACTCCACAAAAAGCAAAAATCCCGCCTCACCACAAATGGTGCGCGGGTTCTTTGTTTTTCCCTCGTAAGTCTTGGCCGTCGGCTCAAGGCCGGCGGTCAAGGCTCGTCGGTTTGACTACCTGCTATTTCTGCAGGCCCCTTCTCGTTGCTGTCGCGATGCTTTGGTCTCTGCGATGCTACTGTTAGTCAGATGTCGTTGTCTCCGTCCATCCTATATCGATGAGTATTACCTGCTCTCATCGACAACAGTTGCGAGTCGGGTATTACCAGCTTGTAGCTGGCTCCTCTCCCCGTTGCTGCCGCGTATGCTTTGGTAACTACGGTACTACTGCTATGTCTGGTTTACCTTTTGGGCTCCATTAAACTGATGAACTTAACCTGCGTTTCACCAGCAGCAGTTGCGGGGCGGATCCGCTTCAGCAAGTTGTCAACCTTGCCGTACGTCCACTCATCTTCGACCCGGTATTGCCGTTTCGTTTTTGAGTGTAACCAGATTATACTACCGAAATTTGGTCAAGTCAATGCTTTTTCTGCAATAATGTTTATTAATAAATTAAAATATGCTACTCTCGTAAATTGCACATAAGTTTAGCGGGATTATCTGGTCGCAAAATGCGCTCCGGGATGACCGATAAATAACAAATAGCTCCCCGATTCGAGTACCAGCGTCTTATTGTCGGCGAATAAACTGTCGAAACTTACCACTCCGTCGGCATTATAGGCAATCAACCTTCCGCCACGCGGGATGGCGCAGCTAAACAGAGTTTCACCAGCAACGGCGCGAGCGACATTGTAGCCGTTGTTGCCAATAATAATTTTCTCGCCTCGCCGCCAAGCTTGAACTTTGCCGGCATCAGTATATTGAAAGTTATCGACCTGCAATATTTTTACGCCGGCTTCATAACTAATACGGATATCGACCAAATCGCGGGCGTGCGGCAAAATCATTTTACCGGTAAATTTATCCTGTAACCCGTAGACGCTGAGATTACGCGCCTTGAGAAAAACCCTTCCCGGTAGCTCGCTTATCGTCCCACTCTTGGCGAGCGTCATAAAATTTGCCGCAAAATCACTCACCTGGTAGTTGCGCGGCATCCAGGTCATACCGGCAAATTCACTACAATCTGGCGCAGTGGTTGCTGGATTTACTTTCGTGGCAATTACTTCATTTCGTCCGCTACTATTATTGTGACCAAGCATATAATCAGTACCGTCTTTGCTGAAGAAAAAAATACCGCCGGTATCATTAAGCTGAAATTTTTCGTCGGTTTTGTACACGAGGGCATCCTGCGGCACAAATTTTCCGTCAACAAGTGGCTCACGATTCAGAGTGCTCTGCAACTTGTCAAAACTGATTTTGGCTACGCTGTTGCCGGCGGCATAGATTCCGGCATATTGATTTAACGTTTCCGGCAATGCCGCTATCGGCAACGGTAAACTGACTGGGATAGTGTTTGGTTTTAGTATGCCTTTGGTTTCGAGCGCCATCTGCATAATCTTGTTGCTCATGCCGATAGCATCGCCGCCACGCACCGCGAGAATAGTTGCCACTGAAAGTTTGGCATCCGGCGCTACTAACAATTCACTGGTGAATTCCAGTGACCCGCCGCCTTTGCCAAGAACAGTAACTCCCTGTAGCGTAAAATCGCCGCACGCAACGTCATCCCAACCGATTCCGTAAGCGGTTTCCGGCTCCCCGCTCGGAGTGGTTTCCGGTCCGGTTTGTTGTTTTCTAAACTCTTGTATGGATTGCTGTTTTAGTAATTTATGGCCAGTTAATATTTCGGAAAACCGGCACAAATCTACCGCAGTTGAGGCAATACCGCCGCCAGCCATAATATTAACGTACTCAACTGGCCGCAAGAAACCGCTATAGTTATCATAAGTGCGGGCAATATTGGCGTTGCCAGTCCGGTAATAGCAACTGGAATTGGTCATGCCGGCAACCCCGAAAATATTCTTATCCAGGTAAGCAGCATAGCTCAACCCGGATACTCGCTCAATCACCGCTCCGGCCAGCGTAAAACCGTCATTGCAATAAACGCTTACCGCGCCGGGTTCGCTCTTGAGATAACCGTCCGCCAGACAAGCCAGCGTCTCGGTCACATAATTGTGATTTTTTTCGTCGCCCAGCGAATTATAAAAATTGGTGCCGGGCATTCCGGAGGTATGGTTGAGCAGCATCCGGACGGTAATTTGCCGATAGCGCTGATCGCGCATCGAAAATTCCGGTAAATACTCGGTCACTGCCGAGTCCAGTTTTACTTTACCCTGCTCGCATAGTTGCAATATTGCGGCCGCGGTAAACACCTTGCTGATCGAGCCGATATTAAACTGGGTATTGGTATCCGCGGGAATTGCCCGTGTCCTGTCGGTCATGCCAAACGCCTCGGCATAAACAATTTCACCATCTGACATTACCGCAACCGTTACTGCCGATGCTCCGTTGCCGATTGCTTTCCAAGCTTCATTACGCGCAACGGCGGCAACAGCCGAATAGTCGGACGCTGCAAAAACGTTGTTGCCGCCAGACATCCAGAATATTAATAGCGCGAAATACAGCATTCTCTTAAACATAATTAGCCTGCTTTCTATTGAAATATTCTTAGCACTCTGATTGTTCACGGACAATCTAGCCAAATTGCTACTGCGGTCTCGATGATGGTATAATTGAATAAAGCTTTTTTAGGGAGTGAAACGATGAAAAAACTACAACTGGTCGACAACCAAATTATCGAATTAGCGGATTTCAACAGCTTCACAGTAATTGGCGATCCGGGTTGTGACGGGTTGGGCGCCGAAATCATGGCCACTTTCACCAAAGCGCTTAAACTTGCTAAAGGCGAGTTTATTCTGGTGTTGGGCGATATTGTTCCCTTTGGTTCCAAACTGTTCTATGACAATGTCGCTGAACTCATCGAACATCACGCCGACAAAAACGTCTTCATGCTTTGCGGCAACCACGACACCCACTATTATGAAGAATTTTTCGGCAGTCGCGAATATGCCATTGTTGATAGCCGCACATTGCTGGTCGTGCTGGACAACTCCAAACGCAGTTTTACGGTCGAGTCACGGGAATTATTGACTAGAGCGTTACGCGATTATCCACGGCAAAACATTGTTTTGGCCATGCACATCCCGCCACCCAACGCCATCACCGGCAATTCCGTAAGCACCGCAGAGTGGGACAAGATTCTCGCGATCATCGCCGACCACGGTCTGTCCGGGAAAGTCAAATACATACTAGCGGGCCACTTGCACTCCTATTTTGAGGAACAACAAGGCGCAACCAGAGTAGTCGTATCCGGCGGCGGCGGCGCCCGTATCGAGGAAGTTACCGGTATTCAAGCGCCTTATCATCATATTGTCAATTTTAATTATGACCCGGACGGAATATTGACGCATAACAAAGAAGATGTGGTTTTTGTAAATCTGGATTACACCGATCCGATTATCGACAACATGCTCGACAGCGCCTTTAAGAACGAGTGTGTCGCGCATGTCCAATATCAGCTGAACGCCGAATCCGCCGCCCAGCGCGGACTGCTGAATCTTGCCCACTTATTTCGCGCCGCTGCTCAGGCCGAATTATTTCACGCCCGTAACCACTATTATGTTATGTCCGGACTAAAGGATCCGTTGATGTCCGCGACCGAAAGCCTGGCGCGGGAATCCGGCGAAATCAATATTCTCTGCCAGGAATATAAAGCCTACGCCAAGAACAACGCGCTCGGGTTACCCGTCTACACCTTTAACGATGCCTGTGAAGCCAAAGTTGCGCTACGTGAACTACTGGAAACGGCCTGCGCGGAACTAGCCCAAGGCACCGACATTTCCGACACCGGCTATTTTGTTTGCAGCTCCTGCGGCTATATTTTTAGCGGAGAAACCCCGCCCCGGGCTTGCCACATCTGTGGAGCGCCCGGCGACAAAATTACTGTGCTGGTTTAGCGGTAACTCTTCGTGGTATCATCAGCAATGGCTGGCCTCTATAAGATACGCATCAGCCCACCAGTAAGGGTATATCAAGCGCTTGGTAACACTGGCGAAACCAGCGTTTTGCAACTGCTCGCACCAATTATCAATCTTTTGTTCATAGTTGGTCCGTGCCGCGCTACGGTCAAAATAGCCAAAAAACACCGGCAGCAAGAAGCTTTGCGCGACCACGCCGCCATCCCCGGCATATTCCTGCAGCCCGTTGCGATAGCGGCTGACAATGTGCTGCAACCGCTTCGGCTCATAAAGCGTGGCAAACTCCGGCACATCAAATTCAGCAATAAGCAACCGGTCACAACGAGCGCTAATCCACCCTAATAATCTCTGCCGTTCATCCGGCTGGATTGACTGCAGGCTAAAGGTTGCCTGAACAATATCCCAGAGACCGTGTTCATTTGCTGCTACATAGTCCTGCAGAGTGCCGCAAGTAGCGTTAAAGCTGACTTTTTTTCCAACCAAGGCGCGTTTGCAGCAATCCAACATCGTTGCTGACGGCTCTAGTAAATCCAGTTGCTCAATATTTTTAGTCAAGGCCGGCAACAGCGCTCGTCCGTCACCCACGCCAATATCAAGTAGCCTCAACTGGTCATAACCAGAGTAGCAATCACTCAATAATTGGCTAGTCCGCTCATACAGCTTTACATTCCCCCCGGATCGAATAAATTCCGTAAATCCTTCCGGTGTGGCGTAAACCTGCGACTTACCGGCGGCTGCGACCCGTTGCAAATAATTCGCTGCCTCACTGAATAGCAGGTCGTCCGGCGCCATAGCGCTGGCCAGCAGTGCTTCCTGGATTGCTACAGCATACTTTTCTTCGGCAAACGCCAATATCGCCCGACAAAAATGTTCATCCGCACCGTCTATCTGAATTTTGTCCAACTGCATAAGCCTCCTGATTTGAATTTTGCGAGCCCGGTCTGGCGGCTATCTTCAACAGATCAAAGCCTCATCTGTTGCCGTGGTCGATAACCCTTGCCAGCATGACCCACAATTATTTTATCACGCTTCCACTGATCAGCGCCATATATTGTGTAATCGTGTATACAAGCGCAGCCAACTTCGCGATACGCAAAAAAAATCCGCCCCAACGTTCATCACGCTGTGCGGGTTCTTCTTTGTCAGTTGTGCCGCAGTTCACGTGTACCGTGTTGCCACTGTACTCCGCAAACCGCTGGGCTGTACTGATTCAGTTTTAGGTTATCAGTTTTCAGTTCTCAGCGTCTCCACCGCAAACCGTTAACCGCCAACCGGCAACTGTTTTGACACGTCTCAATCTCATCAAGTCCGACGGTTGTTCGTCAAAACTTACGTTGACACCGTCCGGCGCTCTCCGGTCGGGCCTACTCACCGTTCGCTTTGTTAGCTCGCGTTTACGGTGGTCGCGTTACTTTCGTTGCCGCAGTCACTGTCTTAGGTGTCCTGCTCTACTTTGCAATGACTATTCCTTGACCATCATTGCCTGTTCCAAAAGCTTGGCCGGTTTTACTTCCGGCTGAATGATTATTTTTGAATTTAATCATCCGATGATTTGCTCGTATCTTCGTGCCCGGCGTCATCAGCTTGCGCCAACCGCCTGTCAGTTTTTCAGTCTCGTTGCTGCTCTTCGGCGTTACCGCCATCAACCATCAACTACTAACTTTCCACTTATTTCAACACGCTCGTCCTGTGCAACCGAAGAGTTTCTTAAGCTCTCGTCCGGCGCTACTCTGTCCTGCAGTTTTGCCGCTCGCTACAGAATGGTTAGGACTCAGTCCCCCGTGGTCTCCTCCATACTCGCTTACCGCATGGAGCTCGTTCTACAAAAGGCTATGTCAGCCACCTCTTGCCGTTCCGGGGCGTTAATCTCTATCTGGGGTATAGGGTATCGGATTTGGAATATGGGGTTTTCCCATTCCCTATGCTCTGAATCCTAATCCCGAAGATGATTGTCACGATGCTCTTACTGCGTGCGAGTAAAGTTTGAAAAAGTTTGAAAGCGTTATTTTAAAATTATTTAAATTTCGCTGTGTAACTCACCCTGAAATCATTTTAAGCTAAATCTGCTGAATATTTTCCACGATGCTACTATCGACGGCATGAAATTTTTCGAATGATCAAAAAGAAACGGAATGTACACCAGGTGAACGTTGCCGCCGCTTTCCTTCATTTTGCTATATGTTTTCTCGGTAATCTGTGCAGGAATTAGCACGTCTGCTTTGGAAGTTAATAAATACAACGGCATCGCAGGTATCCAGTCGTCGGTGTTGTTCTCCGCGACATCCCGGGCTGCAGCGCCAATTCGAATGCTGTCAATAAATGCCGGTTGCAACATCAGCGCTGTGTCAGCCTTAAAATCCAAGGAGTCAAGCAAGATGTTCGGGTTCAATTCCGAAAAATCTTTTTGCACGCACTGGGCATACGGCTCCTTAAATATATCGCTTAAGCTGCCCCATTGATAAATATTTTTATATGAGTAGATTGCCTTTGCACCAATGACACTACCAGCCGCCAGACCGCCGATTTCTACCCCGCCGGGTTTTAGCAAATACTCCATTTCTGCTGTCATATCGTAAGGACCTTCCATGAGCGCCATTGCGGTAATATTGTATTCTGGATAACTATTTTGGATTAATCTCCCCATAGCCGATGCCGCTTGACCGCCCGCAGAATAACCGCTCAAAAACAATTGCCCGTTGGTAGTCCGCCCAAGTTTAGTCAATAATTGTTCAGTTGCCGGAATAATGTCTACGCCATTGGCTGCTTCTGAGGCGGCATAAAGATATTCAACAGGATAATCTGTTATCTGACCCATTCCGACATAGTCAGCCAAGGCCACAATATACCCGCGAGTCGCAAAGGTTGACAAAAGCGCCTTGCCCTGATTTGAATAATCGAGAAATGATGGAGCAGCGCTGTTCTTAAAAATCGTCGCGTGTTGATAGACCAGCAACGGCGCTCTTTGTTGTACGGGAAGTTCAGGAACAAGAATCATACCGGATACCGGAATTTCTTTTCCACTGTGATTAATTGAAACATAAGTAATCTGGTAACCACGAACTGAATTTTTCGCCGAACCCATTATCCCTTTTGCCCAATTTCTGACAAATTTCGAGCTTAAAGCGGATTCAAATAGTGTTTCAATCTCAAAGCGAGAATATGTTTTGTTTTCATACCAGTTGCTTGTGAGTAAATCCCCGCGCTTTGCACAACAATTGGTTGCAATAAGCAATATACAAAAAACTAGCAGCAATATTTTTCTTGGCAACTTCTCACTACCCCTCTTTTCGTTGATAATATTCAGCGGTGCGAAATAGTAGTTTTTCCGACAAAATAAGCGCTGAGCATAACCACCAAGAATAGTGTCAATACGACAACCAAAGTAATTAGTGGTGTAGCCGGAGATAGTGATACTATTATTATACTCAGGCAGGCCGTTCCGGCATTGATAAAGCTCATTGTCGCGGCACAGTACGCCTTATCGTGAACGTTGGCCATCGCCATAGTTGTCGCGCTGGAATATTGCAGCGCTATGCCGAGAAAAACTATGAAGCCCGAGCTAAATATTGTAAAAGGGTTTATCATATCCAGCCAAAAACAACCGACAACTAGCAAAATGCCGGCACTGAGCGTAAGCACTCCCGACCTGATTAATGTGCCTGGTCTGACTTTGCCGCAGATACTCAGCACAATTATATTCCCCGTTATCAACCCGCATGTCAAAATTAAATTTAACATGCCGTAGACATCGGGTCGCACGCCAAAAGTGTTAATCACAATTAACGGCGTCACCGACAGAAAGATATACAATACGGCCGATGTCGACCCGACCAAGGTAGAAAAAGCGAGTAATTGTTTGTTTGCAAAAGCGGTTCTGTAGGAGGCAATTATCTTCGACATATTTATCGCGGTCCGATGCTCAGCCGAAGCTGTCTCCGGTAGTTTCAGACCAAGCGCGGTAATTAACAGACCATACACCGCCAAAAACCAGAAACAGTACAACCACCCCAGATGAGTTACCAACACACCGCCAATAGTGGACGATATTCCCGGAGATATCGCGAAGGCAATCGCCGCCCAAGTGGTGATCTTCACGGCTTGCGCCGGAAAATAGTAATCGTTGATAATAATGAAAGTCAATGCCAATCCGACACCAGCACCAAGCGCTTCAACAAACCGACCTACTAGCAACAACCCGAACGAGCCCAGCCAACCGGAAAATATGCACAAAAATACACCGAGCACTCCGGTAAGCATACCGCCGCAGATTGTCTTTTTCCGACCAAACCGGTTGGATAATATTCCGTAAAACAGCTGTCCGGTAGCATAAGCAAACAAAAAAGCCACAACTGCGAATTGAATTGACGAACCGGACACAGCGAAAAAAGCGCTCATCTGCGGCAGACCCGGTGCAAACAGCACCGCTGAAACTGTTGCATAAGAAATAAGCAGCAATAACGTAACCGTATTTGGTTTGCTGACAGCCAACTTGTGTTTCATCCTCACTCCAGTACTGCGCTCAACAAATTATTCGTTTTCAGTTATGTTTTCTGGTTTATCTTCACGCTTTAGCGCGATCAGTACCGCATGGATATTATTAATGTCGTTGACAGTCAGCGATTCAAATTTCTCCAGACTTGTGATAACCTGTCCAACCGCCTCCCCGACAAAGCCTTTCTTGTTCTTGTGCCGCAACAGGAAACTCGCGACATTGGCGGTCAAGGCGCTGATCAATCCTATTCCGATAAACATCAGCACAACGGCGACCATCCGCCCTTCACCGGATTTGGGCGAAATATCGCCGTAGCCGACAGTCGTAATCGTCACAAACGACCACCACAGCGCATCCTCGAAGTTCATGTTTTCACAGCGCGATATTATTATCGTACCCAGCGTCATCAGCATCATCGTCAAAATAAACAAGTAGTGAAAGTCGTTTTTCAGCGCCAGAGCGCCAAATTGAGTAATTGTGCGGGAAAACCGCGACACCACCCGCAACAGGTAAACAACCCGCAGAACCCGCAACGCCCGTAATCCGGGCATAAACGCTCCGAACGGAATGATCGACAACAAATCTACCAGATTGTGCAGGACAAACTTCGCGCGGTTTTCAGCCAAGTATAACCGCACGAAGTAATCAACAACAAACACTCCCCAGACCGTCCAATTAATCAATTTTACAACATTTATTTCTGCTGTGTTCAGCGTGCCTTCCCGAGCCAGCACCACATTAGTCAGCACCGCCACTGCCAATAGCGAAATGATGATATTATAGATTATCTTTAGCCGCTCTCTGCTCACATTGTTATCCTCAATATTCTGATTATTTCAAAACCATCTGTCCGCTCCGCTTTTGTTTATTTAATATAAGCTTCCTTAAAGTACATGTATTTCAAGGCGTTCAATTTTAACCCCTGTAATTCAGGCTTGGCTACTAAAACGAACGAGCTGAAATATAGCGGAAGGAACGGCATATCGTCGATTAATATTTTTTCAGCAGCGTGCATCTGCGAGTAGCGTTTTACCGTATCTGTGTCATTATTGGCAACCTTGACCATGAAATTATACTTGTCATTCCGATAGCCGGTCGTGTTTAATGTGTTGGTCTGAAATATCTCCATATAGGTATTAGGGTCAGGATAGTCGCCGCCCCATCCGCCGCTGACCAGCTGATAATCCAGCTGTTCCTTTTTATGCGTTAGCGCTTTGGATTCCATACTCTCGAGTTTTACGTTGACATTCAGATTGTTTTTCCACATTTCCTGCGCGATCTCAGCCATCGACTTGGACATCTCGTTGTTACCAAACAATAGTTTTATTTCCGGCAATCCTTTCCCATCGGGATAACCGGCGCTGACCAACAAGGCTTTGGCAGCAGCGATGTCATTATCCTTAAACAAATCGCCACCGGTCGCGCGAAAATCTGAGCCTTTAGCAACATCCGGCATCCCGGGTGAAACAAACGCCATAGCCGGGCGCTGACCGCCTTTTAAAACTTTTCCCGTGATTAGCGCCCGGTTAATTGCCAATGCAAAAGCCATGCGAACTTGAATATTATCAAATGGCGCTCTGGTCGTGTTGAACAAGTACGCAAACGTCGCCATGTGCGGCAGAATCCTCGCCGAACCGGCTTTGGTCAATCGTTCGATTTCCGATGGCGGCGGGCTGTCAGTCATGTCCACCTGATTGTTCTCATACATTTTCAGCTTGGTTGCGGCATTATCAACGATATAAAACACCAGTTTGTCCGACTTGACCTTGCCGGCATCCCAGTAATTCTCATTCTTTACAAATTCCAGTTTGTTCTGGCGCTCGTAGTTAACCAGCTTGAACGGACCGTTGCCGATATAGCTCTTAGTATCATTGCACCACTTGTCATTTTGGCTGACTAGTTTTTTATTGACTGGCGAAAATATCGGCGCCGCGACCAGCGCCGGCAAATAGCTTACCGGATGAGCGGTTTCTACTTCCAGTGTAAAATCATCAACCGCCCGAACCCCGACTGAATTTTCCGCAACTCCGTCTTTCCCCATGTTGTACGCTTCGGCGTTTTTGACGAAATAGAACATCGCGACACCGGGCGAGGCAAAGCTCGGCGCGAGCGCGGTTTTCCAGGCATATTCATAATCAGCAGCGGTTACGGCTTCGCCATTTGACCACTTGGCATTTTTTCGCAAGTGGAAAATGTATTTCAAACTATCGGCTGATATTTCCCAACTCTCAGCGCCCGCAGGCTCTGCCGCGCCATTTTCGCTCAAATTGGTCAGACATTCAAAGGCTTGAAAAGCAATGAGGCTGCTTTGATATTCCATGTTTTTCCGCGGGTCAAGCGATTGCGGCTCTGCTCCGTAAGCATAACGAATAGTTCGCCCGGTTTCCTTGCCACAGCCAGACGAAAGCAAAGCTGAAGCCATGACTAACATAATCAGCATTACGCTAATGATTTTTCTCATTACTCCTCCAATATTTCTCCGTTACTCGAGAAAACCCCTGATTACTGTAGCCATTTTGTGCGGGTACTGATACATCAGGCCATGGCCGCCGCCGGCAATCTGAACAAACCAAGCTGTTGGCAATTTTTCAGCAATTATCCGTGAATTACCCGGCGGAACTATAATATCCTCGGTACCGGTGATGAGCAGCACTTCACTCTTCAGCTGTTCCAGCCGACTGTAACTGCCACTCCAGCTCATCAGCGCGTGAAACTGTTGTTCCATGACCGCCGGGTGTGCCGCAATTTCGGGAATCGGAAAAAATTCCAGCGGATTGGGATTTTGCTTAAGCCACTCTGCCGGAAACAGGCTGACAAAAGCGCGGGCTGAGCGCTCTGCCGCTGTTCCACTGGTGTCGGTAAGCGCCGCGCTGGCGGCTGGTTCCGGCGGTATTGAATTTTCCCCGCCCGGACCGCCGGCATACAATACCAGTTTGTCCACCAACAGCGGGTGATTTATTGCCAACTCTTGGGCTATATAGGTGCCCATTGACCAGCCAAGAATATGAACACTCTTTATCCCGAGCCCATCGAGTAACTTTGCTGCATCATCTGCAAACAGTCTGATGGAAAATTCCTGGCTGTCGCCTGAAGTGCTACAAGCTATGCCGCGATTGTCATAAATAATCAGCTGATAGTTTTCCGCCAACACCCGAAGCAACTCTGGCGCCCACATATCCATTGTCGCGCCGTAGCCGGTTACCAGCAATATCGGTTGACCGCTACCGGCTATCCGGTAGCCAATTTGCGCTCCGTTGACATTGAGCGTTTGCAACGGATATTTTCTGATATCAAAAATTTCAAATACATTGCTCATCTGCTTACATATACCTCGCTTTTATTTAATAAAATCATTTTTCTAAATATTCAATTGTCCAGCTATAAATTGAACAATTTCAACTGCCTTTTTTTATACCTCTGATTATTATTTTCGCTTCAGCTAACCCGCCCTGAATTGCAATAATTAGCTCGTCGCGCACAACGTCAACAATGTCAAAATCAACTATCTCCACACTTACCGATACCAAAATCCCCGTATCGGCATAAGCGGTATAAAAAACCTCTCTTTTAGTTATCGCCGGATTCACAACTCGTTGTAGTACATCGTTGATAATATTCTTTGTTGTAACTAAATCATTTTCATAAGGTACCGAAAACTCCAGCTTCAGTTGATATTCTTTTGTCGGCCAAGAATAGTTTGTGACATTATTGTTGACAATGTTGGAATTCGGAATCATCAGCCGGTTGCCATTACTCATCCGCAACACCGTTTGCCGCCAGCTGATGTCATCAACATAGCCTACTACTCCGCTACCAACGGCAATATAGTCGCCCACGCGAAAAACTCTCGATACAATAATGAATACACCGGAAACCAAATTTCCCAACGTGTTTTGCAAGGCATACACAACAATAAAACTACTGAACCCCATCGCGGTAACTAAAGGAGTAAGCGAAACTCCCCAATAGTTCAAAATTATTATCGTGCCAACAGCATAGATAACAACAGAAACAATGTTTAGCAATATCGAGCCACCCTTGCCGTCTTCAAACTTTAAAAAATGTCTGGTTGCCGTCCGAACATATCTTGAAAATGCGACTTCATAAATAATTATCGTCTCAGTGACAAATAGTTTTTGAAGAAACTTAATATCCTCCTGAGCCTGGGCGCTGAAGTGATACATGAGCTCATACAACAAAATTATCGCCGCAAATGCTGTCGGCACCCAGATGAGCGCACGGGCACTTTTGGCGACAAACGGCAACCAGCGAAATCTGGTCAGTGCTCTTAGAATCAGCTCCCAGATAACCGCGCGAAATAGTATCAACCCGATGTATAGCCAAAAACCAGTGCCTTTGAACAAAATTAAATTGATCTGCCAGCCATGCTGATAATCTATCGTTCCCCAAAGCAATTGATGTAACATATAGTATTCCCCCAGTGACTATTTCAAAAGATATTATTCGCCACAATTAGAAATAATCCTGCACACTCGGCAAACAAAAAGCGGGACCACTTCAAAGACCTCATAAGACGAAATACTGCAATTCGTTACTCATCACGCCTCCTCTATCTCGACTGTGATCGCGTTGATTTCCATTCTCCACAGAATGGCGCTGGCGGCAATACCCTCAATCTCAACGTTGAGCTTAACTATAACCACTAGATTCGGACGGCACAACAACCAACGGAACTCCTGGGCGCCGGTTTTTGGCGTCGAGGCAGCATTGGAAGTAACGCCAAAGCTGACATCGCAATCCAAAATCAGCCAATCAGCGCACGCATCCTACTATGCTGAGTTGGATTTTTCTTACGAAATACTGAAGAATTTTTTCATCGTCGTTTCACTTAACACCATGGATGCCGATGCCAACAATTTCTTTATCAGCAAGACCGGCATTCAATTGAGCGTCTGCTGGAAAAATTAGCAGTAGTGCAAAATTATTTTCTTGGCGAACTTATCCAATACCCTGGCATACAAGTTTGTTTCTACAACAAAGAAAATTTTTCGGAATTTTTGAAGGTCGAATAATCAATTCGATATTTCAAAACAACGTCAATATTACCCCGATGGTTATCAAACTTATTCCCAGCCAATTCAGTAGCGACAGGCTTTCGCCCAAAAATACCACGCTGAAAATCGCCACTAGCACTACGCTCAGTTTATCGACCGGCGCCACCCGGCAGGCATCGCCGATTTTTAACGCTTGAAAATAGCACAACCAAGATGCGCCGGTAGCTAGGCCGGACAACAGCAAAAACCAGAGCGCTTTCCCCTGTATGGTTGCCAGGCTTTCAAACTTGAGTAACCCATTGGACAGAACGATAAAAAACAGCACCAGCAACACGACAACCGTGCGCATAAAGGTTGCCAGATTCGAATTAATTTCACTAACCCCTATCTTGGCGAAAACTGCCGTCAGCGCCGCGAACACCGCCGACAATACCGCCCATAACTGCCACGATTGTAACATAACTGCTGATTGCTCCTTTGTGCTTAGCTAGCGTTTTTCAGTGTTTTTCAAAATAACAACTGCTAATGGCGGCAAGGTCATTTCTATTTGCCAGGCGTTGGCTTTACAGTCATGCGGGTTTGCCTGAATTAGTTGGTCGTTGGTCACATTCGAGCCGCAGTACTTAGCCGCATCACTGTTGAGTATTTCCCAGTAACCGGTATTTTCCGGCGTTTCTAGTTTAAAATTATAGCGCACCACCGGCGTGAAATTGATGATGACCAGGAGATACTCGCCGTTCGCCGCCATCCGCATATAGCTAAACGTGCTGCCATTCCAGTCGTTGACATCAATCCAGCGAAAACCATCCCAGCTGGTCTCGATTTCCCACAAACAGCGCTGGTCTTTATAGAGGTGGTTCAAATCACAAATGAAATCATTGAACTGCCGGTGTTGGTCGTATTGTAACAGATCCCATTCCAGACCGGCGTAAAATTTCCATTCAATAAACTGACCGATATCATTGCCCATGAACTGCAACTTTTTGCCGGGAATGGTCAGCATATAGCCAAACATCGCCCGCAAATTGGCAAACTGGCTCCAATAATCACCGAACTGCCGGGCAATCAACGAGCGCTTGCCGTGGACGACCTCATCATGGGATAGCGGCAAAATATAATTTTCCGTAAAAGCATAGGTTAGCGAGTAGGTCATAAGATTATGATAATTTTTGCGTTCAATCGGGTCATACTGCATATAACTAAGCAAGTCCTTCATCCAGCCCAAATTCCATTTATAATCAAAACCCAAGCCACCGGAATAGACCGGCGCGGTCATTTGCGGTCGCATCGTGGCATCCTCGGCGATGATTAAAGCATCCGGGTGATCGCCATGCACGACGATATTCAGTTTCTGCAAAAAAGCAATTGCTTCGAGATTTTCTTCACCGCCATAGGTGTTCGGCGTCCACTCGCCAAAGCGTTTGTTATAGCTGAGATAGAGCATATTGGACACGGCATCAATCCGCAACCCGTCGATATGAAACATTTCCACCCAGAACAAGGCGTTCGAGATTAGGAATGACTGCACCTCCGGTTTGCCGTGGTCAAAGTTGGCAATGCCCCATTCGTGATTATCCGCCCGCCAAGCATCGGGATATTCATAAACCGGAGTACCGTCAAACTGCAGCAACCCATGACTATCGCGACAAAACTGCCCCGGTGTCCAGTCAAGTATTACGCCGATTCCCCGCCGGTGACAACAATCGACAAAATACATAAAGTCCTGCGGATGGCCAAAGCGGCTGGTTACCGAATAGAAACCGGTGGCTTGATAACCCCAGGACTCATCTAGCGGATGTTCGGCAAGTGGCATAATTTCGATATGGGTGTAGCCCATATTATCGGCATAATCGACTAATTTTTCGGCCAACTCGCGGAACAAATAAAAGTTCCGATCCGGGTGGCGTTTCCACGAACCCAGATGAACCTCGTAGATGTTCAGCGGTCGCGGCTGCCCGCGCTTGGACGATTGCTGCTCAAACCAACCGCTGTCCTGCCAATTATAGCCGTCCAGATTGGCAACCTTCGAGGCGGTACCTGGTCGCAACTCGGACCAGAACGCGTACGGGTCGGCTTTTCGTAGCACCGCGCCGCTGGTCGTATGAATTTCGTATTTATAGGTATAGTCAACCGCAAATTCCGGTTTGAAAATCGTCCAAATACCGGAATTATCCAGCTCATACAGCTTGCAATCCTCAGAATGTTTCCAGTCGTTCCACTCGCCAATCAGATAAACGGCAGCGGCAAGGGGCGCCCATACCGAAAACCGCACCCCATCGATATTGTTTTCACGTCTGAGGTGCGCGCCAAACATTCGAAAGGAGTGAAAATTGGTTCCCTGATGAAAAAGATAAATAGCATCGGCAGAAATTTGGTTATTGGACATACTTCACCTACATATTCCCTATAATCATTACTATTCGCCATATTATGAAAAAATCCTGCCACAGCGCTAGCGAAATATCGCACCCCGTTTGCAAGAATGCCCATAAAAAAAGCAGGCAACTCGCGTCACCTGCTTTTTGGCTATTACTATTTAGTTATTTGCCCCGTGGCGAATGGGTCTTCTTGACGTTGATTTTGGATTGTGAGCCGCCCACAAAACCGGGTTTCGTATTCTTGGGTTGATTGAATTTTGCGTTTTTTTCCGAAGTAGCATTGGCTTTGGCTTGTTTTAGTTGGGTCATTGTACTCACCGCCTTCAATTTATTAATAGCGATTATGCCAAAATTACTGTTCCGTTCTCATTATACCGCCGCAAGTGGTTTTCGGCAACAAATTCAACAAAATTAGCTGTTAACTGGTTACAATCCGCAAACGGCTTCAACTGCCAGCCAAAACAACTTTTCACGGGTGGAGGATTGTTCCTGCCAGTCGCGACCGTCCCACTGGTCGGCGGTCACATCGTCGCCACCGTAGAGAATTTGTCCGAACTGCACGTTTCTAAACTCAGCCACTGCCGCGAACGCCGCGCATTCCATCTCAACAATTATACAGCCATCCGCCGCGCGGGCAGCGATAACTTCCGCCGTTTCTCGAAACAACGCGTCGGTCGTCCAGACTTTGCCGGTAATAAATGGTACGTTACGGTTTTGCAACGTCGCCGTTATGCTGTCGATAGCCGGTTGGTTGAGACAGACTTCAGCCGCCGCCGGCAGATATTTGTACGAAACACCTTCATCCCGCACCGCAACGGTCGGCAACACCAGATGACCGACAACAATTTCCCGGTTGAGTACTCCGCCGCCACCACAGGCGACAATGTTCTTCGCGCCCATCGAAATCAGCCCCTCAAGCATCGCAGCGGCATAAGGCGCGCCGACACCAGGATGCATGACTAGCAGTTTTTGACCGTTGTGTTGCATGGTATATATCGGATGCAAACCATTCTCGAGATCAACGATACCAACCCGTTCTAACCGCCCGATGTCTGCCAGTTGCTCAATAATTTCCTTAAAAAAACACAACACCGCCCGCTCGGCAAAATTCCCCTTCGGAAAAAAAGCGTCAGCATTCAGCACCGCAATCCGCTCTGTTGGAAGTTGCAATATCGGAAAATCAGCTTTAATCATCTTCGTTCTCCTCGTTTTTATCGGTTAATAGGGATAGGTATTAGGGATTAGGGGTTCTAACTCGCAAAGTATTCGCGCATCGTACCTAGCGGCAGCCAAAAATGTCCGGCCTTATAATATGGCGCTTGTTGCAGTAGAATGCGCTCGCCGTTCGCCGCAATGGCGTAATTTTTGCCAACTACAAATTTCAAAGTTTTATTACCATTCGCTAATGTAATTTCGCCCCGTTCAGCATCAAGGCTGGCTATCGGCGTTCCAAAAACATCGTTCAGGGTGATTTCTGGAACCAGCTCGCCGTCAATGGACAATTCACCCGGCAATTCGACTAACCGCGAATTTACCACGACCGCTCTGGCGCCATTGGTGAAACTGATAATACTGGCTTGTTTGGCAAAAAAATCCGCGTGCCGCCGGACAATCGCCCCGGCAATCGCCGTTTCAACCGTGAGAAATCCCGGACTGTCGGCATCCGGCAGATAGCGTCCGCCATTAAACGCCATGACAAAACCTTTGCCGGTCATCCGGTCAAAATAAGCCCCGGCAATCAATCCATAAGCATCGCCGCCGTGTCCGGCCAACCGTAACCCTTTTACCAAGTCGTCGGTCACCTGCAAATCCAGACCTTGCTGCCAATAACCAATTTCGGCGTGATCGCCGCCGCTGTCCAGTGGCGCGAACCACTGCAATTGTTGCAGTAAATCGCACGATTTTTGCGTCAGCAGCCGCACGCCTTGGTAACTGCCGCCGTTAGCAATCATTCCGAGAAATTTGGCATAATCCGGCACACTGCACATCAACCCGCCTTGCGGGCCGAATCCTGCGGCATTGCCGAGCGGCAGTTTGACCGCGATTGGCACCGGACGAACTCCCTGATAATTACCTTTAACCGGTCGCAAACTGCCGTTACTGTCATATTTATACAGCGTGGCGGTGTTTTCCCAATCCACTAACGCCGCGTCAAAGGCGGTCGGCATTTGTAGTGGTTGCAGAATGTTTGTCTCACAATAAGCGCAAAAATTCATCCCGGAAAGCAGCTCCACGATACTGCCCAATATTATATAGCCCAGGTTAGAATACAAAAAATGTTCCCCCGGCAATTTGTTTAAAAAAGTCCGCTCGCTATACCAATCTCCAGCCGCCTGCCGCCAACCGCCATCAATTAACTCGCGTAGCGGCGTCGTCAGCAACAGCGCCGGATCATATTCCACCAGCGCGTTATAGCCGCCTGAATCGGCAAGCGACCCGGTATGCATCATTAATTGACGAACCGTTATGGGCTGGCTCGGATAGTGCGGATTGCGCACCAGATAACCCAGATAATCGCTGATGTCATTGTCTAACTCCAGCTTGTTTTGCTCGCGCAACTGCATAATCGCCGTCGTCGTTACAACTTTGCTAAGCGATGCCAAGCGCATATTGCAAGAACAGTTCATCAACCGCTGTTGCTCAATATTTGCCCAGCCAAAAGCCGCCGTCTCGATTAGCTTGTCTTTATCAAACACCGCGTAAACCGCGCCGACAATTTCGTGCGCCGCCAGAATATCCTTTAGCTCCACATCCATCGTCTCTCTGCCCACTTTTTTTACCTTTAACACAGCGGGCAACCACAGGGGGTTGCCCCTACCCGCAATTTCACCATATTCCGTTCACTACTGCACCCTTTCACTTCACTCCTACTTCCTACCTCTTACTTCCTACTTCCTCAACCCCTTCACACTCGCTAAAATCCATCTTGTTCAAATATTCGACAATTTTGTTTATTTCGTTGCCGTTCACACAAAGCATATCTAATATCACCGCGTCGCGCTCCACCCGTCCGATAATCGGTGTCGGTTGCTCCCTCAGCAATTCTTTTAGATAGTCCGCGGAACAAACTGGCGAAGTAATCTGCACGCCGAACCCCGGTATAAACCGTTCCGGTAGCGAACCGCCGCCGGCCTGGGCCTGGGTATGTGTCAGCTTTAGAACAAGTTGGACATTATGCACTTTTGATACCAGCCGTTGGGCGCGTTTTTTGCTCTCAACCGGATTTTCGTGCAACATTCGTTGCACCGGAATGTTTTTCTGGGCGTTGCCATACAGGTATTCATACAGCGTTCCTTCGAGAGCTGCCAGCGACAGCTTGTCGATGCGTAGCGCCCGCAATAGCTGGTGTCTGCGAATTTTATCCAACAACGTATTTGTGCCGACAATCAGCCCGGCCTGCGGCCCGCCCAACAGTTTGTCACCGCTAAAAGTAACAATATCGTAGCCGCACCTCAGCACCGTTTGCACCGTCGGCTCATTACCAAGATAATCGGCCTGGAGCAAACAGCCGCTACCAACATCGTTAATGGCAACAATATGATGC
Source organism: Bacillota bacterium (assembly GCA_037129925.1). GTDB lineage: Bacteria > Bacillota > Negativicutes > JBAXTZ01 > JBAXTZ01 > JBAXTZ01. The sequence continues at coordinate 104,147 of JBAXTZ010000001.1, forward strand.
TTTTGTGCCAATTCAGTCAAGTCCTCATCACTCGGACTGGCCGTAAAGCCGCTGATGCGGAAATTGCTGCAATGGACTTTCAAGATAGCCGCCGTGTTTTCATTGATGGCCTGCTCGTAATCCCGCAAATGGGTTTTGTTGGTCGTGCCCACTTCCACGAGGATGGCGCCGCTTAACCGGATGACCTCAGGGATTCGAAACGAGCCGCCGATTTCCACCAACTCACCGCGACTGACGATGACTTCTTTTCCCGCGCATAACGCCGATAGCGTTAGCAAAACCGCCGCGGCATTGTTGTTGACAACAATCGCCGTCTCGGCGCCAGTCAACTGTTCGAGATAATCGGTAATCAAATCATAGCGATTGCCGCGTTCGCCGGTTTCGATATTGTACTCCAGATTGGTATATCCGGAAGTCGCCATTTCTATCAATTTTCGCGCCCGCAGCCCCAACGGCGCCCGCCCGAGATTGGTATGCAAGATGGTGCCGGTGCAGTTGATACAGCTGCGCAGATTGTAATCACTGATTTCGTTTTGTTCAGTTGCCAGTTGCAAAATGTCGGCTTCCGTCCATTGCGACTCGCCCCCGGCCAAAATATTCGCTCGCGCCTCGTCCACTAATTCCCGCAGAATATCCGTAAACCGTGGCCGCTCAATCGGCGCAAACAACTCCTGGCGCTCGGCCTCGGCCAGCAACTTGTCAATCTTCGGCAAATCCCGTAATTTGATATACATAACACTCCTTGTTTTTTTACCATAGTGATAGAGTTGCAAAGTTATAGAGTTATAATGGAAATCACTTTACCTCTTTATAACTTTACTGCTTTACAACTTCCCCGCTAAAATCCGCACCGCCTCAACTACCGCTTCCATTTCCGCTGCCGTATTAAACCAGCCGGGACTCATGCGAATTGTGCCGGTTTGCAGCGTGCCGAGCGTTTGATGCGCCCACGGCGAGCAATGCAGTCCCGGACGCACGGCGATACCGAACGCGTCATCCAGCCGCCAGGCAATTTCGCCACAATCCAAACTCTTGACGGTGAACGCTACTACATTAGTCCGCTCATCCTTAATCGTTGCGCCATGAATTTTGACGTTGGCGATGTTCGCCAATTCCCGACGCAAAAAATCTGCCAGTTTAGCTTTGTGTTTGTGAATAACTTCCCGGCCGGTAGTTTCAATAAAATCAATCCCAGCGGCAAGTGTTGCGATGGCGGCGGTGTTTTGCGTACCGCTCTCGAGCGCGTCCGGCAGGTACTCCGGCATTGCCGCCGACTCCGACTGACTGCCGGTGCCGCCAAAGAGTAGCGGCTTGATAACGCGGTTCTTACCAACTGCCAAAACACCGCAACCTTGAGCGCCATACAAATTCTTGTGTCCGCTGCATGCCAGCGCCGCCAACTCCAGTTGGTCTACTTCTATCAATTCACTACCGGCGGTTTGCGAGGCATCGACAATATACGGCAGTTTATACCGCGCGGCAATTGCCGCCAGTTCGGACAACGGAAAAACGATACCGCTGACGTTTGAAGCGTGTAGCGTTACGACAATATCCGCCGACCGGCAGTTGCGCTCAAAATCGACCAAGTCAATCCGCCCCCGGTCATCGCACTTAGTCGGCACAATCTTTATGTTCCGGACCCGCGCCAATTCATTTAGCGGTCGCACCACGGCATTATGCTCTACCGCCGTCGTCACAACCGTCATCCCCGCTTCAATCAAACCAAACAACGCGAAGTTTAGCGCATGAGTGGCGTTCGCGGTAAACACAATCCGTTCCGAATGGTTCACGCAAAAAAACCGCGCCACCTGGTCGCGAGCGTCATAAATCAACTCCGCCGCCGCCCGACTAAAATAATGCCCGCCGCGCCCGGCGCTGCCACCGGCACGAAACGAGCTATCCGCAACACGATAAACAGCTTCCGGTTTGGGATAAGTAGTAGCCGCGTTATCCAGATAAATTCGTCGCATCATCCACCCACCCTCTCTTCCTACTTCCTACTTCCATCCCAGCTAAACCACAAATCCCTGCCCCGTAGCTGACACGGCGGCTGCCGCTTGTTTGGACAATTCTTCCAATATCCGCTCCAAATCCTCGCGCGATAGAAACTCAATTTCTATTTTACCGCGCTCGAGCGTTTTTGGCACAATCCGAATTTTGGCGCCGTATTGTTGTTCCAGCCGCTGCTCGTAGTCGGTAATATAAATACTCTTCTTGAACTGTGGCTTTTTGCCCTCTTGTAACTCCGGCGATGTAATGATTTTTTTTGCCCGCTCCTCGGCTTGACGCACATTTAGTTGGTTTTGGGCAATTAGCCACGCCAGCTGGATTTGCTGTTCAACGGTCGGCAACGATAGAATTGCCCGGGCGTGGCCGGGAGAGACCTCGCCGGTGGACACCATATCCTGCACTTCACGCGGCAATGCCAACAACCGGCAGATATTCGCCACCGCCGAGCGGCTCTTTCCGACCCGCGCCGACACTTGCTCTTGAATAATGCCGCACTCATCCATCAACCGTTGATAAGCCGTCGCTTCTTCGAGCGGGTTGAGATCTTCACGCTGGATGTTTTCGACGACCGCGATTTCAATCATCTCTTTATCGTTAAAGTCTTTGATAATCGCCGGAATTTCCGTAAGCTCCGCAAGTTGCGCCGCCCGCCAGCGCCGCTCACCGGCCGCCAGCTCGTAACCGGTTGCTGATTTGCGGACAATGACCGGTTGCAGAACGCCATACATTTTAATCGACTCTGCCAATTCATTTAGCGCCAAATCATCAAACACCCGGCGCGGTTGATAGCGATTGGGTTTTATTAAATCAACTGCAATCGTCGTATCGGCAACTTCTGATTTTTCTGAAATCGATAATAGCTCCGACAGTCCTTTACCTAATCCCCGTTTTTTCTCAGCCACAATTTATACCCACGCCTTTCAATAGCTCCTTCGCCAAAGCAAAATATACTTCACTGCCGCGCGATTTGGCATCATACAATGCAATCGGTTGCCCGTAACTCGGCGCCTCGCTCAGGCGCACACTGCGGGGAATGACTGTTGCAAACACCCGATGCTCTTTTATCGAGCGGACTTCTTCGACTACCTGCGCCGACAGATTAGTCCGGGCATCATACATCGTCATCAGCACCCCTTCTACCGCTAAAGAGCTGTTCAGGTTGCTTTTAATCAGCTTAATCGTCCGCAATAACTGTGATAAGCCCTCGAGCGCGTAAAATTCGCACTGAATCGGAATCAACACCGAATCTGCCGCCGTAAAGGCGTTAACCGTAAGCAAACTGAGCGACGGCGGACAATCAATAATAATATACTCAAACTGCTCGCGTAGCGGATCGAGCGCTCGCTTTAACCGCATCTCCCGCGCCATCAACGACACCAGTTCAATATCCGCACCCGCCAACTGAATGGTCGCCGGCAACAGCATCAGGTTTTCCACCTGTGTCTGAACGATGACGTTGCCAATTAACCCGCGCTCGTCTTCGCCGACCAGCACATCATAGATACATTCCTTAATAGTATGCTTTTCCACACCCACGCCGCTGGTAGAATTCCCCTGCGGGTCGATATCCACCAACAAAGTTTTTTTACCCAATAACGCCAGACAGGCGCTCAAATTTACCGCGGTAGTAGTTTTGCCGACGCCGCCCTTTTGGTTGGCGATGGCGATTATTTTTGCCACGAAATTACCTCCGATAGAATATTACAATACATTGTACCAAAAAAAACCGGAGATAAGAAGTTTTTCCTATCTCCGGGGATAATTGTGTGAAGCTGACAAACGCCATCAGTATACCAGCTGAAAATTTTTACTGTTGACCATTTGATTATCGCTTAGTTAGAAGCTATAATACCATTATGAATAAAATTCAATCAATCCTTGATAAATCCACCAACGCCATCGAGCTAAATTTGTTGTTGCTCGGTCTGCGTATTTATTTAAAAACCGAACCGGCATCACATTTGGTCGAATACATTTATTACAACCGCTCTGCCCTTCGCTGGTCGGTGTTTGTGGAGTTGTGCGTAATCCACCGGGTATACCCGGCAATATTAAAAGTTCTCAAAAGTATGCCTACTGCCGGAATTCCCACAGAAACAATCAGCCAGCTCGAGCAGCAACGATCACTTGGTCTGCGTCAGTCGCTTCAACTAGCCACCGAAACCGTCCGAGTAACCGAACTGCTCGAAACCAACGGCATTCGTGTAATCGTGCTCAAAGGTGCGGCGCTGGCGTTGCAGTTGTACAGCGATATCGGTATGCGACCAACGCGTGATGTTGATTTGCTGGTTGATAAGAGCGACGCATTGAAAGCCTGCAGTCTGCTCGAGCAGCTTGGTTACCAACCGCACTTCGAAGTGTTTTCCAGTAAATCCACAAAAAAACAACAAAGTTTTTTGTGTAAAATGTATCATCACGAAGAATTTTATGGCATAAACTATTCTGTCGAAATTCATTGGGATATTCAACGTTGGATTGATGAAACGACCGATTTTGAAAAAATGTTTTTTGAAGCCGACAAATTCATCTTGTCTGATCGCATTATTCGCGGTGTCGGCGCTACAGCTTTGTTTGATTACCTCGCAACGCACGGGGCATCTCATGGCTGGTGTCGGCTGCGTTGGCTTTTGGATATTGCGTTGCTTGTTCAACAGCACCAGAAAAATAATCCACCAAAAGATACTGATTTTTCAGATTTTGCATATCAAGCACTAATTTTAGTTCACTGTTTGCTCGGAATATCCGTTAATTGTAAAGTTCTACAACAAATTACAGCAAAACAAGCCGACATCGCCAATAAGGCTACGGGCTATCTTGCAAGCTATTCTGGCGATTTGTCGGCAACTTTTTCTCGAGAATATTTTATTTATATCGATTATGTATTAAGAATATATTTCAAACGCAATTACCTACTGAATTTTATTTTCATCTTTTTCTCGCCCAACAGTTTAGACTTCAAAACTGTTTCCCTTCCCGACAAAATGTTTTGGTTATATTATCCGCTCAAGCCGTTTATCTGGATTGTTCGGGCGGTCAAAAGCTGGCGAAAAAGTGTTAGTGGCTAAAGACGTAAAGTTATTAAGTAGCATAGGAAGTGGTAAAGCATCAAAGTTTTAAGGGAGAATTAATAATGTTGAACAGCAGCAGCATAATCGTTCGCACCAACAAAATCATCACCGCCGACATGGACGGCGATACCGCGCTAATGAGTGTGAACAATGGTGCTTACTATGGTCTTGGAAAAGTGGGAACGGCAATTTGGAACGAACTTGCCGCACCACTGACAGTCGCCGCGCTCATTGAAAAACTCTGCCAACGTTTCGCAGTAAGCGCAACTCAATGCGAGCAAGACATTCAGCCATTCCTTGGCGATATGCTCGCCGAAAAATTAATCGAACTGGCAAACGAGAAGTCGTCTAATAATTAATTTGTCAATTGACCGCTCACACCACCGTACTTACTGTTCGGTATAAGGCGGTTAAGCAATTACTCAACTACCACTTCTTGTGTTACTCATTTGCTTTTATTTTATTATTGTTAAGCACCCCAAAAAAAGAGCCCGTCGTTACCGACGAGGCTCTTTTTGGGTTAGTTGCGGTATTTCGAGTTTATCGCGATAATGGTAAATCCTTTAAATATCAAGTTTATTCCAAAAAACGTACCCAATATCCAGTCCGCAGCAAATGGCTTGCTCATCAACATCGAAAACACCAGATACCCGAGTAGTAAAGAAATAATACCGTTGAATACATACCAAATCCGTCGTTCGCTCTTAATAAATGCGGCGAAGATTCGGAATACGCCGTCAACGATAAAGTACCCCGCCAAAATCATCACGATAAAGGAAATGCCAATCAGCGGATGCACCCAAAGTGAAGTTCCGCAAAGAATAGTAATGATGCCAAAAATCGTCCACAGCGTTTTGTAGCCGGCTCCCTTGATTCTATAGGCTTGAAACAACTCCGCTACCCCGGCAACCACTAATGCGACTGCCAAATATAGCACACTGGCAACTCCCGCCAAAACTGGCCAAACAACTGCCGCCAACCCCAATAGCACCAATATGATTCCAATAATTTTCCCCATTGCTCTCATTCAACTCCTTAAAAATTTCTTCGCTAATTATACCACGACATTTTGTGTATAGCTACTAGGTTGAAGTCCCTGATTCGGTCACAAAAAAGGGGCTGTGCAGAAAGGTAAAACTTTCCACACAGCCCAGTCTGTCAAAAACCAAGTTTTTTCAAAACTTCAAACTTATCAACCAACCGTTCATAAAACATCAACAACGGCTCGACCACTTTATCACAGTGTTCACGATTACGTTCCACTAACCAGGCGCTCAGCACACCAATAAGCAAACCGGTAACGACATCAAACGGGTAGTGCGCGCCGACATACACCCGAGAAATTGTCACCAACACTGCAAACACCATCAAAAACCTGCCCAGCCAGCGTTTGCCAAACATAATACTGGTAGAAATTGAACCACCGCCGGCGGCGTGGTCTGATGGAAATGACGAATCCGTGGCGCTCTGATACAACAATTTGCTTTCACCATTCAAAAACGGGCGCACGCGAAAGAAAAACGAGCCAACAACAAGATTGACAGTCATGGCAATGATTGCCGAAAAAAAACCGTATAGCGCCCGTTTACGATTGGCCAACCGCATTGATTCTGAACGCCCGGAAAACCACATAATCACCAGCACCAATTCGAATATATATGGACCATAAGCCGACAATGCAATCATCGAATTATCCAGCCAGGCATATTTCCCTACTATATTACCAAGCAACTGCACAGCTTGATGATCCAGACTAAACATAATAATCCTCTCTAGTCACTCCGGGGTTTAACGAAAATACAATAATCTAGCTAAATTGTACTCTGCCCTCCTGACCAAACAATGACCAGCGCAGTAATAGCGGCTCAAAGTTAGTTACAGATTTATGTTATAATTAACGAACCAGACCCACAGAAAGGATTTTTATTATGAACATAGAATTGAAAACGTTCAGCGGACTAACTGCCGGGGATGTCCGCTATATCGAGGCATTTACGATACCGCAACTGAATCGCACGCGGAAAATCTGGATTTACTTGCCGCCGGAATACAGCCAAGGCGACAGTAAGTTCCCGGTAATCTATATGCACGACGGGCAAAATTTGTTTTCACCGGATACTGCTTACAGTGGTCACTGGGCGGTCTCTGATTCACTAGAACGTTTATGCAGCGCCGGCGAAACGCGCGGCGCGATTGTTGTCGGCATCGAAAGCGACGCGCATCGCGAAACTGAGCTAGTTACGCTAACCGATGACTGCGAGCGCTATCTGCAATTCATCGTAACCACCCTCAAGCCCTATATCGACAGCAATTTTCGAGTACTGCCGTGGCGGGAAAGCACCGCGATAATGGGTAGCTCTTATGGCGGTCAGACGGCAATTTTTGCCGCGCTAAAACACCCGGAAATATTTGGGCTTGTCGGAGCATTTTCACCATCTTGGCACGTTACCGCCGCGGTAGTTGCCGAATATGCTAAACAATATCCGATAAAATATTTCATCTGCGCCGGAGCAGTGGAAGGCGAATGGGTCGCCCGCAACATCCTCAGGAATTACACCCCGGGCTTTACCCCGAACTACAAATTGGTAGCTCAAGCGCTCGAAGCCCAGGGACAAGAAGTCCGCTTGGATGTCGATGACTACGGCGCGCATATCGAACAGTATTGGGCGCGCAAATTTCCCCAAGCCTACCAGTATCTATTTCCGACTAATAAATAGCTGGCAAGTTTTTTAGAGCATAATCTCAACGACAAATAACGAGTGCCACCTTTTTGCAAGAATTTGCTAGCAGCCTTTGCTTTCGCAGCATACTTTTCTCTTGATAGGAAGTAGCCAAAAAATCAAGCGCTGTACTCCGGGCAAACTTGTTCAAAGGCTATGCGCTAACTGGCAGCTAGCTGCTTGTAATAAGTATTTATCCTGCACAATGCGCGATAGGCGCCAACGCTATACTGGAATTGTGTAATGCAAAAAAATAACGTCCGCCGTTTTGTTGGCTGTGGCGTTATTTTTTACTTCTATCGAGACGGTATTTAGTTGACAAGCACCGCCTCCACAATCTTTTTCAAATCCGGCACTTCGGCGCTGCGTTCGTTTAGTACTACCATAAAGGCTATGCAGTGCATTTTCGAAAATGGTGTCTTTTTGGTTTCGATGTTCACTATCGTCTGCCGGGATACGCCCAGCTCTGCCGCCACCTGCGCTGATGTCCAACGGCGGCTTGGCGCAATAGCAGGAATCTGTTATAAACCATTTCGATTGTTTTTTTATTGACACACATAATTAACTCCTTGCATTTTCCAGATTATTATTATTTTAACCGTTTTAGTAAAGCTTACCGGCGAATGGGTAATTGGCTTACTAAAAAAGAATTTACCAAAGTTCTCAATATGGTTTTCATTTTTCCTCCAGTAATATGTTTTTTGACAAAAGATTTTGCAATTTGAACGTCCTCTAATCTAAGTATAACCGCCAAATGTCACAGTTGTGTGTCAGTTTGCATACAGTTGTGTTACAGTTTTGCTACAATTCCAAAATAATTCGCAAATAAATCAAAAACCGCCCGCTATTTCCAACGGACGGTGCATTTTGTTAAATATTCAGTTCAAATTTTAGCCATTTCTGTTTTCCTCCGGCAAAATGACGATCAAACTGGAACAGATTAGTCTTTTTTCGTGTAATGCTTGGAGTCGCCCCACTCGTTGAACGCCACGTGGCGACCGACACCTTCGATACGACCGAGCAAACAGCCGCGGCACTCAGCACGTCCCTCGTCCATACAGGGCTTTCCTTCATACAACTGATAGTTTTTGCGCACCTCAGTCGGGGTGAGGTTTGGCATGGTGACATTCGCGCCGTAGGTCAGACCGCGTTCCCTTCCGTCCTTGACAATCGCCTGCAACGCCGTGGTCGCGGCAATATTGACATCTTTTAGCACCAGCCGCACTACAGCAATCATTTTATACGCCAGCAGTAACACTTCGTCTTTGGATAGCGGTTGCTCCCAGCTCCCCATTGGCGTATCATTATGCGCCAAGTACGGGCCCATGCCAATCATATCGATGTCCATGGTTTTAAAAAACAGCACATCATCGGCCAGCATTTCCAACGTCTGCCCGGGAATCCCAATCATCACACCGGTACCGACCTGAAAGCCGGTTTCCGCCAGCCACTTCAGACAGGTTTGCCGTTCAGTCAGTTTTTGACCGGCAGGATGAATACTGGCAAATAGCTGCGGGTTCGTCGATTCAATCCGCAACAGGTAGCGGTGCGCGCCAGCCGCACGCCAGCGGGCATAAGTAGCCCGACTCTGCTCACCAAGTGACAGTGTAATCCCCACTCCCTGTGGCAATTCCGGTCGCACGGTGCTAGTCTTGATGTCCACGATTAACTGCTCGACAAAGTTTATCCAACCCTCATCGCTGCGTTCACCGGCTTGCAGCACAATCGAACCATAACCCTGATCGGCGCACCAGTTAGCAGCGTCAATTACGTCGCTCTTGGCCAACGTATAGCGCTCGATATTGCTGTTGCCGGCACGGATACCGCAATAATAACAATCCAGCGCGCAAATATTGGACAGCTCAATCAAGCCGCGATAGTATACGGCATCGCCAACATTATCGACCATTACCTCATGCGCCCGCACCCGCAACGCCTCAATATCTTCCGGCACCGACAACGCCAGTAGCTCGACAATGTCGGCTTTGGCTAAATCTTGTTTATGTAGTAGCGTATTTAATCTATCGTTCATATCATTCTCCACCTATAAAATCTGCTATACCAGGCAGTCCTAAGTCAATTTTCCCAAACAAAATAGCAGTAACCTAAACGGTTACTGCTATTTTAACAGAAGATTTTGGTTTATGCCATTACGATGTACTCAGATTATTTTTTTTGCAAACTCGCGCACGATTTCCGGCAATATTTTGTGGATGTTCCCCATCGTGGCATCGAGTGTATCCACTACTTCTTTGTGTGACAGCGGATTGCCGGTCATTCCGGCGGCATAGTTGGTGATACAAGACAGCGCGGCAACTTTCATACCCATCGAATTTGCCACCGTGGCTTCAGGCACCGTGGACATGCCCACCGCATCCGCGCCGACGATTTTTGCCAATTTGACTTCTGCCGGAGTTTCATAAGTCGGACCCCAAAACGCCATGTACACGCCTTTGACCAATGGCACACCGGTTTTGGCGCCGGCACGCTCGATAATGCCGTTCAAGTCTTTGTTATAGACATTGGTCATATCGCTAAATCGCGGTCCGAGTTCCGGATGATGTTTTCCCTGCAATGGATTGCTACCCATAAAATTAATATGGTCAGTGATAATCATCAAATCGCCGGGTTTATGGTTAATCCCGCCACAGGCGTTGCTGGCAAAAAATAGTTCTGCGCCCATCGCTTTGGCGATATAGGCCGGCATAACCACCGGTGTCCAACCCATGCCTTCGTAATAATGTTTCCGCCCTTGAAATACTAAGAACTCTTTGCCCTCAACTTCCGCCAACGACAACTTGCCGGCATGCCCAACAATGGTCGTCATCCCCAACCCGCAGATGTCGGCGTAGGATATTTCTTCCTTGATGTTGAACACTTTTATGGCGTCACTCCAGCCAGAACCGAGCACAAAAGCGCCAAATGGTTTAGCTCCGGCAAAATGGCGGGCGACATCTTCCGCCGCCGTTTTCAAAGTTTTGATGTCGATAAGTTTAGAATAGCTCATAATTGCTCCTTTTCATTGTTTAATTTTTCTTTAGTGTCAACCCGCGGCAATGCCAGCATTCCAAAAGCTAACAAAGCGTGTGCGGCTCCAAAAATAATAAGTATCTGCGGCACTGAAAGCGCCTCTGCCAAAAATCCGCTCGTTGCAAATCCTAGCGGCATAACTGCCGTGGCGATTGCGCCGACTAACGAAAAAAATCGACCTTTATACTCGTCATCGACTGCTCGTTGGAACAGCGCGCCTATTACGGTCTGCGATAACGCTATACCCACTCCCAAAAGAAAATATAATCCTACAGAGAATAATTTATTGTAGCTCACGCCGAGCACAACACAGATTAAACCAATTCCGACCATAACCGACATCTCGGTTGCATAAGCATCGCGTTTCCATGCGTGACGCGCTAGCACCACACCCATTATTAACGCCCCCGCTGATATTGCTCCTTCAAATGCCGCTACCCAAAACACCGTCTCGTTAAACATAAACTTTACCTGGAGCGGAATAATCATCATCAACGGTGTCGCAATAAGATTGGAAATCATAAAAAATACCGTCAGCCAAAACAATGGTCGCTTGCCATACATATATCTTAAACCACTCGCAAAATCCTGAAGCGGGCTGCGTTCGACACGTTCGGGCGCGGACAGCGGATTTTTCACCAGCCATACAAAAATAAACGAGAGCAAAAAAGATAATGCATTTAGCCAGAATGCAACAGTCGTGCCAAGCAACGCGATTATCGATGCGCCGACAAACAATCCAAACAGGTTAGAAATATTAAATGCCGTAGAATGAAGCGCCGTGGTTCGTTCGATATACTCTGGAGCCGTTATCTGCATAAGAGCCGCGCCCTCGGCAGCTTCAAACAACGGTGCAAACAGCGCAATCAGGAAACATAGCACAAACAGTATCGGTATCGTAAGTAAGCCGGTAGTCATAAGCAGCGCCATCGTAGCGGCTAATCCTGCGCGCGCAATATCGGCAATCAACATGCATTTTTTGCGACTGAATCTGTCTACCAGCACTCCAAATAACGGTCCGAACAGTATCCGCGGCAGCGTAATTGTGGCCATCATCAAGCCAAACTCCAGCTTACTATGCTCTGTGCCACGACTTACAATCCACCACGAAACAGCAATCGCCGAAAAAGAATCGCCAACCAGCGAAATTATCCGGGCCACAAAAAAATTGCGAAAATCAGGAAATTTATACAACAGGCTGTTTTTAATCATACGCTCTCTTCTTACCAATGGTATTATTGCAGTATATTATAATCATAATTGGCAAAAGTCAAATCTGCATATTCAACAAAATCTCCGGCGTAAAGTAACTGATGATCCGCGTCGCTCCGGCACGCTTCATGGCAATGAGCGTTTCGTTGACGGCATCCGGCGCCACGACTCCTTGGGTGATGGCGTTTTTCAACATCAGATATTCGCCGGATACGTTATAAGCAACCAACGACAGCGCACAATTGGTCTTGGCACGGGCGATAATGTCCAAATAGCTGAGCGCCGGTTTGACAATGATCTGGTCGGCGCCTTCGGCTACATCGGCAGCAATCTCCGCCAGCGCCTGATTGCTGTTGCAATAATCCATCTGATAGGTTTTTCGGTCGGCGCCGCTAGCCAAGCCGCACTGACTGGCAGCCCGGAACGGTCCGTAAAAATTCGATGCATATTTCGCCGCATACGCCATGATTTTCGTAGTCGCATAACCGCTTTCGGTTAATGCCTGACGGATAAACCACACCCGCCCGTCCATCATGTCCGACGGCGCGACAATATCCACACCGGCGGCGGCATGACTGACAGCGATGCGTGCCAGCAACCGGCAAGTGTTATCGTTATCGCCGATATGGCAATGACCGTCGACAGTATAGGCGCACAAACAAACGTCGCTAATTAACTCCAGCCCGGGATAAGCGATTTTGAGCACCCGGGATGCCTGTTGTACCAAGCCATGCTCGGAATAGGTAGCTTCAATCCCTTTGCTGTCCGGCACCGGAAACAGCAACACCGACTGCAAACCCATTTTGATTAGCGGCGCAAGCGCCTGCTGCAGCATATCCGCTGAATAATAATTCACCCCCGGCAATCCGGAAATTTCCCGACACTGCCTGAAACCCGACACGATAAACAGCGGCAAGATGAAATCCGCTGCCCGCAAAAAAGTCTCACGAAACTGCAAGCGGGTGCCTTCATCGGTACGTTGGGTTCGAAAACGTTCAAACATAGCGCTCCTCCTTATTCGACACTCCCTATATTACAACCACATTCAGACAGCCGCATTCCCGCGCCCGGCAGGCAGTATGCTTTCCGTAAACGTATGCCACTAGACTATCGGGAAACTCGGTGTATAGCCGGAAAAATCCATCTATCGTGGACGGGCTGGTAAAGAACTACGCCGATGTATTGAACTAGGTGTGTCCAAACGTTTGCTATGCCTAAATACCTAAACTGACAAATTCATCCAGAATCTCTTTATCCATCCTCATATTAGCATCCCTTAAGATTTTACTCACAACATCAATAATTCTCGCTACTAATTCAATAATGTGCTCCCATCCCGCACATGTTATCGCATGACCTTTGCGAACATTGTGCTCAACGCCACTAATAATTACATCCAAATCAGCTGTACAATTTATACCGTTGTTGTGCAATGAATTGCGAACCGCAGCGAACGCTAACAAATAATTTTTTTCAATATCACTTAGACAATCACTCAACTTGTTATTGAGCGCGTCAACAATCATCGAAAAACCTCGCAATTTTTTTCCGTTTTCTTGGGACAGCAAAGTCCGCAATAAATGTTCAACTTTAAAATTCACCGTGGTGATGTAACTAATACGAAGATAATCTATCATCATATCTTCTGCCATCCCTGCCGACTTTAATCCGCAACCGATACGTTCAAGATATTCAACTTCAGACATTCCCTGCGCGAACAACTCATATTTTATCGCTACTAGACTATTCATCCACAGCCCTACTGAAGAATTGGCCTGTTGTAATGCCTCAAGCATAACCATTCGCACATCTTGACATTCATAACTTATCGCACAATTTGAAACTAGCCATTGCCGTAACTTTTCGGCTTCTTGATTAATTTGCTGCATCCTAGTCGGAATGTCAGTTACATCCATCAACTTCATTTTAACACTAACCCTTACGCTATTCCTCGACAAACTCTCCGTTGATATTTAGTTGCTTACCATTTTCAGACACTGCTCTCTGTAAATTATCAGCAAAGCCTGTGGAATTACTCGCGCTTATTTCCACGCTTATTTCCACAGCTGTCGCAAAATCAGCGGTGAGATTCTTGATTATCTCATCAAAAATCGCTGCAAACTCCATTTTTGAAGTCGTTGCATTAAGCTGCACAGACGCATGGTAGCGAGTTATTAGTTTGTTGAATGGTGGATTATTTTCAAGTGTATTAGAAATAACATTACGACTAGCTGGTGGTGGCACATTACTAGTTATTGGTGATTTCTCTAATTGTTCTGCATCTGCTTTCGCCGCTTCTTCCTGCTGCCTGCGCCTTAGTTCTTCAGCATATTTTCCAGCGGCGCTCGGCTCGATAATTAGCATATCATCCGTCACTTGATGAACGTTCGCGCCAAAAATAAAGCCTTCATATTTATCGCCAACGCATGCCTGCGCGATGGCAAAAAACTCACAGCACTCAACACCAGATTTTATCGCATTTTTCATTACATCTATATTTTTCAAACGCGGCAAATATAGATATGCACCAAAAGCCGTCCACACTTCTCTAATCGACACAAATGGCTTATCGCTCTTCCAGAACCAATCAACTAACTGCTTGCGCAGATGAATCGGCGCCCATTCAGTTATTAGCCACTCTTCTTGGCGAATTTTGCTATCTATCGCATTGATTAGGCTCGTTCCTGATGCTGATATTTGTCCCGATTCCCACTCTTGCTTAGTAGGCATTTTCCCTGCTTGTGCAAATTGCACAGGTGCAAACAACCGACAATAGGCTTCCAGCACCGCTTGCTTTAGCGATTTTTCGCAGCTAATTCGAGTCGCTTTGGCTTGCTCAGCTTGCGCATTGCCAATATCCAAAGATTTATTATCAAAATCATTTACAATCGAGTTCCACGCCAAATAAGTATAAGCTCGATCGCGCATATTCTTACAGCTGTCGTAGTCCGGCGCCAAAAAAATCAACCTGTTTTGCTGTTGACGCGGTTGGCCGCCACGCGTCGCAACAATTCGTGCAGCTGTGCTATGCGCCATATTATTTGCCAGTTGCGAATATGCCTCGTTCGGTTTCAACACTACCAAACGCAGATTGGCATCATCCGGAACTTCGTTGCTATCAGCAAAAATATGCACTCCGTCAAAACAGCCGCGCACGCTCAAAGCATCGCTAAGATATTTTTTGATAAGCGGCAAACAATGTTCATCGCTCTCAAAACGGCGCTTGCGTTCTTCCATCTCGCGTCTGAGATTAGGCTTAGTGCCAAACCAATATTTATTGCTGATATGATTAAGATAGTGCAATTTATCACGCAACCGCGCTAGTGCATCACTAAATACAGCAATATTGTTAAGCGGCTGGACACACGCCAACATTAAGTGTTTTTCGTCTAGCCCACGCGCATTTTGGTTGACACCACTAGGCGCTGAGCCAACGAATATCGATCGCGCCAATCGACTAGCTGCTTGAACAGTGCCAAAGCGCGTATCTTTGTCAATCTCTACCGATATCGACCGCTCGCCATCAATGTCCTTATCAAACAATGGATCCCAACCAGCTGGCAAATAAGCTACTACTTGATTGCGAACTTCATTATCGGCAAGCGGCAAATTGCCCGGCATAATTAATAAATCGCTATTATTATTCACCCACAGACGATTAATTACTTTCGCCATTAACTGTAGCACGCCACGCGTGCGTTGAAAACGGTCTAGAGTCGTCCAGTCCTCATACAACCTGTCGAACAACTCTGGATGAATCGGATAAGCCGCCAGCATCCGCTCAAAATAACGCGCTTCACATACATCACTAGGAAATTTATCGGCGTTATCAGCATAAAGCTTAGCAAACTCACGACACACGCTAACGCGCGCCGCTTCGTCGCCGATATTAGCAAACAACCGCTGGCGCACGATAGCAAATGCTTCCTCTGGCGCGATCGGCTTCCAGATGGCCTGGATTCGGCCAAAAACTTTTTCCAATGCATCCAATGCAAAGTCACCGGCTACCCCGCCAGTCTCTGTCTTTGACTCTGGCAATGATGCCAAAATAATCGTCTGCGGCACGGCTTTGACCGCCTCGGTCAACGCTTGCACAAACGACAGATTGCTTTCAAAAGTACCGCCAGCAAATTTGGCATTGTGCGAAAACTGTCTAAGGTAAGCTACCAACTCATCCACTAATATCACACACGGCGCATAACGTGTGAGCAAGTCCGATAAGATTTGCTTGCCAGGCGAAGTGCCACTCTCGTCCGCTAGGCGCACCAGCTCGTAGCCATCAACTCCGCCGATTTGCCAAGCCAGTTCACCCCAAAGCGTATTGATAAATATGCCGCCGCTTAATTGCGGTGAATTAGGAGCTTGCCGATTACCGTCTAGCACAGCGACCCGCGCTACTGGCAACTGCGTAATGCCCGCACTATCCATCAACGCACCGATGCCTGCAAACTCGCCAGCATCTTTGCCGCTAGTCGCCAGATGATATACCGCAAGCATCGTATGCGTCTTGCCGCCGCCAAACGCTGTCTGTAGCTGGACTACAGGATCGCCGCCATTACCCGTGATACGCATAAGCACATTGTCGAGCAATAGCTTCATGCCCTCGGTGATATAAGTACGTGCGAAGAACAAATGTGGATTCTGGTATTGCTCACTGGCAACACCGTTTCTCACCATCGTAATATCAGCGGCAAACTCTGCCTGTTGCATCGTACCGCGCCGAACATCCTCGTGCGGCTCAGCGACTTCACGCCATGGTTTTAACATACTTCCTCCAGCTCCAAAAGCCTTCTTATTCCCGAAATAAATACACCAAAACTATGCGAACGATTGCGATTGATATTCATATGCGTGGCCACTTTGGCAGCGCCGGTAACTTTACGCGGATACCCTCTGACAAGCTTACTAATCTCTTCGGCGGAATTTGCGATTGAATCTATCACTCGATATTTCGCTCGATTTTGATACTTGCTTGTAAATCCTGACAGTTCAAATGCTCGTTCAATAGCCTCCATATCTGCCAGTAACCAGTTTTCAAGCTCATGGCATACAATCCGAACAAGAGCGTTTTCGACGCCAGCCTCTGAGCACAAAGCCAATAGTTGAGCTTTTAACAGACGACAATCAGAACTATCTTTGTCTTGTAAGACTACAAATTTAGCGTCTGGAAAACTATGCGACAAGTTTCTTATTCGTTTAACGATGCTCTTTTGCAAGTCGCTCTTTCCTTGATGCGGGAACACCTGAAAAGTTTTATCTATGAGGATGCGAGGCAAGATAATATTCAAGACCGCTTCCATAGATGGCTCTTCCACCAAAAAATAAACATCCATCAGCGTATTCCTGCGCCGCTGAGAAATCCGGATTTCCAGAGATAACCCAGCAAGTCACCATCGTTGTAAAGATCCACTACTAATTTATCGTCATCAGCCCGCGATACTTGACTATAACCATCCTTCTTAGTGAGCCAAAACAGCTCCTTTGGCTCCAATGCGTTGACAAAATCGGGTGAATGCGTAGATACAAACACTTGCCCGCCACGCATAGCATACATGCGTAGCTCTTCTGCCAAGGCAATCATCAAGTCGTGGTGCAGTTGATTTTCCGGCTCTTCTATACAGAGCAGCGGAAATGGCTTAGGGTCACTTAACAGCAATAGGTATGCGAACATTTTCACCGTGCCATCCGAGGCATAGCGGGCAAGAAAAGGATCTTTGAACGAACCATCTTTGAATCTCAAGATAATTCTGCCATCTATAGTCGTATCGGCCGACACTTCACTTATACCGGGAATTTTTTCTGCCATTTTGGTCAAAATATCACTGAACACCTTAGGGTGTTGATCGCGAACATACTTCGCGTATTGCGCCAGATTATCACCCATTGTATTCAGATGTTCGCTCACGCCTGCATCGTTACCTTGTCGGGCATAAGAAATGTGCAGATCAGACACATACCAATTCTCCACAAGCCTGCGAAAAGCCATAACTTGCCGGAACTTCTGAAACTGCCCTAACCCTTTAATCGCAAGTATATCTGGTTTCTCTAATTTTTGCGTATCTCGTTTGGCTTCTGCAACATCAACATTAGGGTCATCCTCCAATATCGCTTCGCCTTCGCCATACCTAAAATCCAAAAAATGCCACGGCTTGCCTTTGGAGCCTCGACGATACTTCAGTATTTCGGACTGAACCACTGGTCCTGAAGGTGAATTGGCAATTTTAATTTCGTAAGTCACAAGCGGCATGTTCTTTTCACTACGAAACTTAAACTCAAATTCTACTGGTCCATCGCTCTCGCGTGACACTACTTCTTCAAATCCGCCACGCTTGAGCATTGCCATGCTGACATTATTTGCCAACGCGTCTTTCAAAAACCCGAACACGTCAAACAGCGTCGATTTCCCCGAACCATTGGCGCCAAGAAATACTGCCATTTTCGGAATGTCTCGTATTGTTACATCTCTGAACACTTTGTAGTTCTTGATTCTGATTGCTTCAATCTTCATTTCTGCTCCTAAAACAGTGTCGGCTGTTCATCCACCGCGCCATGTTCCAGCGCCGCGCTTTCTATCGCGTGCCATGCCGCCAGCAGCTCGTTATACAGCTTGGCGTCGCCGGCGCGGCCGGTGCGTTCGCACCAGGTGTACTGCTGATAGCAGAGCTTGCGGATTTGCTCGTTCTGCTTGTGCACTTTTGCCAGCAGCTTGCCCGCTGCCACTTCACCGGATGTTTGCAGTTCGCGGATAAGCTGATGGGCGCTCTCCCAGACCGGGTTGTGCGTATCGGCCAACGGATTCCAGTCGGACGGGTATTCATCATTGGTTAGCAACTTGACCTTGCCGCCACTGGCAGTTAATACGCCGGATTGTTCCAGACCGCTAACCGACACCGCCTTGGCGTTCGCCAGGGTATTGGCATCGCCGAACGGGCCTTCCTTCCAGCCATATGTCTTGAACCACTCGCAGCAAAACCGCGTCTCGGGATCAAAGTTGTTTTCTTCGCTGCCGAAATATTCATCGATTTGTTTGTTGATGAGCTGTAGCGCCGTCTTCACCGACATCGCCGATCCGTCGGCTTCGAGTACTGCCGCGTATTTGCTGAACACTTCCATTCCCGGACCAATCGCCGCCTGCGCCAAATCCACCGCCGCGAGCGGCGAACGGCCAATCGCGCCGCCAATCATCGTCTCCAGCGCCTCCGGCATCACCGCTTTTAGTTCGCGCAGAAATTCCTTGCGGGTACAATCGGTGGCATTTTTGTTGCGGCGACGGCAAACGAGGATGATTGAGGATGCAAGAACATTTACTGAAGTTTTCAGTCCCTGATCTCTTTCGGTTCGCATCGGCCATGTTCCCGTCAAAACAAGTCTAGAATTAATGACAGCTTGCAAAAAAGTTTCCCATCCAGTAGATACGGTTCCTGAGCTGTCGCTATCTGATTGCTTGAAAGCATAGTAAATAGTAATTGGGTACGATTTATTTGTTTGGTCACCTATGCTCCCCATAGCTTTAGTCATGCCATTGAGAAAAAATGTTTCGGATGCAAGTTTGCTTTCGTGTCTATAAGGTGAAGCTATTAGTTCATCAGTTTTTGGTGTAGTGATCGTAACGAATAAATCAGGATAGATATCGCCACAGCTCTTTCGCATCCATATATAGAAAAAATCCGACAAATCAGCATAACCGATATTGTCATAATATGGCGGGTCTGTCGAAATAATCTTGCTCTCGCTTATTGTCTGCCCAACAGCATCTTGTTGTGTAGATATTCCATCTGTTTTTGCGCTGTTAAATTGATTAGAAATTACCGTTTCAATCCATGTAATAGCTCCATGAAAGCAGCCCGTGGATTCAGAAAAAGGATTGCCCTCGGCAAAATCCCAAACCATGGGCAGTGCTTGACGTCCAAAGGTTTGGACAATAAAATCTCCACCCCAAGGTGTTAATGATGACCAGTAGTTTGCGCTTCTATCCACTGCAAAACCCAAATAAACACTCACCGCTTCCGCATAAGCGGTCGCACCGTTACCACCGTCGCGTAGCGGCACACTATCGTCTGGCAAACCCGCAACAAAAGCGTCGCGCTTGATAAATTCGCGCAACTCTGGCAACAAATCACAGAAGGTCGTAAGCGCAGTTAGCTGGCGGTTTGTGAAGATATCCCCATAGGAAGTCATACCATACAACGGCGGCGAAAACCATCTGGGATTTATCGGTATTTTTTGCGTCGGTTTCCACGTCGGAGCCGCAGTTTCAGCCAAGGCTTGCATCGCGGCGGTCGCCGGTATATACAGCCTTCCTCTAGTCCCTTCGGCGACTACTGCGATCAGCCGTACCCCGGCGCGGCCGTTCTGAAATTCGCCACGGACATAATTGCTGGTCATCGGCGTATCGGACATGATGCACTTGAAATTCGCGCCTCGTCCGAGTTTGGTGCCGTTATCGATTTCCGCCGGGTTATCCGGTTTGCCCTCTTTAATCTCAAACCGATAGTCATCGCCGTCGAGTACCGGCTGGAGCCAGACTTTGCGCTGGTCTTTTTTGCATAGATAATAAGTGCTAATGAGCGGCACATGCACACCACTAAACGCCGGGTTCGGGCTTTTTACCGTCCGCGCCCAAATCCAGGCGATTACTGTCGCTTTGCCGCCAACTTGCTGGCCGGGCAAATCTATTTGCGGATAGAGGTGTCCGATTTTCGCAAACGCCTGATCGCGCAATAGTTTGCCATAATAGCGCACATCATCCGCCAGCCCGCGCGCGCCGGTCCAGGTCGCCATATTATTAGCGCAACTGTCCGGATTTACCGGACAGTTGCCGTTAAACCGCGGCGGTATCTCGATCATCGCTTTATTAATCATCACCGCGACCGGATTGAGATCAGACGCATAGCTCTCAAACCCCAGCCGTTGCGCTTCCAGCGGGATTGCGCCGCCGCCGGCAAACGGGTCGTGAAATGCCGGCAGCTTGTCCGGGTCAAAGCCGGACTTGCCTTTGTTCAGCTCACAAGTCTCGCGCCAGCTCTCGCGGATTTTCAGCCGCGCCCGCTTCAACACCGTCTCGTTATTGGTGTTCTCCCACTTGACCAAATCGCGGATAATATCAAATAGCTCCTCGCGCTCGTTGTCAGCCTGCTTGCGGGTCTTGCCCGCCTTGTAACCCCGTTCGCCGCCCGGATCGTTGACACATTGCGCGAACAACACTGCCCGCGCCGCCGCCAGCGGCCGCCGCGCCCACCACAAATGTAGCGTCGACGGATGCCCGTGGCGAATCGACTTCTCGCGAATACAAGCCTTATTAATATCATCCAGCGGCAGAGCCACCTCAATCAACTTCTTGGGCGCTTTTATATCGGACATTTCTTACCTCGCTATTTATGCTATCCAGCCCCGAGTACGCGCCCGGGCTTCGTTGATTACCTGCACTTGCTCTAAACCAAACGCTTTTCTTATGCCATTGAACCGCTTCTGGAATTTTTCATTTATTTTTATACCGTTATTGTGTTTCAGACTAATATACAGTTCACTTTGCTCGATGTTGAAGCCAAAGTCGCTATCCAGCTTGAAGTTCATTCCGGATTCTTGAATCATCATTTCACTCATCGAACGTCAGCTCCACTTCTTCATCGTACAGAGCGATTGCGGTATTAATAATTGGATTGTCGGGAATCCCTTCCAGCAAATCACTTATCGACACCAATTCATCAGTTACCGACACTACCGGAATCGAGCTGTTCGATTTTTTTGCCAACAGGTACAACTTTTTGATGACAAAATACGAATGACTGACAATGAAAACCTGACACCCCGCCGCTGCTATGGACTCAACTATTTCCAAAAACTTCACTATTGCTTGCGGATGCAAATTAGCTTCCGGCTCATCAATAATAATTATCGAATCTTTGCCAAGATAGCGATTGCCCAGCAATCTGTCCAGTATGGCTATTTTCTTTATTCCCTCGGCTGTGACATGAATTTGGTATTTCTCGTTACCTTTCCTACACTGCCAATTGCCTTCTTCATATTCAATTTTCCCGCCCAGCATTTCGTCCAGATGTTTACGCGCATCGGCGAACACTTTGAGATTTTTCCCTTTTTGCGGTTCGATTTCCAGCGCCTTAACCAAATCCAGATATGTTTCATCAAAACCAAACATTTTGTCAATATCGCGCGTTTTCTTGATCACGCTGAATAACGACAACACTTCCTTAGGCGGAATAAACACCGAGTTGCTGTCGCGCTGTTTTCCGGTATAACTAACATCGGTAATTTTACGCTCCGTGCGCGCGCCGATGGAATAAGCAAACTTCTCTTTATCAATTCGCATATCAAATTCCATGCGGTCAGCCTTTTTTCTAACCAAATCACTTAGCTTTTTCGCCTGAAAAGTCCAATATAATTTATCGGCCAACGTCTCATCCAATTTTAGCGGATTATCACCCCGAGAAAACTCTTCCAGCGTCTTAACTGCCGCGTAAATGGCTTTTGCCAAAAATGTTTTCCCGCTATCATTGGCGCCAATTATTAAGTTGATTTTGCCAACATTTGCCCAATCAAGTTCTTCAATCGGTCCAAGATTTTTTACGTTGATTGATGTAATCATAGCTTCTTACGACCTCCTTGCAGTAAAGCTTTCACATCATAATTACTGCTAACTTCGCCCCATCCTGGTTCTTTATCAAACGGTTGCCGCGCATAATGTGGTCCATCGACATTATCGCCATCCACGAACACCACCGCCAGCCAGAATTTATCGCCTTGGTTGAGCGCGGTGAGTATTTCGTTGCGCGTTACAGTAACTGTGGTCTGTCCGGCAGCCCGGCCTTTGACTTCAATATGCCGGGTGTCGAGAATTTTGCCGTCAGCGCTAACTTTTTCCGCTGTAATATCCCAGCCACAATTTGCTTCCGAAACATCTTTGACAATATAACCGGCAGCACATTCATAATCACTAACTGCTTGCATCGCCGCCAGTTCCACCGCTCGCCGCGCTCCGCTATCGACAGAACTTAACTGAACGTCTACCACTACACCAGTCAATGCTCCAGCCGGAAAAACCAATGCGGCGCCGATTATTTCCGGTTTGGTATTGATCACATTGCGCATCGCTTCAAGTTCCCGGGTGCGCGACTGCAGGCGCTGTGTCAAATCTAACACGGTTCGCTTAACGTTATCGGCATTTAACCGATCAGTTTTTCCAGCGGCGCTGTCGTCGGACAGTTTCATATAGCGATCTTGCCAATAATTGATTTCATTTGTCAATCGCTCATGCACCGCTGATAGCGTGCGTTCCATATAGGCCTGACGTCGCTCGTTAACTTCGCTATAATGCTGCACCGCAAGCACATTCACCGCATACCCAAGCATTCGTTCACGGCTGGTATGAGTTGCCGCGGTATCGCACGTCTTGCTTTTAAGCAATAGCTGCTCTTCTGCTGTCGCGGTTCGCAAGTCCAAGTGCGGCGCGTATCCAGCATCGCTAATCTCGCCATCGTCTGAAATATACAAGAACTGTAGGCGCTTGGAAATAACTTTGTCACGACCATCTTTAATGGCATGTTCCAACAAATACAGCGTTTTCAACTGCCCGCTCTGATTGTTATCATCAACAAACACCGCGCCACGCGCAAAATCACCGCGACCGCGTTCGATAACAATATCGGTAACCGCCATCATCAATGGATGGCCGGGATGTAATAACGCGGCCTGCGGCTTGCCTTTATAATCTATTTCTTCTTTTTTAAAACACACCCGCTCATATTTTTCTACGATTGGAACATACACATTGCCGCGTCCAGCCAGTAACCGTGAACGCTCGACGATGCCATGCGGTACATACTTAATTTCATATCTTCCACTCTCGCGTTCATAAATTGTTCCGCCAATTTGCTTGAACGCTTGGATGAAAAACGACCGGATAAAATATGGTTGCAACTTTCGCGCTTCGGCCTTCTCCATTTCATCACGCACTGCATATAACTGGTCAGGAGACATCACTTCTTCACACAGTGCATCGCGTTTCATCAAAGCCCGCAAATGCTCGGTGTCTAAAGCGTTGTCCACAACTTGTTCGATTTTACGCAACACATCGACATCTTTGCCATATCTTATCGCCTCAATCAGCAAATCGCGTAGCGAATGATTTTCAAAAACTTCGCCAAGAATATCAAACACTCGCCCGCCCAGCGCTTCGCGTTCGATTTCCAGTTTTTTCAGCAATCGCGAATAAACATCACCTTCACGGGTTTCATTGGCAACCAAATTCCAAAGATGGCAGATTTCTTTTTGACCTATCCGATGAATACGTCCAAAGCGTT
Source organism: Bacillota bacterium (assembly GCA_037129925.1). GTDB lineage: Bacteria > Bacillota > Negativicutes > JBAXTZ01 > JBAXTZ01 > JBAXTZ01. The sequence continues at coordinate 128,504 of JBAXTZ010000001.1, forward strand.
GCTCTAGTCGATTTGGATTCCAAGGCATATCATAGTTTATCATCAAATGCGCATTTTGCAGGTTAACACCTTCACCGGCGGCATCGGTCGCAACCAAAATTCGCACATCTACGTCATTGCGAAACCGTTCCTGAATCCGGCGCCGCTCTTCACGCGGCGTGCTGCCTTGTATTTCTACAACAGCCTCTTGTTTGCCGAGCAACGTCTTTATCTTGTCGACCAAATAAGTTAAAGTGTCTCGATGTTCGGTGAATACAATGAGTTTTCCGACAAAACAACTTTCATCGCGCAGTTCTTTTTCTTCGGTCAGTATTTTTGAAAACTGCTCCCATTTCTTATCCACTCCAGATAGACGTAGTTCTTTGGCTTGCTGTTCCAAAACGGCCAAAATATTAATTTCTTTTTGCAGTTCAGTTGCAGTTTTGGCTGCAGTTGATCGATCGGTTATTTCTTGCTCGAAACTTTCATATTCATTGCCATCTAATTCTTCATCGCTTTCATATATATCGCCTGGCAAATAGTTTTTATCCGTTCCAATGTCGAAACCCCGCGCGTGAAGTTTTTCTTCTTCTAGTCGGCGTGTCAAACGCTCTTTTCTCCGCGTTAGTGAGCGATAAATCGCCTCAGGACTCGACGCCAACCGGCGTTGCAACGACGTCAATGCGAAGCCGACATTTCCCTTGCGCTGTCCGCCCAATTGATCGGCTTTATTCATTTCGTCGCAAACATACGCAGTAACCGCTTCATAAAGCGCAACTTCTGCGTTTGATAATTTATAATTCACTGTATAAGCACGACGTTCGGGAAAAAGTTTTGTTCCGTCAAACTTATACAATTCTTCTTTAACTAGCCGACGCATATAATCTGTCGGGTTAATCGGTGTATAATTACCATCGGCACGTTCTTTGCCATAAAATCGGTCGGTGTCTAGTAACGACAAAAACGTCTGAAAATCATCTTCCTTGCCATTATGCGGAGTCGCCGTCATTAGTAACAAATTTCTCGTTTGCGCACCAAGTAATTCACCGAGTTTGAAACGTCCGGTCTTCTTCACCTCGTTGCCCGTCCAGCTCGCGGACAATTTGTGCGCCTCGTCAAATACTACCAAGTCCCAACGGGCTTTGGTTAATTTATCTTGCAATTCCTCATTACGACTAAGCTGGTCAAGCCGGGCTATCAATAAATCTTTTTCAATAAATGGGTTTTGTGAAAACTGGCTGTTAAGCATCTCTGTAGAAAAAATTTCAAAGCATAAACCAAATTTTTCATACAATTCATCTTGCCATTGCGAGGCCAATCCCCCCGGAGAGACAATCAACACTCGTTTCGCGTCAGCACGCAAAATCAATTCGCGAATGAGTAGTCCCGCCATTATTGTTTTGCCAGCTCCGGGATCATCCGCCAACAGGAAACGTAGCGGACGCCGCGGCAGCATTGCCTCATACACCGCCGTAATCTGATGTGGCAACGGCACTACGTTAGAAGTATGCACCGCCATCATTGGGTCAAATAAATAGGCCATATCAATGCGCTTAGCTTCGAGCGCAAGCTTTAGCATGTCGCCATTGCCATCAAATGTCCAACCTAAAGATGAATTATCAACCGCAAGTTTCTCTTCGTCACCGCGACCGAGCAAGCGCTCGCGGAGCATGCCGCTGATTTTATAAAGTATCTCCACTGCGTTATCGCCTTGCATTTCCGCACTTTTGATTTCGACCGGTACATTTTCAACGCCGAGCAACATCATATTTTTTCTAATATTTTCTAATTTTAGCATTGCCGAACACCTCGCATTATGGTAGTTATATTCGCCACAAACAGAATAAATCCTGCTAATACCATTTTTTACTTTATAAATTTATCATCCGTACATCACTCGCGCATTTTGTCATAGCACCACCACGTTCCTACAGCCACACTCCCGCGCCCGCCGCGCGGTGTGCTTTCCGTAAACGTAGGCCACTAAACTATCTGGAAACTCGCTATAAAGCTTAAAGAACCCCTCCACGGTGGACGGGCTGGTAAACACCACGCCGATATACTCGGTCAAATCTACTGCCGGTTGCTGGCGATAGTCGGTATGATAAATAACCAATGGTTCGACGTTGGCTAATCTATGCAATTTATTCTGGGATAGTTGCGAGGTCGGATAGAGTACTCGTTGAAACGATTGCTGTTTTAGCCACGCGCACAGCACATCGGAATCGGCGCGCTCTGCCTGATAATCAGCCCGGTAGCCGTAACTTGCCAAACAAGCTGTAGTCGCGGCGCCAATCGAAATAAGCGCCTGACAACGGGGGCGTTGCTTTGCCATAAACTGCCGCACCGCTGTTTTGCTGGTAAACAATAGCGCATCGTATTGTTCCAAATCTGGACGAACATAATCAGTTTCGGCAATGGCAATCAACGGGTAATTTACCAGCCGATAATTCAAGCGACAAGTCGTACTATCCAAGCCGGTAAACAATACTTTTTCCTGTGCAATAATTTGACCGACATTCGCGCCAACCAACACCAACGCCGGTAATTGCGGCGTTAGTGTTGGTAGTTCCTGTAACTCAACAATCTGAGTTCGCTCCGCTAAGCCGCCGATTTCGCTGATTATTGCCGCCGGTGTATGCGTTGAATATTCAGCGAGTGCCGCGCTTTGTATCTCCACCAGTTGTCGGCCGCCCATATAATATATTTGCAACGCTTGCTCTTCATCGAGCGTCGAACGGGTAGTTTTGATGACGATTTGATTATTGATGCCGCGTTCGGATAATGGCATGTTTAATGCTGCCGCCGCCGCTTGAAACGCCGAGATGCCCGGTGCTACCTCAACATGGACAAAATTGCTCTGCAAGTAGCTTGTTTCCTCGCCGCCGCGGGCGAAAATCAACGGATCGCCGCCCTTGAGCCGGGCAACGTTCTGACCACTTTGCGCCAAATCAAGCAAAAGTTTCTGAATTTCCGGTTGCCGGGCGCTGTCACGATCTACTCGTTTGCCCACGGCAATTTTCCGACCGTGATACCGCTCCAACAACCCTGCCGGAATCAACTCATCATGTACAATCACATCGGCACACCGTAGAATTCTATCGGATTTAACGGTAATATTATCAGCATCGCCGATTCCTGCACCCACGAGCCAGACTTTGCCCCACGTCCGGCGGTCGTCGATGGCGCTAAACAACACCCGCAAATCGGCACGGTTACGCAAACCAGTCACCGCCAGCCGCCCTTGTAACGGGTGCGCATCGATCGGTAAAAACTGCGTGATTCGCTCTGCCAAACCCAGCCGCTGTAACGCGCACGCCGCAACGATTAGCCCGTCAACACTGCCATCATCGACCTGCTGCAACCGTTCTTCAATGTTGCCACGAATGGACACTACCGTTAAATCGGCTCGTAACGCCAAGATATTCTCGCGCCGCGCCGCTGAACTGGTGCCAATCCGGCTAGTTACAGGTAGTTCTGCCAACAATTTATTATCCCGACTTACCAGCGTATCCCGATTGTCCGCCGCTTTAGTTAACGCCAACAACACAATACCCGGCGGCAGCGGATAGGGCAAATCCTTTGCTGAATGTATGGCAATATCGGCTTGTCCGGCTAGCAACTGCTCATCAATTTCCCGGGTGAAAAAATCCCCCGGCGCATTATCCCACAACGACCGTTGTTTATCACTGTCGCCGATTGTGGTAACTGCCTGTAACCCAAATTTACAGTCCGGTAATTGCGCCATAACTTCATCAACCTGTTTTATCGCAAGCGCACTCCCGCGCGCGGCAATACGCAACACCTTATCGCTCATCGGCTAACCAACCGGCAATTTTGTCCCGCCAGGCAATTGCTTGACGCACGGCAGTTCCCGACGATGACACCGCCACAATCATTTCATCGCGCTTAAATACCGCTGGTGAAATAAAATCACTTAAGTAAGCGTCATCTACGACATTCACCAGCTTGTGCGCCATTGCGCCATCATGAGCGATGCGGCGATTTAATTCGCGGTCATTGGTGCAGGCATAAATCAGATCATAGCCCGCCAGATCGGCGGATTCATAGTGTTTTTCTATGCAGCACCAACCAGACGACTGCACTTGCGGGCTAATCTGCGCCGCCAGTACGGTTATCTGGTTGGTGAATTTTTGTAAAGTTTGAATTTTTTGCCAAGCCACCCGACCGCCGCCAATAAGTAACAGCCGCCGGTTGGTAACATCGAGCATTATCGGCAGATAGCTACGCGTCATTTGCCAAAATCTCCGCACACACCTGCTCAGTTCCCAGCCGGTCCAGCATATGCCCGAGTCGCTCCGGTTTCTTGCCATTGGCTTTATAGTAACTTAGCGTCCGGTCGATGAGCGCGTACACTTCATCCAAGTTTTCAACCAGATGTGCCAAACGCGTTCCGGCACGCGGAACTTTGCCATTGGTACCGCCAATCCATACGGTATAACCGCGTCGCTTGGCCTGCCAAGTTCCTTTTGGGCAAATAGTCGTACAGACACTACAGCCGATGCATTTGCTCTGGTCTGACACATACCTGCCATGCTGTTTGCTAATTGCCTTGACCGGACAGCCACGAACACAGAGGTTGCAATTGATACAATTATCTCCTGTCCACTCTGGCTCCAGCCCGCCCATCACCCCAATATCATTATCGCGAGCGCGGGCGCAGTTGTTCGGACAACCGGTAACCGCCATCTTACATTTCCAAGGCGTATCTTGCCGCAAGTAAGTATCGTCAAGATACTGCGCCGGTTGCTTGGTTTCAATACTCGCATAGCGGCAAGTAGAAGTTCCCGGACAGGCCACCACCACCCGCACTCGCGGTCCGTTGGCGCCCATCCGCATTCCGCTGGCTTCTAGTTGCAAACGCGCAACTTCCAAGTTCTCTTTGAGCACCCCGGGAATTTCCACACCCTGCCGGGTTGTCAGATGGATAAGGCCTTCGCCATATTGTTCGGCAACTGCCGCTATCGCCCGCAATTGCGCTACCGACAAATCGCCGCAATAGGCACGCGGACACATGATAAACTGTTCTGGTTGGCGCTGTTGCAACATACCGTATTTTTTTAATTCAACGACACTGGTATTCGACTCATTCATTACTTTACTCCTCAAAACACATTAGTCAATTACTGTAACCCAGTCATACAGGTTATTATTCGCCAAAATTTGCCAATATCCTGCCGGACAGAAAAACAGCGACACCTACTGCGCCGCTGTTTTTTTGTCAACTTACCCTAATTTAGTACCTTAACCGCCAGGTCGCCATCGGCATCTTTATCAACACCATGGATGTCGGTTTCAAATCCCGGTAGCGCTTTGCCGATTTGCTCAAGCAGCAGCAGATAATCGAGAATTACTTTGGACTGACTGGTGATTTTTTCACCCGGCATTATTAGCGGCACGCCCGGCGGATATGGCAACACCATAACAGCGCTGGTGTGATTGAGCATATCTTTCATTTTTACGGTTTTGGTCTGACCTTTAATCAACCGCTGGAACGCTTGATGCGGCGTCATATCCTGCTCCGGTAAAATATCAAAGGCATTGTACATTAAGCTGGTCAAATCTTTCTGTTTCATCATGTCGTGGATGCGGTCGCACAATTCTTTAATCTTCATACCGGCGTAGGTCGCGGGATGCGCGGCGTACAGATTGGGCAGCACTTCCTTTACTGATTTGTTAGCATCATAAGCCGCCTTGAAATCGTTCAGAGCTGACAACAAATACATCGATTTAGCTTTGTTTATGCCGATGCTAAACAAAAACAACATTACATACGGACCGGTTTTTTCGACAATTACGCCATGATCATCCAAAAACATCGTCACCACACTAGCCGGAATACCGTGTTCGGCCATTTTATTGTCTTCGATTCCCGGCAACACAATAGTTACCTTAATCGGATCGAGGAAGTTGTGGTCGTCGTCCTGATTGGCGAAACCGTGCCATTTATCGGCGTGTTTCAATTCCCAACACTCGGCTTGGTCAATCTTGTCCGGCTGCCAGACATCATAATACCAATCCTTGGCCTCATGGCGCAATTTTTTGACTTCTTTTCTAAAGGCGATAGCGCGATGAATTGCTTTGTCCATCAGATTCAAGCCACCGGCGCCTTCCATCATCGCCGCAGATAGCTCGCAAGTCGCGACGATCGGGTAGAACGGGCTGGTCGAGGTGTGCATTTTGTAGGTTTCATCAATTATTTCAAAATCAAATTCGCCTTTCAAGTGAATCATCGAAGCTTGGGAAAAAGCCGCCAACAACTTATGGGTCGAATGGGTTTCAACTACTAATTGACCGGGTTTTGCCACACCGTACATGCCGTACAGCCCTTGATAAATCGGATGAAAATTAGTGTAAGGCACCCAAGCGCTGTCAAAATGCATGGTTTTGACAGGGAGCGACTGTTTTACATATTCAACATTATAAAACAAACCATCGTAAGTCGAGTTGGTGACCACCGCGTAAACCGGCAACTTGGCGGCAAACGGCGATTTGCTGATTTTGGCGTTGATACTTGTCGGTGTAAATTCACTGCGCGGGATTCCGCCCAAAATACCGTAAGCGTTCCGGGTTGGTTTGAGGTAGATTGGAATGACATTCGTCATCGCCATGAACTGGCAAATCGACTTATGACAATTGCGGTCGACAAGGATAGTATCATTGTCTCCGGCGGCAAACATCGCGACGATTTTGTTGGCTGTCGAAGTGCCGTTAGTAACCATCAACGACCGATCGGCGCCAAACACGCGGGCGATCAATTCTTCGGCATCTAAATGCGGACCGCTGTGATCGAGCAAGCTGCCCAGTTCAGCTACCGAAATGGAAATGTCCGCCTTGAAAATCTCCGGTCCAAAAAAATCATAGAACATCGCCCCGACCGGCGACTTGGTGAATGCCGTGCCGCCCAAATGTCCGGGCGTACAAAAGGTATATTTATTTTCATCGGCGTACTTCATTAATTTGCTGGTAAACGACGGCATCAATCCGGTTGCGTAGCGCCCGATCGCCTGACGAATTCGATGAAAATCTTCTTCGACCAAATGTTGGTCATATTGCAGAAAATTGATGTCCAGCTTGAAATATTCCAACTTCAAATCCCACTCTTCGGTGGAGTTCGCAATCGCGAACACCGGTAAATTTGGATTGATTTCTTCAAGTTCTTTGAGTGAATCTAACGAAAAATCATCCCAATCAAACAACAGACTTACAATCCGGGCATTGCTCCGCAACATGCTCAAGGTATCATTTAGTTCATCGGTAACGATAATGTTGTAACCGCCGGTGGTCAGCCGCTCGCGTAGATTGGTCATAAAAACCATTTTTGGTTTGCAGACTTTTTCGCCGTAGACCATTAATATGTCGCGCATAATTTTCCTCCAACATTTATGAGAAAGTTAGTGGTTATTGTTGTGGTTAGTGACGGGCTACTCGACCACATAACCACTTAACTACTCATCTCTACTTGATAACTCATCTCTACTTGATAACTCGTCTCTACTTGATAACTCACCGAACCGGCGGTAGCTTCACCGGATGCGCCTTGGCGTAAAAAACTAATATTCCCAGTGACAGCACCAACGTGCCGATTAACGCCCCGCTCGAACCGCCGAAAAAGGCTGCAAAGCAAAAGATAACCGTAAGCGCCGCTGCCAAAAAGCGCATGAATCCGCGCCGGGTGTGCTCGGTTATTTCAATTAGATATAGCGCTGAATAGAAATACGGCAATACCGTAAGCAGCACTGCGATGGAAATTATTTCGCTAAACACTGCCTGAGTGCTCTGATGATACAGCGTCAGGATAACCATCAACACCGTCATGAATATTCCGGTCATGACCATCCCCTTTACCGGCACGCCTTTAGCGTTGGTTTCGCCAAATATTTTTGGCAAGTTACCATCTTTTGCCGCCCGCACGCCAATCTGCGCCACCAGCATTATCCATGAACCAAACGAACAGAAACAGGCGACCGCGGTAAACAATGCCACAATATTTCCCATAAGCGGCATATTAAAAATCGTTGCCACTGCCAACGAAAACGGCGCGTTTGATTTGGCAATGCTCGCCGCCGGGAATAAGCCCATAATTACCGTACAGGACAAAATATAGAGTATTGCCGCAAGCATCGTTCCGCCGATAGTCGAGAGCGGTACGTTACGACTGGGTTTTTCCACCAAATCGGTATCGACCGAAGCGCTTTCGATACCAATAAAACTCCAGATACACAACAACACTCCGGAAATCAGCGCCGGCAACTCCGGTTTACCACTGGTATTCCAGTTGGCAAGGAAAATCGTCTGGTCAAAATGCCACCAGCCAAAGATTGCCGTCGCCGCCACGGGTAAGATTACAAATATTACGCCGATGCTGGCCAAGCGACCAATCCAGTGCGCCCCCATCAAATTTATCAAAATTAACAGCCAGGTCATCACAATAACCGCGATGCCGCTGATTACCGGATTTTGCAACACCGGCACAATCTGACTAAGGTAACTGACCGAGGTCACGCCGACCGCGACGTTGCCAATCCAGTTAGCATGAAAATAAAGCGTCTGCGCCTGAAACCCGAGTATCGGCGCGACTTTTTGCGAGTAGGCGACCGGACCGCCCCCCTGCGGGTCCTCCAGACCCAACCGGGCAAAAACATACGCCAGCCCGAGCGCGCCGATAATAGTGATAATCCAACTATAAACCGTAACCGAGCCGACTGCTGCTAAAGTCGCCGGCAACATTGCAATACCGGAACTCATCATATTGCCGGCGACAATCGCCGTACAAGCCATTAAACCGATTTTTTTTGGCGCTTCCATAAAATACATCCCCTTCCCTATTCCCTATTCCCTATTCCCTATTCCCTATTCCCTATTCCCTATTCCCAAACATTATTATATGCCTATTCCAATTTTTTATATAGGAATTTGATGAATAATTATGTAACATACCGTGCGAATAGCGCTTACTTATTAATTTCAACATTTTTCAGTACTTTCCTAGTGTAATTTATTAGCAATGCGTGGTAAAATGGTAATATAGAAGTCGATAATTGATAAACATTTTGGAGGGGTGAGCATCATGAACAAAAAGTTACTAGTTGTTTTTGCAATCATTATCATCATTATTGGCGCAATCGCGTTTTACATGTGGGATCCCAACAAAATTATCGTGGGCGTGGACAACAATCCGCCGTACACCTTTATTGACCAGCCGACAGCGGTAGCTATTGATGCAAAAGGGGTAGCAGTCACACCAGCTCAACAGTCTGCGGCATACATCGGTTTCGATATTGATGTAATCGAAGCGGCTGCCAAAAAAGCCGGACTGACCATTGAGTACCGCAATCTTCCTTTTGGCGCTATGATTGCTCAAATTGAGAAGGGCAGAAAAATTAATCAGTTTCTAGCAAAAAGCTCCTACAACCCGGCACCGGCAATTGACGTAGCTATCGGCGGCATCTCAGTCACCGCCGACCGTCAAAAATTGGTGGATTTCACGATTCCTTACGCCAAGGGCGGCGCTTGTATCGTGACCACTCAGGGGAGCGCTATAACTTCGGCAACTGATTTGTCCGGTAAAATTGTCGGTGTCGAACTTGGTACAACCATGGTTGCCCAAGCCAACGCCATCAAGGGTGTTAAGTTGCAAGGCTATCATAATCAGTCAGATATGTTTATTGATCTCTATGACGGCAAGCTGAACGCGCTGGTCATGGATAAAATGTCCGCCGAATACGACTTGAAAGAACGTAAAATGGCAAACTTAAAAATCGTGAATATGCTATCGAACGAAGACTTCGCTATGGTGTTGAAGAAAGGTAACAAACCGTTAGCCGACAAACTCAACAAAGCACTGACCGAAATGCAAGCTAGTGGCGAAATCAAAAGACTTTACGACAAATGGTTTACAGCGCTTCAATAATAGAATAGCAAAACAACACCCCGTAGCTGCCGTTTCGCTGGCAGCTGCGGGGTGTTATTATTTATTACTCATTCGTTTTTCAGCCGATATTCATCCGCCTCCGAAATCTCCGCGCTATGCATAAACGTCGGCGCTCCTTCGTTGGCGCGAATCTTCGTCTGCTCTTTCGCCAGCAACGCTCTGGTCATTATTTTGCTACCAAACCGCGCTCGCAGTCCGTCCATGCAATGCTCGATTTTTTCCCACCGTTCCCGGCGCTGTTCACTATCGAACAAATCGTACTGCCGGTCATTCTGCAACGGCGATAGCGTCGTCGCGCGAATACCGAGCGAACGAATCGGTCGTTGCCAATCGTAGTTTGGCAGGAATGTTTTATAAGCCGACTCGGCAATTTCACCGGTCAGGCAAGTGGCTTTGGCTAATGGCGTTTGCCGCTCGAATCCGGACAAATCATTACTGCGAATCCAAATTTGAACCAGTTTCGCTTTCAAACCGTTTTTTCGCAGTCGCTGGGCGACGCTCTCCGCCAGCATATAAAAAATTCGTTTGACATCGGCATTAGTCGTTAAATCATAGGGTGTAGTGGTCGAGTTGCCGATGCCTTTTATCGTTGTGCGCCAATCAAGATTATGCACTGGCGCGGCATCCAACCCGTTGGCATAGCGCCAGATCAATTCACCTTGTTTGCCCAGCGACCGGCGCAGGAAATCCGGCTCCAGCTGTGCCAAAGAACCGATGGTATAAACGCCAAAATTGCGAAGTTTTTTGGTAGTGGCCGGTCCGACATACAGCAAATCACTTACCGGCAGCGGCCAAATTTTTTCACGGTAATTTTCCTTAGTAATAACCGTTACCGCGTTGGGTTTTTTCATATCCGAGCCGAGTTTGGCGAAAACTTTGTTCCAACTCACACCGACCGAACAGGTTATTCCCAATTCTTCCTCGATCCGCGCCCGGATAATCTCTGCCACTTCGTCACCATCTTTAAATAGTAACGCTGAGCCACTAACGTCGAGCCAGCACTCATCGATGCCAAACGACTCAACTTTGTTGGAATAATCGAGATAGATACGCTGCGCAGCCTTGGAGAAGTCGGCATAGCGCTGATAGCTCGGTTTAACAAAATGGAGCTGCGGGCATTTTTGCCGCGCCTGCCATAACGCTTCGCCGGTCTGAATCTTATATTTCTTCGCAATTTCATTCTTTGCCAGGACAATACCGTGCCGTGCTTCGACATCGCCGCCGACCGCGACCGGCAGATGCCGGATCGCCGGGTCGAGCAGACACTCTACCGACGCGAAGAACCCATTCAAGTCACAATGCAAAATAGGCGTTTCCATAGAACACACTCCGACCGTGGCAATATTTGCGAGTTTTTGTTTGTCGCTATAATGATACTACTATCAGCTCCAGAATACAAGCAAATGGCAAATAAAAAAACCGGTCTTTGGCGGTCAATTATTGTTTAGATTGCTTGTTGACACTCAGTTGTTGCAGAGCGCTTGATAATAGATTATCATAGTAGCATAAACTATTCACCGCCATTACCTGACAAACCGTTACTTACAAAAAGTTTCAAGAAAGCTGAAAGTTGAGAATGGTTACTATTATGAAAATTTCTAGCAAAATTTACTTGGCAATTGCCGCGTTCTTAGTCATCGGCGCAGTGTTTTTCGCCGTCAGCTACAACTCCGATAATGGCAAGGAACGAATAATCGTTGCCGTTGACGAAAATCCACCTTATACCTATACCACCGCGCCGGTCGCGGCGTATTTCGACGAGAGTAGCGACAATGCGGGAAAGACGGCAACCGCGCTCAAGTTTCAGGGGTTTGACATTGATGTAATAATGGCAGTCGCTGACCGCGCCGGCTTGGCAATTGAGTTCCGCGATGTGCCGTTTGCCGATATGCTCAACCAAATGGCACGGCCGCCCAAACAACCAACCAATTTCATTCAAAGATATTTTGCCAAAAAATCGGACCTTGATTTGGCAATAGGCGGTATTTCGATAACTGCTGCCCGAAAAATATTTGCCGAGTTTACAATCCCCTACGCCAGTGGTGGCGCCTGCATCGTTGCGCTTAAAAGTGGTCCGGTAACCAGCCCGGAATCGTTGTCGGGTAAATTAGTCGGCGTTGAACTCGCTACTACCAACATGGACACTGCCGCGAAAATCTCCGGCGCAAAATTGAAATTCTACCGCGATCAACAGTCTTTGCTACTTGACCTGCTAAACGGCGTTGTCAATGCTATCGTGATTGATCGCATCGCAGCTGCGTTTTATATAACTGAACGCAAACTGGAGCAGTTAAAAATTGTCAATCTGGCCGACGAAGAAGAATTCGCAATGTTAGCGCGCAAAGGTAACACCAAGCTTATTGATAAAATCAACAAAGCGCTCAACGAAATGAAAGCCAGCGGCGAGCTGCAGAAACTTCACGACAAATGGTTCAGCCGCTGACCGGTTATTGCGCCGCGTGCATCGCGTGAAAAACGCCTTGTATCGCCAACAGTTCACCCCAGCTACCTTGCTCCACGATTCGCCCGCGCTCCATAACGATGATTTTGTCGCAGTTGCGAATAGTGCTCAGACGATGGGCGACGAATACCGCGGTGCGCCCTTGGGTAATGGTTTCTAAATTATCCATGATAACTTTTTCTGATTCGTAGTCGAGCGCGCTAGTCGCTTCATCAAATATTAAGATTCGCGGATCGGCAATCAGCGCCCGGGCAATTGCCACCCGTTGCTTTTGACCGCCGGATAGTCCAGTGCCGTTTTCGCCAAGCTCGGTATCGTAATGTTCCGGCAGTTCGGCAATGAATTCATGGGCGCCTGCAAGCATCGATGTTTCCACCACTTGCTTGCGGGTGGCCTTGGCATCGCCGAGCGCGATATTATCAGCTATCGTGCCGGTAAACAATACATTTTCTTGCAACACTACCCCGATTTGCCGGCGCAGCCAACCGGTATCAACCTGCGCCAAATCCACGCCGTCAATCAGCACCCGTCCGGCATTGGGAATGTATAACCGCTGCAATAATTTGACCAGCGTGCTTTTGCCCGAACCGGAACGCCCGACAATGCCAACTTTCTGACCGGGCAGAATCTCTAAATCAAGGCTTTTCAAAATTTCCGAGCCATCGTTATTATAACTGAATACGACCTTGTCAAATTTGATATGACCGCTAATCGCCGGTAGTGTCGCCCGATTGGGATTAAAACTCGGTTCGGCAGGGCTGTCGACGATATCGCTCACCCGTTCAAAACTGACTTGAGTCTGCTGGAAACTTTGCCAGACTGACACAATTCGGAGTAACGGCTGCATTACCTGCCCGGCAAGCATTTGCACCGCGACCAGCGTACCCACGCTCATCTTGTCGTCCATAATCAAAATAGAGCCGACCACCAGTACCCCGATGGTGAAGATTTGATAGATAAACGTCCCCAACGCCTGACAAAATACCTGCAACGTCGCCGAATAGAAACTGGCGTTAACATAGCCCGCCAATAAATCATCGCGTTTCTCAATCAATCGGTCTTCAATCGCCGCCGCCTTGACGGTTTGAATGCCGCCGAGCGCCTCGATTACAAAGGAAATATTGTCAGCATTTTTCTGAAATTTTTCGCGGAGAATTCGTTTGAAGATCGGCGCGATAATCAAATTTACTACTACATAAATAATAACCGTACCAAGCGTAATCAGCGTCAGCTGCCAGCTGTACACCACCAATATCGCCAGATAAATCAGCGCAAAGGCAAAATCCAGCACTAACGTTACTGAAGTGCCGGTGATAAACTGGCGGATGTTCGCCAATTCCCCCATCCGGCTGACAACATCGCCGGACTGCCAGCGGGTCAGTGTTTTCATCGGTAATCGCAATACATGATTAAATACGTCCGCCGACAGCAGCGTGTCAATCCTGGTTGCGGCATGAGCAAATACATAGACGCGTAACATTTCAAAGACAACGACGAATATTGCCGTAAACGTCATGCCGGATAGCAACACATTGAGCGTCGACACACTACGATGCACTAACACGTTATCAATTATTTCTTTGGAAAACAGCGGCGCTATCAATCCGAGAATTTGCACCAACAACGTCAAACCCAACACCCGGTATAACTGACTGCGGTGCTTCCAAATTACTGGCAGCATCCGCCGCATGGCAAAAGATTCGTCTTTAATTGCCACAGCCGGTTTGCCTTTTGCCAACACTACGCCGATGCCTGTCCAGCTATCGAGCAATGCTTCCTGGCTGACTTGAACACAAGCATCAATAGCCGGATTGTAAATATGATAAGCTTCGTCCCGGCGGTAGAGCAACCAAAAATCGCCGCTCGCTAACTTGATTATTACCGGCAACGGTATTCGTTGTAAATCATCAGCAGTGATATGGCGCAGTCCGGCACGCAAGCCGTGGGCTTTGGCGGCGCGTACAATGTCTAGTTCCAGGCTGGCGCTATTGCCATTGCCGTAAACGCGCTCTAATTGAAGATAATCGGTGGATACTTCCAACATCTGGGCGGCGCGCGCCAAACACAGCAGCCCGCTATCAAATGCGGCGGCTGCAACGTCAACATTCAACTCTGCCATATCAACGCTCCCGCAACGAATCGTTGGCATACTTACGGAATGTATCGAGGAAGTATTGGATAATTCGCCGCTGACCGGTCTTGACTTCGGCAGTGACGACCATTCCCGGTGAAAACATAATCTTTTGTCCGTCAATCATAATATAGTCCTGATCCAATTCAATCGTTGCCCGATAGCTGTATTTTTTTTCCGGAACATTCGTAGCCTCACCAGTCGAACCGGCGTTTTCCTGACGGGACACGCCAACTTCGCCGGCATCCGGCGATATTCTCAGCACCTTGCCGCGGATTACGCCAAATTTCTGAAAATCGAAGGTTGCGATTTTGATGTCGGCAATTTGTCCGACACGAATAAAGCCAATATCCCGATTACCAATCCAGGCTTCAACTTGTAACGCCTGGCCACTCGGTACAACGGTCAGTAGCGGTTCGCCGGTCTTTACAACCACGCCCTCGTTATGCACCGCCATTGTCGAAATTCGGCCATCGACCGGCGCTCTGACGATATTCGCCTGATTAGCACGCTCGGCACGAATTAATTCCAGTTCAATTTTATCGCGCGTTTCCCAATCCTGGATAATTTTCGAATTGATTTCATCAAAAAATTCCACCCGTGCATCAACTAACCGCGCCTGCCCTTCAACAACTGTCGCCTTAACCGCCAAAATCGCGGCGTGTTCGGCGGCTAAATCTTGCTGAGTATTTACCCGCTCTTTACGATATTGAAAGACTTGAAATTCTTCAATAGAATCGCTCTTGTTAAGTTCCTGCATCCGCCGTTCTTGCTCGGAAACATCGGTCAACAGCGAGGCATATTTATCCCGACTGGCCTCTTCGGCGGTAACTTTAGCCTTGGCCGCGTCAATTTGCGCCGTTGCCACGTTTTCCCGCGCCCGTAGCGTGGCTTGTTTATTGCTAAACCAATCTTGTTGCTCTTTCATATCCTCCGGACGCAAATATTTATACTTTGTTGCAGTCGGTTGAAAGGCTACTCCCAACAGCAACGCTTCCATTGAATCAATCGCCATATTGTAATAATCCAGGTCCTCGTGCAGTTTTTTTACTTCGGCTTTATCTACGGCACCGTCTAGTTCGACCAAAATATCGCCTTTTTTAACTATTTGGCCGTCTGTTACCAGTATTTTATTGATAACTCCATCCCGCTCACTCTGAATCGCCTTGACGTAACCCTGCGGAACAACGCTGCCCGGCGCCGAGGCAACTTCGTCAACTTTGCCAATAATCATCCAGGCAATAGCCACAACCACAAAAACAATCAATAACCACAACGTCAATCGCCCCGCCGGTGACGGCGGCGTTTCTAACACTTCAATCGCCGCCGGCATAAATTCACCATAATTATCGCGACTGCGGCTGCGCAGTAATTTATTCAAAAATTTCATTCTCTCACCTTCTTCTTGAATGTTTCACTTGTAACGGTTAAGGTTAAAGGCTAAAGGCTAAAGGTTAAAAGTGGACGCCTGTAGATCGTTACTTTTCTCCACGCACCATTCACTTTTCGCTTTTCGCTTTTCACCTTTAACTACCGGCAAACTCACCTCTGCTGTTCATTCAGCCAGGCGTAGAATCCGCCATAACTGATTAATTGCTCATGCGAACCGCATTCGACAATTTTCCCTTGGTCAAGCGTTACAATCCGGGTACAATTACGCACCGTACTCAGGCGATGGGCGATTATTATTACCGTTCGATCGCGGCAGATGTCGTCTAAATTATTCAATATTATCCGCTCGGACTGATAATCCAGCGCGCTGGTTGCCTCGTCAAAGATTAGAATTCTAGGATTAGTCAACAGCGCCCGGGCAATAGCGATACGCTGGCGCTGTCCGCCACTTAATTGAGCGCCGCGTTCGCCGACATCGGTATCGTAGCCCTCAGGCAATTCCAAAATAAATTCGTGCGCCCCCGCCGTTTCCGCGGCTTTACAAATAGCCGCCATCGTCGCTCCGGGAAAACTTACCGCGATATTATCGCGAATACTGCCTTTAAATAAATAATTTTCCTGTAGCACCACGCCGATTTGCGAACGGAGGTATTCCGGGTCAAGCCGGGCAATGTCCATTCCGTCAATCATGATTTTGCCCTGTTGCGGCAAATACAGCCGCTGGGCTAATTTTGCAACCGTGCTTTTTCCCGAACCCGAACGTCCGACGAAACCAATCCGTTCACCCGGCATCATGCCAAAGGAAAAATTTTCGACAACCATTTTCTTGTCCGGATTATAACCAAAACTAACCGCTTCAAATACAATGCTGCCGCGAAACGGCAGCCGTTGTTGCGGCTCATTATTCATAAATTCGCGCGGGGTATGGAGAATATCGCTCATGCGGTGCGCCGCCATCAGCGCCTGTTGCGCCTGCGGCCAAAGATTAAACAAGTTACCGAGCGGCTGACTGATTTGACTAAACAACATCGAGAAAGCAATCAACTGTCCCAGCGACATCTGTTGCATTATGACCAGATAGCCGCCATACCACAAAATCAGCACCCCGGTCACCCGCTGAATCATCTGGGTAGTATTCTCAATCGCGTTCCCGGTCATCCCGACATTGAACGCGGCTTGCGCCGTTTTGTTGCTGATTTCTTCCCAGCGCCGGTTAAATAGCGGCTCGGCCGCCATCGCTTTGATTGTTTGAATGGAATTTGTCGCTTCGACCAAGAACGACTTAGAATTACTTTCAATCGCCCAAAGTTGCTCAATCCGTTTTAAGTAACCCGGCTGATAGCGGATGGCAAAAAACAACTGTAACGGCACTGAGGCGAAAGCTACCAAAGTCAACCCCGGACTGTACCAGTACATCAACGCGAAATACACCACCGCAAAGATGCTGTCGAGAAACGAGTTGAGCGCCTGCCCGGTGAGAAACTCGCGGATGCTGTTGAGCGAAATCACCCGCATCAATGTATCGCCAACCCGCCGCGATTCAAAAAAAACCAACGGCAATCGCATGATGTGACGAAACAGCCGACCACCCAATAAAATATCAATTTTGTTCGTAGTTTGGTTGGAAACCAAGCCGCGCAGAAAATAAATCGCAAACTGAAACAGCGCCACAAAAACATAGCCGACGGCAAGCACCGTCAGTGTCGTTTCGGCTTTGTTCGGCAATATCTTATCAACAACCACCTGAGTAATCGCCGGCATTGCCAAACCCAGTATTTGCAAAATCAAGGCGCCAGCCATACATTCAAAAAAATAGCGCTTGTAGCGAAAAATCGACAACAAAAACCAGCGGGCATTAAATTTCCGTTCAAACCAATTCAGCGTTTTTTCCATAAGAACTCCCGTTCTATACAGGACAAGCCCGCCAAAAGCGGGCTCGTCCTGTTTTTTTAGCATAGCTATTATAGCATGTGTGTTCCCGGCGTTCCAGCAACTTGACTACTTGACCACTTGATTACTAATCTCTACTAGACTACTTCACGCTACTCGACAACTTGGCTACTCCGCTCTACTCGACTAATCGATAACTCAACTCTACTCGATAACTTCCTCGGCTACTTATCCCGTCCGCCTTTGATTATCGTCGCGCCATAAGTGTTTCCGTTTAAGCCATCAAGGGTAGCTTGCGCCAATTGACCCTGATAATCAGCGCTGCAATCCCAGCTGAACAGCCCACCCAGTCCGTTTTGCGCGGCATACTGCGCCTTTAGCGCTATCGATTGTTGGGTATCGACAGAATATACTTCGTTGTTGTCATACACAATAGCTTCGCCGGAATACGGATCCCAAATTGTTTTATAGTCTGATTGCAACGTGCCAGCAAGTTTCCCCTGTCCAGATTTTGCCAGCACGATATCTTTGTAATCTGCGGATCCCGCTTCCCACGATCCGGCAGCCGCGCCAGTGCCGACAATATTTTCCAGATTGTTAATAGTGATGTTGGTAGTATCGGCTACTTTCCAGCCCCTGGCATAGTTCGGCGTTCCAACACTCAGCGTCGCCTTGTCAGCTGCCGAGGCATTTGCCAGAATCGCGTTTCGAGCGGCCAGTGTCGCCGCTGTGCCGTCTTTGGCCGGTGCCGTTATTCCCTGCATTGCCGCCAGAATATTTATCGTGGCATCATTCATCGTCCACTCGCTATCAGCTGCCGTCTGTGACTGGATATAATTGTATAGCGGCGCGTTTCCGCCGACATCGCTATCCCAGGCGCCATGAGCGTCGTAAGCCATGATGTTGATTTGGTTGACGTATTTTTTCACTTGATCATATTCGATATTGGTAATAGCGTCTTTAGCGATACCGGCACAGACCGTCAGCCCCATTTTGCGACCACTCAAGCTCAAACCAGCGTTGTCTAGCTCGGTTCGTAGCGCCTGACACAATAGCGTAAAGTTTTTCTTATCCGCCGCCGAGGCTTTGGTGCCAAACTCAGTTACTACGCCCGGGTATTCCCAGTCGATATCCACGCCGTCAAAGCCGTTGGCTTTAGCTAAGGCTACCGCGTTTTTCGCAAAGTTTAGGCGTCCGGTTTCGGTTTTTGCAAGCTCGGCAAACGGTCCGGTCAGAGTCCAACCGCCAATGGACATATAGGTTTCCAGACTGGTAAAGCGCTGCTTAAGCAACCAAAATTGTTTGAGCAGACCGCGTTGATCACCGGCCTCCCAGCCGTCGGTGGCAAACGCTTTGTCCGATTCCGCGTAACTATCGGCGAACGAGACATTACCGGCAGTGTCCAATTTGGTGAATCCAAAATATACCCGGTTGTATTTCGCCGCCGGCAAGTCGGCCGGTTGGAAATTACGTCCGTACGTAAACCAGTCGCCGTAATAAGTTCCAACAATCTTATCGGTGTTCGGACCGCCGACCGTTCCACCAAAATTCATCGCATTCAACTGGGTCATTTGCGCCGAGTTAAGCCGTTCGCCTATTTTGACATCGGTCAAATCTGTTCCCGTTGAAACATTCCCGGTCCCAATCGGCGTCGGGGTTGCTGTCGCCGTCGGAGTTGGAGTCACTGTCGCCGTCGGAGTCGGTGTGACTGTAACTGTCGGCGTCGGCGTGACCGTTGCCGTTGGTGTCGGCGTGACTGTAGCAGTCGGGGTTGGGGTTACGGTCGGCGTCGGTGTCGTCGAACCGCTGACTGTGACTACATACGCGGCGCTAGTAGCTGACAGCGTTACTGCTTTTCCAGTTGCATCAGTACCGCTATTAGATAATTTAACCGTAAAACTGTGCGCGCCATTAGCAACATTGGTCAGCGTGACCGTGCCGGATTCGGTGTTGGCATCTTTAGCAGTAAAGGTGCTACTGGAATATATTTTTGTACCGTTATCGTACAGTTCCCAACTTTGCGCCGGTGTTCCCCACCAAATATTCCACGATACTGCAATCGAACTACCGTTAGAAGTCGTCGGCATCCAGGCTACAGTTGGAGTGGTCGGAGCAAGTACCGTAGTTGCAACCGGCGTCGGCGTTGCCGTTGCCGTCGGGGTCGGAGTGACCGTGGCTGTCGGTGTCGGGGTCACTGTAGCAGTCGGAGTAGGTGTAACAGTCGCTGTCGGCATTGGTGTTACTGTGGCCGTTGGTGTCGGCGTTGGCAATCCCGTGCTACCGCTCACTAGCGCTTGGATTATCGCGTTGGTATAGGCGCCGGTGCCGTTGCCGGTCACCCCTGTTGAATACGAAGTTACACCGCTACCGTCCTGATCACGGTTGAGCGACCAAGTCATAACCCCGCCATAGCCGTTAGCATCTAACCATTTAGATACCGCGGTTGCAACGGCAACCGATGTTTCCGGGCCAGCATCTTCTTTACCGATCATCAAGCCGGTGACCAAATATTGTTTGGCTTGGGCTAAAGTTATTCCGGATTGGCTGGCAATCATATTGGCAGTCGTATAAGCATAATCAGCAAACAAGTTAGTATAATGAGCGGCGCCGTCAGCTTGGACAGCTTGAATATTAGTAGTGGTAAAATCACCATAGGCTGGTTTCCAGGTGCCGAAATTATAGTCTTGACCTTCAAAATAACTAAGGGTACCGTCTTTAATCATTTGGGCGGTGATTGAAGCCACATTAGAACGTAGAATACCGGTTTGACCAATTTCGCAAGTCACCGATAAAATAGCCCCCGGCAGTTGCGCTTTGATAAGCTTGGCGATATTCGGAATGTTCGCGCCAATTC
This sequence comes from Bacillota bacterium, assembly GCA_037129925.1. Lineage (GTDB taxonomy): Bacteria > Bacillota > Negativicutes > JBAXTZ01 > JBAXTZ01 > JBAXTZ01. Next base: position 149,166 of record JBAXTZ010000001.1, read on the forward strand.
CGGCTTCGACATCAAACGACACGCCATCATAACCAAATTGCTTCATATAATTCACGAAATGCTGCGCCACAACTGCATCGGATAAGCCACTATCCCACGGATAAGGACCAGTCGCGCCGCCGCTGGAAATAATAACTTTTTGCCCTTTGCTGTGCGCTGTTGTGATATCAGCAAGTAACTGTACTTCATCCGCAGCCTTAAGGTCAGTCGCAAGCCCGGTATTAGTATAGTTTTCCAACGCAAAAGCCACGTTTATCACATTAACGCCGCCCGGAACTTCCGCGATAGTCGAATACGGAGCGTTGTTGGTGCGATTGCCATAGCCCTGCCACGTTTCAAAGTAGCTGGAGAAAATACTAGTACCGGTCACCATTTTACCGGCAGCATCAAACAATTGTCCGCTCGGTACTGGTGTCGGTGTAACCGTTGCTGTCGGTGTTGGCGTAACTGTCGCCGTTGGTGTCGGCGTGACTGTCGCAGTCGGCGTTGGTGTTACCGTCGCCGTCGGAGTAGGTGTAACAGTAGCTGTCGGCGTCGGGGTTACGGTTGCAGTCGGTGTCGGGGTTACGGTCGGCGTTGGTGTCGTCGAACCGCTGACTGTGACTACATACGCGGCGCTAGTAGCTGACAGGGTTACTGCTTTTCCAGTTGCATCAGTACCGCTATTAGATAATTTAACCGTAAAACTGTGCGCGCCATTAGCAACATTGGTCAGCGTGACCGTGCCGGATTCGGTGTTGGCATCTTTAGCAGTAAAGGTGCTACTGGAATATATTTTTGTACCGTTATCGTACAGTTCCCAACTTTGCGCCGGTGTTCCCCACCAGATATTCCAAGACACAGCAATCGAACTACCGTTAGACGTTGTCGGCATCCAGGCTACAGTTGGCGCGGTCGGCGCGGTGATGTTAGCAACCGGTGTCGGTGTTGGCGTTACCGTCGCCGTTGGCGTAGGCGTTACTGTGGCTGTCGGAGTCGGGGTAACTGTAGCAGTCGGCGTTGGCGTGACTGTTGCAGTTGGGGTCGGCGTTGCTGTCGGCGTGATTGCATTGATGGTAAGTTGAGTACTAGTTGTCGCGGTAAAATTCATGCCGGTTGCGGCCTTGAGGTTGTCGAGCGTTTTTTCCATGACAGTGAAGATTTTGGCACGTTGTGCAGTATCGCTCAAATCAAGTGTACTGCCTGTCGTTAGCCCGGCGCTTACTAGCGCACCATTAAACGCTGCATCCACTTGTGTTTTGCTATAGTATTGATATTTTCCGGCGCTGTCCGTATAAGCCAGTTTGGCAAATGAATTTTCTGACACGGTAAGCAATGTCGCCATATTCCACGCGTTGTGTATCGTAGTACCAAGTGTCGATTTGTTATACAGTTCGTCTAGATAGAATCGCACCTGATACGGATATTGGTTATACGAGCTACCGTTAGCAGTGGAATAACCGTTATATTTCGTCAAGAAATCGGTCGTGGACATATTGACCGCATCTTTGCAAAATTGCTCGCACAATCCGCCATAGAACCCTTGGTTATAGGCATAGTTGACTAATATGTCAAACGGACTATTTGGCATGGCAGCGATTTTGGTAAGCGCCGCCATAAAATTCGGCGCAGCGCTAGATGTCCAGCCTTCGCTACCATCCTCGATTTTACGAAGCGACACCATATCATTCAAATGGAAAAACGCGGTCAGCATCGGGCTATAATATTTATCATTAAACGAGGCTGGCGTGGAGCTGCTACCCATTCCTGCTTGCTGGGCCAGCGTATAACCAAGATTGCTTTGAATGGCAACATAATTAGTAAGTGAATAGCCACCCGGCGAATAAGAGCCTTTAACCATATCAAAGAAATAGCTGTTAATCTGATACGGGCCGCCTTGACCAGCGCCCATAACCGCTTGCTGAACAGCGTTCGGGTCAATGAAATTGCTGTTTTTATCATACATTTGAGTCGAGATATTTTCTTGCAATAACTGCGCGAATATCGAACCGTACATATAGTCTTTGTTGTACTGCATTCCCGGAAAGGCTTCTTCAAGCGATTTGCCAAGCATGACCCCGGCAAGATAGTTAGACATTATCAGATCAGTGTAATTATCACCGGCTAAATTCATCGAATCGCCTTGAGCAAACGCCGCAATCGTCGTTTGCGACACAAAGGCGTGATAGTAAAGAGTGCCGGAGGATACCACACTTGGTGTCGGGGTTGCCGTTGCCGTCGGGGTAGGCGTAACCGCCGCGGTCGGAGTTGGTGTAACGGTTGCGGTCGGAGTGGGAGTGACTGTGACCGTCGGTGTTGGTGTCGGCGTAACGGTCGAACCGGCCACCGTTAGCGCATACTCTGCTGACGCTGACGAACCGGTGCTATTTATCAATTTTACAACATATTTATGGGAACCATTGGCAATACCGGTCAAAGTTACCTTACCGGCTTGGGTATTGGCATCGTTAGTTGAAAAAACTGAGCTGGAATACAGCTTTACGCCATTATCCCATATTTCCCAAGATGTTCCAGTCGTTCCCCACCACATATTCCAAGCCAATGTGACTGAATTACCGCTGGTCGCGCTTGGCCAGCCGATGATTGGCGTTGTTGGTTGTGTTGCCATGATAATTACCTCCCGTCTATTATAAAAAGAGTTAGCGTCAGCAAACTTTTTATTGTTAGCATTGTACCAAGCAATTGTGGAGAAAATATGAAGCTAAATAACAATATAGCTCTGCTTTATATCATTTTACTACACACCCCTGACAGTATCCTGACAAAACAATCGGCTAAAAGACCAATCTACAGGAAAATTGAATATTTTTTGACAAAAAAACTGCCCGACATTGCTATCGGACAGTTTTGCCTTCGTTGGCAAATTTCGAATATCATTCCCCTGCCTTGCGCTTGCGGCGCATAATTAATACCGCAGCAGTATAGCCGACAATCAAGACAATTCCAAAAATAGTCAGGCGCGTTAAATGTTCCTGGTAATTTACCAGATCATGTCCAACGATAACTTCAATCGCAGTTGACGGGAACTTGCCGATGAGTGTGGCAATAATATAGTTACGCAAACTAATATTGCTGACCGCCGCGAGTGCGGTAATCAACACCGACGGGAAATAGGGCATCATCCGCATAAACAATACCAGCTTGAACCCATTACTGCCGCTGAATTCATCGATTTTTTTGAGATATTTACTTTTCTCGACCAATTTAATCGCCGTCGGGCGCAACAACGACTTCATCAAAATGAAACCGAGAATCGTGCCGAAACACTCGGCAATCCAGGAAACAAAAGTGCCGCCGACAATGCCAAAGGTAATGCCGTTGGCCGTCGAAATAATTATCGACGGCGGAAAGCCGAGAATGTTTATCAGCGTGTTGGCATAAATGCTCAAAAACACCGCGAACATCCCGTAAGAAGCCAAATAATCGGCCACTTTCTGGATATGTCCGGTTTTTAACAGCACATACAACTCCGGGAAAAACTGTGGGGCAAATAATGCTATAGCCCCAGTAGCCACTACCAATAGCCCAAATGCCGCAATTTTAATCCATTTTTGTATTGAAGTTTGACTCATGATGCGCTCCTAATCTTAACCTAATTTCTCCAAATTTCTGCATTCAATTTTAATTCCGCGTTCTGGCTGCGCCTTGGCCTTCTTTTTCCTTGATGAAAAATGAAGCAAAAAATCAAGCACCGTATTTCGGGCAAACTTCTTCTAAGACTCACACGCTACTGGCGGCAAACTCAGGAGCACTCAAAAGTGTCAGATTGAGTGCCCCTTCAAACACGCCGCCAGTTTAACGCGTGTTTCGCCTAGAATAAGTAATGCCCTGCATAATGTGCAAAGGGAACCGATGCTATTGGCGAAATAGTTCTTCATCGTTGTTTCAGCTTTACTTTATACAGTTTCACGAACTCATACCACAACACTGCAACGCCGGCGATGACTGCGGACAGTCCTAGTTGTCCGAGCGATAGCGGCGCCAACTTTAAGAAGCCGCATAATGGCGTGTACAACATAACCAGCAATCCGGCAAGCGTTGCCACGATTACAGCTAACATTACTTTATCCTTTGCCAAGCGCATAAAGGTTTTTACGGCGTATTCCGAATTGGAGCTATTTACTTGCACCAACAGGATGTTCGACAACAGCATAATCGTCAATCCCATCGTCCGCGCCAGTGGCGCGTTATCTGGTTGCTGCTGCAAAAATACTATATAGGCGCCGAACGCCGCGACAAATATTACCAAACCCTGGATTACACTCTTTAGCAACGAGGCGAGCGTTATCAGTTTGACTTTGGGGTCACGCGGCGGACGGTCCATGATGTCGCGTTCCGCCGGCTGACGCTCCAACACTATCGAACAGGTCGGATCGATTACCAACTCCAACAACACGACATGCAACGGCAGCAACAATAGACTTACCGGCGCTATCCCCAACAGCGGCGCCAGTAGCGCTGACAGGGCAATCGGGATATGGATGGTAAACACATAGCCAACGGCTTTTTTGATGTTGTCGTAAATCCTTCGTCCGTCTTCGATGGTATGAACGATTGTCGAAAAATTGTCGTCGAGCAAAATGAGGTCGGCGGCTTCACGGGAAACTTCCGAACCACGTTTGCCCATCGCAATACCAATATCGGCATACTTTAACGCCGGTGCGTCATTAACTCCGTCACCAGTCATCGCAACAACTGCACCGTTGCTCTTAAACGCCCGCACAATTCGCATTTTGTGTTCGGGAAGCACGCGTGAAAAAACATTAGTCATCTTCACTCGCACGCGCAGTTCGTCATCGGTCATTTTACTCAGTTCGTCGCCAGTAATAATCACATCGCTATTGGGCATATTTATTTGCCTGGCAATGGCGCTGGCAGTTATGCCGTTGTCACCAGTAATCATCACTACCCGCACTCCGGCGCGCGTGCATTGTTCAATATCCGCTTTTATCGACGCGCGCGGCGGATCGGCAAGCCCGATCAACCCGCACAGCTGCAACCGGCATTCGCTTAAAGTAGCCGGAATGGCTTTTACATCGGCAATTCGCATTTGCCCGACCGCGATAACCCGCAAGCCCCGGGCCGACATTTCGGCAGCGACAGTTTCAGCCGCCGTCCGCTCGTCCGCTGACAGCCGACAAATGGCGAGCAGCCGCTCCGGCGAGCCTTTGGCGGCAACGATGATTTTCGAACCGCTCTTCCAAACATGCCCCATCATTTTGCTTTCATCCGTGAACGCGTAGTCATAGATAAGTTCACCGCCAAAAATCATCTCCCGGCTAATTCCTTGGCTTTCACAGTGCGTAATCATGGCCTTTTCCATCGGATCATAGGCATCCGGCTCACAGCCCATGCCCATTATCCGTGTAAGCGTTGGAATATCATTAGTCGCACTCCAGCTGTCTTGCACCGTCATCTTGTTCATCGTTATCGTGCCGGTCTTGTCAACACACAACACCGACACCGCGCCTAGCGTTTCCACGGAGGCGAGCTTCCGCACTAAAGATTGTTTTTTCGCCAGCCGCCAGGCACCCATTGATAGAAACACCGTTAGTATGACCGGAAATTCTTCCGGTAACATCGCCATCGCCAGCGTAATCCCGGCTAAAACGCTCTCAATAATCCGCGCGCCAAACATATGGTCGGGAAGGTTAATATAAGTGACCACACCGACCAGCGAAAATAGCACCGCGGCAATGCCCGCGCACATTTTCACCAATTTTCCGGTTTGCAATTGAAGTGGTGTCGGTTCATCCGGCGCCGCCATGACATCTTTGCCGATTTTGCCATACTCGGTTGCCGTACCGATTTTGTCCACCAAAATAGTGCCGGTGCCTTGGGTGACTAATGTTCCTGCATAACAATAATCCCGGCGCCAATAATCGGCGCTAATTTCAGCCGCGCCCTCTGCCAGTTTGAATACCACCTCGGATTCCCCGGTCAGCGATGATTCATCCACCCGCAGGGTACTGGCTTTTAGGACTACGCCGTCTGCCGGAATCTTCACGCCCTCGGCCACGAACATCACATCACCCGGCACCAAGTCAACGCTATTGATGACCTGCTCGCTGCCGTCCCGCAACACGGTGATATGCGGCGCTGACAAATCTTTCAACGCCCGCAACGTCTTATCCGTTTTCCATTCCTGAATAACTTCGATACTGATAATCGCCAGCACAAACACCAGCATTATCGCGCCATCTTTGGGTTCGCCGAGAATAAAATAGATAACCGCCGCCACAATCAGCAACAAAAACATCGGTTCGCTAACGACGTGCAGGATTTTGTGGAAAATATTGGATTTCTTTTCTTTAACTAGTTCATTTTTGCCATACTGTTGCTGTAACTCCAGCGCTTGCGCCGCGGTCAGTCCAAGTGGGGCTTGGTTTTGCTGGTCAGTCATAAATCATTGCCTCCGAATTTAAATAAAAAAAACCCATGGAACATTTTACTGTCCCACAGGTTGAAATCAATCCTGCTGCCGTAATCGGCCCAGCCGCATTAACTAATCAGTTAACCGCCTGCTCAGTTTGTACTGTAAATTATGCAGTGCAAAGAGATAGCCTGATTATAGCATGGTTTCGCTAAAGGTCAATACACTTTACTTGAAATACTTGTTTTTTAGGAATTTTATTCCGGCTTCAACATACGGCGCAGCTTTCACCTGACCGTCGGCGAGCGCATCCTTCAATTTTCCGACCACGTCGTTCATGGTGTCTACCGGAGCTGCTGGCGGCTTGCGGCTGGACGCTTGAGGCTGGTGGTTGGCGGCTTCCCAAGCAATCAACGCCTCCATTATTTCACCATTGCTCTTTTCCAACAAATCCTTGGCTTCTTTGTAACCCAGCCCGGTTCGTTCCCGGATGGTGTCGAGTTTTTCCAGTGTTATTTCACTCATTTTTTATGCCTCCTTATTTATAACCTGTCATCATTGATTGGATTTTTTTGATTAGTCAACCAAGTTTGATCAAAAATATATCCGCAGATTCTTTCGCCAATGTAACTAGCCGCTTGGTAAAACCATTTTTGCCATAAATCACATATTTTTTTTGACGTTCACTATTATGCCAAACAACGTTGGCGGCTTTATGCTTCAACTCATGGTAAACATCTATATCAACCATGGCGGTCGTGTACTTACATTCGCCAAAAGCGATTTCGCCACTTTCCTCGTTTAACGCCACAAAATCAATTTCACTGGCGTTGTCCCACCACCGTCCGGTTTTATGATAATGGCTGCCACAAATCGCACTTGAATTGCTCCGGAAATTTTCACGGCAGATTTTTTCATAGACAAAACTTACATGATTTTCAATCAATCGCTCCGACAACCGCTCCTGCACGTAAGCGATATTTCCCAACTCCAGATAGCTACGATAGGGATAGACAAATTTAAACCAAAATTCAATAAAATTGTCTTTGATAAAATATAGTCCTTTTTTGCTCTTTTCCGGATATTCTTCGGTCACCGGCACGATCCGCTCAATCAAGTCCAACGTTCGCAGCGTTTCCAGATGCCGCGTGAGTTGCTGTTGACGAACACCCATGCGCGTCGCAATCTTGCCAATCTTGTGCTCGCCCTGGGCAATCGTCTTTAACAGCGAGAAATAGCTACCCAAATCGCGCACTTCATTTTCCAACAAAAATATCGGCTCTTCATACAACAGGCTGTTCTTGTTAAGAATAACGGCGGTTATTTCCTCAATCAGCGGCTTCTTGCCACTAAACTGCTCGATGTATTTGGGAATACCGCCAGTCACCGAATAGAGGGGAATAAGTTTATTTTCGCCAAGTTCTGTAAAAAACTCATGGTAATAACGGTACTCAATCTGCATTAGCCGAATTTGTCCGGTGCGTCTGCCGTACAGCGGACTGCCGTAATTGAGCGTTTCACTTTCCATCATTCCTACAAGTGAACCGCACAAAACCAGCATAATATTGCTATCTTGCATGCGCGTATCCCAAATTCGCTGTAACACTGAAGAAAATCCGGCACGAGCCATACACAAATACTGATACTCGTCGATTACCAGAACTATTCTGCCAGTTTTCGAATAGTCGCAGATTTTCAACAACATCTCTTCCCATTCCGGAGTGGCATAACGCGTGAAATCTACATCCTCGTTAAATCCGTTCAAACTACGGGCAAAAGCAAAGCGATTTTCCAAATCACTTTCTGACTCAGCCAGAAAATATATCGCTCGCTTAGTACGGATAAATTCTCGCAACAACGAAGTTTTCCCGACCCGCCTGCGACCGTACACCACAGTGAATGATGACCGCTCGGCGGTGAATTCATCATTCAAAAAATTCAATTCGGTTGCTCTATTTACAAATTTTTGCATAGCGCCTTCTTTTATATGATTACGTTCATTATGTTTGTATTCATATTATATTACAAAACCGAACACTTGTCTATTGGCGAGAACCCCGCAAAAAAACCTGCAAGACATTAACTGTCTCGCAGGTTTAATTTTTTTATCTGGGGGCAATTCACGAATTGCCCAATTAATTCGAATTTACAGTTTTATGCCGACACCAACCGACGGGTACCAAACGCCGTTATTATAGCCGAAGCTTTTGTTATTGTTGTAGTTCCAAGCATTTGCATAGTTGATGTCAAAATGCAGATCGACTGTCGGGTTGAAAAAATAAGCGGCGCCGGCGTTGAATTTATAGATTGGCGCTCCCAATTCACCCATGACATACGCCTGCCAGTTTTCGCCCATCGGAATCCCAAGTTGCAAGCCTATTTGACCACCAAACGAATTTGTATCCGTAGTGCCGCTAGTATTGAATGAAAAACCAATGCCAGACTGAATGCCGCCGAAAATCAACAAACTTAACGGCGTATCGCCGAGATTACCAAATTTGTAGTTGATGTTTAACTGAGTATCCGATTCGCTCGAAACGCTAACCGCCCAGCCTTGACCCAAACCAATAGCTCCGGTAAACGCGACGCCGCCAGTAGCACTTACTGCCGAAGTTGAAAAGTCAAATGTCGCCGTTCCGTAAGCAGTCGAAGGCGCGGGTGCGGCAAGCGCAGTTGCTGATACAATCAGCAGTGCTGCCATTACGGCAACGAGTAGTAATTTTTTCATGTAGGTTCTCCTTCTTTTTGATTAGCATACACTATACCACGGAAATGGCGGTTTGTAAATGACAGCTATTCTGCGCTAATCAAACAGCTAGCCGATTGCCCACTTGTAATTCAGCTATTTTGCGCTAAAATATATGTGCGGCGGTGTTGATATTCGCCCACCGCGCGATGCCAAGACATGAAAACACCATCAAATTAAGCTGGAGAAACCAAATGATAAAATTTGAAACCGACCGACTAATAATTCGTGACCACATCGCTAGCGACCTTGCCGATTATCACCGCTGGATATCAGATGCTGAACTTATGGAATTCGTCATCTTCGGAAAATCAGCCAGCGTCGAGCAATCCATCATCCTGTTCGCTGAAGCGTTAGCCGGGCAATTTGACAGTAACCGGACAAAATATTTTTTAACCGCGCTTGAAAAATCATCAGGCAGAATAATCGGCGATTGCGGAATAACCGTAATCGAAAAACAAGTCAACGGCGGTATCGGCGAAATCGGCTATATTTTGCTCAAAGAGTTTTGGGGTCATGGCTATGCCGCCGAAATCGCCCGCAGGCTGATTGATTACTGTTTCACCGAACTAAAACTGCACAAAATCGTAGCCCACTGCGATTCGGAAAACACCGCATCCGAGCAGGTAATGCTGCGCTGCGGCATGGTCAAGGAAGGCGCAATCAAAAACTGTCGTTACATGAACGGCATCTGGAAAGACGAGTTGCAGTACACGGTCATTAACGAGAACAACCTGTAATCCGGATTCGACCGGATTACAGGTTGTTCTCGTCCGTTAAGTTTCAGTCCTTTCTTACGCCCCCGGCGTTTTTCGTTTCGGCGCGCGATACAAGAACTCATGCGCCTCATGCAAGCGAGCGGTAATCTCGATGCGCTGCGGGCAGTGCTGCTCACAGGCGCGGCATTTGATACAGGCATCGGCTTTGACCGCCAGGGCGTTATAGTTATCCTTGGCTTCGCCGACTTGCTTGCCGAGAATGGCGTTCTTCGCGGTATTATACAAGGAAAAAATCTCAGGAATGTCGATTTTCATCGGACAATCGATACAATACCGGCAAGCTGTACAAGGAACAACATTTCTACTCTTCATTATCGCTTGCGCCTCGGCAATCGCCGCGTGTTCGATGTCGGTCATCACCCCAACACCGGCGCGACCGGCGTATTCAATATTGTCTACCGCCTGTTGCATGGCGCTCATGCCGCTCAACACCAGTGAAATTTCCGGTTTGTTCCACAACCAGCGTAACGCCATCTCCACTTGTGAGCGATTGGTGGTCTTAAAGCATTTCGCGACCGCCTTCAAGCTGGCAAGATTACCGCCTAACAATGGTTCCATAACCACTACCGGTATGCCCTTGCTGTGCGCGTACTCAACCCCGGCAGTTCCCGCCTGCACTGCTTCGTTCATATAGTTATACTGCACCTGGCAAAATTCCCAATCGTAGCTGTCAATAATCTTTTTAAATACTGAAAAACTGTCATGAAAGGAAAAGCCGATGTGTTTGATCAACCCCTGGCGCTTTTTTTCCTCACACCAGGCGATAATGTCTAGCCGCTGCACGGTTTCCCAAGTTTCAGCATTCAGGGCGTGCAACAGGTAAAAGTCAATATACGAAGTATCCAAGCGTGCTAACTGCTCGTCAAAAATCCGCTCGAGATCAGCAGGCTTCTTGACCAGCCATACCGGCATTTTGTCCGCCAGATAAACCTTTTCGCGATAACCATCTTTCAATGATTTGCCGATAGCCACTTCGCTTTGACCGTCGTTATAAATGTAAGCCGTATCGACATAGTTTATCCCTTGATCATAGGCATAGCGCAACATCTTTACTGCTGCGGCTTCATCCACAGTGTTCGCAGAGTCGCTCTCGCCTACCTCCATAAACCGCATCCCGCCAAAGCCGAGCAGGGTGAGTTTCTTGCCGGTTTTTCCAAATTCGCGATGTTGCATCTTTTTCTCCTCCATTCTGTTATATCCAGTCTTTGTTGCTGATGTTTTAGCCCAGCTTCGCCTAGAACCCAGACGGAATCATCCGCACCGAGACAAAAAGTATCGATATCTTGCTCGCCGGTTGCTGTGTTTCATGGGAAAATAAATATTTTATCAACGGTATCTGCCCCAATATCGGAATGTATTCCAAATTTTTCGTCATGAAATCGGACACAAAGGTGCCGGCGATATTTAATTTGCCATCAGCCTTAATTACCCGGTCGGTAGTGAGATTTTTTACCGTATATGTTGCCGCTTCAGTACCGGCAAGCTGTACCGCACCGGTAGTCGAGGAAATCTGAACGGCAATCGCCAGCCGCACCCGGGTATCCATCAAGCTATCCGGGTTCAATTGCGTGATAGTTGGCAATATTTGTAACTGCGAGTTAAGTTGTTGTGTGGAAGTTGAAGTATTTCCACCGCTAGTAATAATAATCGGAAATGAATTTTGGTTGGAAATCATCGCCGTAGCGCCGCTGGCAGCCAGCACTTCGCCGGTAACTAAAGTTTGTCCTGAATTTAAGGTGTCGTTTATGTTGATGTCGCTAATATTGAACGAGCTACTAAAGGTGCCGGTAATGGTATTGGTCGCCGAGTCTAGTTTACCGGCGCTGCCAGAGTTTGAATAAGCATCGCCAACAGTATAATTATTGTTGGTAAAGGTCGGAAAAATATTTATCCCCAGACTTTTCAATTCACTAGCGCTATACGAGCGCATATGTACCTGAATATCAATCATATATTTTGGCGCCTGCAACTGTTCTTTCAAAACAATACCAATGATTTTCTTGGCAACTTCCACGGCGGAACTATCACCCATAACAACCACACAGGAAATGGCCGAGGCCTGCGATAACAACACTTTGACATTCTGCAACCGACTGTCGGCACTCAATGCATCCAGCGCCAACTGGACCTTATCTAAATTGGTATTGGTAATGGGAATGCGGACAATCGTCCCGTCGCTATTGGCAGTCTCGCCCCAAAACAACTTATCCTGGCTAGCTGCTAACGCCGGCGGCTCATTTGCTGCAAAACTAGCGTAATCGGCGCCAGCGTTTGGTCGCAATATCGAATCCACGATACTATCGGTGCCGCTGTCCTCGGCGCCAGCGACCGGCACAAAGCAAAACAGCATCAGCAATATTCCAGTCAATATTAATCGAGTTAAGCGCATAATCTTCCTCGCTCCGGCTAATAGGCCGGCATGAAACGTACAGCGATGAACAATACCGAAAACTGACGGCTGTGGGTATCGCCTTTTTTGGAAAAAAAATACTGCAAGAACGGTATTTCTCCCAGTAACGGCGTGTAGTTGTTTTCTTTGTAGTTGTCATCTTCAGCAAAACTACCCGCAAACCGCGGCACGCCGTCGGCGCGAAACACCCGCTCAGTGGTCAGCGCTTTGGTAGTATAGGCAATCGCCTGAGTGTTGCCACTGACAACTGTCGCAGTCGGTAGCGAGATACTCAAATCAATATCTAACTTTACTAAACTGGCCTGAATATTATCCGGGTCATAACTCAGCAATACCGGCTTTACCGAAATTTTGGTTAGTACACTTTGATCCGTCGCCTCAATTTGCGTCGGGCTGACCGTCAAAATCGGCGAATGGTCCTCACTGCTGATGAGCGCTACTGTGCCGTTAGGCGTCATGACGTCGGTGCTGACCAATGTCTTGCCAATCGACGCAAATTGCCGCAAATCAATGTCTGGAAAATTTAGTATGAACCCCATATTTGTGTCATTGCTACTGCTTGTGGTATTCGGCTGCGGCGGCAGGATGCTCTGCGTTAAGCTGTTCTTAAACTGGCTATTATTGGGCGTGGTCTTGGTGCTCAAACTCGGAAACAAATTCAAGCCGATGCTGTTGGCATCGCTTTGCGTAAACTCTCGCAAATTGACCGAAATATCAATCAACAGCTTGGGCCCTTCCAGTTCCGCGCCGACAATAAACTTTAATTGTTCTCGTGCAGCGGCAACATCATCTGGCGCGCCGATAATCACCAGCTCAGCGCTGTTGGCAACTTCGGATACGAATACCGTAACTTTACCAAGCGCCCCCTGGGCCTTTAATTTGGTCAACAAATCCTGAACATTGGCAACTTTGTTGACGGCGATTGGAATCTTTACCAACTGACCATCATCGGTGATATACTCAATAATTATTGGCAGTTTTAGGTCTTTGGTATCAATTGCCTGCGTCTGCTGGCCCCCAAAAGCCATAACCAACAAAAGTAGCACCGTGCAAGTACGCCAACACTTCATCTTTTTTGCCCTCTCAATAAATGTGGATCGACGCTCCGGGTTCGGCGTAAAACGGCCACCAAATTATAAAGTCGTTCGCCAGTTTTTCGTCCGAAGACCGAATCATCTGATAAGATTTTTTCATTGGCAAAAACATATAGGCGATTGCCACTCCGGGCGGTAAATCAAAGCGGAACAAATAATAGGGATTGGCATCCAAACTGCGGATAAACAATTTGTCATAATTGTTCTTGCCTTCCTGCATCATATACACGTAGTTCTTCCAGTTTATTTCCAACGTAACCGGTTGGGAAAAATCCCGTGGCCAGTCAATGCTTGGCGACACGTATAAATATATCACTTGATCGGGCGCTACCGGAAAGTCCGCCGGCAAATTGTCCTGTTGTAAAATGGCATATATATAATAATGCTGGCTGATATTCTTGAGTTTAGTATGAAACACCGCCTTACCGTCCTGGTCGCTGGTGGTCGTATCGACTATCGCCGCATCATTTTCCCGCATCAAATAAATCTGCGCGCCGCTGATTGGCTGACCGGTATTGTCGTTCAAAAACAACGTCGCCGGAAAGCTTGGGGCGTCATTGGCCAAAACTTGTTGCGGCAGTATAAATGAAGCAAAGGTTAACAGCAATAAATAGCAGACCGATTTGGATACTTTTTCGCCCATTTCAACCACCTATATTTCATAGTAATTTAACAAACCGACAGCAACTCGTCAAGAATACTTTACAAGATAGATTTACAAAAGTTTTATTCGGTCTTATATTATGACAAACGACTTTACAAAAACTTGCTACCTTAGATATAGTCAAGTATAATTCAATTTTATCATCTTGGCAATAGTGGAGGAGTTAAATGAAAAGTAAGCTGTACTTATTGTTAACCGCATGCATATTGACCATCTTTATCGCAACCACGCCCGCCGAAGCGGTCCAGACCGTTGCAATGGGGATCGCAAATTATGGCGGAGCCAGTGGCGCCGTATGGCGCATCGTAAATTATACCGACAATCCCGTAACTATGACCATCGACAAAAGAAAATATTTTACCGATACATCCGATAGCAGCGGCACTTTTAAACTGGATGGCACCGATTATACCTATACCCCGGCTATGAAGTTGCCGTTGCTCATTCCGGCGCGGAGCGCGACTTCCGGTCAGCCTGGAGCAGCCGTGTGGTATCAAACTATCGGAGCAGTGACCGGTAAAGGTTCAGACGCTGCAGAATCAAAGTATAATACGATGTATTTCAAAATAAATAGCATTGAATTTCTCAAGTTGGAATTCCGGCGCGAGCGGGGTACTGCTGGCATTATGCACGGCGCCCGCCTCGATATTGCCGATGATTATATGACCCATAAAATTTCCGATTCCACCTATGTCGACGAGCTGGATGTCCTGGATGTCCCGGATTTTGGCGGTTTCAGGTGCGTGATAATCGTACCCGATCGTTCTACCGGTTCATTCTTAACAATCATGTTCTTGCCCAAAAATACTGGCTGGGCTGGCTACAGGCCTTCATTTAGCACTAAATAGCACGAAATAGGAGAGCGGCATAATATATGAAAAAATTAATCGGCTTAATCGCTTTACTGATGTTTGCTACAATCACAGCACCCATGGCTGAGGCCACGGATTTGGTCTACACTTATATTGGCCATCAATGCCAGCTTAATTTCATCGTCAACAACTATTCAGCACGCACCGTCAACGTCACCAGCTCGGCTTCGATTGCCAAAAACAAAGCTATAAGTTTCACCGGCGTGCCGCCAAGTTTCCCGGCGAACACCGATCCGGCGTTTCAAACCATCGGTCCAGGCACGCTCAATCAACCTTTTACGGCGCTGTATGTGCCGATGGGAACGACGGATGGATTAACCTGGTCCCAGACCTTTAGCACGGCATCCTGGAACACTACCGGCTCGATAGTTCCGGGCGGCTCTTTTGTTGTGGAAATGTACACGCAGAACAAAACTTACCCGGCGATGGCTACAAAATGGACTTTTAAAGACTTCGAAACTATGTTTAAATTCGCCAGTCAGCTAGTAAGCGATATTTCTGATATATATTCGGCTGGTACAGGCGGTCTTCTCGACCCGACCATTCATTCAACACGCGATATAAAAGAAGCTGACTGGGATAAATTAAACTTTTCTGATAATTCGACCACTTATGATCTGATAAACAGTAAAGTTATAACGCAAAATCCAATGTTGAAAAACAACATGACCAATCTAAAAACGGGAAATGGTCTGATCGGTAATGGCTGGAAATCCCTTGATACGGGTGTCGCAATGCAGGGAGTCGTTAATGCACACCGAAACATGAAATTCAGTGCGCCGGTAATGCTGGCGGCGCGGGTGTTGCCGGAAGGCCAAAGTTCACCGCCGCAGTTTGGTAACGGCATCTACGAAGATGTGCTGGTCACTTATGATAATACCGCGCAGTTAATTTACGAAGTGCGGACTATCCCAAAAAACGATACGGCGGCTGAAATAGATCCCCAGGTAATAATCAACATCTATGAACCGTCGGCGTATTTTTCCAATATGCTGTTCGCCACCTACAACATGACCGAAACAAGTGGTCAATATGCGTACCGCGATAATTTTTCTGACAACCTCAAAGCCATCGTGACCGGCGGCGCGGTCACTACAGCTGGCGATATCAACTGGAGCGACACCCCGGCTCAGCAGACCAATTATCAAAATTTTGCCAACGCCGTCTTGCGCTATGCCGAAGTGCTTAATCAGCCGAAAATGAATAAGAGCGGCTCGCAAGCGAGCGGGGTCGCCAGCTTTTCCAATGTCATGGCGGCGATAAAAAGCGGCGACAAAACTATCCAGGATAACTTTGTCCAGTCACTGCTCCACGCCAACCCGTTTCTCGACATTACCGGTCAGGGAGTGGTACTGCCGGTGTACACGCCGTCAGTGCTGTCTGGTTATACTGATGAAGACTTGAAGATCGATATGAATACACAATATGTAGTTGGCATTCCTGAACCAATACTGCGGACACGCGCCAGCAATACCTTGCTAGGACTACAGCGCATGGCAGCCGCCAGCGGTAATTATACTACAGATTTGCAAAACAAGGTCTACGGCGCCGGCACCCTGGTAACCGACCCGAAAATCTGGAACGCCAAGGTCGGCTATGCCAAACAGGCGCGCATGCTGCTACGCCGAGTTTTCCCGTATTACAGCGCGGATATTAAGAGCACGATTGATAGCGCTATAACCAACATCGCTAAGCAAGGATTCTCGGTGATTGAAGGCTATTCTGACAGCGCGCTGCAAAGCGACATGGGTCCGTACTACACCCAAATCACTGACCCGTTGCAACAAAAACGTGCCAGGAACGCGGTCGCCGATTTGTTGGCGCTCCCCAGCACCAGTCCCGACTATGCCTACGCCAGCCAGATGCGGCTGAAATTATACTCAACTATGCCCTATTATAACAAAACCACTGATTTTGCTATCGTTAACGCCTGGATAACCGATATGTGGAAAAACCACGGTCTGAGCTATCAGCTGGGTTATACCGACTCGCTGCTGCTCGTCGATATGGAGCCATTCTATTTACAAATAACCGACCCTATTAAACAAAAACGGGCCCGAAACACGGTTGCCGACTTGTTGGTACAAGCCAAAACCACCACCGATGTCTATAGCGTCACCATGCGGCAAAATCTATACAATACCATGCCATACTATAATAAGACTACTGATTTCACCACAGTTAGCGCCTGGGTAACCGACATGTGGAAAAACCACGGCTTAGGGTATGTTATCGGTTATAACGATGCCCAACTGACAGTCGATTCCGCCGCTTACTATGCCGGAATCACGGATCAAAACGCGAAAACTCTGACGACAAACACCATTAACAATATGCTGGCAGTGGCCGGCGCCAGCGGAATCTATAGCACAGACTTGAGTAAAAAAGTCGTCGGTTGCGGCACGGATTTTACCGACCAGGCCAGTTGGACGGCTCAGGTTAACTATGCCCGCACCATGCGTACGAATTATTACAATGAAATGCCTTATTATTCAGCGGCTGACAACGCCCTGATCGATGGCTGGGTAACCGATATGGTCAAGAACCATAAACTGGGCTATCAGCCAAATTACACCGATGCCAATCTGACTAGCGATGTCGCCAAAAAATATCTGGCCTTTATCAAATCAAGCGACCCGGCAAAAGCCACATTATACGCCAGTGCACTCCAAGACCTCATTACCATCAAAAACACTGCCAGCGGCAATTTTGCCACGGATTCAGCTGCCAAATTGCCGGGCACCGACATGACTAGCAAAACCACTTGGGCGGCTCATTGCCAGGATGCCAAAACCTATTATTCGCAGCTAGTGTCGGTATTCCCCTATTACGCTAATACCAACACCAAAGAGAGCAGCCAGGTAAATGCGCTGTTTGTCAGCATCGTTACCAATCCAAATGGCGGATTTGGCACCCGACTCGGCGAAAGCGCCATTTATAAAACCGTGACCAATCAAAACTTGAAAACCTATTGGACAAAAATGGGCGCCAATAATTTGAGTTTAACTACCCAGTCGGTGCTGTTTGCCGCATTGTACAATTTTACTAACATCAACAACAATTTTAATCCGCAAGCCAATCCGACCTACGCAACTATGAGCGCTGCCGACAAACAAAAAGCCGCGCTGCCCGCCAGCCTTAGCTGGTATCCGGGTTTTGGTCCGCAGGCGCTAACCTTCCCGACGACCTATCTATCACCCTATCAATACTGGAAAAGCTTGCCGGCAAATTCTACTAATAGTTTCAATATGAATCCAAAACCGGTAGCCGAACCTTGGTCGGCGATGGTCGACAACAGCTTGCAACGCTTTAACCTGTGGTCGAGCCTGATCGCCGATCAGGGCGACCCGTCGAGCAACATTCTCGCGATGCAGATGATATTGGACTTGCCGTTGCAAGGCTACCTCGGCAATATGACCGCGCAAAACAGTCAGGCGCTTATTACCACTCTGGCAACCTTCGCCGGCGCCCAGGGCATGACCGCGGCTGATTGCGACTACCTAAAGACCGCACTAAACGCCATATATACATTTAGCACCGAAGATCCAAATAAAATCGATCCGGCGACGCTAAAAGCATTCAACACCATCCAGAGCAAAAATTATAAACCAGTGGATGCGCAGCTTCGCGCCAAAATGAGCTGGTATGATATCCTCAGCTTCTTCATACCGTATTCAATTCAAGACCCCAACAATCCGCATATGCCGGCCCAAGCGATCAATATCAACGCCAACACGCTGACTGATGTCACGATGCTTACCAAGTTACCCCCCTATCAACAAACTTTGTTGATGGCAAAATTGCAAGCCTTCGCTCAGGTATCTCAACGAACCGTCAACCACACCTGGCTAGATGCGATAGCCAATCTGCCGGCGGCGATAAAACCGACACTGACGATGCTCGACAAGCGTCTGGCAGATACGGCAAATTCAAAATTGGTGATTGATTCCATGGATCCGTCGGGTTTTTCCACTGCAGATGTTTATAATGTGTCAAACGCGGTGCGTGTGCACGGAACAAACGAGGACCGGCGGACATACGACCCTTATTATGGCTATTTGTATGCTGATTGGTTAAACAACCCGGATGGCAAGAGTTCATTTTCTTGTGTTTTCCCGGACCAAGTAAATTACATGATGACCGATCAAGGACCAGAGGAATTTTCCGGTGTAACTTCAAAATACGAAAATCCACCGTTGCCTTATTTTCAGCAAATTATGAGCGATCGCGCCAAATTTGTAAACCTCAGCAAAAACCTGAAATTCGTCGATTCCGGACCGGTTTCCCAATGGCGCGGACAAGTTACCTATGCCCGCCACGTTGAAGCTATGTTGGGAGCCTATGCCAAGGGAAATCGCACTCCAGCAACAATGACCACTCTTGAACATTTTTGGCTAAATAGCTTGCGAAAATTTATAACCAGCAGCGATGTTGGCTCTCTGAATATCACTACCATGCAAGATAATCTCAAAAATTTCGTCATGAATAATGGCTATACCCTGGTTACTGCAACAAAACTAACCCTCCAAATGAACAACATGTATTCTTATGTATTCGGTTCCATCAGCCCTACACCGGCAACCGGTAAATACACCCTGACGGCTGACGGCACAGCTCTGCAAACAGCAATCGCCCAAGCAGTTATCGATTACACTGAGCTATATGCAGACTTGAAGCAGGATAGTGGCACGCTGGTTAATGTTGATAGTAGTTTGCAAACTGGCAAAGCGCCTGCCATAATGAGAACCTTAGGGCATATATTGAATAACAACAACTATGACAAAAACGAAAGTGATTATGCCGGCAAAAAATTGTATACCCAGCCGTAGCCGTGCGGCTCTGGGTTAAATAGTTTGTTTGATACGAAAACGCGGGTTATCCGCTAGAACTTCACAAAAAGCCGGTTCTGACGTTGCACAAACGGTTCGGACCGGCTTTTTCCTTCGCTGATTGTTAACTCGTCATGTCAAATCGCCATTGCTAACCTGCAACTTGCGCGGTATAATGTTTTCATAGTTTCCAAGGAGTGTTGAAAAATGGGTTATCCGTTAAAAATACTTATACTGTTGATAATATCGACATTGGCATTATCGGCTTGTCAGGCCGCCAATTTACCGGATAAAATATTTGCGCCCTATGTCGATATGAGTTTATCCAATCCGGCGCCCGGTGACGTGCTGGCTGCGAACCCGCTGCAGTTAAACTATACACTTACTTGCGTAATTGCCGACCCCCAAGCCAACCCGGTATGGTCTCACAACCGGCCATTAGATACGTTCTTGAGCGATGTGCAGACTTTGCGTAACAACGGCGGCAAAGTCATTATCTCCTTCGGTGGCGAAAACGCTGATGCCAAAAACGATTTGGCGACAAAAATTACCGACATATCCAAATTAGTCGCCGCCTACCAAACAGTCTTAACTATGTATCAACCACTGTGGTTGGACTTTGACATTGAAGATGCGGCATTGCAGAATCCAACCGCGATAGAGCGCCGCAACCGCGCCGTTGCCGCGCTCCAGACCAAAAATCCGGATTTGGCGGTGTCGTTTACTTTCGCCGTTATGCCTACCGGTCTAAGCTCCTATGCCCTGGACGTTTTGCAAAACGCCAAAGACAACAAGGTAAAGCTTGCGCTGGTTAATCTATTGGTCATGGATTATGGCAACAACTATCCGGCAACCAACGGTAAATTGGCGGACTATTCGATTCGCGCCGCCAAAACCAGCTACGCCCAACTGCAAAAAATATTCCCGACTAACACGCCGCGGATTGGACTTTCGCCCTGTTATGGTCAAAACCTCACCCGCAGTGAAATATTCGATTTACAAAACGATGCGCCCAAACTGCTGGCGTTTGCCCAACAGACAGCTTACGTTCAATGGCTCTGTCCCTGGTCGGCATCGCGCGACAGCATGAGTGGCGACACCCGCGCCAACTCCACCGGTATCAAGCAAAGCGCCTATGCGTTCATGGACGTTTTTCGGAGTTTCAACTAGCCCAAGAGCTAGCAAAATTAACCGCTCGAAGCTTTCAGCACAAAAAAACACCACGGCAGTCTCAAGCAGGACTACTGTGGTGTTTTTGCTTTGGTCAGTTTTATTCACGAATTGCCAGATTGAGCTGCTCTCCGACTGCCCAGTCGTTATCGTCACAATTTCGCACATCCATCTGCACCATTCCACCGTTTACTGTCTGGACAAAATAGATGCTATAGGCGCCCAT
The DNA here is from genome assembly GCA_037129925.1 of Bacillota bacterium. GTDB lineage: Bacteria > Bacillota > Negativicutes > JBAXTZ01 > JBAXTZ01 > JBAXTZ01. The sequence goes on from JBAXTZ010000001.1 coordinate 170,329, forward strand.
ATATTGCTTGGCAGAGACCACGCCCTGCAACCCGCCTGTGGCAACGGGAAAAACATCTTCCGGCCGCACCAGTCGGGTTTGACCTTCTGTAGTAATCCGATTGACCCGACCCACGAAATCAGCGACAAATCCGTCGGTCGGCTGCTGATAAATCATCTTTGCCGCAGCTGTCTGCAGAATTCGTCCGCCGTTCATCACCGCCACCCGGTCCGACAAGCTAAGCGCCTCTTCCTGGTCGTGGGTTACAAACACCATCGTCAAGCCTAATTGTTGCTGAATGGCTTTTAACTCGGCGCGGATTGCCACCCGTAACTTGGCATCGAGATTGCTAAACGGCTCGTCTAACAGTAAAACTTTGGGCTGCAAAATCAGCGCCCGTGCCAACGCCACCCGCTGTTGCTGGCCGCCGCTCAATTTTACGACATTGCGGTCGCGAAAGTCGCTCATACCGACCAACGCCAACGCTGCGGCGATTTGTGCGCGGGCGCTGGTTTTGCTGTAGTCTTTGCGGAATTTCAAACCATAGCCGACATTTTCTTGTACCGTCATATGCGGAAACAGCGCGTAGTTTTGAAACACAGTGGCAACCGGTCGCCGTTCCGGCGCAAGCGAAGTAATATCTAATCCCTCGAGTCGGACTACGCCCTGCTGCTGCTCGATGAATCCGCCGATTATTTTGAGCAAGGTTGTTTTACCGCAGCCGCTCGGACCAAGCAGCGTGACAAACTCACCTTTGGCGACATCCAGGCTGACATCGGTTAAAACCGGTTTTTTCCCATAGCTGTAAGCAATGTTTTCTAGCGCCAGATACATAATTTCATCCTTTACTGCCGAGGAACTTCAAACCGGCGATATTCACAACGATAGTGATTAATGTCAAGATTACCGCGAGTACCGCAGCATCATTATAATTGCCTGAATTTAACAGGTCAAACAACTCCACCGTCGCTACTTTTGAGGCCGGTGAAATAATGAAAATAATTGCGCCGACCGACATCATCGTAGCGGTGAACGTATTAACAAAACTGACTGCCACCGCATTTTTCAGGAGCGGTGCGACAATGTCCACGAGTACTCGCAGCCGTGATGCCCCCAGATCGAGCGCGGCGTTTTCCAAGTCCCGGCTGACATTAATAAGTGCCGCCGCTCCGGTTTGCTCGCCCACCGTCAAACTGCGAAAAATGCAATTTACTATTACAATAAACGTCGTGCCGGTGATGTCCAGCGGTGCCTTGTTGAATGCCAAAACGTAGCCGATGCCAAACAACGTTCCGGGAATAATATAAGGTAAGCTCACCGCAAACGATAGCGCCGACTTGCAACAGATGTTGCGCCGCTCGATATAATAAGCCAAATAGACACCGATTACGCTCGCGCAAATTCCGGCAACCACCGCGTACCAGACACTACGCAGTACGCACAACCAACGGTCCAAACTAAGCGCCCGAAAATACTCACCGGTAAATTCATAGCCGCTGCCATTATAAACGGTCAGCGCAGCCAGGACAATCGTGATGAACTGCGCCAGCATCACCAGCGCGAACAGTATGGTTATCGCAAAGCACATCCCGCCCAGCCAACCACGCAATTCTAATGGTGTCTCGCTCACCGGAAACCCGGCGCTGCCGATTCCCGGCTGGGTACTCCGCCCACCGGTCTTGCGATATACAAACAACGCAATCGCCGCCGGAACGAACAGCATAATGCTCAACACTGCCGAGCTGCCCAGATCGCCCTTGGCGATAACTGCCATATACGCCTCTGTCGCAAGCGTACTAAAGTTGCCACCGATGACCATCGGCGTGCCAAAATCGGCCAGCGATTTAATCAAACAAAGAAACCCGGCGGCGCCAATCCCGGGGATGAGCAACGGCAGGACAACCCGGCCGATCGTCGAATTTACCGACGCGCCCAAATCGCGCGAAGCCTGCAACAAGCGAAAATCCATCACCCGCAACGCCGCAATTAGTACCAGCGCCGCAAACGATATTTCTCCCAACGCCTGCATGAGCACCACGCCTTGCCAGCCATAGGGGTCGAGTTTTAGTCCAAGCAATCCGTAAGTTACCAAACCACGTTTGCCAAACAGCACAATGTAGGCGAGTGACGACACAAACGGCGGCGAAATCATCGTGATTAGCAATAACGGCGAAACCAATTTTTTGAAGCGGAATCGTGAATAGCGCTCGTACAACGCCACCGGCAACGCCACTAGTACCGCCAGCAATGTCGCTGCTCCCGCTGAAAACAGGCTGTTGACGAACAGCCGGGAATTGGCCGGCACGACCCGGGCAAGCAATTGTATGCTGAACGTCCCGTCCACAATAATACTTTCGCGAAGCACCGCGGCAACCGGCCAGACAATGAACACCAGTACTGCCAAGACGCTGGCGCAAAAGAGCGCCCACTCAATAATTTCACTATAGCGGATTTTCTTCATCATCGATAATCTTCCCGGGAAATCGTCCGGTAAACCTTGCGCTCGGGACACAACACTACCGGCCAAAACTGCCGGGTTTTGACCGCCGCGACAAAATCAGCCTCGGACTGGATAATACAATCAAAGCAGGTGGCATATTTGCCAACCCGGTTATTGAGGTGCGCATCACTAGCACCAAACAACGGCAGTCCGCAGTTCGCGGCCAGCTCACAAGTCAACAGATTCTCCTCCAAGCAAGTATTGCCATTGAAGCCCTCGGCTCCGGCCAATCCTGGAATTTCGGCAATCAATTTACCCAATCCGCGATTGTTGCTGCGAAACGGATGCGCGGCAATCGCCACCCCGCCGTAGCTGTTCACATACTCCACCAATTCGTGGGCGTTAACCATTTTCCCCGGCAACTGTTCGACACCAAACACGATGACATCGCCCTGAAAGGTCAGCACCTCGCAACCGGGAATAATCAAAAAATCCAGTTGCACCGAAAGCTCTCGCGCCACAGCCTTGATTTGATGATCGTCGTGATTGGTGATGCATACGGCGTCGAGTCCTATCGCCCGTGCCTGCCGGACGATTCCATAAATATCGGCCCGGCTGTCCGGTGAATATTGTCGTTCATGAATATGCGTATCGATAACCATTATGCTCCCCTATTTCTTAACCATCCGTCTATCCCACTCAGCAAGAATCGACTGACGATCGCTACCGAAAGTTGCCAAATCAATCTTCATCAGCATCGCTTTGGAAAACGCCGGTAATGATGCCGGTACCGGCATATCCGTTCGCGTCATCACCCGCGGGTCAGCATCACAAATAACTTGTTGTCCGGCTGCCGACAGCGCCCAGTCCACGAATATTTGGGCATTGGCCTCATTTTTGGCGTTTTTGAAAATCGCCAGCCCGGCCGGCACCCAGGGAATACCGTCGGCGGGAAAATAGACTTCGATTGGCGCCTTTTGCTTTAACGCAAAAAATTCACCGCTCATCGGCACTACGCCGAGCGCCGCTTCTCCAGCCGCAACTTTTTGTGGCGGTTCGCCGCCGCGTTTGGAAAAATACGGCACATTTTTGGCGAGCGCCTCCAGATAACTCCACCCGGCCGCTGCTCCCTTGGTTTGCAACATACCGCTCACGAAGGCATAACTGGTTCCGGAAATATTCGGATTAGGAAACAATACTTCACCGGCATAGCGCGGCTCGGTTAGCTCCGCCCAGGTAGCCGGCGCCGTTAATTTGTTTTGTTTAAGTACATCTTTATTTGCCATAATTCCGACCATAACCAGCGACACACCATACCAATATCCGTCGGGGTCGCGAAACTCCGCCGGGATAGCAGCTTGCTCTTTGGAACGGTATTGCGCCAGCACCCCGTTACTCTTGGCCGCCAAAAAGCTGTCCAGCCCGCCGCCAAACCAAACGTCGGCCAGCGGTTTGCCTTTTTCGGCCTGGGTGCGCGCCAACACTTCGCCGGATGACATATCCAAAAAATCAACTGTTATTCCGGTAGCCTGCGTAAACGCGGTGAAAATCTTTTCTTTGTTACCATAGGCCGCAACGACGGTCAGTTTTTTCGATGGCGCAGAGGTTCCCCCGCCACAGCCGGACATTGACCAAGACATTATTATCAACAATATACAGCAGATTATTTTTCTCATAATATTCTCTCCAAAAACAAACTAACGATTATTATTCGCCACAAACCAAAATAATCCTGCAATCACCGCCAAACAAAATAGCTCCTAAGTAAAGAAACTCGCCTCCACGCTAAGCGCGCGGGGCGAGTTCTCGTTATTAACCAATCGCGTCATTACCGGATTCGCCGGTGCGGATTCGATAGCATTGTTCGATTGGCAACACGAAGATTTTTCCGTCGCCGATGTTATTGGTGCGGGCGCCTTTAATTATTGCGTCCACCGCCCGTTTGACAAAACTTTCATTTACGGCAATTTCAAACCGCACCTTGCTGAGCAAATTCACCTCGACGACCACGCCGCGATGGCTTTCGACATAACCGGCTTGCTCGCCGCAGCCTTTGACATTAGACACCGTCATTTTATGAATATTTTCTGCAAACAGCGCCTGGCGCACGGCATCTGCGGACTCGGGCCGGACAATAGCAACTATCATTTTCACAATTCATTCACCTCGACGATTTTAATTATACCCTGCTCAACACAAATATCAACCACTTTACAACTTTTTTGCTTTACCACTTTTCAACTCACTCCGTCACTAAATCGCGATAGGCATCTTCACCGTGTACGGCAATATCCAAGCCGATGATCTCATCATTCGCCGATACTCGCAAAGCAGTAACGCGGGCGATTAATTTCAACGAGCCGTAGGTTACAACGCCGGATAACGCGATGGTGACGATAACCGACAACAACTGAACGCTGATTTGCTGCAAGCCCCCGCCCAGCAACAAACCACTATGTTTTACGGAAGAATTTATCGCGGGATCGCAAAACAACCCAGTGGCAATCGCGCCCCAGATGCCGCCAATCCCGTGGCAGCCAAAGGCATCCAGCGAATCATCATAACCGATTATCCGCTTGACAAAGCTGATGCCTAAGTAACACAGCGGCGCCGATATAGCGCCGATCAAAATTGCCGAACCGACACTGACAAATCCGGCCGCCGGAGTTATCGCAACCAATCCGACGACTGCGCCGGTCGATGCACCCAGTAGCGTAGGTTTTTTGTTGTGCAGCCACTCGATAGCCAGCCAGGACAGCAGCGCCGCCGCCGCCGATGCATGCGTAGTAATAAACGCGACCACCGCCAAGCTACTGGTGGACAGCCCGAGTGCGCTACCGGCATTAAAACCAAACCAGCCAAACCACAATATTGCCGCTCCCAGCATCACAAACGGTGTATTATGCGGGAACATCGGAATTTTTTTGTAATCCCGGCGCTTGCCGATAACCAGTACCGCCACCAGCCCGGCAATACCCGAACTGACATGAACGACCGTGCCGCCGGCAAAATCCAGCGCCCCGAGCGCCGCTAACCAGCCGCCCGCTCCCCAGACCCAATGCGCCAGAGGATCATAGACCAAAGTCGTCCAGATTAAAACAAACGCCAAAAACACCGGAAACTTAAACCGTTCCGCAAACGCGCCAGTGATAATCGCCGGAGTGATTATCGCGAACATCAACTGAAACATCGCGAACAATCCGTGGGGAATAGTCGGCGCGTAATCCACCGGAACGCCGCCAACCCCGGCAAAGCCCAGATAATTCAATCCGCCAATCAAGCCACCAAATACATCCTTGCCAAAAGCCAGACTGTAGCCGAACAATATCCACTGAATCGTCACCAATGCAATCAGCACAAACGAACTGAGCATCGTATTGAGAACGTTTTTTCGCCGCACCATCCCGCCGTAGAACAACGCCAACCCCGGTGTCATTATAAACACCAATCCGGTTGCGATAAACATAAACGCGGTATCGCCGGAATTAATCGCCGCGGCATCGCCAATCGTTTCAGCCGAAGCCAATGCCGGAATTAACAGTAGCGAGCAAACCCAAACACATAATTTAATGTAGCAAGACTTCATTCAACGTCCTCCCCAATCGTATAATACAAAATGCCCCAGCCGTCAGTCTGCCCATGAATGGACAGGACTTTCCGCTGGGGCATTTTGTACCCACGGTGTAAATCACTATAAATGATTCAGCACAACTAGGTCCAGCATCGGCGAACACCGACCGGAACCCTATGCGCTCTCCCATAGAATTACTATAGAGGGGATTGTACTACAAGCATTTGTATTTTGTCAAGCGGGTGTGGAAATTATACTTGCCGTTTACACTGACTAGTTTTTCAGCTATTCGTACAAATAACAGATCATCGACAGCGAACCCAAGGCATAAAGCACCAGCGAAGCCGAGACGCCTGCCGACTTAAAGTTGAGCACATCAGCGAACTGCCGCCGCGTACCCGCGAAGCCGTTTAGTAAAACACAATTAAATTCTATCAGCTCAAAACCAGTTCATTGAGCAATGTAACAATTTCTACCATCCCGATCACTTGACTAGGTTTCACATTATCCTCACTGCCGTCGTGAAGGTGATGCGGATAAGTTTCGATTTCCCGGTGGTGCGGTGCATTGTCCCAGCGTTTGCGAATTTCCCCGGCCGGACTTTGCCAATGATAGCTATATTTTTCCGTAACGATGTTGCACATCGCTTCATCAATAGAAAAATATTCAAACAATTCCGTCACATCATCGTTTACGAGCGCTAATTTCATCCGTACATAACCGCCACATTCAGTAATGCGCGTCTTGTATTCCAAAATATTGCGAATTACCGGTGATAGCGCAACCGCCGCCTCAATATCAACGCAGTATTCCTGAATAACCATCAGCATGACAAATCAACCCAACGCCTTGATTTTATCGTCGAGTTTCCGGCGCAGATCCAACAGAGCGCACCATTCGAATGAATCCGCATCGTCATAACTGCCGTTGTCGAATTCACGAATAAACGCCAGCGAATTTTTCCCGTATCGCTGTTCGAACGAAACAATTTCCCGGTTCACATAATCGAGTTCCCGCACAAATCGGCTACGCACCAGCGCTAATAACTTATCTACTACACCGTTATAAACACTGTCGTTGTCTATCAACCTGCCCAGCAAATTAAGTTTTTCCGTAGCAGTAGCGTATTGCATTGCAACAGCCATAATAATCATCTCCCTAATAGTTATGTCATCATTCTACCACGCCAGACCAATATCAGCAAATTGTCGCTCTCACGGAGTTCCTAACCGCGCATTACGCAAGGCATTAGTTGTTCTTGACGAACTGCCCGATCAGCAAAGCGGCATGTCTGAGCCGCAGGCGAGTTTGCCGTTTGCCGGGCAGGAATCAATAGAACAACTTTGCCTAGAGTACCGCGCTTGATTCTTTCTGTTTCGTCTTTTTGATCAAGCAAAAAGATGAAAAATACTATCGTTAATCCTCAAAACGAAACTCAAAAAAGTAATCGAATAATTTTTATGACATCGATGTTTTTAAAAGCAAACTTACGTTGACGCCGAAATCCAGTCGCTGTTCAACTTCATAAAAGCCCGCCGTCCTCGACGGCAAGTATATCGATTCGGCGCTGAACTCGCCGAAAGGCGAACCGCCGGGTAAATAAAATTACCGCCCCAGCAAAAAAGCATCCTCGCCAACCAGGATGCTTTTTTCTGCAATTTAACGTAATATCGCGAATAATAACACCAAGCGAAAATGAACGAAAACACATTCGAAAGCGGATATAGTACCGCTAGGGGCTTTGTTCCTCAATATATAGCGTCCGGACTATCCGCGAATACAACAAAAAGCTCTTTAGCGAATATGAACGAAAATGAAATTGGGTTAACTACCATGATTTCAAGTTACAATGTATCTGAAGTCCGTCAAAAAACCAATCTGTCACACTCTGAAGCCGCCGCGACATTTCGTCCGAAAAATCACCGTTGCAAATTTGCAACGCATTTGCAAACATTTGCAAACAACCGCATTTAACATACGCAAATCAGCATAAAAAAATGCCGTCAAATACCTCGTCGCGCCAACAACATCAACGCTTCCGAGATTTATAAACGGCAGTTATATTTCTATTCTATTTTGTACCCACGGTGTAAATCATATTAATGATTCAGCACAACTCGGTCCAGCATCGGCGAACACCGACCGGAACCCTATGCGCTCTCCCAAGAATTATACTTGCCGTTTCATTTGCCTGCGTCCAAAAGTAGTTGTGCAAGTTTTTCCGGCATCGACGCCATTGGTACATGTCCTGTAGGCAACGCAGCATCTACAAATACCAAATGAGCAATTCTATCCGCCAGTTTCGAAGCAACTCCGGAAATTACCATCCCGCCGTAGCTATGTCCAACCAGAACCACATTCTTCAACTCGTTCTCAATTATCAGTGTGCAGATTTGCTGGATATGCTCGGTCAGGTTGTGTGTATATTCATCCGCCAGGTCTGGAGTGAACACTTTATGACTACGTTCCATAAGTGCCGGAATAATCGGCTCCCATATTTTACCGCCCATTTTGCCGTCTTGAGTGCAAATATGGGTTCCAATAGTAAGCCTGTTCCAGGTATCAACTGACATGTTGCCGCCATGAACTAGAACATAATTGGCCATCTCCATACTCCTCGTCTAAATATCCCTATATTATAACACCAAAATAACAAAAATTCCGCCAACATGCTTTCTGGCGACTATCTTTAGCCATCGTCAGCTATTCCAAAATATCGAATATTTTTCACCAGTCGTCAGAAAGCTCCTCACGCATACATGTGCCTATTTCCTGCCAGTCCTTGGAATAAAAATCATCTTCAATAGCGTTCCTCCGCGCCCCGTGTCCGACGAACAGTATTGGTGTTTTGGGGCGGATAAGGATATTTTTTTGATTTTTTGGCAGGAATAATGGATTGTTTAGCGAAATATATAATGAAATACAAAAATCGAATTAATCGGAGGGCAATATGAATAATCGTCAACAGATCGTTGATCTGGCTACCGCGTCGTCCGCAGAAATCATCCGGTTCCGCCGCCATATTTGTAAAAATCCGGAAATTGGTCGAGGCGAGTATGCAACTCAACAATTCATCATCGATGAACTGGTCAAACTCGGGCTAACGCCGCGTAAAGCCGCCGACACCGGCGTTATTTGCGACATTACCGGTAACGTCCCGGGTAAAACAGTTGCTCTTCGGGCAGATATGGACGCGCTTCCGGTGCAAGACCTGCTCAATACTGAATACCGTTCGGAAATCGCCGGAATGAAACACGCCTGCGGACACGACGGACATGTCGCGATGGTACTAGGCGCAGCCAAAGTATTCACCCGGCTCAAAGACTTTCCCGGGCGAATCCGTCTGCTGTTCCAGCCGGATGAAGAGGGACGCGGCGGCGCTGAACGGCTAATCGCGGAAGGGGCTATGGATGGCGTGGACTTTGTTCTCGGTTCGCACTTGTGGCCGACGATCCCGGTCGGTAAAATCGGACTGACGTTTGGCAAAATGATGGCCTCGGCCGATGAATTTCAGCTTGACATCTTCGGGAAGGGCGGCCATTCTTCGATGCCGCATCATACTGTGGATGCGTTGCACATCGGTATCCAGATAATCAATGCGTTAAAACAGGTGCGAGCGCAGAATATTGACCCGTTAGAACCGGCGCTGGTGGCCATTGGCGCATTCAAAGCCGGCGACACTTTTAACGTGCTGCCGGATACCGCGCGCATCCTTGGCTCGCTGCGCACCTATGACGACTCTATCCGTAAACAACTGGCGGAATGGCTTATTCGTACCGCTGACGGGATAGCCGCAATCCATGGGGCAACTTGCGAAATCGAAATTTTCCCCGGTTATCTTCCGGTAATCAACGATAAAGCCATCGCAAAAGTCGTTTGGAACGCCGGACAAATGGTGTTGGGCGAAAACAACGTTCTCGAGTGTCTGCCCTATCTGGCGAGTGAAGATTTTTCCTACTATCAGCGTCAGGCACCCGGTTGCTTCATCTGGGTTGGTTGCGCAAATTCACAAACCGGCAAAGAGTATCCACTGCATCATCCAAGTTTTGATATTGATGAACAAGCCTTGGTCAACGGCGCGGCAGTGATGGCGCTGGCTGCGCTCAACCTGATAAATCAAGGAGGCTAGCAGATGTCGAAAGAGCGAAGGGCTAAATGGCCGAAGATAAATATCCCGCACGTATTTGCGATAATTTTTGCAATCATTATAATTGTGTCGATATTCACCTGGATAATCCCCGCCGGCGAATATCAGCGGGTAACCACACCGGCTGGACAGACCGTTGCAGTTCAGGGAACATATCACGCGGTGCAATCCGCCCCGGCAATGATTATGGATGTGCTGTCCGCTCCGGCTAAAGGGTTTAAAAGCGGCGGCGAGATCATTGGTTTTCTGATAATCACCGGCGGCGTTTTTGGAATCATCAATCGTACCGGCGCGATAAATTCCGGAATACTTCGAGCGGTTAAATTGTTTGCCGGTAAAGAAATCGTTATTATTCCAATATTCATGGTGTTGTTTTCAATCGGCGGCGCGGTGTTTGGCATGGCCGAGGAAACGATACCATTTGTCGGCATTTTCGTCCCGCTCTGTCTGGCGATGGGCTATGACTCAATCGTCGGAATGGCCATTCCGCTCGTCGGCGCGATGGTCGGTTTTTCTTCGGCAATGCTCAATCCGTTTACGGTCGGGATAGCGCAGAGTTTTGCCGAAATACCGTTATTTTCCGGAATGCAATATCGGATAGTGCTATGGGTAATCTTCACGACCATTACGATTATCTATATCATGTTCTACGCACGGCGAATTAAACGAAATCCAACGCTTAGCCCGACCTACCGCCACGACTGCGAACGGCGATTGACAATAGTTGCCGAGGATAAACATCATCACAACATGACCATCGGACAAAAATTGGTGTTGCTAACACTATTTGCCGCGATAACCGCCATGGTAATCGGCGTGACTACCGCTGCCTGGTTTATACCGGAAATTGCCGGAATATTCATCGCGATGGGAATATTCAGCGGAATATTCGGCAGGTTGTCGGCAAATGAGATGGCGAATTCATTTTTGCACGGCGCCAAGGATTTACTCGGCGCCTGTATTGTCGTCGGCCTGGCGCGAGGAATCCTGATAATCGCCAATGACGGGAAAATCATTGATACCGCGCTTTATTATTTATCTGAACCTCTCTTGAAATTGCCATTGCTACTCAGCGTCAACGGAATGTTTCTTGTACAGCATCTAATTAATTTCTTTGTTCCGTCCGGAACCGGTCAGGCGGCATTAACCATTCCGATTATGGCGCCGCTCGGCGACATCCTTGGAATCAGCCGGCAAACTACTGTACTCATCTATCAGTTTGGCAACGGTTTTGTCGATATGCTTTGGCCGACATCGGCACCGCTGGTCGGCGCTCTGGGAATGGCAAAACTGGATTGGGGCGTTTGGGCAAAATGGATAATTCCACTACAGGTAATCTATCTATTTGTCTGTTCGATAGCGCTATGTGTCGCGGTTTTAATAGGCTACTGAGCTGGAAGTTCAGTTATGATTACTTTCCATCGGCAAGATTACGACGAAGCTAGAGCCACAACCGAGGGCGCTCCGCACAAAAATTCGCCCGCCGTGCGCAGCTACTAGTTGCTTGACTAGCGCCAGACCTATGCCCCGGCCGCCACTTTCACGGCTTCTGGAGCCGTCAGAACGAAAGAAATATTCGAATACTCGCGGCAAGTCTTCGGGCGAAATGCCTATTCCGCTATCTTTTACAACCACCGTCTGATACCCCTTGCCAAATAACTTACGCATTTTGGTTTCGACCGCGATGGTAGCGCCTGCATCCGAATATCGAATAGCGTTGGTTAAAAGATTGATAAATATCTGCTTAAATCGCTGTTCATCAACCAGAACAATTGCGGTTGGTTCGCCAAAAGCGCTGGTTAGCCGGATGGCTTTTTCTTGCAACAGCGGTTCAAAAAATTCCATCAATTGCGTAAGCGTCGCGTTGCTATCGAGCAAAGTTTTCTGTAACCGTAGCGTCCCGGCCTCGGCTTGGGAAAGATCCATTAAATCACGCACCAGATGTTGCATGTGTCCGATTTGCGATTCGAGAATTTCGATACGTTTTTCGGTTATCTCGAAAACCCCTTCAGATATTCCCTCGATATGTCCGCGCAGCGTCGTGAGCGGAGTGTTTAATTCATGCGCGATACCGGCAATCAAATTCTTTTGCGCTTTGCGGCTATTTTCCAATTCCAGTACCAGCGTGTCGATATTTTGGAACAATCTGGCAATGCCCGGGTCGCGCCACTTGATTTGGTTTGGTATGTATTTTCCGGCTTTTATCAAATTAATCGCCCGATTTACCCGCCGCAGTGATTTATCAACAGTTGGCAACAATTTTCCGACAATTACCAGAGAAATAGCCGCACTGATAGCCGCGACACATAACAAAACTATATCAAAATTGTCGCGCAGAATGATTTCTTCGACCGCCGAAAATGCCACTGACCGCAGATAATAACTTAGCCCAATAATAACGACAACAACCAAACTAAGCGCCAGATTGATTACGATGGCGATTTGCATCAACAGCCTAATCCGTTGAACTAACGGCAATTCGTTTAGCTTAATCATTTTTGGCAACGCCATCGACATTTATTTTGAAGCCAAAGCCCCGAACCGTCTCGAGAAACTCGGTTTTATCATCCAGCTCCGCCAGTTTTTTGCGAATGCGGCCAACATGTGTGTCAATCGCCCGTTCACAACCGGCGTAAGCGCCGCCTAACACCAAATTAGCCAGGTGGGTACGGCTGAGCGTCCGGGTTGAATTGACGATTATCGCCTCAACAATTTTGAATTCGGTTGGTGAAAATTTTACGATGGTGCCATCAAGTTTTACCATGCGCGCCCCCGCGTTCAAGACCAAACGCGCTCCCGGTTCCGGCAACACCGGCGCTTCGTTGCCATAACAGCGCTTCAATAAATTGCGCACCCGCGCCAGTAATTCGCGTGGATGAAACGGCTTGGTCAGATAATCATCCGCTCCAGTTTCCAAACCGACAATTTTGTCAATATCCTCACCAAGCGCGGTTGCCATGATAATTGGTACGCTAGAAGTTCTACGGATAATCCGGCAGACTTTGGTGCCAAGAATTTTAGGTAGCTGAACATCTAATAACACTAGGTCAGGCCGCTCCGATTCAAACAAACTCAGTCCGGCCTCGCCGTCATAGGCGGCAATCACGTCAAAGCCATTGGTTTCCAGATATTCTTTAAGCATATTCGAAATACTTAAATCATCCTCAACCAACAGCAATTTTGTTTTGCTCATAGCACCCCCCCTATTACCTTTTCATTAACATTTCCGGATTGTCGATTGACTTGAAACCAAATTGCCGATATAAACCATGAGCATCCGGCGTTATCAACAGCAGCGTCCCCAGGCTCACTACTTCTTCATCGGCAACGATTGCCCGCACTAGTTGTTTTCCCAGTCCGCAACCGCGATGTTCGGGATGAATTACGACATCACACAAATAGCCAAATGTCCGTTTGTCAGATATTATCCGTGCGATGCCAACCATTTCGGTTTTGTTGGCAGCTTTCCGGTAAACTCCAAAGCACCAAGCTGAATTGTCAATGCAACTGCGTACCGAGTCTTCGCCAGTATGTTGAGCTTTCCCCCAAGCTGCTACTTCGATTATCAAGTGCGCCGCGGCGGCATAATCAATCAGCTCACGGTCGCGGGATACAAAGTAATCGTTTTCCCCTTCAATAGAATCCATAATCATTCCTTTCGTATAAATCTATTAGCATAATATTATATTTCGCTATAAAATGAAAAAATCCTGCCAAGTCATACGAAACTAATCCATATTTTAAAAACCCTAACACCGCTATTTTGCCATTAACCATAGGGGCCGTGTAGAAAGGTAAAACATTCTACACGGCCCCTTCTTCGTAAAAGCGTTAGCGTTGACCCGCACGCGCGGAACAATAAATGTAATTATAGCAAAGCTTTAAGGCTTTGCGGCAAATTCGCCGCTAGTTCCGGTTTGAGCGAAATTGCTTTACGGAAATCAGCCAATGCCTCGCTGTTTTGGTTTAGCTTTTCCTTCGCCAACCCGCGGTTAAAGTATGCTTCGGCGAAGTTCGGCTGCTCTTCAATGGCTTTGCTGTAGTCGACAACGGCATCAGCCGCTCGCCCATTGCTGCTTAGCGCGTTGCCACGGACAAAGTAATCGACGGAATTGGTTGGTTCCGGCATCGTTACTACACCGGTAACGCTGGTAGCGGCAACCATTTGCTGACCGCCTTGACTCGCAGTACTAAGCACCGAATCTTTCGGAACTACTAAACCTTCACCGGTTGAACCACTACCCGGTGCATTCGCATTAGCAGGTGTACCGCCGGTTGCCGGTTGTTCACCCGCCGGCGCTCCATAGGCATTAGTGGTAGTGGTGACTAATCCGGCAGCGAGCGGGGTACCGTTAGTGTTCGCGGTATTTCCCGGGGCACCGGCATTAGCGCCTGTTGTGGCTGGTGTAGCTGCCGCTGGCGTAGTTGTTTGGTTGGTAGTTTGTTTTTGGTTGGCGGTATTATTGCTGTTTTTGTTTTGGTTGGCAGCCGCATTAATTGCAGCTTGCCGCGCCTGCTCGGCGGCGATTTCTTCCGCGCTCGGACCGGGTACCGCTGTGACAGTAAGGATTCCATCTACATCGGTAATAGTGTAATTGACCGCCGTTCCGTCAACGGCAAAAATCGTATGTTTTCCAACTGTTGCCGCGCTTCCGGTAGTGGTGTTCATCGAGAATCCACTTACAACTGCCGAAGTATCGGTGTATTGCAAACCAGAGTATGTCGCCGTCAATGTCGGGTCAGCTGCGCCATAAACTTTTGACTTGTCGTCAGCCGTAATTGTCAACGCCGCCTTGGCTACATCCAGCGTTCCGTCCACATCAGTGATTGTGTAGTTCAGTGCTGTTCCACCTGAGGCAACAATGTCATGCGCTCCAAATGTCGCTGCCGCGCCGGTTACCGTGCTCATGCTAAATCCGGTAACTACTGCTGCGGTATCGCTGTATTGCAAACCAGAGTATGTCGCCGTCAACGTTGGGTCAGCTGCG
>JBAXTZ010000010.1:0-84812 GCA_037129925.1 Bacillota bacterium
ACGGGAGTGATTCTGCGCGGGGACAGCTTCATGGAATTGGGCAATCCCGAAGCCGGATCGGCCGCGATAACGCTGTTTACCGATGATGTCAGTTTGATTAATAACGGCAAAATCACGCTGCTCGGGCCGGATATTCCCGAAGCCGCCGGTGCCAGTCTGCCGTTTGGGCAGATTGTTCTTATCGGCGGTAAAAATTTGCAACCGTCTGACCATGACCGGATTCAAGCCGCCGGTATTGTCAGCGATTTTATCGAGGGCTACATGGTGCGCAGTATGTCTGGCTGTGTCTGGAGCCGGGTGAGTAAAGACGCCGCTGCCAAAGGTTTTGACTTCACGACGCTTGGACAGGCGCTTATGGCGTTGTACCGGCAGAATTGTCCGGATATCGAAGCGATGGAGATTGTTTTTCTGACCGCCAACGCCGCTGCAGTGCGGGAGTTAGGTGGTATCGCGACGCAGATTCAGAAAATAACCCGGGAAATGGTCAAGGAAAACTGGGCAATTCGTGGCTACGATATTGACTGTGCCAATGATTGTTCCAGTTGCGGCGACAAGATTGTTTGCGATGACATCCGCGAGGTGTTAAAAATAAGAACCGAAGCAAGTAAGGAGCAGGGAGCAAATGGCTGATATGAACAAAAAAACCGCGCCGATTATCGCGGTCTGCGGCAAAGGCGGCGTTGGTAAAACGGTATTCTCGGCATTGCTGGCGCGGGCGTTGGCAGCGGCCGGTGTGCAGCCGTTGTTACTGGTCGATGCCGACCCGGTCGGCGGGCTGACTTCGGCAATCGGCGAACGCGCCGTGGAGACGCTGTCCGGCGTTCGCGAACGGGTAATTAACGCCGCCAAAGTCGGCGGCGTGGCGGCGGCAGCGCAGGCGGCGGAACAACTGGAATATTTTGTATTCAAGGCGCTGATCGAACGTGAAGGCTACTCGCTGCTGGCGATGGGACACAACACCAATAAAGGTTGTTTCTGCCCGGCGAACAAGCTGTTGCGGAGCGCCATCGAAACATTAATTGGCTCTTTCAATGGCGTTATCATTGATGCCGAAGCCGGTATCGAGCAAATCAACCGCGATGTTACCGGACGCGTGGATAGAGTTATCGTAGTTGTCGATGGTTCACAGCGCAGCTTGGATACCTTAAGGGTTATTACCGAAATGCTCGGTGCGGAAAACATTGCCGCGGTTGCCAACCGCGCCGTAATTGACTCAAGCGTAATTCCGGTCGGTGTTGAATTTCTTGGTGTTATTCCCGAAGATGAGGAATTGAAACAGTACGACCGTGAAGGTCGTCCGCTGTGGCAGTTGCCGGAAACCAACGCGGCAGTCGCCGCGGTGCGGGCAATCGGCAATAAACTGGGCGTGTAGGAGGAGTCATGGCAGAAGTATTATGGAGTAGCTTACCGCTGGCGATAGCGTCGGCGATCAGCGCGACTTCCTTTGTTATTTTCTTCGCAGTGCTGTCTGGAAAATCACGACAGGTCGGCAGCGGACTGGTTTTTATCATTGGCGGGGTAGTTGCCAATCTTGTCATCGCGTTGATTGTGATCTTTGCCGTCGGCAATTCTCCGGTAGTAAAGAGCAATCCACACAATCTCGCCCACGCTATCGGTGATTTTATCATCGCCGCGCTGGCAATAGCGATAATCGTAATTAAAGCGCTCAAAGACCGCAAGCCCAAACCCGTCAAAACCAACACCCAGCCGGGAAGCATTCTGGCTTATGCCGGTTATGGCTTCGGTTTACGGGCGGCGAGCGCCAACTGCCTGCCGCCGTACATCGCCGCCATTCACATGCTGGCGATGACCAAAGGGGCGGCAATTGCCGAAGTAATCAGCGCCAGTCTGGTGATAAATATCATAAGCCTGTTGCCGCTGATTCTGGCGTTGCTGATGTTCCTGCTGTTCAAGGAAAAGGCGTTAAAGTTACTGTCACCGATTAGCAGTTTTCTTGGCCGCAACTCCGGGCGGATTTTTTACATCACGCTGATACTCGTTGCTGTTTATCTGGTTATGAAAGGCATCGGCCATCTGTACGCGTTATAGTCAATGATCCGTTGCCGTCGGATGCGGCAATAAAAATATATTTAGGAGGGATTATGAAATCAGGGTTAAACTCAGAGGTTTTTGATAAGTTAGCGAAAATTGCCGGCGGTCTCATGAATACTGAGATCGATAACTGGAAAAAACAGGGCGGTAAGGTTATGGGCTATTTATGTCCGGTCATCCCCGAGGAACTTATTATTGCCGCCGGTCTGCTTCCGTTTCGGATAAGAGGAACCGGCAGCACTTCAACCAGCATTGCCGATGCGTATTACAATGATGTCAACTGCGACTTCCCCCGGCACTGTTTCAATCAGGCGCTACTAGGAAAATATGATTTTCTTGACGGAATAATCGCCAATACCTGTTGTGATACGCTGTTGCGTTTTGCCGACAACTGGAAACACGCCGGATTAAAAACCCCGTTTGTGTATCTGCTGGACAACGCCCACGCGGCCGGTGAGCCGATGGTCGGGCAATTCCTCGTTGAGCTGAACAAACTCAAAGGCAGCCTGGAGAAGCAGTTCAATGTGGAAATCACCGAGCAGAAGCTATGGGCAGCGATCAAGCTTTGTAATGAGACCAAAGAATTACAACAACAGCTTTACGGCTTAAGAAAATTGCCAAGCCCGCCGATCACCGGCGCCGAAGTCATGGCAGTAATGGTGGCAGGCCTGTCCATGCCCAAAGAACAATATAACAAGGACTTGCAGGCTCTGCTGGATGAACTCGCGGGCGTGAAAGCCGATAAAAAATATTCCCTGCGACTGATGATCGTCGGCTCAGGAAATGATGATTCGTTGTTGAGTGATATTATTGAAGGATTGGGCGCCATTGTGGTGACTGATTCGACCTGTTTCGGCGCCAGACTGATGGCTAAAAAAGTTGCTGAAACCGGAGCCGATCCGTTGTACGCCATTGCCAAATACCAGGTAATGGATGTGCCGTTCTGCCCGAAAACAATTGGGACCCACCCGCAGCGGAAACAATTCATCCTGGATCTGGCTGCAGATTATAAAGTGGACGGGATTGTCGGCGTCCGCTTTTTTTCATGCGATATGTGGGGCGCTGAATTTTATATGCTCAAGAAAGATCTGGAAGAAAGCGGAATGCCGTTTATCTGGGTTGAGCGGGAGTACGTGCCTGATTCAGTCGGTCAGCTCCAGACCAGAATCGAAGCGTTCATCGAAACCATTAACGATAAATAAAGGAGTAGATAATCATGAGTGAAACTATGACCGATAATGTTTTTGACAAGTTAAACACGGAATGTAATGAATATTCCAGCGCCCTGCTTCTGAGCACCTGCCAGGCAACAGCCAAAAGCGGGGTGCCGTTCGCACTTTGCTCCGATGATTGTTTTCCCGAAGTGCATTGCGCCATGGAGTTGCCATTCTGGAGCGTTCCCGTGATGGCCGGTGTATTTACTATGGAACCGCAAGCGCCGGACCTTATCGACAAGAGCGCGGCAATGGGCGTGGGCGAAAAGACCTGCTCCGGTCTAAGAATGACGATGTACATGGTTGAAGCCGGCATGATACCTAAACCGACAGCGCTCATTACCGGAAATATATGCTGTGATGCCATTTCATCTACTAGTGAATTGATGAACAATTATAAACCCTGGGCTGACGTGCCGAAGTTTTATTTGAGCGGCCCGCATGACAAAAGCGAGGAAAGCATGGTCGAATTCGGCAAGCAGCTGCGGGCGGCGGCCGCCTTTCTGGAAAAGACAACGGGCAAAAAGCTGGATATGAACAAGCTCAAACAGGTCTGTGAGGAGTCCAATAAACAGTGCCAGCTGATGCTGGAGCTCCAGATGCTGAAAAGCGCTGTTCCAACTCCGATTGACTGGACGTGGGGGCGAAAAGCCGGCAGGATAGCCAGGTGGGGGCCAAGAGTCGGCGATCCGGTAATCACGGACTGGCTGGAACGGCTGATAACCGCCACCGAGCAGCGAATTAAGGCCGGCAAGGGCATTGACGGCATAACCGAGAAGATCAGGTTCAACTGGTATGATTTGATGCCGACCATGGGAGACAAACTCTTTCCCCGCCTTGCAAAAGAGCTGGGGGCTGTACAACTGTCAGACCATCAAAATTGGGGCGGCCCGTGGACGCCAATTGACACATCGAGTGAAGAAGCGATGTTTACCTCTTTCGCCAAGAGATATCTGAACGATACACCGATGGTCAAACATGCAATGGGTACGCCACAGATATTGTCCGATGAAATTTATCGCCTTTATAAAGACCTCAAGTGCAATGCGGTGGTGATGGGGCTTCATATCGGTCACAAAGAACAAAATGCGATGCACAAAATTGTCGCCGACATTTGCCGCGAGCGAAACATCCCGCTTCTCCAACTCGGTTGTGATTTGTGGGACGCGCGCTATATGTCGGCCGATCAGGCGTTTGACAGAATCAAGGAGTTTTTCGAGATAACCGGGCTGAGCAGCGCAGATTAAATAGTAAGGGATAATGAAATTCAAGGAGGTAGTACTATGTGCGGAAACACTGACGATTTCGGTTTAAAAGCGATGGCAGAAGAAACCAAAGCGATGCAGGAACGACAATTGCAATTGCAACAGGAACAGGTCGATTTATTGAAAACCATTTCCTGGCAGTTACAGGAACTAATGAACAAATAGATTCAGCCAACCGCTATACATTGGCTGGAGCATATCCCCAGGGCGGCGTGAACGCCAGCCCGGCGACAGCTGCACAAAAAAATAAATAGCAACAGTAACGCCGCCCGGATAAAAAAAATCCGGGCGGCGTAGCCAGCAATTATAGCAGTCATTGTGTGGAGAATATATTATGTCCAGTCAAGTTCTGGCGCTGATATTATCCTCGGCAGCGTTGCATGCTGTTTGGAATTATTACATGAAACGCGACGGCGGCGGCAAAACTTTGCTGTGGCTGTTTAATTTGTTGGGTATATTCCTGTATCTGCCGGTTCTCGTGATTTTTTGGAAATTTGATATTATCGGCAGCTATCAATGGCGCTGGTATATTCCGCTGGTTGCGTTGGTTAGCGGCGGGTTGAATGCGCTGTTTTTCATAACACTAGTCAAAGCTTACCGGCTCGCGGAATTTTCTTTTGTGTATGCTACCTGCCGCGGTGTTGGTCCGCTGACAGTGTTTTTGCTGGCGGGAATGTTTTTGGGTGAGCGGCTGGGCTGGCTGGCAATAGCCGGAATATTTTTCATTATTTTTGGCGTTGCGCTGATGGCGGTCAATCCGCGCCGCTTGCGACAGCTACCATCGACAAAAGCTATTGTATTTGCCGCGTTGTCCGGAGTTTGCCTCGGATTATTCTCGCTTTGGGATAAATACTCTGTCGGAGTGCTACAGATACCGCCGCTGTTGTCGTATATGGGTACAATGGTAGTTACGTTACTGTTTTTTTCGCCGTTGACTACGCAGGCGCGCTCAGAAGTAACCCGTTGTTGGCGAAAAAGCCGCGGCGCGGCTATAATGATAGCGGTGTTTTGTCCGCTGGCCTACATTCTGATCCTGTGGACGCTGACTTTTACGCCGGTAAGTTATGTTGCGCCGTTACGCGAAGTAAGTATAATATTTAGTGTATTGATCGGCGCTGGAAGTTTCAATGAAAAAGACACCACGAGAAAAATAATTGCAACGCTAATAATTATTCTGGGGGTGAACGGCATTGCTTTTGGCAGCTGAACGCAGTTTAAAAAATCCCAATAAGATTACAAATGCACACAGCATTGGAGAAACTAAATGAAAAAAATTCTTTTGGCGTTGATGATGGCGCTGTTAGTTTCGGCAACGGCGTTTGCCGATGTCGCACCAACCGATCCCGTGCCAACAAAATCTGAACAGGAAACGGCGATTTCCAAACAGGCGCAAGACCCGTTGTCCGGGTTGATCTTGATTCCGATTCAGTTCAATTATGACCCGAATATCGGGCCGCTGAACAAACAGGTTAGCGAAGTTTTCATCGAGCCAACTTTTCCGATTAAACTTAACGAGGACTGGAAAATCCTCACCCATACCGTCGTTCCGATTGTCAGCGTTCCGGAACTGGCTACGAATAACACCAACACCGGTCTGAGCAATATCATGCTGTCGGGGTTGCTCTCGCCCACCAGCGATGCCAGCAGTAAATACAGCTGGGGCGTGGGCGCCGGATTGATGCTGCCGACTGCCAGCAATACCAACCCGATTACTTATACCAACACCCCGACCGGTTTTGACTGCTGGGCTGCCGGTCCGGCGGTAGTCGGTGTGTACAAGAACGGTCCGTGGGTGGCCGGGGCGTTGTTCAATCAGTTGTGGTCTTTCGGTGGTTCGCCGCAGACCAACATCAACGCCATGCAAATCCAGGGCTTCGCATTCTACAACATGGGTAGCGGCTACTCGCTCGGCTATATGCCGCTCATTAACATCAACTGGCAAAAAGCCGCCAGCCAAAGCACAACTTTGCCGGTCGGTTTGCAGTTCGGCAAACTATTTATGATTGACGGGTTCTTCCCGCTCGGCGTGTCGGTCGGCGGCTACTACAATGCCATTCGACCAGACAATACGCCAACGGCTCAATATCGCGCACAGTTATTCTTTGTATTGCCGGAGAGTATGTTCTAACGCCTTAAAAAAGCGCACGGTGTAACCGTTTAATATAAATAAAATAAAAACAGGAGAACAGAAAAATGAAAAAAATCGCGATTATTCTGACCATTCTGATGCTGGGATGCGCAGCAGTCAGCGCCGCGCCGCTGACAAACTATGACTTTGGCCACGCGTCATTCGATATCGGTCTGACATTGCCTTGCACAGTCGGACAACCCAATCCTGATCCGGGTTCTGCCGGGTTGTTTGGCACTACTGCCGGAATTCAATACGAGCGACTGTCGGTTTGGGCGCCGGGTTGGCAATTCGCGTCAATCACAATGAAATATACGGACCGCTCGGGTCGGCGATGAAAGACGGCGATGTGACTATGTATTATAATAGTTCGCAGAACAATTACGACGTGATGCTTGGTTCGCCAGTAGCTACTTGGCCGGTATTTGGTTCATTGTATCTCGGTATGCAGAGTTATGCGCCGGGCGTAATTGGTCGTGACGGCAGTGGAAACAAGGACGTTGTAGTAGGCGCTCAAGCTTATGGCTTCCACGGCGGTATCCAGAGCGTGCATCAAATAACTGACAATACATCAGCGTTCTATGATGTATCCTACGGCACGCTGGATTTTGACGCCAAACTGGGCGTAGCCTATTCCTTTACGCCAAATGTTGATTTAAACCTGTCTTGCGAGTACAACAATCTGCGGTTGAATCAATTTGGTCTTAGCGTTGCTAACTGCAACACAGTTGAGTCCTGGATTCCGGCGCTGACTGCTACGCTGAAATTCTAATTTGTCCTGTCACAAAAAAGGAACCGTCGAGAAAGTGCGATCTTTCTTCACGGTTCTTTTTTTGAGTGCGCGGGTATTGATGACAGTTGTTTCAGTAAACTCTGCTTTCTTGGAACGGGCGAATAAAATTTGCAGTATCTTCCTGCAAAAAAGGCGAGGCAAATAATTATTGATGAAGCGACGCTTTGGCGGTAGCTGTTTTTGTTTTTTTCGAGGTGCAGGATTTTTTATGTTGCGTGACGAATAATAAACAATAATTTTGTTGAGCAGGAAGACAAACGCTAGCTAGTGGATATAGCTGACAACAGACATCAATGCGATTATCGCCGAGAAAGAAGGAGTGGACGCATGAGTGAGCAAAAAAATGCCATCAAACTATTTGAGGAGCAACGGGTGCGTACTTTATGGGATGAGCAAGCTGAAAAATGGTGGTTTTCAGTTGTTGACGTTATTGCCGTTTTAACCCAAAGCGAAAACCCGAGGCATTACTGGACGGTGTTAAAAGGGCGGTTAGCCGCAGAAGGAAACGAAACGCTCACAAATTGTGAGCGTTTGAAAATGCAGGCTATAGACGGGAAAATGCGACTGACAGATGTAGTAGATACAGAACAGCTTTTGCGACTTATCCAATCAATACCCTCGCCCAAAGCCGAGCCGTTCAAGCAGTGGCTTGCCAAAGTTGGCAGTGAGCGACTTGACGAGATGGTTGATCCGGAGCTTTCGATTGATCGTGCCATGCAAAACTACCGGCGGTTGGGGTACAGCGAAAACTGGATAAATCAACGCATAAAGTCTATCGAAGTGCGCAAATCCTTAACGGACGAATGGGATGAGAGCGGTGTTAAACGCGGCGAAGAATATGCTGTCTTAACCGATCTGATGAGTAAGACATGGAGCGGTATGGCTACAAGTGAATACAAACGTTACAAGGGATTGAAAAAAGAAAGTCTGCGCGACAACATGACCAACACTGAATTGATTTTGAATATGCTCGCAGAGGTCGCCGCAACAGATATTTCGGCGGTGCGCCAGCCGCAAGGGTTAGCCGAGAGCGCGGTAGTTGCCAAGGAAGGAGCATTGACCGCGAAAGCCGCACGCGTGCAGCTGGAAAAAAGCACCGGCAAATCAGCCGTAAGCAAATTGAACGCCAAGAATTTAGGTCGGTTGACTTTGAAAGAGAGTGACTAGGCGCTAGCCCGCCTCCGGCTTAAAGAACAATTTATTTTTCCAGCGTATTCATGCCTGATATTTGGCCAGAGCAAACAACCACAGCGGATAATAATAGCGCTTGCCGTCATTTATCAGGGTTTAAATACCTGTATAGCTAATTCGTTCAAGATAAATCGGCGCTTATCACGAATTGACTAGACATAACACGAGGAAATGATATTGTCTTTGAAAAGTTGACACGCGAAATGAGGAAAGTTTTTGATTTCGTCACGAACTGAATGCTTTTCAAAAGTGCAGCACTATATAGATGCGCCATGGCGAAGTATTAGTTGGTCATCCGTGCAGGATAATTATTAGCGCGCGGCGAATATTAACAGATAAAGTAACGAATGGTGAAATTGCGGATAGTGCAAGGGCGCAGTAGTGAAATTTCGAGTAGTGACGAATATGTACGACAACAGTATTTCACCACTACGATGTTATAAAGTGTTTGTGGCAGGGGAGTTTATAGATGTTTGAACAAACTTTTAAGAATATCGACGATTTATTGCATAAGGATGCCGGTTGCTCCAGTGAACTGGACTATGTCGAGCAGACATCCTGGATATTATTTTTGAAATATCTCGACGATTGGGAGAAGGACCGGGCGATTGAAGCGGAGCTGGACGGCAGAGATTATACACCGATAATTACCGAGCCTTATACTTGGGATAGCTGGGCGTTGCCGCGCACGGCGGACGGCAGGCTCGACCATCATGCGGCGCTGAGCGGTGACGACCTTTGCGAATTTGTCAATCAGCGGTTGTGGACGTATTTGAAAAAGTTCAAAGCCGACGCTGAACATTCGGATACTATCGAGTACAAAATTGGCGAAATTTTTAGCGAGCTGAAAAACCGGATTCAAAGCGGCTACACCTTGCGCGAGATATTAAACAAAGTCGACGAGTTGCGGTTTCGTTCGCAGACTGAGAAACATGAGCTCAGTCATCTTTATGAAGGCAAGATTCAAAACATGGGCAACGCCGGGCGTAATGGCGGTGAGTATTATACGCCGCGTCCGCTGATCAAGACCATCGTTAAGGTGGTTGCGCCGCGCATTGGCGACAAGATATATGACGGCGCTGTCGGTTCGGCAGGGTTTTTGGTTGAAGCCTTTGAATACTTGAAGACCAGCCGCAATCTTACGCCAGACGATATCGAGACCTTGCAGAAGAAAACTTTTTTTGGCAAGGAAAAGAAAGCGCTCGCCTATATCATCGGCATCATGAACATGATCCTGCACGGTATCGAAGCGCCGAATATTGTCCATACCAATACGCTCGCCGAAAACCTTGCCGACATTCAGGAACGCGACCGCTACGATGTGGTGCTGGCTAATCCACCGTTTGGCGGTAAAGAGCGCGCCGAAGTGCAGCATAACTTTCCGATTAAGACCGGCGAGACGGCGTTCTTGTTCTTGCAGCATTTTATAAAAATCCTCAAAGCCGGTGGCCGTGCCGGAGTTGTTATTAAGAATACGTTCTTGTCGAACACCGACAATGCCTCGGTCAGTTTGCGGAAAATGTTGCTGGAGAGCTGCAATCTGCACTCGGTGCTGGATTTACCGGGCGGAGTGTTCACCGGCGCCGGGGTCAAGACAGTGGTGCTGTTCTTCGAAAAAGGTGCGCCGACACAAAAAGTCTGGTACTACCAGCTCAATCTTGCCCGCAATCTCGGCAAGACCAATCCGCTGAATGAAACAGACCTCGCCGAATTTGTCGAACTGCAAAAAACCAAAGCTGATTCGGAAAATTCATGGAGCGTGGATATTTCCGCGGTAGATACTGACACCTGTGATTTGTCGGTGAAAAATCCGCACAAGAAAGATGCAGCGGCGTTGCGTGAGCCAGTGGAAATTATTGCCGAGATGCGGCGGTTGGACGCGGAGAGCGCGGCGATATTGGGGACGATTGGGAGGCTGATAGGGTGAAATCTATGCGTTGGAATTGGCGGCAGGATTCCGAACACGCTGTGTTCGGAATTTACCGAAATGCGTAATGAAGAATAGATATGAAATCAGGCGGTGAACAATGTCGCATGATTACGAATTTCACCGGCGTTCCATCCGGTTGCCGGGATACGATTATTCACAACCGGGAATGTATTTTGTGACGATATGCGCCGAAGAACGTGAACCGGTTTTCGGAAATATCGTAGCATTATCCAAACATCGCTATTGATGAATTTCAAATAATGCCCGATCATTTTCACGGGATTATTGTGATTAACGAACCAAATGTTTCGAACGACGCCCGCATTTTCGTAGGGGCGGGTCCCTGTGCCCGCCCTCACCCCGTCGATTCCCATGCCCGCCCTCACCCCGTCGATTGCCATGTCCGCCCTCAATTGGAAAAACAATCACGAGGGATGGAAGGGCAACCACAGGGGGTTGCCCCTACGTGTTTGTCGATGATGGATGTCGTGGGGAGATTTAAATCGTTGACCACAAAAAAATACATCGATCACGTTAAACATCACAATTGGTCGCCGTTTCACGGTAAATTATGGCAACGCAATTATTATGAACATATCATCCGCGACGATGTTGATTTATATTTCGTGCGCGAATACATCAACAACAATCCGGCAAAACAATCATCATAATTGAATGTAAATGTTCAACAACCATTGTCGAAATCCCGTAGGGGCGCGGTTCCCGCGCCCAACCCAAAACGTTCCCGCGCCCAACCATGTAAATACCCCGCGCCCCTACTAAAATATTTTTCAAGATGAGGTGTCTGTGGTAAAGGATAATTTGTTGCAGCTCAAGCAGAAATTCGATGAATTGGTAAATGTTGAACCCGAAAATAATGTCGAATTTTGGTATGCGCGTGAATTACAAGAGCTTTTAGGTTATATTCGTTGGGAGAATTTTGTTGTCGCAATCAATCGAGCTATTGAGTCATGCCAAAGAACGGGGTTGAATAGCGTTGATCATTTTCGTGGCGCCACGAAAATGATAGAAATAGGCAAAGGCGGCACCAGAGGCGTTGAAGATTTTATGTTGACTCGATATGCGTGTTATCTTGTCGCGCAAAATGGCGATCCGCGCAAAGAGGAAATTGCATTCGCTCAAAGTTATTTTGCTGTGCAGACGCGAAAGCAAGAAATAATTGAAGATCGCATGAAGCTATTGGTGAGAATTGAAACCAGGGATCGTTTGCGAGAGTCAGAGAAACAGTTGTCGCAAAATATTTACGAACGTGGCGTAGATGATGCTGGATTCGGGCGAATTCGCTCCAAAGGCGATTCTGCTTTATTCGGTGGCATTAATACCAAACAAATGAAGCTTCGACATGGCATAAAAGAGAATCGTCCGCTCGCCGACTTTTTGCCTACGCTTGTTATTGCGGCTAAAAATTTGGCAACTGAGATGACTAATCATAATGTCACACATGAAGATATGCAGGGTGAATTGCAAATAACTGATGAACATATTCAAAACAATTCAAGTGTGCGCGGTATGCTGGGGAAACGCGGAATTAGACCCGAAGCATTGCCGCCGGCGGAAGATATTAAAAAACTTGAGCGTCGGGTCAAGACTGAAGAAAAGAAAATCGCTTTGGCGGGAAGATTGCCTGATAATTCAGAGGCTGATGACGGCGATGAGTAAAAAGCCTGTGGGCGGTGGTTTGCCGGACGGTTGGGAAATCATGTTTCGCCTCGCAATCCGGGTATGTCGCAAACGAATGCGACGTTGATTAATTTGCAAAAACAATCGGCGAAATCCCGTAGGGGCGCGGTTCCCGCGCCCATCCCAAAACGTTCCCGCGCCCAACCCAAAACGTTCCCGCGCCCAACCACGTAAATACCCCGCGCCCGTTTCCGGCGCACGGCGAATAACGGTGTGGACAATGGATACGAAGACGGGCGCAATGGGGTATGAGGAACGGCGCGGACATGGGATACGAGGACGGGCGCGGGAACCGCGCCCCTACATAACGTCGGAAACGGATAATGGAGACAAATATGAAATCAAACAACGGCGGTGGTTTGCCGGACGGTTGGGAATTGAAACGGTTGGGGGATGTGTGCGATGTAATTGGCGGAGGAACTCCCTCTAAAGATAACGATAGTTATTATGACGGCAATATTCTTTGGGCGACAGTCCGTGATATGAAAAGTGAAGTCATCGCAGAAACCGAACATTCAATAACCGAAGAGGCAGTGAAAAAGAGTTCGACAAATATTATACCTGCGGGTAATGTGATTATTGCTACCCGTGTCGGGTTGGGGAAAGTTTGTCTGTTGAAATATGACACGGCAATTAATCAGGATTTGAAAGCGTTAATTCCGATTAATACCAACAAGTTATCTAAAGAATATTTGTTTTCATGGCTTAAAAGCATAGCAAGCATTATTGTTTCTGAAGGAACTGGAGCGACCGTTCAAGGTGTAAAATTACCATTCGTAAAATCGTTACCAATCCCCATCCCCCCGCTCCCCGTCCAGCGCCGCATCGTCGCCATCCTCGACGAAGCCTTTGCCGCAATCGCCGCGGCGAAAGCCAACGCCGAGCGCAACCTGACGAACGCTCGGGAGTTGTTCGAAGCTAAACTACAAATTGGTGGTTACGATGCTGTGCCGATGGGAAGTTTAGTTAATATTTCAACCGGAAAGCTGGATGCTAATGCAGCGGTAGAAAAAGGACGGTTTCCGTTCTTTACGTGTGCCAGAGAAATATATTCGATAGATAGATATTCATTTGATTGCGAAGCAATTCTTCTTGCGGGTAACAATGCTGTTGGTGACTTTAATGTGAAACATTATCAGGGGAAATTTGATGCCTACCAGAGGACTTATGTAATAACGGTGAAACACGATAAACGCGTAATCTACAGATACTTGTATTATCAGATCACCAAAGCGCTTCAAGAACTAAAAACAAAATCTGTTGGAGCGGGTACGAAGTTTCTTAAAATTGGAATTCTAAATGAAATGATGGTTTCGTGCCCGCCGCTCCCCGACCAACACCGCATCGTCGCCGAACTTGACGCGCTATCCGCCCAAACCAAACAACTCGAATCCATATACCAGCAAAAAATCGTCTGCCTCAACGAATTGAAACAAGCGTTGTTGCAAAAGGCGTTTAATGGAGAATTGACCAACCTCGTGTAGGGGCGCGGTTCCCGCGCCCTTCCTCGTTAACGTTCCCGCGCCATCTCCGTAACCATTCCCGCGCCCATTCTCGTAACCATTCCCACGCCCTTCTCCGCAACCATCCCACGCCCATCCAATGTTTGGCAACGCCGAGGTAGGGCGCGGGAACCGCGCCCCTACCGGGGATTGAATGAAAAAAACGAAATCATTACCGGAATGGGCGGATAAATCAATAAATAAAACCATCGCGCAATCCCAACGGAGGTACCCATGAACGAAGCCGAGACCCGCGCCGAGTTAATCGACCCGCAGTTACGCGCCAGCGGTTGGGGCGTGGTTGACGGTTCGCGGATAATGCGTGAATATAATATTACTGCCGGGCGGATTCAGGTTGGCGGTAAACGCGGTAAGCAGCTTATCGCTGATTATATATTGGTGTACCGCAATCGCAAACTGGCGGTGGTCGAGGCGAAGAGTAATGATTTGGTGGTCGGCGAGGGCGTAGGCCAAGCCAAAGAATATGCGGCAAAATTGCAGCTCGGCTATAGCTATGCCGCGAACGGCAGCGAGATTTATCAGATTTGTATGACAACCGGTAAGGAAGGTTTGATTTCCGGATTTCCTACACCGGACGAACTGTGGCAGATGACCTTTGCCGAACAAAACGACTGGCGCGACAAGTTCAATGCTGTGCCGTTTGAAGATGTCGGCGGCAGTAAAAGCGCGCGCTATTATCAGGAAATTGCCGTGAATAATGCACTGGCGGCGATTGCGGACGGCAAGCAGAGAATTTTGCTGACGCTGGCGACTGGTACCGGCAAAACTTTTATCGCATTTCAGATTGCCTGGAAACTGTTCAAGAGTCGCTGGAATCTGCGCCGGGACGGATTGCGCCAGCCGCTGATTTTGTTTCTTGCCGACCGCAACATTCTTGCCGATCAGGCGTTTAACGCGTTCTCGGCATTCCCTGAAGATGCGCTGGTGCGGATTAACCCGAAGGAAATTCGCAAACAGGGCGGCGTGCCGACCAACGGCAGTATTTTCTTTACGATTTTTCAGACGTTTATGAGCGGTACTGATAAGGACGGTAATCCGGCGCCGAATTTTGGCGATTATCCGGCAGATTATTTTGATTTTATTATTATCGACGAGTGTCATCGCGGCGGCGCCAACGACGAAAGCAACTGGCGCGCCATTCTTGAATACTTCGCTCCGGCGGTGCAACTGGGTTTGACCGCCACGCCAAAGCGCAACGACAATGTTGATACCTACCGCTATTTCGGCGAACCGGTGTATGTTTATTCGCTCAAAGAAGGCATCAATGATGGTTTTCTTACGCCGTTCAAAGTCAAACGGGTGCAGACCACGCTCGATGAATATGTATATACCGCCGACGACACCATTATCGAAGGCGATGTCGAAAACGGACGGATTTATACTGAGGATGACTTCAACAAGATAATCGAAATAAAGGCCCGTGAAACCAAACGGGTACAGATACTGCTGGCGGAAATCAACCAGCAGGAAAAGACGATTGTGTTTTGCGCCAATCAGGAACATGCCGCGGCAGTGCGCGATCTGATTAATCAGTACAAAGCCAGCAGCCACCCGAACTATTGCGTGCGGGTAACTGCCAATGATTTGGAGCGCGGCGAGCAATTCTTGCGCGAATTTCAGGATAACGAGAAAACTATCCCGACGATATTGACCACTTCGCAGAAACTATCCACCGGCGTCGATGCCCGTAATATTCGCAACATTGTGTTGTTGCGGCCGGTTAATTCGATGATTGAGTTCAAGCAAATCGTCGGCCGCGGTACACGGTTGTACGACGGCAAGGATTTTTTCACCATCTACGATTTCGTCGGCGCCTACAAAAATTTTCTCGACAAAGACTGGGACGGCGAGGCGGAACCATGTGAGAAATGTGGCAATATTGTCTGTGAATGTCCGGTTGAACCGCCGCAACCGTGCGCGGTCTGTGGCAAAGAACCTTGTGCGTGTGAAAAAAAGCCGCATGTATGCTATGTTTGCGGACTGGAAAAACCGGACTGCGTTTGTGAACCGCATACTTGTCCGTACTGCGGCCAGCAGCCGTGTAGCTGCAAGAAGAAATTGAAAATCAAACTGGCGGACGGCAAAGAGCGCGAGATTCAGCACATGATTCATACTTCGTTCTGGAGCGCCGACGGAAAGCCGCTGTCGGCGGCAGAATTTCTGAACAATCTTTATGGCACTTTGCCGGAATTTTTCAAAAGTGAAGCCGAGCTGCGCGAACTGTGGTCCGACCCGCTGACCCGTAAAGCCTTTCTGGAGCGGCTGGCGGATGCCGGTTATGGCAAGAGTGTGCTGACTGAGTTGCAGAAATTGATTAATGCCGAGAAAAGTGATATTTTCGACGTGTTGGAATATGTATCGTTCGCCGTGCCGCCTATGACCCGCGAGCAGCGTGTAGCCATCGCCCGGCCGCGGATATTTCAGTCACTAGGCGAAGCTCAGGCGGAGTTTCTCGATTTTGTGTTGACGCATTATATCAAAACCGGCGTGGAAGAAATCGGACAGGAAAAATTGAAAGACCTGCTCAAGTTGAAATATCATACGCAAATTGACGCAGCTCGTGTGCTTGGCGGCGCTGACAAGATTCGAAATTTGTTCATTTCGTTCCAGAAGCATTTGTATTCGAAAAATGTGGCGTAGTGTGAAATGTAAATGAAATATTATGTCACAATACAACAGCAAGGTAAGTTAACCAAAAAAAATAGCCTGTCGCAGCTTGAAGCACGCGGCAGGTTAGTTTTTTATCTATCGTTCGGGCGGCGCTAATTTTTGCAGTAGATTCATGTCTGATATTTGGCCAGAGCAAACAACCACAGCGGATAATAATAGCGCTTGCCGTCATTTATCAGGGTTTGTTTGGTAATTATCAGCGAAGTTGCCGGAGAGTATTGATTTTCGAATGCGGTCAACCCCTTTAAATCGTTCTGCTTGATTTCATTGCGATATTTAATCTCGATTGGTGTAATGGCATTTTTTGTGTCAGCTATCAGATCAACTTCTTTGTCGCCGTCACGCCAGTAGTAAAGTTTGTTGTGGTTATAATCAGCGTGTTTTTGAAACAACTCGCGCACGCAATTTTCAGCTGCCTGTCCGAATATTTCCGGCGATAGTGTTTGCGTTCGCGTTAGCGCGTTGCAGATGCCGCTGTCGTACACAAAAAGTTTTCGGTTCTTGCGAATTATCTTACCGGCGTTTGCCGAATAATTTTCCAGTAATCCCAGCAAACAGGCCTGGCACAAATACCGGATGTATGTTGTAACGGTTACGGAATCAGCGCCGACGGTTTGGGCGATTGTGCTGTACGAAGTTGTCTGGCCCTGGTTTGCCGCGATAAAATGCAGAATTTTCTCCAAATATTCCGGATTGGTTATGCCGTGAATACTCACAATATCGCGGTATAAACTTTTTTGCACGATATCCTGTTCCAAGCGTCGTTGCCACTGCGCCACGGTTTTTGTTTCAAACCATTCCGGGTATCCACCGGTTAACAGGTAGTTATTCAGGGCAAGCGTGATCTTTGCTTCATAATTGGTCATGTACGGTATCAACTTAATGACTGTTTTATGAAATACTGCCGGATTATTAATCGCGTCCGACAAGTGAAGGTCGTTTGTCGGACTGATATCGACATTGTTGCCGTTATAAACGATGTCAAATTGAATAAACTCCCGGAAACTGAGCGGAAAAACATATACATCATCACAGCGACCCATCAGCGATTCAATCGCCCCATCGAACAGATGCGTTGACGACGAACCGCTGACGATGAATTTTATTTTCAGCCGCCGGTCAAAATAATTCTTCAAATATTGCTGCCAATTTTTGATGAAATGAATTTCGTCGATAAATATGTAAATCATATCACTTAAAGCGGCGATGTTCTCGCCGAGTACATCGTTACAGAAAGTACTTATTATATCGATAATTGTCGAACCGTCGAGAAACAATCCGACATCATCGCCGGAGAAATGCAAAATCCGTTTTGCTGTTACGCCACCGGCAAGCAGATGCTCAATGGTGTTAAAGAGCAATATCGATTTTCCTACGCGACGAGGTCCGGAAACCACTGTTATCCGGCGTTCGGTAAGCAAATTAATTATTTCGAGCAATTCATTACGCTTGGCGGCGAAAATATATTCTGCAGGAATAACGCCGGTTTGCCACCAACTATTTACTGATGAAAGTGTTTTTAGCATAGCGCTCCTTTATTGGTTGCCAAGCTAATTTTAGCAAATATAGCTAATTCGTTCAAGATAAAAAGGAGTTTATAACGAATTGATTAGACATACTCTCTTTTTTTGCACTACTGCTAATTTTGCCAGCAGACGCTCAATTGAATACCGGTCTTGCTCAAAAATACATTATTGGCATCAGCGTCCATCGTGTTCAGCGAGCCGACAATGAAGAATTTCTCCAGTATTTCGTAGGAAAATCCTAGCTCGGCATAATAAGACGCATGTGTTGACAGGCTGATTTTGGACAGCGATGTAAGTTTCGGCGTTACTTCCAGCGCCGTCTCTACCCCAAAAACCGGCGCCCAGGAATTTGCTGAATTTGCCGTGCCGTCCGGGTGGACAGTCGTTCCGCTGCCGTTACCGGCGCCGATGAACAATGCAATCAGGTTATGTCCAACGGCAGCTTCGGTCCGCGGCACTGTCAGGTTGGTCAAGGAGTGGACATCAGCTACGATATTCCCCGGGACATCTTCAAAGGCGGTCGCCAGCCGGTAATACAGCGCCACTTCGTTTATATTCAAAGTTGATGAATAAGTGAGATCACCGCTGCTGGTCGTTCGAATGAAATTTCCGCCCAGCCGCGCATAATCATAACGGATTGCGAGATTATGCCCTAACGCGGCGAAAGCGTTGATATGCGGTGAACCGCTGGTGCGGTAGCCGTTCTGGACTAATGGCGCGAGACTTGGATTGTAATCGCCGCCAAGGGTGTCTGCGCCATACCAATAACCCGCCGTCACCGAAAAATGTCCCAGCCGGAAATCATACAGCGGGTCGGCAAAAACCGCTGTCGGAGCGGCGAGGCTGAATGTAAACAATAATGCCAGTATTAAATAAAACTTCATAATGCGCTCCAGCCTAATAGTGGAAACTCAGGTTGTAAAGAAAACCGGATTTGTACAAATACGAGGTGTCGTTGTTACCCGGATTGCCGAGTACGTTGAGATTGTAACACTTATAGCCAACATCAACCGTCAAATCCGGAATAATGTGATAGCAGATGCCGGCCTGCAAGTTGAGCGAGGCATTGCTGCAGATCGAGACAAATGAATAGGTGTTTATATGCTTGCCGAACCCCTTGGTCGAAACGATACCAATGTTAAATCCCTGACCGCTTACTGGTTGCTCCGGACCGCTGCTACTTAGATTACCGGCACGGGTGTAACCCAGCATCACCGAGTAGACATCGCGACCTTCCGGTTCCGGCGACCATTCGATCGGATTTCCGGTAAACAGGCTGCCGGCGTTGTTTATCAGTTGGGGGATGGAGTTCGCTACCTTGAACAACAAACAATATTCTTGAATGTTTCCCTGGATGTTGACTTGTCCCCACGGAGTCTTATAAGTGTTGCCTAAATCAGTGTACGCCAAACGGGCGGCAAATCCGTGGCTCAACCCGACGTATGCGTCAGCGCTGATATTTCCGGCGTTGGATACGGCGTAATTCAAACCGCCTTTATTGGGAATCGTCGAGATGGCGACCTCGGATATGCCGCTCCACCAGCCGACATCCACGGTAAACTGACCGAGCCGGTAATCATACAGCGGCTCAGCAAATATTGGCGTGGAAAACAGCATCAAGGCGATAAATAAGGTTGTGATTGTTTTTTTCATACAGCGCCCTTCGAACAAGCATATTAATAATAGGAATTATATGATTATTTCTCAGTACTTTCAATAATTATAATGAGTTTAGTGCAACTTCCTTTTAAGCAACTTATAGTAGTGCCATACCAAGAGTTTTGCCCAGCCGCCGCAGGAGGGCTCGGTGGTTAGGGAAAGTTGGTTATGAGCGAATTCAAGAAGGTTCTTTTTCTGAAGTGCAGGATATTTCGCGTTGCGTGACGAATAATAAACAAATTGAGTGATAAATAGTAATTTCAATCAGATATGATACACAGAGGAGAAGCGAGCTAGTAGATATAGTTAAGCTCAACGCCGATATTGAGGGGGATTGATGAATAACGAATTGCAGTATTTGATCTATAACACTCCTGATGAAAAGGTTTCGGTAGATGCAGTCATACATAATGAAACAATCTGGCTTACGCAAAAAGCGATGGCAGAACTATTTGAAGTGCAAATTCCCGCAATAAGCAAACATTTGAGAAACATATTTGCAGAAGGCGAACTGGATGAAGCGGTGGTTATTTCCAAAATGGAAACAACCACTATACATGGTGCTATACCGGATAAAACACAGACTCAAAAGACTCAGTTCTACAATCTCGATGCCATCATTTCTGTTGGCTACCGTGTAAATTCACGCAAGGCGACCAATTTTCGCATCTGGGCAACAAGTATATTAAAAGAGTATATGATAAAAGGCTTTGCCATAGATGACGAGCGGCTTAAGCAGGGAAAAGCTGTTTTTGGCAAAGACTATTTTCGCGAGCTATTAGAACGTGTTCGCTCGATCAGAGCGAGTGAAAGACGCATCTGGCAACAAATTTGCGTTGTCGGTGCTGTCCGGATCTGGTAGTATGAAGAAGAAAATAATTGGGGGGTACGTGATGAATTCTATTAAGCTTATTCTATCGACAATTGCCTTGGTCGCGGGTTTGACTTGCGGCGCTTACGCGGCTGATGCCAATCCTGCGCCAACATACCCGATTGCGGACAATGTAGTAACTACGACCCAACGAACGGTTACGCCGGATACTTTGCCGGCTGACGCGCAAAAAATCTATCCTTATGAAATAGCTAAATACAAAGAGTACGGCTATGGCAATTGGCATTATGGCAAGGGGTTGCCGTACGTTAAGCGTCTGGACATTATGGCGCCTGGTTATACCGGCGCATCGGCGCACAAGTCGGCAAAACTTTTGAATTTTTTTACGATAACTGATATTCATATTTCCGATAAAGAATCTCCGGCGCAGGCGATTATCTTCGGCTACAAAGGCGGTACTTCGTCGGGGTATTCAGGGGTAATGCTCTATACAACACAAGTGCTCGACGCGGCTGTCCAAACGGCAAATGCCCTGCATAAAAAAAATCCGTTTGATTTTGGCATCTCGCTCGGCGACACCTGCAACAGCACGCAATTTAACGAGCTTAGATGGTACATCGATGTTTTAGACGGCAAGGCTATCACTCCGAGTTCCGGAAATCATGCCGGCGCCGACAGTATTGATTATCAAAAACCGTACCAGGCGGCCGGGTTGGATAAAGCCATTCCCTGGTATCAGACCCGCGGCAACCATGATCATTTCTTTATGGGATTCTTACCGCCGAATGATTATCTGCGGCAAACGCTAATCGGCAAAAATATTCTTAACATGGGTAATCCCTTTCTCGATCCACGCGGCGCGGACAGCCGGGGTTTATATATCGGCGCCATCGATGGTCGGACAGCTTACGGCGATATAATCGGTGTCGGGCCGGTAAAAGATTTTGCCCAGCCGCCGCAGGTGCTTGCCGCTGACCCTGACCGTCGTTCACTGTCCCGTCCGGAGTGGGTAAGCGAATTCTTTAATACTTCAACTAGTCCTCAAGGTCATGGTTTTAAACCAAACGATGCAATATCAGGTAACGCATGCTATACTTTCGAGCCGAAGGCCAACGTGCCAATACGGGTAATAGTGCTGGATGATACCCAAAAAGAAGACGAACCGAACGCCCCGGCATCGCTTGGCTACGGACACGGTTCCTTAGACAGTGAGCGATATGCCTGGTTGGTAAAAGAACTGGATCGAGGCCAGGCTGATGGCAAACTTATGGTAATTTCCGCGCACATCCCAATCGGGGTGGAGCCGGAGGGTTCGATGATGGGCTGGTCGTTTGGTGCTGCGGTAACTGAATTCCAGTTGCTGGAAAAGTTGCATACTTATCCGAATCTCATCCTCTGGATTGCCGGACATCGTCACGTCAATGCGATTACCGCGCTGGCATCACCTAATTCTAACCATCCGGAGCTGGGTTTTTGGCAGGTTGAAACGGCTTCACTAAGGGATTTCCCGCAGCAGTTCCGTACTTTTGAGATTGTCAAGAACAGCGATAAGACGATTTCCATCTTCACCACCGATGTTGACACGGCAGTTAAAGCCGGGTCGCCAGCCGCGACATCACGGTCTTATGCGGTCGCCGCGGAAGAGATCTTTGAGAATCCAATAAGTTATCTGCCGACCGGTGTGTACAATGCCGAACTCGTCAAACAATTGACGCCGGAGATGCAGGCAAAAATTAATTGATTGTGCAGTAACAAAAAAAATAACCTGTCGCGAGCTTTTTGCTCTCGGCAGGTTATTGATTGAATTTATACATTCGGCAATACATCTCCAGCACTTGCTGGTAATATTCTTTTGTCATCATTATTCAATTTTCCTTTCCATTCAAAATTTTCCCAATTGCTTAATCCAAGTTCATGATCAGTGCGGCGTAAGCCATTTGCATCATTGTTTCGTTCATAGTGACCTCCTGATTTGTTATTCGTCCGGCAGCGGGTTCTGGTCGGTGCTTCCTGACAACGCAAATTATACGTTATGCACAAGTATTTGTCATGTCGACTAACGGTGACTGGCTGAGGCTGGTTGAGTATGGGCCGGCGCGGTGTAGCTCAGGCTGATGGTTGCTTAGTATATCTCGGTTTAACTGGCAGATGCTGGGCGATGCTCGTTTATGCGAAAAAAGTGGACTGCTTTCGAAAAAATACTGAAAAAACGTCGCTGTTTAATAAACAAACTTGCGTATCCGGGTATTGTTTTGCAAGTTGATATTACAATTTTTCTTGATACTGGCAAAAACTTATTAAACAATGTTTCGTTGTGGTATAATACTGGCGAAACACTAATATTTGCGCAAAAGCGACTGCGCTATAATCGGCATCGAACGATTAACAGGAGTAACAGTGATGACTTTCGCGGACTATTGTATAGAATGTGACATTTTATCCCCAGAAGCAGCATATGACTACGATACGGTGTTAGTGGCAGTTATGTGGGATTGTTTCGGTGGCGAATATATTCAATACTGCATGGAACAGCAACTGCAATTCGAAGATCTGACCGGTTGTTTTTCTGAAGAAGATCACGTTCGGACATCAACAATCTTTGGCGATGAAGGATTTTACGAGTCCGATTCGTAAAACCATAGCGGGGTAATTATTTGTCTTCGAAAGAAATTACCAGATTTTTTTCAAACACACCGGCGATTTTTATCAGCTCGCTGAGCGTCAGCCCTTTCTTGGACGTTGCGCTCTCGATGCGCATCCAGGCCATGCCGTCGGCAGTTTTGCCAAGCTTGCCAGACATATCGGTCATGGAATAGCCGCGCTCTAGCCGCATGGCTTTGAGTAAGTGGCGGATTGCGTTTTCATCAGGCACGATGGTCGTGTCTTTTTTTTGCTCCATAATAGTCACCTGCTAAAATATTTGTAGATCTTGATTTCTTATTCATTTTACCCGCGCAGCTACTGCCTGTCAACAACTGGTCAGCTTGTAGAAAAGTTTTACATATCGCCCCTGTTTGAATTTTGCTATAATGAATAAACTATGCAAGCTAACGACAGAAGTGAGGGTTTGTTTTGAACGATAGAATTGCGGAGCGGTCGCTGTTGAACTTTATTGCCAATTCGCCGGATGCAGTATTGATTATTGCCGATGGGGTAATTTTGGAGTGCAATGCGGCTGCGGTCAAGATACTAGACGCAACTGACAGGCAGTCGCTTATTGGCGTTCCGCCGTCGGCGCTGTCACCGGAATTTCAATCCGATGGCCGGAGTTCGCACGAAAAAGCCCAGGAAATGATTGCGCTCGCCCTTGACAACGGCAGCCACCGGTTTGAATGGCAGCATACCAAGTTCAATGGTGAAATATTGCCAGTAGAGGTAACGTTAACGACTATCGACGATGCCGACAGTCCAGTCCTTCACGTCCACTGGCGCAACCTGACCGAACAGCAAGCAGCGCTGTCCGAACTT
Source organism: Bacillota bacterium (assembly GCA_037129925.1). Classification (GTDB taxonomy): domain Bacteria; phylum Bacillota; class Negativicutes; order JBAXTZ01; family JBAXTZ01; genus JBAXTZ01. The sequence goes on from JBAXTZ010000010.1 coordinate 23,953, forward strand.
AAGGAACGCGAAGAATACCGACGGCTGCTTTTCGAAAGTTCCCCCTGGCCGATTTTTATTATTGGAAACCTCGACTCCGAACCGAGTTTCATTGACTGTAACCCCGCCGGTGTTAAAATTACCCACTCGCCAAGTAAGTCTGACGTTGTCGGCAAAACGGCGGCGTTTTTTTCGGCAGCGCTACAGTATGATGACGTACCGCTCGCCGAAGCCTTGCACAAACAAGTCGGCGAGTGTTTTGAAAAAGGTTCAGTGGTATTTGACTGGCGTCAACAAGGTTTTGACGGAGCAATCTGGGACTCGTGCGTGCATATGTTGCATTTCAACTATCAGGGAAAAGACTATTTGCAGCTGACTGAAAACGATGTAACCGAACAGCGCGCCGCGCAGCGGGCAATTCTTAAAGCCAAAGAAGCAGCGGAGGCGGCGAGCAAGGTCAAGACTGACTTTCTGGCGAATATGAGCCACGAATTCCGCACGCCGATGAATGCCGTCTTGGGGCTGACCTATCTGCTGTTGCAAGACCAGCTTACGGAAAAGCAGCAGCATTTCCTGAAGTTGATTGAACTATCTGCCCATAATTTGATGGAAATCATCAACGATGTCCTGGATTTCTCGAAAATGGAAGCCGGGAAGTTGGCTCCCAAACAGATTGAATTTGGCATTGACGAGGTGTTGAATAACCTGGAGACAATCGCGCTGGCAAAGACGGCGGCAAAAGACCGGCTGGAGATTATTTTTGATATTCGTCCGGGGGTGCCGGCGCGGCTGATCGGCGATCCGTTGCGACTGGGGCAAGTACTTATCAATATCACCGGTAATGCCATAAAATTTACTGACGAAGGTTGCGTTATTGTCAAGCTGGAAATAGTTAATGACGACGCTGACAAAGTAGAGGTGTTGTTTTCCGTTAAAGATACCGGCATTGGGATGACCGCCGGACAGCAATCGCAGTTGTTCCAATCGTTTTTTCAGGCCGACACCTCAAGTACCAGAAAATACGGCGGCGCCGGGTTGGGTCTGACAATATCGCAAGGATTAGTCGAGCTGATGGGTGGGAAAATCGGTGTTGAAAGCGAGTATGGCGTGGGCAGCGAATTTTGTTTTACGCTACCTTTTGCCAAAGTGAGCGGGCGGCCTGCGGCTGTTAGCGGCCCGGCGCAGCAACCGGAGTTGCCGGATGCAGACGGCTTGATGCTGCTAAAAAAAGACATTCAGGGCGCTACTGTCCTGCTGGTGGAAGATAATAGCATCAATCAGGAAGTAGCGGCAGAAATTTTACAGCAACTGGGACTGAATGTTGTGCTGGCTAGCGACGGACAAGTTGCGCTCGATAAAATCGCCACTCAGGATTTTGACCTGGTATTGATGGATATTCAGATGCCGGTGCTGGACGGAATCGAAGCGACGAAACGCATCCGAAAAACCAAAACGCTTGCCGAGTTGCCGATTGTCGCCATGACTGCCCACGCGCTGGCGAGCGAGGTCGAAAAGAGTATTAGCGCCGGTATGAACGACTATCTAACCAAGCCGGTTGATCCGGATTCTTTGTTCCGGACACTTGCAAAATGGATAGCGCCGGGAGCGCGCCCAGTTGCGCAAATTGTCCCGGTCGCCGAGGCTCCGGCGTTGATTGTTGATTTAACTAAGCTGACCACTATTGATACCGAAATCGGCTTGGCGCGGCTTGGCGTGAAACCGGCTGTTTATGGCGGGCTGCTGCGAGCGTTTTATCGAGAAAACAAAAATGGCGCTGCTTTGTTAAAAAAAGCGTGGGCAACTGATGACAGTGAGGCTGCCAGCCGGATCGCCCATACGATTAAAGGAACTGCGGGAAATATCGGCGCTGTCAGACTGTACGAGGCGGCGACAAAACTGGAAGGAATCCTGAAAAACCGGAAGAACAGGGATCCCGGCGCTTTGCTCATGGCTTTTGAACTTGAGCTGGTGCGGGTACTGGAAGAACTAAAACAGTTTGTGCCGCCGCCAGTGACCGCTCTCTACCCGGAGGTAGCAGACCGCAATCCGGAAGAATTACCAATGCTATTGTTGGAATTGGAGCGGTATATCGCCATAAATCGACCAAAGCAATGCCGGGAGGCGCTGGCGAAAATTGCCGCCTTGAGACTGACTGAATCGACCGGTCGCAAAATCGCTGAGTTGTCCGAAGTCATCAACCTGTTTGATTTGGATGTCGCCGGCACGCTGCTGCAAGCGCTGGTTAAGGATTTGGCGAGTGAACCTAACGCAACTGTCTGAAAAAACACCGCCCCGACGAAATTAATCGTTGGAGCGGTGTTTTTCAGAGCGGGTATGGGGTAAGCGGTTAAAGGAATTTTGGCAATCATGGCGAATATAACAAGTATGAAGAATTTATTTTGTGTATTGTTGGTGATGTTTTTTGTGGCTTGTACTGTGGGTATTATCGGTCCGTATATCGCGCTCCATCTTGCCGGAGCCGGCGCCGCCGGCTGGCAGATTGGGGCGTTGACGGCGTTGCCGGTGGGCGCGATGGTGTTTGCCGGACCGTTTGTCCAGCGAATAGCCAGTAAGTTTGGCAGCAAAAATGTCCTGTACGGGGCGACTGGCGCAGTTATCCTGGCTTATTTGTCGATGACCGCGTTAGACAGCCTTTGGGGTTGGGCGGCGCTACTGGTTTTGATTGGTCTGGGTAATTCGGCGCTGTTTGCCATATGCGATACGACGGTGAACACTTTGGCTGCCGAAACCAATCGCGGGCGGATAATCGGCGCATATACCACGAGTTTGTCCACCGGATACGCGGTCGGACCGGGGGCGCTAGCAATCAGCGGCACCGAGGGCGTGTTGCCGTTATGGCTGTGCGCGGGGTTGATTGGTTGCGCGTTGACGCTGCTCGGTCGGTTGCGGGTGCCGGAAGGCATGGAGCAGATGGTAAAAATCTCGATTGTGCAGATTTTTCGGCGCGAACCGTTTTTGCTGGCCGCGATCGCCTTAGTAGCCGGATTGGACGTGTTGGCGCTGGATTTTGTGCCGCTATTGGGCTTGAATTCGCCGCTATATTCAGCCCGGCCCTCGCTACTGGCGACCTGTACGATGTGCGGCGCGATAATCTGCCAGTTTCCGATTGGCTGGCTTGCTGACCGGGTAAACCGCGAACGGCTACTGCTGACGGTGATTGCGCTATCCGGATTGTTGCCGCTGGCATTGCCACAGGCGTTGGCGCTGAATTATCTGGCATATCCGCTGCTGTTTGTCTGGGGCGGCGCGTTGTCGTCGATTTTCACGCTGACGATTACCTTAAACGGCGAGCGGCATTCCGGACGAGAGCTGCTCAGTTATCAGGCGGCATTAGTAACGATGGAAGGATTTGGCAATTTCGCAGGGCCGCTGCTGGCGGGCGGCGCCTATACCTTTTCAATGCGCTATGGAGTGGTGGCTTTGATTGTCGTGGCATGTATTCTTGCACTGGTTGTCGGCGGTCTTTGCCGGCCAAGGAACAAGGAGGTAGAACTTTGAGGCTGTTAGAAGTTATGAAAAAAGCCGCAGTACTGGATTTGTTGCAGCGACAATTTTCCGAAATCGCGCCGACTGGTGGCAAAACCGAGTGGCTGGCGATTGAGCTAGCCGTCGGCAGAACGCTGGCGGCGGATATTATTAGTGAAGAAAACATGCCGGAGTTCAAGCGGTCAACCGTGGATGGCTACGCGGTAAGAGCTATTGACACCGCCGGTTGTTCGGAGTCGATTCCGGCTTTTTTAACAATAGTTGGCGAAAGCGTTATGGGACAAGTTACCGATGTTCAGTTGGCAGCCCGGCAGGCGCTGCGGGTTCCGACCGGCGGAATGGTTCCAGACGGCGCGGACGCGGTGGTGATGCTGGAATATACCGAACTTATGGAGCCGCAGCTGGCAATATTTCGTTCCATCGCGCCGCGCGAGAACGTGATTGACGCCGGTGATGATGTCTGCGCCGGTGAAATACTGTTTGCCAGGGGAAAACGGTTGGAAACTCAACATATCGGAGTGCTGGCAATGCTAGGTTGCCAGACGGTACTCGTGCGCAACCGTCCGACTATCGGAATTATTTCCGCCGGTGATGAGCTGGTGAACATTGGCGAAAAACCCAAGGTCGGGCAGGTGCGCGATGTCAATGGTTTGAATCTGGCGTTATTCGCTCGTCAGTATGGCGGCGAAGTGCTATCGCAATGCCTGGTGCCTGATGACGATGAGCAGATTGGCGTGGCGTTAAGCGCCGCTATTGCAACTTGCGATATCGTGCTGATTTCCGGGGGCAGTTCGGTTGGCGAAAGCGATCACACCGCCGAAATTATCAACAGCAAAGGCGCACCCGGAGTGTTGGTACACGGCGTGGCAATCAAGCCGGGGAAACCAACGATAGTAGCGCAGATTGCCGACAAGTTTATTTTTGGGCTGCCGGGGCATCCGGCGGCGTGTATCATGGCGTTTTTGGCGCTAGTCGCGCCGTTCATGCAAAACACTGTATTGGAAAACAATATTGAACTCAATCAGTTCAATAACGTTATTGAGGCTAAAGCCGGTTTTCAACTGCACGGCGGACAAGGTCGGGATGTATTCCAGTTTGTAAAAATAGAGCGCGAAAATGGTGTTAACGTTGCCTACCCGCTCAACGGAAAATCGGGAATGTTGTCGCTGCTCGCCCAAGCTGATGGCTATATTGAGCTGTCGATGGATAGCGAGGGAATTTGTGTTGGCGAGCGGCTGGCAGTAAAATTGTTTTAGGGGTGTGTAATGAACAGAAGATTTCTTAAACTCAAAGAATTTGTCGCTGCCCAAGATATTTTACAAGAGCAAGCGAATACGTTATTAGTAGCGCGCAGCGAAACCATTGCCGTCGGCGCCGGTTTGCGGCGGCTATTAGTTGCGCCGGTTTATGCCAAGGTTTCCCATCCCAACTATAATGCCTCGGCAATGGACGGAATTGCGCTTCGCGCCGCATCGACCTATGGCGCCCATGAGCGTCAGCCGCTCAAACTGACATTGGGGGTTGATTGTTGGCCGGTAGATACCGGCGACTGTTTGCCGGATGGTTGCGACGCGGTCGTGATGATTGAAGACGTAGTCGAACTGGCTAATAACCGCCTGGAAATCAGCAGCGCCGTTTATCCCTGGCAAAATGTGCGGGTAGTGGGCGAGGATATTATCATCGGCGATATGATTTTGCCGGGCAATCATATTATTCAGGCGGCTGATATTGGCGCGTTGTTAGCCGCCGGTATCGCTGAAATAGTCGTCCGCCAAAAGCTCAAAGTCGGGATTGTACCGACCGGAAACGAGGTGCGCGCAGTCGGGCAGGCAGACCGCTTAACACCGGGAGAAATCATCGACAGCAACTCCGGAATGCTGGCGGCGCTAATCGAGGAAACCGGCGCGGTCCCGCAAATTTATCCGATTGTAGCCGACGACAAGGAGTTATTGCGGGCGGCGTTCTTGCAAGCCGCCAGGGAAAATGATTTACTGATAATAATTGCCGGTTCATCAGCCGGAACGGAAGACTTTACCCAGCCGCTGATTGCTGAATTGGGAACTGTATTTGTACATGGTATCGCCATGAAACCGGGTAAACCGGTGGTTTTTGGTGAAATCAGTGACACGTTGACGCTAGGGATGCCGGGTTATCCTGTAGCGGCATTCATGATTGCCAGAGAATATTTGCAACCACTGTTGCGGATGCACGCCGGAAATCAGCAGGCGGGTGCTGACGGCGGTCAGTTTGGTAAAGCCCAAGCCACGCTGTCCAGGCGGCTGATATCCTCTCTCCAACACCATGAATTTGTCCAAGTTAAATTGGGACGAATTAATGACAAACTAATCGCCACGCCGTTAAATCGTGGCGCCGGAGTTACAATGTCGCTGGTAAAAGCCGATGGAATATTGACCATCCCGCGGGCGAGTGAAGGCTGTGAAGCCGGTAGTCAGGTGGAAGTCGAATTACTTAGGCCGCTGGCGGCGGTCGAGCACTCGCTGATTTGTATCGGCAGCCACGACATAATTATCGACAAAATTAATGCCGAGCTCAGCAAATCGGCAGCCGGACAAGCAATCGCTTCGGCGCATGTCGGCAGTCTCGGCGGAATAATGGCGCTCAAACGCGGTGAAGCCCATCTGGCGCCGGTGCATCTCCTCGACGAAACGACTGGCGAATACAATGTGTCCTATATCGAAAAATATCTGCCGGAGTTGCCGGTAGTGCTAATTCGCGGTATCAAACGCCAGCAAGGACTGTATTTTCGTCGTGGTGAGCATCAAGATGCTCGCTCGCTCGCTGCCATCGCCGGGCGCGGATTGCGGTTTGCCAATCGCCAAAGCGGCTCAGGGACGCGGGTGTTGTTAGATTATTTGTTGAAGCACTCCGCTATTCCGAAAGCGGCGCTAACCGGCTACGAGCAGGAATTGCTCACCCATACCGCGGTGGCGTTGGCGGTACTGTCCGGTAATTATGATTGCGGCATGGGAATTGAAGCGGTTGCTAATCTGCTGGGATTGGATTTTGTCAATATCGGCGCCGAAAATTATGACTTCGCCCTGCCCCGGCAATACCTAGCCGACGAGCGGGTGCAAGCACTTTTGACGCTGCTCGGATCGAGCGCCTTTAAGCAGAATATTGAACAACTGGGCGGTTATGAAGTTGGCGCAATTGAGCTGGTGGCGGTAAATTGATGTAGATTGACAAAATAAATATAGACATCGCCTTTGTTATGATGTATCATTACAAAATAAAGGAAGGTGGATGTGATTATGAATAATATTTTTGTCAGTCAGCCGGATGCTAACGGGTTTTTTGGAAAATATGGCGGCGCTTTCGTTCCGGATATGCTAAAGAAACACCTCGATATGATTGCCGCCGAATACCGCGCAATGCAAAACGATGATGGCTTTCAAACCGAGTTATCGCGGTTGTACAGCGATTTTGTCGGTCGTCCCAGTCCGCTGTACTATGCCGCTAATCTTTCGGCGGCGATGAACGGCGCGCAAATTTATTTGAAGCGTGAAGACCTGAATCACACCGGCGCCCACAAAATCAATCACTGTCTTGGCGAAGCGTTGCTGGCTAAACGGTTGGGTAAGCGTAAACTAATTGCCGAAACCGGCGCCGGGCAGCACGGCGTGGCGTTGGCAACGGCGGCGGCAATCTTAAATTTGGAATGTGAAATCCACATGGGCGAGGTCGATGTCGCCAAAGAGCGACCGAACGTATTGCGGATGCAGTTGTTGGGCGCGAAAGTAATTCCCGTTTCCCATGGCTTGAAAACGCTTAAAGAGGCGGTTGATTCGGCGTTTGAAGCCTATATGAGCGATTTGGATAATCAGTTTTACGCCATCGGCTCGGTTGTCGGGCCGCATCCGTTTCCGCTGATGGTTCGTGATTTTCAGTCGATAGTCGGGCGAGAGGCCCGCGCGCAAATGCTGGCGAAGACCGGGCGGCTGCCCGACCATTTGGTTGCCTGTGTCGGCGGCGGTTCAAATGCCATGGGCTTGTTCAGCGCCTTTTTAAGCGATCCCCAGGTCGCGATGCACGGTGTCGAACCGGGCGGACGCAGTCTGGAAAGCGGCGAGAATGCTGCGACAATGACCCTCGGCAGTCCGGGCGTAATTCATGGGTTTAGTTGTTATCTGTTGCAAGACGCGGATGGACAACCGCTGCCGGTGCACTCGGTTGCGAGCGGTCTAGACTACCCGGGTGTCGGACCGGAACACAGTTACCTGAAAGACTGCGGCCGGGTAAATTATGCGAGCGCAAGCGATATTGAGGCGGTCGCCGCATTTTTCCAGCTGGCGCGAATCGAAGGAATTATTCCGGCGCTTGAGAGCGCTCACGCCGTAGCTTACGGCTGCAAACTTGCCGCCAGCCGTTCGAAAACCGAAACCATCATTATCAATCTTTCCGGGCGCGGCGACAAAGATATGGATTATGTCATTGACAATTACGGCGTCGATTACGGCATCGGTTAATTTTGGTATAGGAGTAAAATAAAATGGCAAAACCGGAGTGGCAAAGTTTTGTGAAACTCTGCGCGACGCTTAGCGAAGACCAGTTAACCGAGTTGTTCAGTTTGTTTTTGACAGTCGCGGAGCGCGATGATATAACCGACCGGTTTATAATTCTAACGACGATGTTAAACAGCAAAATGACCCATCGGGAGATTGCAAGAGAATTCAACATTAGCCTGGCCAAAGTCAGCCGTGGCTCGAACGCAATAAAAGTAGCCGAAGAATATTATCCGGGTATTATTGAGAAATTGGTGCAAATAAAATAGCGCGGTTGCGCTCAACAAAAAAGAACCGACACACCGCTTGAGGTGCGTTGGTTCTTTTTTTCAGGAGGTTGTTTTATAGTTAGTGGGCAGTGTGTACGCTGTGATTCGCGCTGCCGGCCGGGTGGGTGGCGGTGTACATCGGGGTTAGAACCGCGCTATAATCCGGACTCCAGGTTCCGGTCCAATTGTTGTAGCCGTGATAGGTGCCGATGCAACCGAATATCCAGGAGAACACTCCGGCCAAATTATTTTGTTTGTAGAAATTGATGGCTGTATTGTAACCCGTCGGATTATTTTGGGTATCGCCACCGGCTAATATTTTACTAGCCGAAACGCCCATGTTCGTGAAAGTAGAAATCATTACCGTGGCATCCGGAGGCGTGTTATAGCTTTGGACGTTTACATAATCAAAAACATTGTTGAGGGTCGAACCATCCAGGTTGCTATTATTATTGGGCGTTATTGTGAAATAATAGTGTTTGTTATCGATTGTGCCTTGTTCAGTCAACGCTTTGCGAATAGCAGTGGCGACTGTGATAAATTTTTGCTTGCTGGAAAATGTTGGCGACTCGTAATCGATATCAAAGCCATCAATCGGCGTGCCTAACTGCTTTTGTTTGGCAATAAACGCTTTTAACGAATTGGTAAAGGTGCCAAGGTTGGCTTCAATTACCGGAAGGTCATTGAGCGTGGAACCATAACCGAGCGATACGATGAATTTCATGTTCGGATTTTGGGCATGTGCCAGCGTGTAAATGTTCTTGTAGGCATATTGTTCCCAAGCCCGCCCGTTACCTTGAGTGTACGTGGAAGGCGGCGTTACATTTTCCCAATCCAGCGTGCCAATCGGCTCGGCGCTGTTGTAATTGTAATTACCGGTTGAGTTTACATGCACAAAAGCAATGTACATGAAGTCTATTTGCTTATAATTTTGCGTGAACTGGGTGTTTACCGTTGACGAATTGCCGTCATAGACTTCATTGAATACCGCGACTATTCCCGGTGTTGTTGCAGTTGGTTTGGCAGTAGCGGCAAAGCCGGAGGCGCTGCTAACCAGCATTGCTAGTAGTACAAATAAAATAAGTGCTTTTTGCATAGACTTAATCCTCCCATATATTCTTTGGTTTCGTAGCTACATTTTACTGCTTAGTCCAAGCGTTGTCCATCCTGGAAAGCAACAATATTGAAAATTAGCTAAACAACATCCATTCAATAACGTTATGATAAGCAATCTTGTCGGAATAAACAATTTCCGTAGCGTTCTTTATGTCGCGATATAATAATACGTTAGCCATTCGCGCAAAATATTCATCTCCGCCAAAAAAAGCAGTTGTTTCCCGCTCGACATTTTCGCTGTTCAATTGTGTAACGACCTGAAACTTGAGCATGTTCCCTTGATTATCCCGAGTGATGAAATCTATTTCACTTTTTCCGTTGTTGCCATAATATATTTTTCCGCCGCGTCGTTTAAGCTCGAGATAGACCGCGTTTTCAAGTAGTTTCGCTTCATTCCGCTCGCTACCGACAAAACAATTTACTATCCCGGTATCAACACAATAATATTTCTTTTGACTTTCAAAAAGTTTTCCTGATTTCCAATCGAAGCGCGATACTTCGTTTAGCGCAAAGGCTTTACACAGCATTTCCAAATACTGTGTGACGGTGCTAGTTTTAATGGACTGATCCAACTGTTTCATTCGCTCCGCGACCTTGGAAGCTTGAAAGATATTCCCATTATTTCTGGTTACATACTCAAATACCAGTTCCAACATTCTGGCATTTCGCACCCCGAATCGTTGCACTATATCGTCAAGGATTACTTTGCTATAAACCCCTTGCAGATAAGAATACTTAGCGCTTTCATTGTTGATGGCGGATACTTCCGGCAAGCCGCCATAGCGCAGCCATTGATTAAAGTGCTGTTGGATGGCGGCGAGCTGTTTTTTTGCTTCAGTGCGATTGCTGATGGAAATCTCGCTGCTTGCTAAATGTTCCTTAAAACTAAAACCGGTAATTTTATATTCAATAAATCTGCCGGCGAGATTACTACCGATCTCAGCAGAAAGCAGTTCCGAGTTCGAACCGGTGAGAATGATTTCCAGTTCTTCGCCGCGCAGTTCGTATAGCGTTCTAACATATTTATCCCAATCACGAACCCGCTGAATTTCGTCGAATATTATTAACTTGCGTCTTGGCGCTGGTTGCGGCTCAGACAGAGATTCGAAAAAAGTAAATATTTCGGATAGCGCTTGCGCCGTGCAATATTCCTGTAATGCGAAATGTTCAAAATTTAAATAGAGTACATCATCTTCATTAAACATCCCTAAATCGAGAGCGCTTTTGGCGATTCTCCTTGCCAGATAGGACTTACCGGTACGACGAAAGCCGCTGATGATTTTTATTGGTTTAGAACCAAGTGTGTCAAATAGCTCTTGCTCGCAATAGCGTTCTATCCCAGTTGTGCGTCTGATGGCGTTTCTAAATTCAAATATTAACTGTTCGATGATTTTATTGTTCATGTTAATTCCTTTATAAGGCGAGAGGATATAGCGATATTATACCTTTATAGAGCAATTGTTACAACGTTTATTTAACCAAAAAAAGAACCGCTACGCCGTTTAAGGTTTAGCGGTTTTTTTTTGAGTAGCAATACTTTATACACTATCTGAAAATAATGTTTCACATGGAACGTTATTTAAATAACCTGTTGAAAGTGTCAGCGGTTTGCTAATGGTAAATTACGAAAACAAGCTTTTAACGACAACGACAGCAGGAATATTCCTGGTTGCTGGCGAATATAGTATAGAATATAAAACGCACTGGCAGTGATTAATAATAAAGTTGCCAGGACATTCTGTGGTTGCAGTGTTGGGTATAGCCATTTGAGAACTTTCAAGAAATGTTACTGTCCGCGTGATTGAATAAAGGCTTATAAAAAATATAATGAGGTTACTATGCTTTGGGAAGAATTAAACAGTCATGATTTTGCTGAGTGCGTAAAACGGGCAAATGGCACTTGTGTTATTCCGCTCGGTGTTGTCGAGAAACATGGTCCGCACCTTCCGGTCGGAACGGATGTATTTGTCGTCAGAGAGGTCGCAGCAATGGCGGCCAGAATTGAGCCGGTGGTAATATTTCCCTGGTATTATGCCGGACAGATTTCCGAAGCCCGGCATGTTCCAGGTACGATTTCCTACAGTCCGGAATTGCAATGGAAGATGTTGGAAGAAACCTGTGCCGAAATATCCCGTAACGGTTTTGACAAGATTGTAATCATGAACGGACACGGCGGAAATAACGACATGATCGGCTACTTTTGCCAGTGTAGCTTGCATACACCTAAGGACTATGTGCTGTACAATATCCGCGCCTTTTGGGACGGCGACAACCACCGGCAGATGGTGGAGCTGCTGGGCGACGAAAATCTCGGTGGTCATGCCGGAAATATGGAAACTGCGATGGTGATGGCGCTGCTGCCGGAAACTGTCCATATGGAGTATGCCGAAAAAGAAGACTGTGAGCCGACTGCACGGCTAAAGTCGATTGCCGGAGTGTCGGCGCCGATCGAATGGTATGCGGATTATCCCAATCATTACGCTGGTAGCCCGCTGGCGGCAACTGCTGCAGTCGGCAAAAAAATGTACGAAGCGCTGGCGGACGATACCGCGCGAATTTTCGCTGAAATAAAGAACAGTAAAGCTCTTGCTGTGCAAAACGAATACTTTGAAATTTGCAACAACCGGAATCGCAACCAATAGTGAGGATTTCGCTAGTGAAGTATTAATAAAGTCGTGTGGAGCGGAAGGCGCAAGCGGAAGGCGCAATACTTGACGGGGAAATTAATATCTGTTAAGATTGCTCACAAGCTATGCGAATGACATTAGTATTGACGGATTCTCCAGAGAACCGGTGGTTGGTGTGAACCGGCAGATGAGCGCAATATGAAAATCACATTCGGGCTGAACAAAGAAAAGGCAATGCTTAGTAATGTGTTCCGGGAGCTCCCGTTAACGAGCGCAAAGAAATTCGGCTGTTTATTAACGGTGAATTTGAATTTGGGTGGTACCGCGTGAAGAACGACCTTCTCGTCCCTTGTGGATGGAGCAGGTCGTTTATTGTTTTTAAAGGAGTTATTTGCGATGTCTGTTGAAAAAAGTTCTACAAGTCAGAGTTTTATCGATATGGAGCATGAAGTTATCGAATTTTGGGAAACAAATGATTGTTTCAATCTGTTGCGGCGAAAAAATGAGCTGGGTCCTGTGTTTCGTTTTATTGATGGACCGATTACCGCCAACAACCCGATGGGTATTCATCACGCCTGGGGCCGGACGCTCAAGGATGTCTTTCTGCGTTACAAGGCAATGAACGGACATTCCTGCCATTACCGCAATGGTTTTGATGCGCAAGGTCTGTGGGTTGAGGTGGAGGTCGAAAAGGAGCTGGGGTTCAAAGACAAGCGGGATATTGAGGCCTTCGGCATGGACAAATTCACCCGGAAATGTGTCGAGCGGATTGAAAAATTCTCCGAAATCATCACCGAACAGTCGAAACGGCTGGGGCAGTGGATGGACTGGGACAATTCGTATTATACGCATACCGATGGGAATATCAGCGCGATTTGGGCATTCTTAAGAAAGTGCCATACTAACGGCTGGATTGGTCAATCGTTCCGGCCGATGCCGTGGTGTCCGCGCTGTGGAACCTCGTTGTCTGAACACGAAATGTCCGGTTCTTACCGGAAGCTGGAACACTTGTCGATATATGCCAAGTTGCCGTTGAAAGGACAAGCCGCTGACATTTTGGTCTGGACGACGACGCCCTGGACGCTGGCGGCGAATGTTGCCCTGGCGGTTAATCCGGAGATTGAATATGCGGAAGTGAAACTTGATTCAGCCGAGCGGCCAATGATTCTGGCTAAAAAAGCGCTTGGACTGCTGGACGGCGAGAACAAGCAGGTACTGCGAATATTTAAAGGTGTCGAGCTTGTTGGAATGGAATATGAGACTTGTTTTCCGGAGCTGCCGGCACAAGCCTCTGTTGAACATCGGGTGGTAGCCTGGGCGGAGGTTGACGCCGACGAAGGTACGGGTGTCGTTCACATCGCGCCGGGTTGCGGTGCCGAAGATTTTGCGCTGGGTAAGGAGCTCGGCCTAGCCGAGATTGCACCAATTGATGAAGTCGGTGCGTTTCTGCCCGGGTTTGGTTGGTTGAGCGGTTTGCCGGCGCAACAGGTCGCCGATTTGGTTGCCGAACGGCTAACCACTTCCGGCAGACTGTTCAAAACGCAACTATATGAGCATAGTTATCCGGTCTGCTGGCGTTGCAAAACCGAAATATTGTTTCGGCTGGTGCGCGAGTGGTATATTCGTACCGATGAAATCCGTCCGGCGTTGCTCGCGGCGGCGGAAACGGTCAAATGGGAGCCGGAACATATCGGCAAGCGAATGGCGGATTGGCTGACTAATATGGGTGACTGGAACATTTCGCGCAAACGCTATTACGGATTGCCGCTGCCGTTTTATCCGTGTGCGCATTGCGGTGAATTGACTGTCGCTGGTTCGGTCGATGAACTCGCGGCGCTCGGCGGCGATATTTCCAAACTGCCGGAGTTGCACCGTCCGTGGATCGACGAAGTGAAAATAAATTGTCCGAAATGTGGCAATCCGGTGGCGCGGATTCCTGATGTCGGCGATGTCTGGCTAGATGCCGGGATCGTACCGTTCAGCACGCTGGGATATTTTGAGGACAAAGACCGCTGGGCGCAATATTTTCCGGTGGAGTGGGTGACAGAGATGCGCGAGCAGGTGCGGTTGTGGTTTTATTCGCAGCTGTTCATGAGCGTTGTATTAGTGGGCCGCGCGCCGTATGAGCGGGTGCTGGCATATAATTCGGTGGTCGCCGAAGACGGCTCAATGTTTTCAAAGACCGGATTCATGATTCAGTTTTCCGAAGCCGCTGAGAAGATCGGCGTGGACGCTATCCGCTATTTGTATGCCGGTGCCAATACTGCCAATGATGTTCGTTTTGGCTACGGTCTTGGCGATGAGGCGCGGCGCAAGTTGTTGGCATTTTGGAATATCTACCAGTTTTTCAAAACCTATGCCGATCTGGACAAACCGGAATTGTCCGGGTTCGAGCCACCAGCCGGCCAGCTGACGGTCACTGACCGCTGGTTGCTGGCGCGTAATGAAGAATTTGTGGCAGCGGTCGTGCAGGAGTACGAAAAATACCACGCGGCGGGCGTGATAAAAATCTTTGACGAATATGTCGATGATGTTTCGAACTGGTATGTGCGCATCAACCGGCGCCGGTTCTGGAAAGCCGATGAGCCTGCGGATAAAATAACTGCTTATTATTGCCTGTTCAGTGCAATCAAAACGGCTGTCCAGGTTATGGCGCCGATCATTCCGTTCATGACTGAATCAATTTGGCAGAACACCGTCCGCGGTTACGATCCTGCCGCGTCGCTGTCCGTACATTTAAACGTCTGGCCCGAGACGAACAGCAATAATTGTGACCCGGAGTTACTGGCGCGGACCGATAAAGTCCGCAAACTGATCGCGCTGGCGCTGCGCTTGCGTAATGAGCAGCAGTTGAAGCTGCGTCAGCCGTTGCAATCAGTATTTATCGTAGCTGACCGCGAAACACAGGCGGCGGCGGTTGAAATGACGGATGTTATCAAAGAAGAACTAAACGTCAAAGAGGTCGTATGTCTGGACAGTTCAAATGATTTGAACGAGTATTATCTGGCACTTGATTTCAAAACTGCCGGTGCGGTTTTGAAAAAAGACGTTCAATTAGTCAAGAAGGCTCTCGAAGAATTCAGTGTTGAGCAAATGCGCCAGGCGGTAGCCCGCTTTGAAGCCGGGCTGGCGCTGGAAATTTCCGGGCGTGAGCCGCTTTCAGTGGCGTTGTTCGTAAAAAATGCCCGCGCAAAATCCGGCATCGTGGTTGCCGTTGAAAACAATGTTACCGTTGCGCTGGATACAGTTTTGAGTGAACAATTGGTACTAGAGGGATTGCTGCGTGATATCTTGCGCCAGTGTCAGGTGTATCGTAAAGAACTGGGACTGCAGATTGAACAACGGATTGAACTGGGACTGCGAACCGACTCGCCGTTGTTGAAACGCGCAGTCGCCGAAAATATCCGGTATATTGCCGAGGAAACTTTGGCGGATGCAGTTTCCGAGGGGCAGGAAAGCGCGGAGCTTTCCAAAGAGTTAACGATTGGTGGTGCCAAAATAATAATTACAATTGCGCGGGTGAGCAACGATGGCGCCGGAGTGGCAAAACATTGAAGGCAAATCTTGTAGATTAGGCGAAACATAATAAAAAATTCTATTCTGTCGAGCCGTTTGGTGCGATTTGGCAGTGTAGCAGTTATTGGTAGTTAAGCAACGGGTCGGATAAATATCCTGTACAATAATTATTTGGCTTATTGTGCAGGATATTTTCGTTTCATGGCGAAATTATTTAAAGGCGGAACGAAACGTTAACGTCGGTGAAAAATTGCCGGCGAGAGTAAGAGTATACAAAAGTGCTTTGCATATGTTTAAGAACGAAGCTGCTGGCACCGGAGCTACATGCTTCACACTTTGGCGAAGGGAGAATGAAATGGGCGAAGCAAATGAAGTCCGCAAAGAGCGGCTGTACTTTATTGATTATCTGAGAGCGGCGGTGATCTTTCTAGTTGTTTGGTTGCACGCTGCCATGCCTTACACCGGTAACGACTGGTATATCAACGATGTCGTTTATGATCATACCGGAGCGCTGGGGTCGCTGGGACACATTGTTGATATCTTCATTATGCCGTTGATGTTTTTTGCAGCGGGATATTTCGCGCCGGCTTCTTTGTTGAAAAAAGGGCAAAAAGCTTTTTGGCGAGATAAATTGTACAGAATAATTCTGCCTTGGGTTGTAGGCGTGCCGCTGGTTACTGCGCCGGTAGTCTGGTTTTTAACGATTTATCCGGCAGGTGGCAAACAGTCCCTGCCAGACTATATTTTCAGCGGTGAGTGGTATCACGAAACGGTTGGTGGTGCACAGATGCATTTGTGGTTTTTGGGAATGCTCACACTGGCATTTGCGGCGCTGGCATTAGTCGTGCTGATTATTCCTCAAAAGGTACGCAGACTAGCCTGTCCGGCAAAACCCGGCTGGAAATTCTGGTGTATGTTGATTGTTGTCCCAGTTGTGCTACATACATTCACTAATTATTTCTGGGATAATTTCGACTTTTTATATTTACCCCCTTTTTGTCTGCAACCGGTAATGTTTTTCAGTCTAGATAGCGTATATTTCGCGCTGGGTATAATCGCTTGGAGGCAGCACTGGTTCGCCAGCGGCGGATTTTATCCGGGAAATATCGTATTATCAGCGATTGTATGCGTTGTGAGTTCTGTCTTGTTGATGATTTATGATCAAAATAGACCGGATACATTGTTATCAAAAATCATTTTGTCGGTAATCATAGTTGCGGTTTGTCATAGCTACAGCTGGTTCCTGACCGCTGTATTCTACCGCTATTTAAACCGGCCGCTGAAATTTTGGCAAAATCAGTCGGCGAATTCCTATTCAATATATATTTTTCATATGACTGCTGTTACTGCGCTGAATTACTGGTTATTGGCAAGCGATATGAATGTTTATGCAAAAATGGTTGTAGCTACAATAGCCGGGTATATTTTGAGTTGGGCGTTTAGTCAGTTTGTCATTCATAAGCTACCGGTATTAAAAAAGATACTTTAGCTTTGACGGTCGTACCGTGCTGATGATCAACGGTAATTTTCTGCTTGAAAAATGCAAGCGTGAGCTGGTTGTTGTAGTATTAATAAAAGCGAGTGGAGAGAGAGGGCGAATGATTGAAGGGATCAGCCATATAACCCTTATTGTCGTTGATTTGGATAAGTCGGCTGAAATGTTGATAGCAGTGCTGGGTGCTGAGGAAGTTTACAGCAGTGGTGCCCAAACATATTCTTTATCGCGGGAGAAATTCTTTCTGATTGGCGGGGTTTGGATCGTATTGATGGAAGGTGAATCGCTACCGGCGCGAACTTACAATCACGTCGCCCTTAAAATCAGTGAAACGGAATTTGAAAAATATTCGGAACTGATACGCGATTATGGTTTGGAAACGCGGAAATCGCGTAATCGGGTCGCCGGTGAAGGTCGGTCGCTTTATTTTTACGATTATGACAATCATTTATTTGAATTGCATGCCGGAACTCTCGCCGAGCGACTGAGGCGATACGATGATTAGGCGTGCATCAGTGAAGCAGTGGGTAGTGATTTTATTGTGTGGCTGGATTTATAATCACGCATGAGAAAATTCTTGACTTATTTTGTATGGTGGTATATTCTGTGGTTGAAATTTTAGCGTAAAGCAAAGGGAGGGACAACAGATGTTCAGAGTATTAACGCAGTCGGTAATCATTTTAACTAGTTGTCCCGGTAAAAGTGTACGCGGTTAGTTAACTTGCGTTGTGCGTGTATTGAGCGCGCCCTTTTCCGGTGACGGAAGAGGGCGTTTTGTATTTTAAACCAAAAAAGGAGAAATCAATGACTAAAAGTATTCTCAACAAATTCGGATATGAAAAATACTGTCAAGACGGTACGGCAACGGACGTTCCATCCGGATTGACAGCGGCGCGGGTGGTGGCGCAGCACAAGTCCAGCTGGCAGGTGGTGACGGCAGACGGTGAATACAGCGCCGATTTGTCCGGTAAATATCGCTTTGCGCTGGACGAGAAGGGCGGCTATCCGGCGGTGGGTGACTATGTATTGGTGCAGATTGCTGAAACCAATGATCTGGCGGTCATTCACGAACTGCTGCCGCGTAAAACACTGTTTCGCCGTTTCGATTCCTGGAACGCGTCCGGTGTGCAAATAGTCGCGGCGAATTTTGACACGGTGTTTGTCTGTATGTCGCTGAACAAGGATTACAACATTGCCCGGCTGGAGCGTTATCTGGTAATGGCCAAAGAAAGTGGTGCCGCGATCGCGGTAGTGCTGACCAAGGCTGACTTGTGCCCGGACGTCGAGTTGCAGCGGGAAATTTGCCAGGCGGTTGCGGGAAACGTACCGGTATTCGCCGTGAGCGCTGTTGACCGCGACGGAATGGCGCAACTTGCGCCGTATTTCGCAGCAGGGCAAACGGTCGTTGCGCTCGGGTCCTCCGGCGTCGGCAAATCCAGTCTGGTGAATTCTTTATTTGGTAGAGAGATAATGAAGGTTGCCGCAATCCGCGAGGACGATTCACGCGGCCGGCATACTACCGTGCACCGGGAAATAATCCTGTTGCCGGGTGGCGGATTGTATCTGGATACGCCGGGGATGCGCGAGCTGGGTTTGGTAGATGCCGCCGAATCGGTAGCCGAAGTGTTTGACGACATTACCGAGCTGGCAGACAGCTGCCGGTTTTCCGATTGCAGCCACGAACGTGAGCCCGGCTGCGCAGTACGCGCCGCCCTGCAGAGCGGCGAACTGCAGGAAAAACGCTATTTGCGTTATCTGAAATACCGGCAAGAGTTATCCTATCAGGATAACCCGGAAAGCCATTTGGCGAAGAAAAAGCAATTCTTCAAAGCGGTTAGCAAAGTTGCAAAACATAAGAAACAGTAATATTATTGAATATAATCTGGATTGAGGCTTGTGCTACCATGGGAAGTTCCCGGAAGTTTTTGCTCGCAAAAGAAAAAACTTTAAATTTATCAGAGTTATTGCTATGATTTGTACGATTAATCCAAAACGAAAATAGGGGATAGCATGATAGAACGAAATTATTATCTGGAGCAGTTAATAGCGCAGAGAGAACAACAACTAATTAAAGTTGTAACTGGTGTGCGACGTTGCGGTAAATCGACATTGTTTGAACTATATATCACTTATCTTAAGAAGCAAGGCGTTGCCGAAGAGCAAATAATCGCTATCAACATGGAAGACTTGGAGTTCGAGAACCTCACTGATTATCGAGCTCTCTATCAATATATTCAGCAACGACTTTGCCGTGGAAAAAACTCGTATATATTCATCGACGAAGTGCAAAACTGCAAACACTTCGAAAAAGCCATCAATAGTTTATTTATCCAAAAGCAAGTTGATATATATATTACCGGCTCAAACGCCTTTATGTTGTCCGGAGAGCTGGCAACACTATTGTCTGGCCGATATGTAACTATTGATATGTTGCCGCTGTCTTTTAAGGAATATTTTGCAGCCAGGGGTGTTCGGCAAACTGCGAGCAAAGCCGGGCGATTACAAGAATATATTCGTAACAGCTCGTTTCCTTATCTGGCGAGTATTCAGGCAACGCCAGCTATGACAAAAGTTTATCTGGAAGGGATATACAGTACAATTTTGCTAAAAGATATCGCTCAGCGAGAACTGATCTCAGATATTCCGCTATTGGAGAGTGTTATTAAAACGTTGGCGAGCGGTATCGGCAGTCCGGTTTCTACAAAAAAAATAAGCGATACTATCAACTCCGGCGGGCGTAAGGTGTCCATACATACTATTGACAGGTATCTGCGCGCGCTCACTGACAGCTTTATTTTCTACAAAGTCGACCGTTACGACATTAAAGGCCGGCAACATCTCAAAACCCTGGGCAAATATTACATCATAGATGTTGCTATTAGAAATTATTTGCTCGCGCAGTCCGGTCTGGATTACGGACATGTGCTAGAGAACATTGTGTATCTCGAGTTACTGCATCGCGGCTACAGAGTGAGTAGCGGCAAAATTGCTGAAAAGGAAGTGGATTTTGTCGCAAATGCCTATGACAAAATAATCTATTTTCAAGTTTCAGCTACTGTTGGAGATGAATCAACGCTTAGACGCGAGCTGGAACCGCTAAAAAAGATTCAGGACAATCATGCCAAAATATTACTCACGCTGGATGAAATCGGCGCCGGAACCAATCACGACGGTATTCAACAGCTTAATATTATCGACTGGTTGCTGGAGTGAAATTTAGTTTTACTATGGGTGTGCAAATTGGCGCGGCGGCGCAGGGTTAGTTAAGAAGGACAAAGATGGTGGTTATATGCTGTGTACCTGTAAAAATTTTGGAATGACTATTACGACGGAAGAACGCGAGTTGTTTTCCGGGCTTAATTTTTCTCTGCAGCGTGGCGAGTGTCTGGCTATTGCCGGGGCTAACGGCTGCGGCAAGAGTAGCTTCGCGGAACATCTCTACCGAGCCGCGGCGGGGCTGCCGCTAAAAGACGGATTAACTGTTTCCGGAACGTTGACGTGTGGTAAAAACAGCAGCGTCGCCTGGCTGGAGCAGAGCGCCGGGGTCGAAGAAGTTTCCCTGGCGGATGGTAACGATTATTGGCAGGAATTGTTGCTTGGGGAAGATTACGAATCTCGCGGCACGCCATCGGATGGACAACGGCAGAAGTTGCGTATTGCGGCGACGCTGCGCGCGAGCGCCGACTTGTATATCTTCGACGAACCGACAAATTTTCTGGATTTTGCCGGAATAGCTGCTTTCGATACTGCGCTGAGCGGATTGCTGGCACAGGGTAAAGGCGTGATTCTTATCAGCCACGACCGCAGTCTGATTGATAACCATGCCGACAAAACGCTGTATTTTACCAAAAACGGCATTTTCAGCAGCGCCGGTGGTTGGAGCGATTCTTTCAACTTGTATCAGTCCACGATGGAAGGCCGGGCGCGGGAAACGGCGACAATCCGGAACAAAATCAATCAGCTAAAGCAGGATGCGGAACGTAAGAAACGCTGGTCGGAAAAATGTGAAAGCACAAAATTCGGCAGCGGTTGCAGTGATCGCGGCGCAGTCGGCGCGCAGGCTGCACGGCTGATGAAACGGTCACTGCAGCAGCGGCGCCGGATCGACCAAAAAATTCAGGCGCTCGAAAAATGTAAACCGCGGGCAGAGGCGGTACCGAATCTGGCTTTTCCCGTTTACAAAGTCGGTAACAAGACTGTCAGCGAACTGCGCAACGTGGCATTTACTTATCCTGATAGCGAAAAACTGTTCGACGGATTATCCTGCCTGTTGTCAACCCGTGACCGGATTTGTTTTCTTGGCGAAAACGGTATCGGCAAGAGTACGTTGATGAAAATAATGACCGGTAAACTTGATGTCGATAGCGGTGTGGCACGGGTATCCGCGGCAGTGAACTGGTTTTACATCCCGCAGGGATTGCGCGGGTTTTGGCGTGATGAGCGGACGTTATTGGGTAATTTTAGCGCAGCCGGTATTAACGAGGCGACTGCGCGGCGCTTTTTGGGTGCCGCCGGTATCTGGGGCGAGCAGGCGAAAAAACCGCTATCCTCATTTTCCCACGGCGAGCTGATGCGTGCGGCGCTGGTATTGTGCATACTCAGCAACGCCGAATTTATCTTTATGGATGAGCCGACATCGCATCTGGATGTCGAAACGATTATGATCATGGAAAAAATGCTGCAAGAGTTTTCCGGTGGTTACGCGTTAATTAGTCACGATCAGCGGTTTATCGAGAATGTCGCAGAGAAAATAATGCTTATTAATAAGAATGGAAACCTAGAACTGGCATAGGGAATATGCCGGTTGCGGCGAAAAAAAAGGGGGAGAAACGATAAGGAGAAGTTAATTATTTACATATAACTTGCACATATTGTAATTGAACTATACAATTATAAATAGCACTGTAGCAGTATTAACAGAGATTAGTGAAAGCGAGGGATTTATGAGCAAGATTTTTTTCAAATCAATGGTCGGGACTTTTATTTTAGCGTTAATGGTTATTTCCGCCAGCTACACACCGGCTTATGCAGCGACGGCACCGCAAGCAACACTTATTGCATCCGGGCATCCGGAATGGGCACCGGTAATGTGGCGTCAGGGTAATCAGATTGTCGGAGTGGGCGCGGATTTGGTGCGGATAATGTGCAACGACCTGGGTATCAGTTGTGAAACTCGGGCAGTCGGTATGTGGGATGTCGTTCAAGATGGCGCTCGTGCCGGAAAAATCGACTTGCTGGTGGGCGCCTATAAGACTGACGCCCGCCAGAAATATCTCGATTATTCGATAGCCTATGCATCGGATCCGGTGGTCTTATTTGTTCGTAAGGGTAGTACTCTGAATTACAGCGGCTGGAGTGATCTGGTTGGGAAAAAGGGTGTTGTTACCCTAGGGGATAGTTATGGTTCTGCTTTCGATGAATATATCAAAGCAAACTTGAAGGTAACGGCGGTTGGCTCTGCCCAAGATGCTTTTGCCCAACTTATAAACGGCAACTGTGATTACTTTATTTACGCGCAGTACTCCGGCAAAGCCGAACTGCGCCGGTTACACTTGACCGATACAATCACCATGCTTGATAAACCGGTCTCTGAGGAAAAGTTTTATATCGCCTTTTCCAAAGTCTCGCCATTTGCCAAGTATTTGCCGCAGTTTAATAAACTTATCGAAAAATATCTAAATGACGGCACTATTGATATGTTATTTAAGGTCAATAACAAGTTGGCCGGCATCTAAAGAGTACCTATCTTAACGGCAAAAATTTGCGCAAACTAAATAGCCAATAGAAACCGGTTATAAACGCTGAACCAGAGAGCGATTGTAACCGGTTACATATATACGCGAGCTGGAACTGCTAAATAAATTCAGGACAATCATGCCGAAAAATTACTCACGCTAGATGAAATCGGCGCCGGAACTCACCACGAAGGTATTAAGAAGCTTAATATAATTGACTGGTTGCTAGAGTGAAATTAAGTTCTATAATTATCAACACCGAAGACTTGGACGGTGTCAGCGGCAATGACGGGCATTTCCAAATTAATTATGCAGCGACGCTTAGGCGGGCGCTGTTTTTTTGATTATGGCGATTTATTCGCTGTCCTTTGTAACAGGTTTGTGACAGCGCTCTGCTAGAATATAACTCAGAGTCAAAAATCAGGCGGTGTGCATAAAAAAACTTTGTAGCGCGGGGTTTTTGATCGCAATATTTCTTGCAAAGTGCATGATGGTGTGTAAATATTAAGTACATAATAGTTCTTGGGAGGGGTATATGAAAAAAGTGTTAATGTTACTGCTGGCAGCGGCGCTGGCGTTTGGCGGGGTTTGCGCTGCCGATGGTTACAAAAGTGTTCCCGGTGGCATCCGTTACGAACATATCGGCGATTACAATATCGAGCGATTAAACAAGATTATGTCAACCGAACTAAAAGAATTTAGTGACAGCACCGTTACCTTTCCGACGGCGACCAATGCCGTTGCCCTGTATCGCGTTATTTATCCGACGATAGTGCCGGACAAAAATAATAAGCCGGTTGAAGCCAGCGGATTAATCGCAATCCCCAAGTTGCGGCAAGCCAGATTCCCGGTGGTTTCTTATCAACACGGGACGGTTTTCACCAAGACTGAAGTACCAAGCTTTATCGAGCAGAGTACCGAAACGCGCCTAGAGGTAGCCCGCTTTGCCGGACAGGGTTATATTGTTATCGCTGCTGACTATATTGGTAAAGGCCTGTCCAATGAACCGGACAGCTATATGGCAAAAAATACCATGATCCAAGCCTGTCTGGATATGCTGCTCGCTTCAAAATCAATTTGCGCGGATTTGAAAGTGCAGCAAAGCGATTTATTTTTGAGTGGCTGGTCGCAGGGGTCGTGGAATACCATGGCGTTTCGTAATCGCTTGGAAACGCTGGGGATTCCGGTCAAAGCGGCAGCTACTGCCAGTACCCCGACCGATATCAATTTAATGCTTTCGAGCTATATCAATAATCCCAACAAACTCGATGTGTCCTGGTTGGTCGGAATCTTTGCGCTCTATATCAATTCCTATGAGCAAAATTATGGCATGATGGGATTGGTGAGTGCTGCCATTCGCCCCCAATATCAGCAAACCGCGCGCGATTTCTATGCCAATAAAATTGGTTGGACGGAAGCATCAAAAATCTTCCCGCAGACGGTAAATGAGTTCTTAACGCCGGAATTTGCCGCCGGTAGCAGTTTGTATTCAAACGAGTTTTTTAAGCGCACGGAAGCAGACGAGTGTTATCGCTGGCGCTATGTAACACCAACCAGATTTTATTATGGCAAAGTAGATGAAGTAATTCGTCCGTATATCGGCGCTACCTTGCCGACCGAATACCAAATAATGGTCGGCGGCGCCTCGGCTCAGGCGATTGATGCCGGTGCTAATGCCACGCACCGCAACACCTTTATCTTTGCGGTACTCGATCAAAAGAAATGGTTCGACAGTTTGCTGGTCAACAAGTAGCGAAAAAGCCAAAAATCAACAATTAGTGTATATGGTAATAGTGCAAAAAATTGTGGGGTTATTCATAATTTGATTAACCCTATAATTTTTAGTCCTTTGCCATTAATTTTTCATGACTAGGCGTCGGGCAGCCTATAAGGGGGTTCGAAATGGGAAACGCGGTTACTAAATACGCCCCGTTAGCAGTAATCGTACTGGCACAGATGGTTATTACCGGCGACAATGCCATCATCGGCATAATTACCGCTGTTTGGATGGTGGCTTTTTCGACATCTATCGATCAGATTCAAATGGCCAACGCGGTTTACGCGTTAACTTCCGCGGCGTTTATGACTGCCGGTGGGATGTTGGGTTTGGCAATCGGTTGGCGGCGAATCTTTGTAATCGGGGCGGCATTGCTGGCGGTCGGTGAAGCTGTTACGATGTTGGCGCCCAATATTCAGACGATTATCTGGGTCGCCCGGGTGTTGTGCGGTTTGGGAGCCGCGCTATTAGTTCCAGCCACGATTGGGTTGTGCGCGGTACTGTATCGCGGTCGTGAACTGGGCATCGCATTTGGCAGCATCGGCGCCGCGTCCGGGGTGGCTTCAATCTTGATACCGATTATGTCGGGAATTGTTATTGAGAAATTGGATTGGCGCTGGATGTACGCCGCGCTGGCAATTGTCCTAGTGCTGACGGCGATTGCCGGACAAGCACTCTTGCCGAAAAAGCAAACTACTGAAGAACGATTCCGAATTGATTACGTCGGTATTGTTCTTGCCGGAGCAGGCGTGGTATTTCTGACCGTAGGGTTGACTAAGCTGGCAGTTTGGGGCTGGTGGACGGCGCTGGATGCACCGTTTACGATTTTTGGATTGTCCCCAGCGCTACCGATGCTCGTGCTTGGCGCGCTAATTCTCGTTGTCTTAGTCAAATATGAGGTTTGGGTTGAGAAAAAACATTCCGATTGCCTGCTGCCATCAATATTTGTGACAAACGGACAGGTGCGTAACGGTCTGTACATGAACAGCTTCCAGTTTCTTTGTCTGGGTGCAGTGATGTTTATGATTATTTCCTGGCTGCAAATAGTTGTCAATTATGACCCGCTGCTGACCGCAGTTGCGGTTCTAATTATGCCATTGTCGATGATAATATTTTCCGTTGGAATCCCAATCGTATTTTACCGGGCATCGCCCTGTATCATCTGCACTGTCGCCGTGCTGTTATCGGCTGTTGCCTGTCCGTTTATGATATTTGGCATGGAACAAGCCAGTGTAAATATTTTGCTGTATATCGGCTTGTTCATCATGGGCTGCGCCCAAGGGATGATTGCGTCGCAGGCCTCAATGATTGTGTCCCAATCAGTCAGCGACAGCCAGGCGGCACAATCTGGCGGCATCCAGGCGGCAATGCGCAGTATTGGCTCAGTCATTGGTTTGACGGTGATTGGCGCATCGTTAGTGCTATCGCTGAACAGCGGCTTCAAAAGCGACATCAACGCCGCGCATTTCCGCGAATATGTTGTTAATCAAGTTAATGAAATCAAAGTCGTCGGGTTCGTCTCTGATAAGGATGTGGACAGTTTTCTTGGTCAACGCGCGATAACGACCAATGAGCAAGTAGCGATAAAACAAATTTATGCAGCCAACCGACTGCAAGCGGCTCGTATCGCGCTCTGGGTGCTATGCGTGGTAGCTTTACTGCATTTATTAGCATTAAAATACGTTCCCCGGCAGCCCTTTAGTCAGCAATGAAAATCGAGTCGGAGATTTCAATTAAAGTGTTTTTCCAAAAGCGGTTTCTTCATAATTTGCACATAATTCCATGTTAATATAACGGTAAAGCAAAAAAATCGACACCGCATTTGGCAAAGTGGAGGATTGAATGAAACAACTTAATTTGGAAGACTTAGAAAGGGTTATCGGCGGCGCGGATTTTTTCAATTTTAGCAGCAATGGTGTCGGGTTTGAATTTGTCGGTGGTCATTCATCGCAAGTGACCAATTGGGAAGAGGTCTGGAAGGAAGTTGAGAACGCTAAGGCAACTTACGGGTTAACTGACACGCAAGAGAAGAATCTTAAAAAAATCGCTGTCCAGACGTTTAATGATCTGATTGAAAGTAAATGCAGTCTGGAAAAATATAGTGGAACGCTAAGCGTACTCGACAATCCGAATTTGGACATCTCAACACTGAGAAAAGTAATAAAATAGGGTTAAGCGCTACACACTTATCAATGGCGGATTTGAGAAACAGGCAGATAGAAGTTAATAAAGTTGCAGTTTACGGAGTGCCGTGCTACCGTGGTACCTGTAAACTGCGGCAAAACAGATCAAGCAAATCCGCACGACGTGATGAACGTTGGCGCGGATTATTTTAGTTGCAACATTTTGCAGGATAATTTTGGGTTTTGACGAATATTAATATTGTAGTTCGCGGAGAGGATGATTCTATGAGAGTTGTTGTTCTGGTTATTTGCCTGATAATAATGCTTTCTGCAGGTACGCAGGTGGCAGCGCAGTACGAAATCTGCGCGTATCTTGCCGGTTGGGGTGATTGGCGGGCGGAGGATATTCAGGGTGACAAATTAACGCAACTTAACTACGCCTTCGCCGTTATCAGCAATGGACGTGCGGTGTTTGCCCGCCAGTATGATATCGATAATATGGCGCTGCTGGCCGCGATCAAGACGCGTTATCCGCATTTGAAAATCAATCTTGCCGTCGGCGGCGGCAGTGAGGCAGAGGCTTTTCATCAGCTGGCGCTTACACCGCAAGGTCGCCGCAAATTTTGCAAAAGTCTGGTCGGGTTGTTAACAAAGTATAATTTCGATGGCGTAGATGTTGACTGGGAATCACCCGGTGATTACGCTGATAGCTCTGGCTCCGAAGCTTTTGCTAGTGCGGATCGGGAAAATTTCACCACGTTGCTCGCAGAAATCCGCCTATATCTCGACAAACTACAAAAAGTCACCGGCAAACGCTATCAGCTTAGCAGCGCTGGCGGCCCAGGGCGGTCGTATCTGGCAAATATCGAGGGCGAACGAGTGGCAGCGATTGTCGATCAAGCGAACATTATGACCTACGATTTTCACGGCGGCTGGGATTATCAGACCGCGCATCACACCAATCTCGATGGCAAAGACGGCACCCCGTCTGGAATAATCAATGTAAAATTAGCGGTGCAGAACTATCTCAATGCCGGCTTCGCTCCCGACCAACTGGTTATCGGCATCGCGTTATACGGTCGCAGCTGGAAAAAAGTCTATGCCGATGATGCTGGCTTGTATCAGATGTCCAAGACCGAGGGTGGGGCGGAATACACCTACGATGGGTTGAAGAAAAATTATTTCGGTAAAAATGGCTTTAAACGAATTTGGGATAACGAGGCTAGCGCCGCTTATCTATGGAATGGCTCAGAGTTTATTACTTATGATGACACGCAATCGGTCGCAGACAAGGCGCGGTACGTAGTGAGCAGTAATTTGCGGGGGTTGATGCTCTGGGAGTACTCGCAGAATATTGACGGGGAACTGTTGAACGCGCTATATTAGCATTTAAATCAGTTGAGGTTTGAGAAAATTGGCGAATAAATCGAGCAGGTGTGAGATGATTGTAACAGTGACTTTGAATCCGGCAATCGACAAAACGCTGTATATCGACGATTTTACCATCGACAGCGTGAATCGAATGCGGTCAATGCGAGTCGATGCCGGTGGTAAGGGGATAAACGTGTCCAAGGTTATCGCGGCGCTGGGCGGCCACAGTCTGGCTACCGGGATTATTGCCGGCCAGTCCGGGCTGTTTATCAAAAACTACCTTGACGAACAGCGATTGGCAAATGATTTTCTGGAAATTATCGGGGAGACTCGCACGAACATCAAGATTGTCGATTTGGTCAGGCATACGAATACCGACATCAATGAGCCGGGTCCGGTAATTGGCGCGCTGGAGTCTGCCGCTATTGTTGAACGAATAATTGAGATGGCTGAGCCGGATGCCGTCATGGTTTTTTCCGGCAGTGTTCTACCGGGAATAGCCCCGGATGTTTATTTTCAGCTGATCGCCGGTTGCAAACAGCGTGGGGCGGTCACGATTTTGGATGCTGATAATGAGTTGTTGAAAAAAGGAGTTGCGGCTGGTCCTTATCTGTTGAAACCAAACATTCACGAGCTGGAGCGGTTGGCCGGACGAAAACTGAAGGCAATCGACGATATTGCCGACTGTGCCCGACAGTTGATGAATGACAATGGTATTAAATTCATGGTTGTTTCGATGGGCAGTCAGGGTGCGTTATTCATCGACGGCGAGCGTAGCGCGTTTTCTCCGGCGCTTCAAGTTGAAACGAGGAGTACCGTGAGCGCTGGTGATGCGATGGTTGCGGCGCTAGCTTGGTGCTTGTCGGAAAAGAAAGGTTTTAGCGAAACGGTAAAATTGGCTATGGCTTGCGGCGCGGCAAATGCTATGACCGAGGGTAGCAATCCGGCGGGCAACTCGCTGGTCTATCAGTTTGTCGACAGGGTAAAATTAAAATATCGCTAGCTGCCAGTAATTATTGCCTCCAAAAAAAGGAATAAGCATAGCGGTTAGCGAATATATAAACTAACTCATAAAATGAAGCTAAGGAGAATATTAATTATGCGCGTTATTTTACTTTTTTCAACCATACTCTTGATGCTAATGCTATTTTTGCTGAGTGGCAGCGCCTGGGCTTGTACCAGCTATACTACTAAGACAACCGACGGTTTGGTTTTTTATACTAGGACGATGGAGTTTGAGTCGACGGAAGTGCTAAACCATATGCGTGTAGTGCCAGTTGGTTCAAAATTTCAGGGTAGTTTGCCGGATGGTACGTTTAACGGAATGAAGTGGGTTAATAAGCATGGCTACACCGGGGTAATGTTTAATCCCGAAATGCCAATGGTCATCGATGGCGTGAACGATGCCGGATTGGCTGCTGGAGCATTGTTGTTTCCTGGCTATGGCGTGTATCAGGAATTTCTGAAATCGGATGCCGAAGAGACTATTGCCCATTGGGATGTAATCGACTGGATTCTTGGTAATTTCGCAACTGTTGCCGAAGTGCGCAAAAATATTGGTTTCGCACGCGTTACTCTGGGTAACAAAATCCATTCAGGCAATATTGATTTGCCGCTTCATTATGTGGTGCATGACAAAGCTGGCAATAGTTTGGTACTGGAATATTCAGATGGCCACCTGCATGTATTTGATAATCCTTACGGCGTGTTCACAAACTCGCCAACGTTTGACTGGATGCTGACTTATCTGAAAAACTTCCCGACGATTACGCCGAACAACACTAAATCGATTGTTTCCGGTTCCGGTTTTGGCGAAGGCACCGGCATGGTCGGATTGCCGGGTGATTTCACACCGCCCAGCCGGTTTGTCCGGATTGTCGCGCTCACCCAATCGGCACTGCCGACGATCGGCGCTGATGCCGGACTGAATTTGGCGATGACGATTATTGACAACGTGCAGATACCGGTGGGTACTGTCCGTGATGTTGATACTAATGTTACCGCCTACGACCAGACAACCTGGACGGCAGTTGCTGACACCAGCCGGTTGCGCTACTACTATCGCACCTACAACAATCGCAACTGGCGCTATGTTGATCTCAAACAAGCGCTAATCGGTTTGAAAGCGCCGACGAGTTTCCCGTTGAACACTCCGGCGGACTATAGTGACGTAACTAGCAAAATGCTGGCGGGTGGCAAATAATAGAATTAGTTTACCAACAAAAAAACGCGCCGGTAAATATCCAATGTCATTAAGTTAAGGAATGGAATATGAATCCAAAAAAGAACTGAGTACGAAAAAACGTACCCGGTTCTTCTTTATGGTGTGCTGGGCATGAGCAACAGCTTGACGGTGAAAGTCCGTTACAGGCTTGGTCGTAGGAACTGTTAGTAGAGGGCAAAAATAAATGAAAGGACAGGAGACTGACTTTTCTCAATCTCGCTATCTTTTCTGTTGCCTTCTCGGTACTTTCGCAAGATTGAGCTGCTTACAGTTCCGCCGGAGAAAAAATCGTCTTATCGCTCTACAGTTGTTTTTTACAACAAACAAGGCTTTGTAAGAGTGAAATAATATCCTGAACTATGGGATACCGACGCTGTTAAGTTCACGAAATGAAACATTTTTTCAAACATTTTTCAAACATTTAAAAAATAATTCTTGACACAAACAACATCTCGTGGTAAACTATATCTCGCCTCCAAAAACGGACTGTGAATATCGGTTGAAAGTTTGGGAGCCGGTCGGTGCATTTGACGGTTGACAATGAATAATTGACAGTTGAAAATGTGACGATTGAAGACCTCGGCGGACGAGCGTAAGTTCGAATGTAAAGCGAGGCGGCAGTAGCACGCGACTTGAAAGAGTAACGTCAAGCGGACGATGCAGACGAGTAACAACGAGTACTGCGCGACGCGGTTATCAGGAAAAGGATGGGCTGTGAATAGCGGTCGGTTCGCTGGTAATAAGAGCGCTGCGACAATCTTAAGCTAGGATTTAGGATTCAGGGCTTAGGGCATGGGAAAACCCCATATCCCAAATCCGATACCCTATATCCCAGAAAGAGATTAACGCCCCGGAACAGCAAGAGGTGGCTGACATAGCCTTTTGTAGAATGAGCTCCATGCGGTAAGCGAGTATGGAGGAGACCACGGGGGACTGAGTCCTAACCATTCTGCAGCGAGCGGCAAAACTGCAGGACAGAGTAGCACCGGACGAGAGCTTAAGAAACTCTTCGGTTGCACAGGATGGGCGTGCCTAGTGCAGTTGACAGTGAACAGTTTACAGTTGACAGTGGAAACACTGAAAACCGGGAACTAGGAACAGCAGACTGAAAAAGCACGAAGATACGAGCAAATCATCGGATGATTAAGCAATCTGGTTGGTGGATTTGGTAGAGCTGAGTGAATTAGGTAGTGGGAGTTGGTGGTTGTGGTACTTGTACTGCGAGCAACAGTGAACAAATACCCGGTGAGCGATGCGAACCTGATACACATACACAGATTGAAGCGATAAAGATAATCATTCCGCCGGAAGCAAAACCGGCCAGGCTTTTGGAACAGGCAATGATGCCTATTCGGTAGTCAGTTGTAAGCTAACGGTTCACGGTGGATTCACTGTCAACTGAGAAGGCTGCGGCAACGAAAGTAACGCGACCACCGAAACGTGAACTAACAAAGCGAACGGTGAGTAAACCCGACCGGAGAGCGCCGGACGGAGTCAACGTAAGTTTGAACGAACAACCGTCGGACTTGATGAGTTTGAGACGTGTCAAAGCAGTTGCCGGTTGGCAGTTAAAGGTTTTCGGTGGAGACACTGAGAACTGGAAACTGATAACCTAAAACTGAGTTCAGTACAGTCCGGCGGTTTGCGGAGTACAGTGGCAACACGGTACACGTGAACTGCGGCACAACTGACATCGAAGAACCCGCACAGCGTGATTAACGTTGGGGCGGTTTTTTTATTATGTCCAGAGAACCGCGCCGACTCGTAACAACCCGCAGTTTCCTGCAACGAATAGTTGTACAGCGCGTGTGTCCGTTCGGAAATCATATCCACACGAATTTTTATCTGACAAATATGATGTTCTTGGCGAAACTTGCAGCAGGAATATTTCGTTTACCAGCGAATATAGTAGGTATAGCGTATATGGAGGGACTGATGATAAAATTGTTGCGACAGCCAGCGGGCGCGGTATTGGCTATTGCCATTTTCATAAGCCTAACTTTACAGACATGTTCAGCGGCCACACCAAGCTTTCCAGATTCCGCGCGAAACGCGATTCTGAGTTTGACTTGTATTGCCGAAAACAGCCAAACCGGATTCAAGTACAATTACGCGGAAAACATTGGCGACGGCCGCGGGATTACCTTCGGCATTATCGGGTTTACCTCAGGAACCTATGACGGAACAGCACTGCTGCTGCAGCTATGGGAATTAGCTCCGAAAAGTCCGTTGGTAAAATATCTGCCGGCGTTTCAGTCTATCGACAGACTTCCGCACAACGCTGATGGGTTGTGCGACAATACTGCCGGGCTGGAAAATTTTATCGCCGATTTTGAAAAATACGGTAATGATGCGGCAGTAAAACAGGCGCAGTTAGACAAACTAAACGAACTCTACTGGCAGCCGGCGCTCTTGCAAGCACACGACTTGGGATTGTGCTATGCGATTTCAGTTGGCGAGATTTATGATGCCTGTGTCAATCATGGTTTTGACGGAATGAAAACATTGGTTGCAACAACCACTACTCAAGCGGGCGGAACGCCAAAGACCGGCGTGGACGAGAAGCTCTGGCTCAATAAATTTCTTGATGTGCGTAAAGCAGTTTTAGCAAGCGATCCGACCTGGTTACAAGCGGTCGACCGGATTGAAATGTATCGCCGGATCTTGCAAAGTGGCAATGTTAACCTGACAACTCCGTTTCCAGCGGAGTGCTATGGTGACAAGTTTACAGTAACCGGAGTTCAACCTTGAGCAATAATAAAATAGGAGGAGTGATGAAAAAAGTATTTGTTATCCTGTTGACAGCGGTCATCGCAGCCGGATTGTTGTGTGGTTGCGGCAGCGAGAAAAAAGCCGATGTTTCCCAGCAAGTGGAGTTAGTGTGGTACACTTTCGGTGATAATACCGCGCCGACAGATTTGCCAAAAGTGGAAGCCAAAATCAACGAGTATCTCAAACAAAAAATTAACGCGTCGGTAAAAATTAAAGTTCTTTCCTTTAGCGATTACTCGGACAAAATGAATACCATGCTAACCAGCGGTGAGCCCGCCGATCTTGTATTTACCTGTTCCTGGGTATTTGATTACCGCATTTATGGTCCGCGTGGGGTGTTGTTGCCGCTCGATGAACTGGTGCAAAAGTATGGCACCGACATGAAAGCGATTATTCCGGACTATTTATGGAGTGTCGCCTCGGTCAACGGCAAGCTGTATGGGGTGCCAAACTATAAAGACGAAGTGTACCAACAGGCGTTTTTGTTTAACAAAAACCTGCTTGATAAATACGGTATTGACGTTACTGCGGTCAAATCGTACAGCGATCTTGAACCGATTTTCGCTAAAATCCACGCCCAAGATGCCGGTGTGCTCTGTCTGGACACCGAATCGATGACGGCAAGCCCGTTTAACAAGTTTGATTTTGTCATCAGCGAGTGTTTCCCCGGAGCATTTCGACTGGACGATCCGTCTAGCAAAATTATCAATCAGCTTGAAGACCAAGACTACATAAATTTTTACAAAACCACTCATCAATACTTCAAAAACGGTTATATTTCCAAAAACGCCGGTTTGACGAACGCCAATCAGGCTGAATTCAAAAATGGTAAAGTGCTGTGCCGGGTCGATGTAATGTTGCCGGGATTAGCACGGATTCGCAGCGAAGAGTACGGATTTCCGACGATAGCGGTGCCAGCCTATGCCGGTTCTCCGGTATTGAGCACTTCGTCGTGCTCCGGATCGATGATTGGCATCAGCGCGACTTCGCAGAATCCTGAGCGGGCGATGATGCTGTTGAATCTCCTGAATACTGACTCATACCTGCGGAATCTTGTGCAATACGGTATCGAAAATGTGCACTATAAGAAAATCAGCGGTCAGGTTATCAATTTACTGCCGGAGAGTAAAAATTATCAAATGGCGGGGTTTGCCCTCGGCAACCAGTTTATTGCCTACACTACTAATCAGTTGCCGGCGGACTATTTAGCGCAATTGAAAAAATTCAATGACAGCGGCGTAAAATCACCCGGACTTGGCTTCGCATTTGATACTGAACCGGTTAAAAACGAGATATCGGCAATCAGCAATATCGTTGCGCAGCACGACAAGTCAATTTTGACTGGTTTTATCGATCCGGTTAGCGGACTAGCAGATTTGAACGCAAAAGTTAAAGCCGCCGGAATGGACAAAGTCTTAGCTGAGATGCAAAAACAGGTAGATGCCTGGAAGAAGACGAAAAAATAGTCAAAACGGCAGTGAAGCAAGAAACCCCGCTATCAGTTGATGATGAGCGGGGTTTCTCTGCGTGCTGCGATAGCGGTCGAATATTTTGGTCGGTCAGGAGCTGGTCAGCAGTTGGTCAGAACCTGGTCAGAATAGTGGTGTAAAGTTTAGAACAGGGCAACAGTGGTTGCCAGAGGTGCTTGTGGTTACACTTGAGCAGTTGCGCAGTATAATAATTATATTGGCGGTTAATAGCGTTTATGCTTTCGAACTGGTGTTCATAGTTATGTGGTTAGCCGGGCGATCCAAAACGACGCGGCTTACCTTTCGTAAACGCGTCATCTACGCGTTCCTTTCCGCGGTTGTCGCGCTAGCAGTAAATTTGGCTTTGAGCGTAGTTCTGTTGTTTGCCGTTGATGACACAGCCGGTGGTAGTGCAATAGCAATCAGCCTTTTTTTCGGCAGGCGAGCAGCTGGCGGGATGTTACTTTTGACATCGGCGCTCATCGCGCTTTCGCGCATTTATTTTGGCGAACAATCTTCATCAGCGGTGCTTGCGGGGTTGGCTATCGGTATTGGCTGCGCTTGGTTAGTAGAACGCAATCGCTCAATTTGCGACAAATTTGTCGAACCGTCACTGGCGCTATATGATAAAATTATCGACCGCTTTCCCGAATTTAGGGATATTGGTTTTTAGATATCGACTCAGATCCATAAGAAACGCTCTAAAATCAGTATTAAGAGGAGAATTACATGAAAAAATTTATTCTGATAACAGCACTATTAATCGCAGCGACACTGGTCTTAGCCGGTTGCGGGCCAGCTGATTACAGCCATACGTTCAAAACCTTGAACAAACTGGACAACTACGTTGATGGCAACTACAGCCATTATCTAGTATGTTATGAACCGGCGCAAAACGATTTCCGTGTAGGGCTCGAAGACGATGTCGCGGCGCAATTACGCGCTCGGGGTATCGCTGCTAAAGCTTTTCACCAATACTTTGATGTTCAAAAAACACCACTGTCCCAAGTTCAACTGGAACAATTGTTAACAGCTGGTGATTATGACGCCATACTCATCTTTGGCGAGCAGGACAATTATTCCGGCAAAAACGGCTATAACCAACTGTTCAATATTGCCAACCCTTCTAACACTCCGCCAAAACCCGGTTTGCAAACTGTATATGCCAAAGTTTACTCGGCGCAGTCCGGCGATCTAACCTGGAAAACCGCTGCCACGCTCATTCATCCGTTAGACACCGCTCACTTCACGCCACTTACGACAACAGCAATTGCCAATGACTTAGTCAATTGGCTGAATAACGATGATTTGCTCAATAGTAAATATAATTTGCCGCCGCAGCAAGCGGTAAAAATGCTGGCGTTGCCCAATTTAACGATCGACAGCAGCAAGGCAATAAAACCTGGCGCGCCGAATACTTTCGAACTAAAAGCGCCCAATTTTGACGGTAAATATCTGGTGCAGGGATTTAGTCCGGTGGGCAGCGGCAATAACGTAGTCCTTGGCTATTCGGCTAAACTGGCGGGCGGAAAATTCAATATTGTTGTTACCGATAGCCAGAATCAACCGCTATATGTTCTGGGAAGCGGCATGACCGGCAATGCCTTTATCAGCAGCTCGAAATATAAAGATTTTAAGATCTATTTTGTTGGTCAACAGGTCAAAGATCTCGATGTGAAATTGACGATGAGAAAAGAAGCTTCCTTAAAATGACAAAAAACTAACCTGTCGCTAGCTTGAAACTTGCGGCAGGTTAGTTTTAAATAAATGCTTATACAATTTTTTGCAAAATTGTGTGTACATTTTCAAAAGTCATTGTAAGTTCCTTGAGGTCGGCTACGCTCAACTGGTTTAGTCTGGCGGCAAATATTTCTAGCACTTCGGCTTCACGACTTACTACAAACTCCTGTCCAGTTTCCGTTAAACGAATATTTATTACCCGTCGGTCCTCTGCGCCGCATTCGCGAGCGACAAATTGCTCCTGAAACAATTTGTCAACCAATAGCGTCACCTGTTGCTTGGGCATATGCATTTCATCGGCCAGCGCCGACATCGACAAACTGTTTCGCCGCCGCAGAACGAACATGACCCGCATTTGCATTGGCGAAAGACCGGTTTTCGATTGTTGCAGCACCGCGCGAAAAAACTTTATATCCATTAGCTGACCTGTTGCCATCAGCAGTTTAGCGGTTATTTTCGCATCCATAATCCACCCGATACTTATTGACATTTTGGCTCTACAAATCTACAATAGTTAACAAATGTGTACTGTTGTAGATTAAGAACAGTCACCATTTGGTTACCGACGTTTCTATGATTCTAACATAACCACCTCCGATTGAAAAGCAGAAATGATTTTGGAAGGATCGGCGAAAATGAAACAGATATTCAGGAAGAAATGGTTTTGGGCGATTTTGCTCTGTATCGCAATCGCGGGAGGTTACTTTGGTTACCGCGCCTATTCAAATCAACTAGCCGCGGCTAAAATTGTCGTTAAAACTGCTACAGTGAAATACAGCGATATCGCGTCGGTAGTGACCGCAACCGGTACAATTGCCGCGATCAATTCAGTTGATGTCGGTTCTAATACCAATGGGCAACTAAAAAGAGTGTACGTAAAGGAAAACGATATTGTCCAGGCCGGACAATTGTTGGCCAATATCGACCCGGTAAAAATCTCGAACCAATTAGACCAGGCAAAATTTAAAGCCCAAAATTTGCAGGTAGTTTATCAACGCCAACTCAACCTCTATAAAAAAGGCGCTATCGCCCGCCAAGACCTCGACACTGCTGAGCTGGATTATAATTTGGCAATAAAAGATGTAGAACTCAATAAAAAAATCCTTGCCGATACAGTTATCACTGCGCCTAGTTCCGGCATAGTCGTTGGCCAGCCGATGGCCGAAGGCCAGACTATTGGTGGCGCTAACTTGCAAACAATCTTAACAATCGCTGATTTATCACAAATGAAAGTCACCACGCTGATCGACGAATCGGATATCGGCAAAATCAGACTCGGTCAACGCGCCGATTTCACCATCGATGCATTTCCTTATGCCACTTTCAGCGGAACGGTTACCTTGATTTCCAATAAAGTTACAACTCAATCTAGTGTCAATTACTACGTAGTAAATATCTCGGTCGACAAAACCCCGAAACAGTTACGCCCCGGCTTGACAGCCCGGGTATCAATAATCACCGGCGAAAACAAACACGCCCTAATCGTTCCGCTGTTAGCGATTAAAGAAATCAATAGTAAACAATATGTCGAACTCCGCGTGAATGATAAAAACGAGAAACGCCTGGTTACTATTGGTTTAACTGATGACGAGAACGCGGAAATAACTTCTGGTCTTAAAGAAAACGATATTGTAGTTATTCCCTCGCCCAAGCCCGGAGCTGGGGCTGTTAGCAAACCGGCTCAGGGTGGCGGTGGCGGACCGGGAAGAATGTTTTAGCAGACTTAGCGAAGGAGTCTTGGATATGGATAAAGTTATTGATGTCATCGGGGCGCGCAAAACTTATGTGATGGGTGATAACGTTGTAAATGCGCTGGACGGGTTGGATTTTTCCGTGACCTGCGGCGAATTCGTGGCGATCATGGGGCCGTCTGGGTCAGGAAAATCAACCTTGATGAATCTGTTGGGCTGTCTTGACCGCCCGACCAGCGGCTCCTATATCTTGGAAAACGAAGATGTTTCCCAAGCTGATGATAATAAATTGGCCGATATTCGCAACAAACATATCGGCTTTGTGTTTCAAAATTTCAATTTATTGCCGCGCATGAGCGCGTTGGAGAACGTGGCCCTGCCGCTTATTTATTCAAATGTCCGGCGTGTGGAACGAAACAAACGGGCTCAGATGACACTGGAGTCGGTCGGACTGGGTGATCGCGGTCATCACAAACCCAATGAATTATCCGGTGGGCAGCGCCAACGGGTTGCCATTGCCCGGGCGTTGATCAATAATCCGGCAATAATTATGGCCGATGAACCGACCGGCAATCTTGATACTAAATCCGGTGATGAGATAATCGCCATGTTCAAGCAATTGAACGCCGAGGGACGCACAATCATTTTGGTCACGCATGAGCCGGAAATTGCCGCCACCGCCAAGCGTACCATTTGGATTCGCGACGGAAAGATCGTGTCAGACGAGGTAAATCATGTTATTTGAGAGCGTACTCATTGCCTGGCAAAGCCTTGTTGCCAACAAAATGCGGGCGTTGCTAACAATGTTAGGCATCATAATTGGCGTCGGGGCAGTTATTGCGATGGTGTCTATCGGCCTGGGAATGCGCGAACAAATCACCAATTCTATCTCCAATCTCGGCAGCAATATGCTGACAATATCCCCCGGCTCACGTTCTTCGAGTGGTGTGCGGCTGACTGCCGGACAAGGTAATCGCCTTACCCTTAGTAATGTCATGGCGTTAAAACGTGAAGTTCCCGGGATCAAATTGATAACCGGATCAGTGTCCAAGTCCTTCCAGCTGATATTCGGCAATCAGAATTGGACGAGCAATATCACCGGTACTACGGCTGAATATCAGCAAATACGTCAGCTCAAAGTTCAGGAAGGCCGGTTCATCGAAGCCGGCGACAACGAGGCTCAAGCCAAAGTTTGTGTAATTGGTCAGACAGTAGCCGATAACCTGTTTCTCGGCGGCGATCCGCTTGGAAAAATCGTTCGCATCAACGCCAAGCCGTTTAAGGTGATCGGCTTACTCGAAAGCAAGGGTGCCGGCGCCGGTGGCATGGACCAAGACGATGTAGTGATAATTCCGTTATCGACGGCGATGCAGCGGATGTTGGGCATTACTTATCTGAATTCGATTTTGATTGAAGTTGATAACAAGGACGTTATCAACTCGGTGCAAGACTCGATAACTCAGATTCTCCGTTCACGCCATCACTTGCGCGTTAACGAGGACGATGATTTTAATGTGCGAAACTTTGTTGAATTGCTCAATACCATCGATTCCAATCTCGCGACCATTACCGCTTTTTTGGGCTGTATTGCCGGAATTTCGTTGTTGGTCGGCGGTATTGGTATCATGAATATTATGCTGGTTTCCGTTACTGAACGCACCCGTGAGATTGGGATCAGGAAGGCGCTCGGCGCGACTTATTCGAATGTTTTACTTCAGTTCCTGATTGAGTCGGTTGTCATCAGCATCACTGGCGGTTTTATCGGCATAATCCTCGGCTCAGCAATTTCCATAACAGTCTCGCTGTATTTAGCCTGGAGCAGCATGATTTCTGTTTCAGCTATTGTCGTAGCTTTAGTTTTCTCAGTGGCGATTGGCGTGTTTTTTGGTCTCTATCCGGCGCGGAAAGCCGCCCTGCTCGACCCGATCGATGCCTTGAGGTATGAATAACAGTTTGGAGTTTATTGTGAAAAGAATGTGTTTGCTATTAATAATTACGCTATTTGCGGCCAGCGCTTCGGTCAACGCCGCGCCGATGGAATTAACGTTGCAACAGGCAATAGCTTTGACTTTGCAAAACAACCCCACATTAAAACAGAGTATTTTTGCCGAACAAAGCTCGAAAGCCGCCTTGCAACGGGCGCGATCAGGAAACTATCCAACTGTTTCGCTTAATATCGGCATCAATCCACCGCTTGGCGGGAAGTGGTCGTTGTCCGGCGGCCAGGGCGGCTCCATCCAAAGCACAACTACCAACGCGTCGCTGGGAGTAAACTATCAGCTCTATGCCGGTGGCGCGATTGAATACGGAATCAAACAGGCCGAAATAATTCTGCAACAGGCGGAAATAACTATTCAAAATACCAAGCAGTCCCTAAAGTATAATACCGAAAAAGCCTATTTTGACGTCATCAACGCCAAAAATCAAGTGACTGTCCAGGAAACAGCGCTGGTCAATTCCACCGAGCATTTGCGGGTGGTCACCGCCCAATACGAGGAGGGCTCGGTACCCAAAGGCGACGTCTTGCGGTCGAAGGTTAACGTTTCGACAGATAAACAAGGATTCATTGTCGCGCGCAACGCCTACGCCAAAGCCTTGTTAACACTCAAGAACACCATGGATATTCCGGCGAAGACCGAGATCACGTTAACGGAAAAATTATCTCTGGCGCCAAAAACAACAAAGCCCGACGAACTGCTGGCGTACGCGGCCAAAAACAATCCGGATTTAGTAATCGCCGCCTTGGCGATACAAGCCGACGAGTACAATTATAAAACTCAGTTAGCCGGCTATTATCCGGAGGTGAACCTAACGGCTAGTGGCTTTCATGGCTACAACTCGGCGAGCGGCGCCGGTTTTGATTATACCAATCAGGTGGGTTTAACCGTTGGCGCCAATTTGTCGTTTAATTTATTTGATGGCTACAACGTCAAGAGCCAGGCCGAGATCGCCAAAATGCAGGTTGAGCAAGACAATCAGGCGCTCGAATCACTCCAGCTCAACACCGATTTAACTGTGAACAGCGCGATTGAAGACATTGAGTCGGCTTGGGAAGTCATCAACACTGCCCAAGCATCGTTGGAATCAGCCCAGGAAGACTTGGATATCAAACAAGTGCGCTATTCATCCGGCGTCGGCACCAACATTGACGTGCTCGATGCGCAAAAAGCGCTGACAACCGACCAAACAAACTACTGGCAGGCAGTATATAAATACAACCTTTCTATAGCCTATCTGGAAATGGTCGTCGGAATACCGGTTAACTGATACGCCGTTGAAAATAATCGAGGTAATACTGTGAAAAAAACCGCTATTGGATTAAGCAATCGTTACATATATATTATTATCGGGCTGCTAGTGGCGATTGGAATCGCCGGCGGCATCTGGTGGTGGATTCATGCCAGCCGGGTTGTATCGACCGACGATGCCCGGGTAAAAGGCACAATTGTCGCGGTGAGCGCCAAAGTTAGTGGTAGAATCGACAAAATTTTGGTAAAAGAAGGCGACAACGTCGTCATCGGTCAGGTTTTGGTTCGCCTGGAACGCCAGGAATTTGAAGCGCAGGTCGATCAGGCCAAGGCAAATTTGGCGATGGCTGAGGCCAAACTGGCGGCCGTAGTCGCTGGAAACCGACCGCAGGAAGTGGCTCAAGTGAACGCCATCGTTCTCCAGGCCAAGGCCAACATGGAAAACGCCCGCAAAAATAGCGACCGGGACGAGCGGCTCTGCGCTAAAGGGGCAATCTCGGTGCAACAACGGGATGCCAGCAAAACATTATATGAAGTTGCCCAAGCCCAGTACGTTGCTGCTACTGAGCAGTACAGCCTGAGTCTGGAAGGCTCGCGCAAGGAAGATATTTTATTGGCGAAGGCGCAAGTTCAGCAAACCCTGGCGGCCTTGAAAAATGTTGAAATTCAGCTGGCCGATACCACAATCAAGGCGCCGGTGTCCGGAGTGGTAGCACAAAAATCGATCGAGGACGGCGAAATCATCGCTTTTGGCCAGCAACTATTCAGTATCAGCAATCTTTCCGATGTCTGGATCGGTGCTAATATTGAGGAAACCTATATTGGTCGTGTCAAAGTCGGCCAGCACGTAGAATTTACTGTCGATGCTTATCCGGACAAGAAATTCACCGGTGAGGTGAGCGAAGTCGGCCCGGCCTCCGGTTCCCAGTTCGCATTTTTGTCCACCGAAAATACCGCGGCCAATTTTACCAAAGTTACTCAGCGGTTGCCGATAAAAATCAAAGCCGATGAATCAGAGTATGTCCTGAAACCTGGCATGTCGGCAGTCATAAATATCATTACCAGATAGTCAACTAGCTTGGCGGCTTAGTCCTGCCGCTATTTGGCCAAAGGTTGCAAAATGTTAAAAAAATATAGTATTCTCTGCGCTGTTTGTCTCGGAACGGTGCTGAGCGCTTACGTAAGCAGTTGTATAAATATCGCGCTGCCAAACATCATGGCAGCGTTAAATTTTAATATGGACTCCATCGTCTGGGTATCGTTGGGTTATATGCTGCCATACGGTTCAACGTTGCCGATAACCGGAAAACTCGGCGACCAGTTTGGCGCCAAGACGTTGTATATTTCCGGATTATTGCTATTTACTGCGGCGTCGCTGTTATGCGGGCTGGCTACGAATTCAACCACGATGATTATCTTTCGCGTCATTCAGGGGATCGGCGCCGGGATGTTACTGCCTAACGCCATGGCGATTGTTGCTGAAACATTTGCTGCGCACGAACGCGGTCAGGCGCTTGGTGTCTGGAGTGCGATGGCGGCGGCCGGCAGCGCGATGGGTCCGACAGTTGGCGGGTACTTGATTGAGAAATTTGATTGGCGGTTACTGTTCTTTTCTGTCGGCCCGATTTGTATGCTGAGTGTTATTTTTGCTTTCATCGTAATACCGAAATCTGTTCGCAAGCCTAAAGTTAAGATTGACTATCTGGGCGCTGTGCTGCTAATGATTTGTTTGAGCTCGCTACTGGTCGCTTTGAATCAGGGCCAAAAAGAAGGCTGGGATTCACTGTATATTGTTTCACTGTTTTATACCGCTCTTGCATGCCTGGTGTTATTTATAACCACCGAGTTACGGGTTAATCACCCGATGATCGATATGCGGTTGTTCCGTAACAGTACATTTACTGCAGCAAATCTTGTTGGATTTATTACGTTTGGCGCTTTCTATGGCGGCAACTTTTTGTTGCCGTTCTTCCTGAAATCAATATTGGGTTATAATTCGATCACTGCCGGATTAGTACTGCTTCCGCTAACAGTAGCTATGGTTGTTTTTTCACCAATCGGCGGCCGGCTGGCGGATAAACTTGGTTCACGGATACCGGCTTTCTGCGGTGTCATGACGATAGCTTGTGCGTTGTATTCAATGCAAACCATTAGCGAAGATTATTCCGGTTATGACTTTTTTATCCGGCTGGCGCTGTTCGGCGTCGGGCTCGGTCTGACGATGTCGCCGTTGACTAACTGCGCGGTTGCATCGCTTCCCAAAGACAAAATTGGGGTTGGCTCGGGAATTTTCAATCTATCCAAAATTATCGGTGGTAGTATCGGCGTGGTCGCGGCTGAAACGCTGCTGACGCGTCGGGAGAGCTACCATGCCGCGGTACTGAATGAATATCTTGTGCCAAATTCGCATACGACCCAGCAGATATTTCAATTATTGAAAGCGCTTTGGGGCAATCAAGGGTTGGATAACTTCATGTTGTCGATAGCAGCACACGGTTGGTTCACCGGCCAAGGCTTTTACCCGGCACAGTTTACAATGCTGAAACAACTGTTGAACGGCTTTGTCACGCGTCATGCGTTGATATTGTCGTTTCAAGATGTTTTTCATACCGTTGCGTTGGTTTGTTTTGCCGGCGGGTTGCTGACACTGTTCATTCGCCGCGAAACCGTTCCAAAAAAGGATTTATGAGGAGTACTTTTGCAAAACAAGGTATATTTTCGAACCACAATGGCTATCGTACTATTAATCAGCTGGTTATTTTTCGCTACAAGCTGCGGTTTTTTCCATAGCAGTCAAAAATCAACCCCGCCAAAGACCGTGCCAATCGCAACCGGCGCTGGCAAACTCGCAATCATAATTGATGACTGCGGTTACTCGGCGGCAGTACTGGACAGCCTGTCCAAAATAAATACTCCGTTGACTTTTTCAGTCCTGCCTTACTTACTATACAGCCAAACTGCTATCGACAAGGCTAACACTAGCGGCAAACAGATAATGCTGCATCTGCCGCTGCAATCGCCAAACAATGCCAACGCTGAAAAAACGACAATTCGCACTACTATGAGCGATGCTGAAATTA
Source organism: Bacillota bacterium (assembly GCA_037129925.1). Taxonomy (GTDB): domain Bacteria; phylum Bacillota; class Negativicutes; order JBAXTZ01; family JBAXTZ01; genus JBAXTZ01. Next base: position 68,215 of record JBAXTZ010000010.1, read on the forward strand.
AACAAATAACGCTAAATGCCATAAACGCTGTTCCCGGCGCCATTGGGATCAACAACCATCAGGGCGACTTGGCTACTACTGATGTCCGGGTGATGCGCGACGTCCTCGGTGTTGTCGCCGAACACAAGCTGTTTTTCGTGGACTCGATGACCACTCCGCTGAGTATCGGCTGCAAAATTGCCTTGGAATGCGGAGTTCCGACTGCTGAAAACGAAATATTTATCGACAATCGCAACAACGTGCCTTATATTGAAAGCGAACTGCGCAAGGCCGTCAAAAAAGCGCACAATAAAACTATTATCTGCATCGGTCACGCCCGTCCGAATACTGCACGCGCGATAAGTAATATGCTGCCGGAAATTAGGCGGTCGGGAATCGAGCTGGTCTTTGCATCGCAATTGGTAGGGTCGTAGTTTTCAACGACTTTCTCCTTGTATTTAGTCCGGCTTGTTGGCAAATTTGTGAAGTTGCAAAAAGAAATCGCTGTAGTATTATTTAGCGCTTAACAAAGCGACGAAGAGTTGGCGGAAATCGCTCAGTAGCAAGGAGTGGCTATGGCAGTAAAAACAATTTTTTCTAAAGTTGATTTCGGCAAAATTCTAACTGAATATGATTTAGGCGAGTTTGTTTCGGCAATGCCGTTTACTGCCGGCACAGTGCAAACAAATTATCGGTTGCAAACTACAAAAGGGGAATTCGCTTTTCGGTACTACGAAAAGCGCGCAAAAAAAGCAATCTTGTTTGAAATTGATCTGATCCGACATTTGCGAGCCAATAAATATCCCTGTCCGGCGTTATATATAAACAAGCGCGGAAAATATGTCGGCACCTATAAACGTAAGCCTTATGTAATTTTTGAATATGTCCTGGGCGAGCATTTAGAACAGCTTGATGAACAGCAGAATAGCGAACTTGTCCAAAAGGTTGCCGAGTTGCATATCATCACCAATAATTATCAGCCGGTAAATACCAACCAGCGTTGGAATTATAGCAGCAAACTATGTCGAGAACTCGCGGCAACCGCCGCCAAGCGGATTAACAGCAAAAATGCCAGAGAAAAATTGTGTTGGTTTAACAAGGAATTGCAAAGTATCAAGTTGCCAAAATCATTACCCAAGGGTGTGTGCCACGGCGATTTTCATTTTACCAATGTTTTATTCAATAATGGACGGTTTAGAGCGTTGCTTGATTTTGATGATGCCAATTACACCTGCTTGATTTATGATCTTGCGGCGCTTATTAATCCGTTTATTAGAGCATTTGAGTGGAATAGCTGGCAGCAATTCACGAACGTTGATAATGTTTTTGATTTTCGCGAAGCCAGGTTAACCGTTGCAGAATATATGCAGACGCGGACATTATCCAAAAAAGAAAAAAGACATATGTTTGATGTTTTCAAATTAAGCATTATGTTGGATTGTATCTGGCGGTTCGAACGGGGCGCCGCGGACGATTTTTTTGAAAAAAGAAAAATTGAACACCTAAACGCGCTCGGCCGAAAGGCATTTCGACAGCAATTGTTTGGTCAGTAAGGGCGCTGGAACGAGCATCGTTGCTTTCGAGTAGTTATCCCGCCTGACTCCGTGAGTAACCAACTATCGTAATTCGAGTTGTGCTAATTGAGTAATGTGCCTTACAATTATTACTATTTTGACAGCTACGCTTCGGCGTTAGCTGTTTTTTTCTTTGCCGGTTGTGCAGGAAAACCATGCACTAATGTCGAACTAACTAATTTATAAAATAAATCCTGAAAAACATTTGCCTTCTACGCTAAGAGCGGCGTTTGGGTAGCAATCGGAAAACACTATGGAAAGAATTGAAGCGGATGAGGTGGGAAATGAGCGTAAAAATGTTTTTAGCAGTCCTGGTATTGATGGTTGGTTGCACTTTAGGGGCTTATGCCAGCGAAACAACAGCCACAGATTATTCGGTAGCGGAACATTGGTTGAATTTGCCGGGAAAAGTCGACAAGGCAGTCGATGTCTTTTATCTCTACCCGACCGCCTGGGCGAGGGTAGGCGCAAACGATCCTTATGTATGCGCAATCGATAATCCGGTGATGTTAATGCAGGCAAAGCTGGCTTTTGTTCGACAGGCGATAGCGTTTGAACCGGTCGGAGATATTTACGCGCCATATTATCGGCAGATAGACAGCGCCTATCGCGCGGCGTTGCCGGTAGCGGAACAAGAAAAACTTGTCGGCGGCATACCGGTAACTGACGGGGTTGCGGCTTTTGATTATTATATTAAGCATTACAACAACGGCCGGCCGTTTATTTTGGCCGGGCATTCACAGGGTTCTAATGTCTTGATTTATTTGCTATCTGGCTATCTGAAAGACCATCCCGATGTATATAGCCGGATGATTGCGGCCTATGTTATCGGCTATTCGGTCACCGGGGAATATCTGGCAAGAAACCCGCATTTGAAATTCGCTAATGGTGCAAATGATACCGGAGTGATAGTTTCCTATAACACCGAAGCGCCCAAGATTATCGGCAGCAATCCGGTTGTTCTGCCCGGGGCGTTGGTGATAAATCCCATTACCTGGACCCGCGGTGAGCAGTTGGCGACTGCGGAACAGAACTTGGGTTCGATAATTCTCAATACCAAAGGGGAAGTCGCGGTCTGGGGTGTGAAAAACTTCGCCGATGCCCAAATAGACTTAGCCCGTGGCGTATTGATTTGCAGTACGGTTGATGTGGACGAATGGTCACCGGGAAACAAAGTGTTCGGCAAAGTCGTTTTCCACACTTTCGATTATCCGTTTTATTATTACAACATCAGGAAAAACGCGGCTGACCGCACCAGCAATTACTTTCTGAAAAAGCCCCAACGGTAAATCAACGGGTTTACGAATTAATCACAGAGGTATTTTCGACAATAACCTGAAAAGCATCGGCGGCACATTTTGCCAAAGATAATTAAGGAGCAAAGCTTGAAAACATTGTTTGAACTGCACGAGCACGGCTATCCGGTTTCCCAGTCGCAAAAGGCGATGTACGTCATTGATCAAATGACCGATATCGGTAATACTTATCATGTCGTTTTGCCAATAGTGATTGAAGGCCGGTTGAATAAGGAACGGTTGGGCAAAGCGATTGATGAATTGGTGGAACGGCATTCGGCGTTACGAACTTCATTCATTATGGTGGACGGCGAGGTTCGGCAAAAAATAAGTGCCAGTGTGCGGTTGAAAAAAACTGTAAAAGTCGTGGATGAGCAGGCCGTTGATGCTGCGATCGCGGATTTTGTGCAAAAATTTGATTTATGCGAAGCGCCGTTAATGCGGGTGGCGTTGTTGGAAATTAATAGCCTGAAACATATTTTAGTGCTAGATGCCCATCAGATTGTGGCTGATGAAGCGTCGCTGGTGATTGTGGTAAAAGAGTTGCTCGCGCTCTATGAAAACCAGCAGTTGTCGCCGCTAACTGTCACTTATAGCGACTATGCCGATTGGAATAGTAAACAAATTAGCCTCGCTAACTTTGCCGGGCAAGAGGCGTTTTGGTTGAAACAGTTAAATGGCGAGCTGCCGGTACTGAATATCGTGACCGATTTTCCGCGTCCAGCGAACCGCCAATATCAGGGCGAGAAAATCTTTGCGGCGATTGAACCCAGAGTCTCGGATAAATTAACGGCGCTTGCCGCCGCACAGGGTGTGGCGCTCGGAGCGCTGTTGTTGGCGGCGTTCAAGACGTTATTGGCACGCTATAGCGGGCAGGATGATGTTATCGTTGGCTGGCCGTTTGCTAATCGCACCTGTCCAGATATTGCCGGATTGGTTGGTCTGTTTGCGAACGTTTTGCCGCTGCGAACTTATCCCGACCGCGATAAATCATTTGCCGAATATTTGCAGGAAGTCAATGCGACATTGCTGGCGGCCGCTGCTAATCAAAGTTATCCGTTTGCCGGCATCATCGAAAAACTGGGGATTACCCGCAATGCCAGCCGTAACCCGGTATATGATGCGGTTTTTGGTTTTTTTGCCAACGAGTTCACGGCTGATTCTAAGGATTTGTTGATAAAACGTTATGATTACGATATCAAAGCCGCACATTTTGACCTGCTATTAAACGTGTTTGAAAACCAGCAGGGATTATCATTGCATTTTGAGTATGACCGCAATTTGTATAAACACGCCAGCGGACAGCGATTTGTCGAACACTATCTTAATCTGCTTGGGACGCTTGCGAATGGTAGCGATGAAAAACTGGCGAAAATCGACTTGATTTCGCCCGCGGAACGGGAGCTATTGCTAAACGGATTTAATGACACCGAGTTGATGATGCCGCTAGAACGAACTTATCATAGTTTGTTTCGGGTTCAGGTCAAACTGACCCCGGATAATGCGGCGATGGTTTTCAAGGGAACGACGCCTAGTTATCGGCAATTAGATGAAAAAACCGACCGTCTGGCATTATATCTGCGCGAAAAGGGCGTGCAACGGGAAGACATTGTTCCAATCATGTTGGAGCGTTCAGCGGAAATGGTGATCGCGGCAATCGCGGTAATGAAGGCCGGGGGTGCCTATTTGCCGCTGGACATAAAATATCCGCAGGCCCGGCTGGACTATATGCTGTCCGACAGCAATGCCGCTTTGATTTTGAGTCAGCCGGCACTGCAGGAAAAGTTTGCCAATTTTACCGGAGAATTTATTGATGTTACCAGCGGTACACCGTATGAGCCGGTTGCTGATGGACCGATAGAATGTCCGGATGTTAATCAGGGTGGTGATTTGGCGGCAATCATCTATACTTCTGGCACGACCGGTCTGCCCAAAGGCACGATGCTCGCCCACTGCGGTTTGATTAATATGTGCTATAGTGAGAATCATGACAATGGGTTGTGTGAGTCCGATGTTGTGGCTTCATACGCGAGTTTCAGTTTTGACGGGTCGATTTGGTCGAATTTCCCGCCATTGCTGGCGGGCGCGGCAGTTGATATTGTACCGGATGAAATTATGTTGTCGCTTGTGGAGCTGAATAATTATTTTGAAGCGCACAAGGTTACTCTTACGCTGATGACTACCCAGCTGTGTGAACAATTTGCAGAATTGGTAGATAATAAATCATTGCGGCAGATGAGTACCGGCGGTGAAAAATACAAAACCTGGCGCCCGACGCGCTACAAAATCGTCAATTCCTATGGACCGACCGAAGGAACGGTGCTGATAACGCGATTTACTATCGACAAGAATTATGACAATATTCCGATTGGTAAACCGCTGCACAATACCAAGGTGTATGTGGTTGACAAAGATTTTCAGTTGCAGCCGCTGGGTGTTCCCGGGGAGTTGTGCGTGGCGGGCGTGCAGCTGGCGCGCGGCTACCGCAATCGCCCGGAGTTGACGGCAGAGAAGTTTATCGATAATCCGTTCGTCCACAGCGGCTTGCGGTCGGCGGTTGGTGAATCGCAGGAGCTCGAACACCAACAGCCAGCGGCCAGCGGCAATAATACACAGTATTCGAAGCTGTATCGCACCGGTGATTTGGCGCGTTGGTTGCCGGATGGTAATTTGGAATTTTTGGGACGTATCGACCAGCAGGTGAAAATTCGCGGTTTCCGCGTTGAAATCGGCGAAGTCGAGCAGAAAATAATGAAATACCCTGCGGTAAAGGAAGCGGTCGTTATTGCCCGGGAAGACGATACCGCCAACAAATATCTCTGTGGCTATTTTACCGCTGAAAACACAGTTAATCTGGAGCTGTTGAAGGAATTTATGGCAGGAGATCTGCCCAGCTATATGATTCCGGCTTTCATTATGCAGATTGACTCTATGCCGCTCAATGCGAATGGCAAAATTGACAAAAAAGCCTTGCCAGAAACAATGGTTACAGCCGGAGTGGGCGAATTTGCCGAACCGGTAGGTGAAATAGAGACAAAGCTTGCCCAAGTGTGGAAAGATGTTTTGGGAGTAGCGCAAATCAGCGCTACTGACGATTTCTTTGCAATCGGCGGGAGCTCAATTAAAGCAATTTCGGCAGTTGCCCGGTTGCAAAAGTTTTTTGTAATAAATATTAACGACTTTTTCAATTATCCTTGTTTACGGACGCTGGCGGCAAACATTCAACCGTCGGAAGACACGTTAAAAGTTCGCTTGGCACAGATGGCGTTGCAAGTGGCGGAATTGGACAAGCCGCCAGCTGCCGATCCGCGTTATCAAGCACGCTATATTAGCGGTATGGCTGAGTATGAACAGCAAAATAGATGGTTGGATACAGCTGACTTTAGTGTGATTCGCCAATATCGCTGCGTGTTGGTCACTGGCGCTACCGGTTTTCTCGGTGTACATATCACGCAATATTTGCTCGCCGAACGCCGCTGTCGGGTCTATGTAATCGTACGCGCAGCCGACATTAGTACCGCCAAAGCACGATTACGTGCGAAATTCAACTATTATTTCGGCGAGGAGTTTTGGCAAGCTAACCAGCTTGACGAGCGGTTGATTGTACTATGCGGTGAGTTGCATTTGCCGCAGTTCGGGCTGGATGGGGCGGCTTATGATCGGTTGTGCGCGGATGTTGAAGCGGTGTATCACAGTGCGGCTAATGTCAGTCATTATGGGCGTTATAATGAGCTGTATGAAGGCAATGTGCAGGCAACGCTGGAATTAATGACTTTTGCGAAAATCGGAATAAAAAAGGATTTTCATCATATCTCCACTATGTCCGTGGTTTATGGCGATATTGCTGGTTGCGACTATCAGCTATTCACTGAATATCAAACCGACCGCGGACAAAAATTCGCCAGCTATTATGGCGAAACAAAGTTGCTTGCCGAAACGGCAGTCGAGGCGGCGCGCGCCGAAGGCTTGAACACCACTATTTTTCGCGCCGGAAATATCGCATTCCAGGAACAGACCGGACTCTATCAGGAAAATATTGAAACTAATGCCTATTTTCAGAAGGTACAGGGATTCATCAATATCGGCATGGTGCCTGACAGACTGGACACCGACGAGTATGCTTATGTCGACCGGCTCGCGGAAGCAATAGTGCGCATGAGTGAACGGCCAGCGACGTTTAACCGTAATTATCATATGCAAAATCCCCAGCTGGTAAAACTTTCAGAGATATTAACCGCCCCGGAGCTTGGGCTGAACGTACAGGCGAAAGGGTTGGCTGAATTTTTTGATTATTTGTACGAAAATCTTGATCAGCCGGGATTTAAATCTCATGTTGAAAATGTCCTGACGCATATGGAGCTAATGGATGAAAAAGCCAAAGATGTCACTGTGGTTACCGTCGTGATGGACATGACGTTGGCGGTGCTGGCGAAAATTGGTTTCAAGTGGCCGGCATTTGAAGTCCGGCTGATGCGGCCGTTAGTAGAACGAGCGTTGGCAGAACGGGTACAAATTATGCGTGGTAACGCTATTCTGGGTACTCTTGAGCGGCAATCGTTGCTGGAATTGGCCGGTAAATCAAAGCTCAGGCTGTGGAAACGCCGGATGGAAATCATTGCTGAGGGGCAAACCAACCCGGATGTTTATCTGATTATGAAGGGTTTCGCGCAACTGCTCCGTTCCTCGGTGGGCGGCTGGCAGGGAATGGTCGGCTTGGCAAAAAAGAACGAGTTCATCGGTCTGGAGCTGGCAAGTGTAGCGGATAAGTCGAGCTTTACCGCTGATGCGACCATGGGCGATACGCTGGTGCTGGCGTTGCCGCGGGACTTGCTGCGGCAGTATGGCAAAACCAATCCGCAAATGTTGCTCGGGGTGATCAGCGTAATGAGCGACCGCGTCGAAAAAATGGCGCGGCTGGTAGTCAGCCTGGGATGAGACTTTGCCTGATTTTAATTAGAGGTGCTGAATAATGGAAGACCGGAAAACATATCGCCTGACACATGCCCAGCAACGGATAATGTATGGTGAAAAATTTTACCCGGGAACCGGTTTTGCTAATTGTGCTGTGGCAGTTCGTATACCCGCAGATTTGGATCAGGATACATTGGTCCGCAGTATCAATGCGGTTATTGCCGGCAACGATGCGTTGCGGTTGCAGCTGGAGCAGACCGAGGACGGAGTCGACCGCCAGTACATCGCCGAATATTCACCGCAGACTTTCACCTGTGAAGATTTTGGCAACGAGCAGCCGAAGCTGCAGGAATGGATAAAGCTTAATAACGCTACCGGTTTTGCATTATACAAGCAGCCGTTGTACCGGATTCTCCTGGCGCGTTGTCAGCGCCAGATAACAATGCTGGTGGTAATCCATCACGCAATTTGTGACAACCGGACACTGGCGAATTTTATCCGTCAGGTAGCTGAGAATTGTGCCAGCATCAAGGTTGGTGGTCCGACTATTGCCGGTAAGTCTTATAGAGAATTTTTAGACAGCGAAACTATATATTTGCAGTCGGCTGAATATCCGGCGGACAGGGAATTCTGGCTGGCAAAGTACGCCGAGTTGCCAGAATACAGTTGTCTGTTTGGCAAAGAAAAGACTGTTGCGGATATCTCCACCGAACGGATTGACTATTCCCTGCCGGCTGAAACGGCGCGCCAGTTGCAAGAGTTCTGCAGTGCCAACAAGGTAAGCTATTTCAGCGTGTTTACCACGGTGTTTGCTATCTGGCTGGCACGTTGTAGCGGACGCTACGACATGGTACTCGGTGTGCCATATCATAATCGGCAAACCGAGGGTAGCCGCGACAGTTTCGGTCAATTTGTCAGTACCATGCCGGTGCGGTTAACGCTAACCGGGCAATCAACGGTCAGAGAAGCGTTAGCTTACGTTCGAAATACAATCCAAGAGACAATTGTTCACCAACGCTATCCGTTTGATTTGTTGCTGCAAGAACTGAAAACCGGCCACGGCGGCACGGACCAAATGATAGAATATTATCTGGTGCAGAGCAGTTTCGAAAAATGCGCAACCGGCGGCTTTCCGGCCACGGTACTGCCGCGCGCTGCAGCGCCTGAGCCAATGGCGGTGTTTCTTAATCAAGGAATTACTGATGAAAACGGGTTGCAAACAATCGCCATTGAATATCAAACTGCCAAATACAGTGCTCTAGAAGTTGATGCAATCTACAACCGCCTGCTGACAGTTATGACAGAAGTGGTGGCTAACCCGGACGGTAAAATTTGCTTGCTGCCAATGGTTACAGCGAGCGAGCGCGAACAACTGCTGGTTACGTTCAACGACAACAGAATGGATTTTCCTATTGAGCGGTCCTATCATGGATTGTTCCGGGAACAAGTTACCCGGACACCAGACAATCTGGCGTTGCAGTTCAAGGATGAAAGCTATACTTACCGCCAACTTGATGAAAAAACCGACAGCCTGGCAGCCGTGTTGCGTGCCAACGGTGTGGGAGCTGAAACAATCGTGCCGATTATGCTCGAACGGTCGGCAGAAATGGTCATTGCCGCAATCGCCGTTATGAAAGCCGGTGGCGCTTATTTGCCGCTGGATATCAAGTATCCGCAGGCCCGGTTGGACTATATGCTGGAAGACAGTAACGCGACGATTATCCTTAGCCAGCAGTCGCTCAAGGGTAAGTTCAGTCTTTTCAGTGGTAAATATTTTGATTTGAAAGACACTGCGAATTACCCGCCAGTAACAGGTGTTCCGGCCGATATCAGTAATGGCGATAGCTTGTCAGCAATAATTTATACTTCGGGAACGACCGGACTGCCGAAAGGGACGATGATCACGCATGGCGGCATGGTCAACATGTTTTACAGTGAAAACCTTGCCACTGGTCTGAACGCGACCGACCGGTTGGGCTCGTATGCGAGTTTCAGTTTTGACGCATCGATGTGGTCGAATTTCGCACCACTACTTGTTGGAGCTGCGGTATATATTGTGCCGACTGAAATAATGTTATCGCTACCGGAACTCAACCAGTTTTACGAAGACAACAAAATCAGCCTGACTTTCATGACTACCCAGTTAGCGGAGCAATTTGCGGAACTGGTGGAAAATCACAGTCTGCGGCTACTGACTACTGGCGGTGAAAAATTCAAAACTTACCGGTCGACGCCCTATCAGATAGTCAATGCATACGGTCCTACCGAATATACTATATACACTACCCGGTTTGTGATTGACAAGAATTATGACAATATGCCGATTGGCAAGCCGCTGGCAAACACCTGGGTTTATGTGCTGGATGCCAATTTGCAACTGCAACCACCTGGAATTCCTGGAGAATTGTGCATCGCCGGTGTGCAGATGGCGCGCGGTTACCGTAACCGCGCCGAGCTTACTGCCGAGAAATTCATCATTAATCCATACGCAACTGCCGAACTGAACCAGCGGTTGTATCGCACCGGCGATTTGGTGCGCTGGAAGACCGATGGCAATCTCGAGTATTTGGCGCGGATTGACCAGCAAGTCAAAATTCGCGGATTTAGAATCGAAATCGGCGAAATCGAACAGAAGATCCTCCAGTATAACGGTGTGAAACAGGCGGTAGTTGTCGCCCGTAGCGACAGCAGTAGCAACACTTATTTGTGCGGTTATTTTGCCGCCGAGCGAACAGTTGCCATCAGTGAACTGCAAGCCTTTATGCTGGAAGGACTACCGGAGTTCATGATTCCCCAGACTATGATGCAGCTTAAGACTTTACCGCTAAACGCCAATGGCAAAGTCGACAAACGCGCGCTGCCGGAACCGTCGGCAACCGCCGCCAGCGTTGAGTATGCCGCGCCGCGCGACGATGTTGAAAAAGCGCTGTGTGATTTGTGGCAGGATATTCTCGGCGTGAAACAAGTCGGAATTGATGACCGCTTCAACAGTCTCGGTGGCACATCGCTGAAACTGGTCGTGCTCGGCGCCAAATTGCAAAAACTCTTCTCCAAGACGCTGCCGGTTGCCGAATTAGCCAAAATTCCCACGGTGAAACTTCTGGCCGAACGCCTGGCGAGCCGGCGCAGCGAAGCGGGCAGTTATGAAGTTATTCCGATGCTGCCCGCGGCGGCTAGCTATCCGGCAGCGTCAGCCCAGAAGGGAATGTTCATTATCGACCAAATGGCCGATATCGGCAACACCTATCACGTGGTGCAGCCGATCATGCTTAACGGACGGCTGAACAAAGAGCGGTTGGGAGTGGCGCTGGACAAAATGGTCGAGCGCCATCCGGGGCTGCGGACGACATTCGCCGTTATTGACGGCGAGGTCCGCCAGACGGTGCATGCCGCCGTCCGGCTGAAGAAAACAATTAAAGCGGTGGACGAACTGGCGGTTGACAAGGCAATTGCTGATTTCATCCAAAAGTTCGATTTGCAGACTGCGCCGCTATTACGGGTAGCATTATTTGAGTTGTCGGCCAACAAACATTTACTGGTGTTGGATGCGCATCACATTGTCATGGACGGAGTATCCGTAGTCGTGTTTGTCAAAGAACTGATGAAGCTTTACGAAAACCAGCAGTTGCCGCCGTTGACTGTGAATTATCACGATTACGCCGACTGGTATAATAAAAAGCTCGAGCACGGCGCGTTCGCAAAAAACGCCGCGTTTTGGCAGGAACAGCTGTCCGGTGAACTGCCGGTGCTCAATCTCGCGACGGACTTTCCACGGGCAGCGAATAAAAAATATCAGGGCGGAGACGTATTCGCCAGCCTTGACAAAGCAGTAGCGAATAAGTTGAAAGCCTTGGCCGAGGCGCAGGGTGTGTCCTTTTTCGCGTTGTTATTGGCGGCGTTTAATACGCTACTGGCACGCTACAGCGGCCAGGATGATATTATAGTCGGTTCGCCGTTTGCCAACCGCACCCATCCGGACATTGACAGCATTCTCGGAATGTTCGTGAACTCGTTGCCGCTTAGGACCTATCCGCAACGCGACAAGTTGTTTGGCGATTATCTCCAGGAAGTTAATGCGATTTTGCTCGGCGCCGGCGAAAACCAGATTTATCCATTTGAAAATATCGTCGGCGATTTGGGTGTTACCCGCGACGCCAGCCGCAATCCGATTTATGACGTGGTATTTGCCTATTTTGTTGAGGAATTTTTGTTTGAATCCGAGCAATTGTCATTGCAGCGTTACAATTATGATGCCGGTGTGGCGCATTTTGACGCGTTGCTATACGTTCTGGAGAACCAGCAGGGGTTGTCGTTGTATCTGGAGTATGACCGGAACCTTTTTAAAGCAGCGACTGCAGAACGGATTGTTGGCCACTACCTGAATTTGCTGGAGCAGATCGCGGGCAGTCTGGAGCGGCGGTTGGCAGAAATTGATTTCAGTTCGGCCGACGAGCGGGAACAGTTGCTGAGGACCTTTAATGCTAATGTGCTGCCGGTGCCGCTGGACAGTTCCTACCAAAAACAATTCCGGGCGCAGGTCGAGCGGACGCCGGATAAGCTGGCAGTAGTTTTCAAGGATGTTTACCTGACCTATCGCCAATTAGACAGAAAAACCGACAGCCTCGCTGATTGCCTGCGGCGCAGCGGCGTGGTGCATGAAAGCATCGTTCCGATCATGCTGGAGCGTTCGGCGGAAATGATTGTTGCCGCCATTGCCGTAATGAAAGCCGGCGGCGCCTACTTGCCGCTGGATATAAAATATCCGCAGGCGCGGTTGGACTATATGCTGGAAGATAGCAATGCCGCGTTAATTTTGAGTCAGCCGTCGCTACGGGAAAAATTCGCCGGCTTTGGCGGCGAATTTATTGATGTGACCGACCCGGAATTATACGCTGGTGGTGATTCAGCGGGCGTTACGGTTTCGGACATCAACCAGGGCAGTGATTTGGCGGCAATAATATACACCTCCGGTTCGACCGGTTTGCCCAAAGGTACGATGATTATGCACCGTAACATCGTAAATATGTGTTTCAGTGAGAATCGGGACAACGCGATGACCGAAGCCGATATAATGGCATCCTATGCCAGTTTCAGTTTCGATGCCGCGATGTGGTCGAATTTTGCCCCGTTGCTGGCGGGTGCGACCGTCCATATCGTCCCTGAGGAAATCATGTTGTCGTTGGTAGATTTGAACAAGTTCATCGAAGACCGGCGCGCGACGATCACTTTTATGACCACGCAGCTCTGTGAACAATTCACTGAACTTGTGGATAATAAGACACTGCGGATACTGGCGACTGGCGGTGAAAAATACAAGACTTACCGGCCGACCAACTACCAGGTTGTCAATGGCTACGGACCGACGGAATATACGGTGTATACCACCCGCTTTGTAATCGATAAAAATTATGACAATATACCCATCGGCAAACCGCTGGCGAACGCCCGGGTATATGTCGTGGACAAAGAATTTCGGCTGCAGCCGCTCGGAGTGCCGGGTGAGTTATGTATCGCCGGGCCGCAGTTGGCGCGCGGCTATCGTAACCGTCCGGAACTGACCGCCGAGAAATTTGTAGATAATCCGTTCGTCCACAGCGGCTTGCGGTCGGCGGCTGGTGGAACGCAGGAGCTCGACCACCAACAGCCAGCGGCCAGCGGCAATAATACACCGTATTCGAAGCTGTACCGCACCGGCGACTTGGTGCGCTGGCTGCCGGACGGCAATCTGGAGTTCTTGAGCCGCATTGACCATCAGGTAAAAATCCGGGGCTTCCGGATTGAAATCGGTGAAATCGAGCAAAAGATTATGAGTTATCCAGTGGTCAAAGAAGCAGTTGTTATTGCCCGGGACGATGCAGGCGGCAACAAATTTCTCTGCGGCTATTTTACCGCTGATGCCGCGGTCGATTTGGAACAGTTGAAAGATTTTATGGCGAACGATCTGCCCGGGTATATGATCCCCGCCTTCATGTTGCAAATTGACATTATGCCGTTGAATGCCAACGGAAAAATCGACAAAAAGGCCTTGCCGGAAGTTGGCAACACAGCGGCGGCAGGTGAATTTATCGAGCCGGCGACTGAGACTGAAAAGAAACTCGCCCAAGTCTGGCAAGAGGTGTTGGGGATTGCCAACATCGGCGCGACCGACAGTTTCTTTTGCATCGGTGGCAACTCCATTAAGGCGATTTCCGCCGTTGCCAAATTGCAGAAATTTTTCATGATCAGTATCAATGACCTGTTCAACTATCCGGTGTTACGCACGCTAGCCGAGAACATCAAGCCGGCGGAAGACACTTTGAAACTGCGGCTGGCAGAATTGAGTCAGCAGGAAGCGCTGTTAGACAGACCGCTTACTGATAATCCGCAGTTCAAAACAATTTATGATGCCAGCATCGTTGAATATCAGCGTTCGATTGAGGAATTGCGCGCTGTGGAGCTGGGGGCTGCGAGCGATTACAAAAATATCCTCGTGACCGGCGCCACCGGTTACCTGGGGGTGCATATTGTTCAGTACCTTGTCGCTAACCGCGACGGCATAGTTTTTGCGATTGTGCGCGGCAAGGATGTCGGTGACGCAACCAGGCGGTTGCGGTCAAAATTCGACTACTATTTCGGCAAAGAATATTGGCCAGATAACCGGCTTGATACAAGGCTAGTGGTGCTGTGCGGCGAGCTGCACCAACCGCGTTTCGGGCTGTGTACAGAAGACTATGAGCGGTTGTGTACGGACGTGGAGGCGATTTACCACAGCGCAGCTAATGTCCGGCACTACGGCCATTATAGTGAATTCTTTGAAGCAAATGTTCAGGCTACCGGCGAATTGTTGACGTTGGCAAAAACCGGCCGCAAAAAAGACTTTCACCATATTTCCACAATGTCGGTTGCCGTTGGCGAAATCAGCGGTTGCGCATATCATGTTTTCACGGAAAACCACAGCGATATCGGCCAGAAATCAGGTAATTATTATGTGGAGACGAAACTAGCCGCTGAAGAACTGGTTATCGCTGCCCGGAAAGACGGACTTAACACCAGTATTTACCGCGCCGGCAACATCGCCTTCCAGGAAACTACCGGATTATATCAGGAAAACATTGATTTCAACGCATTTTATCGTTATCTGCAGGGATTTATCAACGTAGGAATGGTTCCGAACAAGCTGGATGGCGAGGAATTCGCTTATGTCGACCGGCTGGCAGAAGCGGTTGTGAGATTGAGCGAACGCCCGGGCGCCGGCAATCAAATCTACCATATGCAAAATCCGCAGCTCGTGAAGCTGTCGCAAGCACTAACCGATTCCGGTCTGGGACTGAACATCCGCGCGGTATCAGTCACGAAATTTTTCGATTATCTGTATGAGAACAGCGAACGCCCGAGATTCCGGGAACACGTCGAAAACATTCTTACCCGGATGGGCTTGATGGGCGAGGAGAGCACGATTACGACCGCGACCACGATTATGATGGACAAAACGCTGATGATGCTCGATAAAGTCGGATTCAGTTGGCCGGAATTTGCTGCTGGGAAATTGCAACCGATGGTCGAGCACGCATTAGCCGAGCGCGTGCAGTTGTTGAGCGGCAACCTGGTGATGGGGACGCTTGATCGCCAGTTGCTGTTCGAATTGGCCGGAAAATCACGGATGCTGTTATGGAAACGGCGGTCAGAGATAATCTGGGAGGGGCAATCCAGCCCGGTTGTGTATCTGATAATGAGCGGGTTTGCCCAGCTGTTGCGTTCTTCGGTAGGCGGGTGGCAAGGAATGGTCGGGATGGCGAAGAAAAACGAAATCATCGGTCTGGAACTCGCGGGTGCGACAAACCGGGCGAACTTTTCCGCCGAAGCCACCATGGGCGATACGCTCGTGCTGGAAATGCCGGGTGATTTGCTAAGACAGTACGGCGAAACCAATCCGCAGATGTTGCTCGGGATGCTCAGAGTAATGAGCGACCGCGTCGATAAATTATCCCGGCTGGTAGTAAGCCTGGGTTAGAGGATTAATTTTGGAAGAAAGAATATACGAGTTTATTGCCCGCGTTAATCTGAACGTGTTGCCGTTGTTCATCTTTTATGTGATTCTGCGCAGCCGGGCGGTATACCAATATATGATCAGCCGGATAACTGCGAGACAGGCGGTTGTAATAATTGCCGCGGCGTTGCTGGAAACCGGGTTGACTGGTTATTATAATCCGCTGCATGAGCCGTTGTTGATAAGTTCGACGGTTATCCGCAACGGCATCCTGACCGGGCTACTGTTTGGCCGGGGCACCGGCTGGCTTGCCGGGCTGATCGGTGGAGTGCTGGTGATGTTGCAGGGAACAGAACCCTTAGCGGTCGAACTGGCGGTAATAGTTGCTGCCACAGTTGGCGGATATTTGGCTGAACTTTACAAAAAGTATCATGGCAATTTCTGGACCGACAAACTGCAATCGCTGCTGGTTGCATTAGCGTTGTATGTCGGGGAGTTAACGGTTGTTGACGTTGTAACTTATATTAATTCGAGCAATGTTTCGTTTGCCGGTGAATTGCAGTTTAGCCTCTGGAAGATTTCCGGATTTATGGCGTTGATGTTTTTGGCACAACGGATTATTGTCGAGCGGGAAAATCTCGCCGGTTACGATCTCCTGGCCGGCGAGATGCACGTCGCCCGCCAGCTGCAGCTGGATCTCGTTTCGCATCAGCTGGAAATATCCTTTCCGGGGGTACAGGTATCTGGCGCGCTGCATCCCGCCAAAGAGGTTGGCGGCGACTGGTATGATTGCTTTGCCCTGGACGAAGATCATCTGTGTTTTGTCGTGGCTGATGTTTCCGGCAAGGGCGTACCGGCGGCGCTGTTCATGGT
>JBAXTZ010000100.1:0-4693 GCA_037129925.1 Bacillota bacterium
CCACAAAGAATCCCGCTTTTCAACCAAATCAAAACAATAATCGGTTCAAAAGTGCGTAGCTTCGTACTTTTCAACCGATTATCCAAGCTTGCATACCAGCCGTGCATCCCACCCCAAGAGCCAGCCAAACTCCGCGGATCCAATCCGCAAGTTTCACCACGGGTTTCATCCAACACTATACGCTGCTCGCTAAACGCTCAGTATACTAAAACACTCAATACTTAACGCTTAACACTGCTGTTTCATGCGCAAAGCGCATATATTCCAGCGAGCGCAATTAATGGCCGTTTGCGGGGTTACATCGATATGCAAGCATGTTTAGGAGTTGGGGGTTAGGATTTAGGGGTTGGGGGTTGGGATATCCCAAACAAGAGGAGTCAACGCATTAACCTCGTTCAAAGTTCCGTCGAGTTCGGCAAGAAACTCATTACTGGTTGAATATATGCTATCCAAAAACTCCATCGGGACAAAGTTGATGACATTCGCCATGACACTATTTCTAATCAAAGGGTCTTCGATGTTCTTCGCCATCGCCAAATTGTACCGCTCGACCTGACCACGACTATCAGCTTCAGCCCGTTTCATCGAGCCGCTGACATCGCTAAACAGTTCACCAAGATACTGCTTATACATCATCGCTTCATTAAGGCTGAGATACTGGCCTGCAATTTCCACCATCGTGGTCAGGTTCGTAAAGTCAATCGCCCGTTTAATCGTTTTGTACTCCTTGATTAAATCATTGAATTGCTGCACCAAACTTTGATAGTGGCTACGGCAACTGGAATGGTTTTTGGCAACCGAATCCTCCGTTTTAATCAACGGGCACTTCTGCTTGTCATTCCAAAACGCATACTCCCGCAAATCACCTTGCAACCGCACCAACTGGGCCTTGATAGTTTTCAGACGGGTCAACCCTCTGGCAATAGTCATTGTTCTGGTTGTCTCACTCATTACTTACACCTCAATATTTATTTGCCGCTGGCGGCTGGCTGTCGGCAGCTGGTCAAAAGCGGCTTGCGCACTTGGACAGTAGTTTTTTGTTTCTATATGTTAATTTTACCAAACCGGTAGGTCACACCTTTGGACGATTTGAAAAATATTTAAACCCTGACCCCTAACGTATCCTCATCCACATAAAAAACATGTCCGCCATTCTGCTTCATCCGAAAACCGTCAATCACGATTTTGGCTGTAGTTCGCGATCCGAACAGCCATTCGAGTTCGCCAATCTTAATTGCAGTCCGACCGACGAAAAAGTCACGACTTGCCAAAACTGCTTCCAACAACAACAGATAACGTTGCAAAGCATTTTCAAAGAAGTCCTTCAATTGCCGGACCCTTTCGCAAGTAGCTGGACCCGAGAAACCTGCTTCCTGCCATTTGTCAGTACTAATCTTCCGCAGAGAATGTTTACCCAATTTTACCAACTGATAAATCCGATAGCCCTTGTAATGTGATTGGCTTTCTGGATTACAGAACTGCCGGTCAAACAACTCCTCAACCGGACACGAATACTCGCTCAGCCGCCGCAGCAACCCCGGGCGCCGACCACGCGGCAGTTGCTCAACAGATAATAGCTCGTCCAAGTCTTTATTCTGCAAATCAGAAAACAACCTGACTCCGCTTCCCTGCAGCAAAAGGTTTGCGTCTCTTTCAATAACTATTTTATTAACCGGCAAGTTGAGATAGTCATTATGAATTTCAATCTTACTGTTTCCGTTCATATTCACCCGCTCCATTCAAATTATTTCACGTTGCTTCCGGTTAATCATACCAAATAGACCGGGCACACTTTTGGGCAAAAAAAATAACCGCGCAATAAAACGCGGATTATTTTCTTTGTAGCGTCAATTCACTAAAATACTAGGCTTTCTCGCTCGCGTTATGGGCGTCGCAGTACGGACAAACATTCGCCGCCCGTTGTTTCGGATAATGGCCTTTGCCATGCGTCGCACAGGGTTGGCACCAAACATTACCGCATTTCAACCTTTTCATTAACCAATTTTACATACCAGCCTTAACCCGCGTTCCGGCTGCGCCATGGCCTTCTTTTGCCTCAAATTAAAAAAATGTAGGGGCGCGCCTCTGTGTGCGCCCGCCTTCGTCAAAAATCAGGATGCACTCAAGACTGTTACATTGTGTGCTTCCCGTAAGCGCCGTATTCCGGGGAGGCACTCAACGTGATTCAATTGAGTGCCTCCCGAGAATAAGTAATGCCCTGCATAATGCGCGGATGGCAACGACGAGCGCTGGCGCGGTTGTCGAGTAGTCAAGTTGTCGAGTAGATTTCAGCTTTCATATTTCTGCTTTCAGCTTTAACTAAGGCTTTCAGCTTTTGATGAAGTCTGCATCAATTCCGCCAAGGTCACGGCAACCGGGAGCCCTAGTTGAATTTTGGTGTGCTTGGCGCCGAGTAGGTTGAGGTTGAAGATTTGGTTAGTGTAATATCATTAACTAACATTTTTTGCTTTTTTCAGTCATGGTCCATTTAGCAAGTTTGCAATCCCATTTACCGGCGAATTCACTTCCTTTGAGCAATGCCGCATATACGGGTTCTAAAAATTCAGTGACAATCTTTCCGATATTAGAAAAGTCGATGCAATCCAAACGCGCCCGTTTCAGAAAAGCCGTCCACATTTCGACACGTTCGGAACTGTTATAGAAATCAACGGCAAATACAACCGCACTCTTGTCTCGCTCCGTTTCGCGAGTTTCGTTCGTAAGCCGGATTGCCTGAAACAAATTTGCACCGACAAAATCCCTGGTCGTTGCTAGAATATAAACATCGTAAAAATCCTTCATCCTGCTGTTCAAGAGCGCATGATCGAGCATAGCGCTGAATTTTTCGGCTATTACCGTTTCAACACTGCTAGCCCATATTCGCACACGCGGGCTGTCATCCAATATCGCCGGGTAGTCGAGCATGACCGGATTGTATTGCGCATCGCCGAATCCGATGTCGATTTGTACTTTGCAAACAGCTTTACCAAGACTGCCAGTGACCAGCACCCGCACCCCGCGATATTCATCATCGTTTTGGATAATATTACAGCTGATGCTTGATGCGTCATATTCGACAACATCAGCACACTCAATACTGCAAATATTTTTGAAAATATCTTCAATATCGCCAAGGTCATTTGAAATATGGTTTGCCGAAAAATCCATATCTCTAGTCGGACGGGCTAAGTTGTCGTATAAAGCGAACAACAGCATCCCGCCTTTCAAAACAAAGTTGTCCGCGTACTGCGAGCGCGACAGCCGAAACAGCAATCGCTCCAGCAGATACATCTGCAACACATTGTCAAATGCCCGGTTGTTTATCCGCGACACATTTTTTAACCGCTCTTTGACGGACATCACCAATCCTTTATCAGTCATACCAGCGCCTCCAGGAATGGTCGGATTTTTTTATCAATTCTGAGTATCTTGGCGTATTCCATCAGTTTCTGAACACTACGGGGTTTCCGACGCATATATTCTTTTATGGCTTCCAAGGCGATATCCTGCCCCAGCTTGTGACGATAACGGAAAATATCGCATACCGTTTTCTCCGGATCATAAATCCGGATGCAACCGCCATTATGATTTAGCGTAGTTATCCCCAGCGAATAAGCGCTATTCGAAAAGAAAGTTAGTTTCATCGGTGGATAGACCGGTAGCTTCGGCGCCCATGCCGACCGCGGAATCGCCAAATTGATTTCACGGGCCATGAACGTTGTAAACTGATGATATTCAAGTGCCGACAGCAAAGCCACTACGCCACTCGGTACAATACTGCAAGCCAAAACAAACTGATCGTTGCTGTCACCAACGTCAGCTAGCTGAAAAACTCCGCGCTGAACTCTGTCAATTGTGCCGCTGGCAACCAGTTTCTCGATCAACCGGTTGTCAATTCCATTAGCATGAAGCAGCGCCGAAGTAGCAACTCCACCATTTTCGCGGATAATATTTTCCGCGTTCTCTACCCGATTGTTTTTCATAACACCACCAAATACTAGGCACTATCATCGCTTGTGCATAGACTTAACGACATTTTACCATGCCGTAATATTAACGGCAATTCAAGATGTAATTTATTCAGCCCTTGTTCACGAAGAAACTTGTGATATTTATCCAAATACGCCAGTGCTGACGCATTTATTCCCAAAAAAAAGTTAATCGGCTTTCTCGCTCGCGTTATGCGCGTCACATTACGGGCAGACATTCGCCGCCGTTGTTTTGGATAATGACCTTTGCCATGCTTGGCACAGGGTTAACGCCAGACATTGCCGTATTTCAACCTTTTCATTAACCAATTTAACATACCAGCCTTAACCCGCGTTCCGGCTGCGCCTCTGCCTTACTTTTGCCTCAAATTTAAAATTGTAGGGGCGCGCCTCTGTGTGCGCCCGCATTCGTTGAAAATCAGGATGCACTCAAGACTGTTACATTGTGTGCTTCCCGTAAGCGCCATATTCCGGGGAGGCACTCAACGCGATTCAATTGAGTGCCTCCCCAGAATAAGTAATGCCCTGCATAATGCGCGGTTCCGAAAATCGGGATATTCATCCAAATGCGCCAGCGCTGGCGTATTTGCTCCCTGATTAAATTGTCAGGCCTTCTCGCTCGCGTTATGAGCATCGCAATACGGACAAACATTCGCCGCCCGTTGTTTCGGATAATGGCCTTTGCCATGCGTCGCACAGGGTTG
>JBAXTZ010000101.1:0-4109 GCA_037129925.1 Bacillota bacterium
GAAGCGATAGTACGATTAATATGGGAGCGTCTAATGTGACCGGACAATTATCACTAACATCGGATAAAGGCGATATCGTCCAAACAGGCGCAATTGTTGCAGGCGAATTGGTATTAAATGCCGGAATAGGTGATATATCTTTAGATATTGGCAATCATGTCGGCAGTCTGGTGGTTCTGAACGCCGGAAATGCCAGTTATACCGATACCGCCGGGTTTGATATCGGCGCGAAAGGAATAAGCGTTAACGGCGATTTATCCCTCAAGGCTCAGGGCGATATTATTCAGTCAGAGACGTTGACATCGGGAGTTATTGTCCCTGGCACTGCGACGTTTGATGTGGGTAAAAACGGCATTGTCAGAATGCACGGAATTTTGAATGGCGAAGATCGCGCTCTTACAAGAAACAGGATCAGTCGACTTGAAGTGAACGCAGCCAAGCAATTTAGACTTATTTCGAACGCTTCACTGGTGATTGGCGGAATAAATATTTATGCGTTGAACGAAGAAGCTAATGTGTCAAAATTAATGTTGATCGCTAAAGGTGATATTACGCAAGACGGGGAGATACGTGTAGATGCAAAAAACGGCTTTGGTAATATGTCGACGGTTTTATTTATGACTTTAAACGAAAACGGAAACATTGTTTTGAAGAATGATGGCATTGACAACGACATTAAAGGCGCGATTTCTTTATATAACATCGGAAACGGATCACACGCTGTTAAATTCCGGAACATCTCTGATGGGTTGATACAATATGTAACTGTGGGAAGTAGCGCTACAGGCTCGAAAATTTCTAATTTAGATTTGGAATATCCAAACAGCGGTATATGCCCAATATTTTCGGGATATTCTCAACCAGGCAGCACTTGTGTGCTCGAGAAAATATCTATTACTTGCGGTGGGGATTTGACTCAGCGTTATTATGACGATAAAGGCAATGCTTATACGAGTTCATGTTATGTTGTAGATGCGGGCAAAACTGACCCGCAAGTAATCCTTAAAGTCGGCGGCAAGATAGATTTGACTGCAGGAAAATATAACAGGTTCTCGAAAATAAAAATAATTGGTCAAGGCACTGAATATACGATAAAAAATATCAACAATATTTTTCTCAACGGAATAACCACGCAGGATGAGCAGGTAATCAACTACTGATTTTTGTTCGCGTGAAAATAAACATTTGATTAAAACTTCTTCTGTTTGTCGCTGGTTGCTAGTTTGCCAGCGGCAAATGATGTATTTGCTTACTAATACCCAGTAGCCAATAACATCAATATCCCAAGGAGCAACAAATGAACCAAGAACCACAACCAATCGACAGCGGCTTAGCCGCCTTAATCCTTGTCGCCGGATACCATGGCATCGCCGTTGATGCCGGTAAGATCATCCACGAACATACGGCGCTGGGCGAGCGGTTTGATAACCGCAAATTGTTGCTCGCGGCGAAGAAAACCGGCTTCAAGGCTAAAACCACGTCGGCGCGTTATGAAAAACTGCCGCAACTGACCGCGCCGTATATTGCCGAATACGACGGCGAATATATCGTCATCCTCAAAGCCGAACCGGACACCATCGTCTATTTCCGTCCAGGATTAACCCAGCCGCTGACCATCCCCCGCGACGAATTCATCCTGCACTGGAACGGCAGATTGATATTGCTCAAACCGATGCTGAAAAACACTGCCGACAAATTCGGTTTCGGCTGGTTCATCCGCCAGATTATGGAATACAAACGCCATCTGATCGAAGTTATGCTGGCGATGCTGTTCATACAGTTGATGGGGCTGGTAACGCCGATCATCACTCAGGTGGTAATCGATAAGGTGCTGACTCACAATGGCTTGACCACGCTGAATGCGATGATGTTCGGATTGCTGATCCTGGTAGTCGGCGAAAGCTTCCTCGGCTCGGCGAAGACCTACCTGTTCGTACATACCGCGAGCCGCATCGACGCGGTACTCGGCGCCAATTTATTCAAACGGCTGATGTCCTTGCCGCTAAGATATTTTGAAATCCGCCGTGCCGGAGATACCGTCGCCAGAGTAAGAGAAATTGAAAACATCCGCCAGTTTCTGACCGGGACGCCGCTGTCAACGCTGCTCGATGTTTGTTTTATCTTCGTCTACGTCGCGGTAATGTTTTTCTACAGCGGCGCCTTAACCTGGATTGTTCTTGGTTCGTTGCCGCTGTTTGCAATTCTCTCGGGATTGGTGACACCGTTATACAAATCCCGGCTCGAAGAAAAGTTCAACCGCGGCGCTGATAACCAGTCCTATCTGGTTGAAGCGGTAAACGGCATCCAGACAATCAAGTCCTTCGCGCTCGAACCGCAGATTCAAAAACGCTGGGACAGTTGTCTTGCCGCCTATATCAAAGCCGGATTCAAAACCGCCAATCTCGCGGGGATTGCCGGTAGTATCGGTCAAGCGATCCAGAAGACTGCCGACATCGCCGTGCTGTGGTATGGCGCAATGCTGGTAATCGACGGCAAACTGACCGTCGGACAACTCATTGCCTTTCGGATGCTATCCTCGCACGTCAGTGGTCCGGTATTAAGGTTAGTGCAACTATGGCAGGAATTCCAGCAGGCCGGAGTCTCCTTGAGCCGGATCGGCGATATCTTCGAAGTCAAACCAGAAAACAATCTGGTAAGCGCGCAAACAGCAATGCCAAGCGTCAAGGGCGCGATAACTTTTGATAAAGTGCGATTTCGTTATCGCTTCGACGGTCCGGAAATAATCCGCAGCATGAGTTTTGAAATCCAACCCGGTGAAGTCGTCGGTTTCGTCGGCAGGAGCGGTTCCGGCAAAAGCACCGTTGCCAAATTAATCCAGCGGTTGTACGCGCCCGAATCGGGGAGAATACTGGTTGACGGCGCCGATATTGCGGCAACCGACACCAGCTGGCTGAGACGCAACATCGGCGTAGTGCTGCAGGAAAACTTTTTATTCAACGGTTCAGTCAGAGACAACATCGCAATTCATAACCCGGCAGCCAGTATCGAGCAGGTAATGGAAGTTGCCAACCTCGCCGGAGCGCACGAATTTATTCTGGAAATGCCCGAAGCCTACGACACCCAGGTCGGCGAAAAAGGCACGGCACTCTCCGGCGGGCAAAGACAGCGGATTGCGATAGCCAGAGCGCTGTTAAATAATCCCAAAGTATTAATCCTCGATGAAGCAACCAGCGCGCTTGATTACGAATCCGAACGGATTATTCAGGAGAACCTGAAAAACATCTGCAAGGGAAGAACCGTAATTATCATCGCTCACCGGTTATCGACCTTGAAAGACGCCACCAAAATCATCACCGTCGAAAAAGGCGAAATCGCTGAGTCCGGCACCCCGGAAGAATTGTATAACGCCAAAGGAATATTCTGGCATCTTGCCAGCCAGCAGCGGGTAGTTATGAAATTGTGTGACAGCGCTCTGCGGAGCTACAGCGCGGCAATGCCGCTACAGCGCACCTTCGGTGCTATAGCGTTCGCTTCGCTCACTATAATTGGGCGGAGACTTGTAGGCCAAAGGCCGCTGTAACGAAGTGCTATAGCGAAGCGCTGTAAATATCAAGGAGGTTTCAGTGAAACACAAAGATACGCCTGTATACAAAGACGCTTTTGAATTGGCAATAAAACTGCATAAGATTTCAACAAAATTTCCTGCTATCGAGAGATTTGAACTGGGTTCCCAATTGCGCAGGGCGGGGTTCTCGGTACCGCTGAATATCGCGGAAGGCTTCGGCAGGAGCAATAAGAAAGAATCGATGTACTTTTTGCGGATAGCCCGCGGTTCCGTCAGTGAAGTGTCTGTGCTTGTTGATGCGGCTGAACGGTTAGGATATATTTGCATTGAGCAACGTGATGAAACACAAAGCGAATTGAAAAACCTGAATGTACAGTTGAATAATGTGTTGCGGTCGCTGGGAAAAACAGAAGCACCCGGCGCTATAGCGCAAAGCGCGCTGTAGCACGAAGTGCGCTGTCAACTCTCGCATCTTAAAGGGGTAAACGCAATGAATATTTTCAAACATCTGAAATTGAACAGGAAGGGCATCGAACACGAGTTTCTCCCCGATGCGCTGGAAATCAAAGAAAGCCCGCCGTCA
>JBAXTZ010000102.1:0-3766 GCA_037129925.1 Bacillota bacterium
TTAAGCGGAACGGTGTATTCCAAATATCCGGCTTCTCTCAAACGCGGAATTGTCTTGCGCAGATTTCCACTCAGCTGCTTATGACCCATTGCTAAAGCAATTTCCGCAGAAGACAGCGGATCATTTATGCACGCGCTAAGAACATTAACGTCAACTTGTGCCTCGACTTGTGCCTCGACTTGTGCCTCGACTTGTGCCTTTGTCATGGAGTTTTTTTCGCTAATACTATCTGCGCGGTCATCGTAAATAGGAACTCCGATAGTAATCTTGAAAATATCATCCTCGACTAATTCCGGTTCTCGTCCGCCAAACGCCTTGCCATATTTCATCAAATTGCGCACGCCTGATCCCAATTCATCAGCCCTGCCAATCTCGCGAAAAAACCTGGCGATAACAGGATTTTTCGGGAACGGCGAAAATGTCGCCGGATTAATCACTCCAAACCCATGCGGCTTGTTACTGTTTTCCGTACGCACTTGATTTTGTTCGATTATTAGTTTAGCCGGGAATGGATTAAGAAATTCGCGATGAATCAGTATGTTGGAAGCAACCTCGCGAAAAATTGCGTCACGGATACTGATTCGTTGATCGCCTTCTAAATAAAATGGATCTGGCAAGTGTTTTGCCACAAAAGCCATTATCCGGTCATAGCTTTCGATCAAATTTGTACGCACATCGTCGCGGTCATCGTAGCGATCCAGATTAACCTTACGGAGCAGAAGGTCAGTACGATGATGCGGTACTACGGAAAGAATAGTTGTATCTTTTCCAAGAAGCAGAATACCCGCTAAAGTAATCCCGCTTTTTCCGGTTTGAAAATCTATCTGGTAAAGTTGGGCGCTCTTGAGCAATTCCAAATCGTCCATTGCCGACCACGGATGATCTTTGCGTTGAACGCCTGTGATTTTTCTGACTCTGGCAATCAAATCTTCACGCAAATCGACGAGCGTAGCATATGGAAAAATCTTGTTCTCAGAATACGTTACCTGCTTGCGAATATACAGATCGGACACTAACCGGGTATGGTCAGTAATATCAAAATCACCGTCTTCGTTGCGGTCATAAATGCGTCCATTACAGCGGTGCACTTGTGAACTTTCCGGCACATAAATCCGCAAAACAATTTTGCCGTCAATCAATACTTCTTCAAACGAAAGATAACAAGCCGGATTGATTTTCTGAAGATTATTGATGCTTGTAGTAAAATCTTTTTTTATCTGTGCCGAACAACACGGATCAATTCCGGTCAATTCACCCGTATCGTTAATCCCCAGCAACAAGTTCCCGCCGCTCCGATTAAGAAATGCGCAAACTGTCTCATAAATATTTTTATTCAGAGCACTGCGGCATTCCTTGAATTCCAGCGTTAACCCTTCACCTTGACTTATTAAATCAAATATCTGCTTTTCATCTGCGTTCATTGATTTCTCCTGATACAAAATAGCGACTGAGCCGACCGAACACGCTGCTTTATTTCCGACAGCAATTCCTTATATTCACCTGCATTTAATATTATTCGCTGCAAACGGCAAATACCCTGCAATATTACCCGAAATAAAAAAAATACTCGTTACGCACTCACTAGCACCACCCCGGCTGGAAACCCGCCACGGTCGCCATATTCTTCGGCGTACCCAGCCGCGCATTACGCAGGACATTACTTGTTCTAGGGAGGCACTCAATTTCATCACGATGAGTGCCTCCTTGATTTTTAACGAATGAGGGCGCACACAAGGCGCGCCCCTACAATTTTTAATTTGAGGAAAAAGAAGGCTGAGGCGCAGCAGATCAAGACGCAGTCAAACCGCCGTGATGAAGCTGAAAGGCAAGATCATAATAAAAATCCCGCATTAAGCGGACTTTTTATTCGAAACAGACTGGATGCCGTTCCATAATTCCCTAAACGGTCCGGCATTTATTTTTTTTTGCAAATACTCATTCATTTGGTTGCCGGTCATTCCTTTGATCTCTTTTTGCACGCGCGTTTGCATTTCGCGCTTGAACCCAACGCAATCAAAATTCTTATTCATCAAACTGTACCTCCTTGGGCGAAATGATCGATAGCAATCCATAACCGTTTTCGGCATTAACTAAATTATACGCCTTCATATTGTCCAGCCGGACAATATGCTTGAAATTCCAAGACACGATTGCATCAGCGCGGTAGTAAGTCGCACAGGCAACATGTAACGTGTCCTCAATCCATTTTTCGCCAACGATTTCAGCCTCCAAATACGCTTTGCTCAGTTCTTCGAGCGACGGCTCAGCACAATATTCTGCGTATTCTTCCAACAATTTCGCACGCAACAACTCTTGTCGTACTGATTTATCAGTAATAATTTGTGTAACGCAAGTTCTGCCGCAGTTAGCAATTAATTCCGGTATCCGGTCGCGCACCAGTTTGTTGTAGATTTTCACCGTCTATCCCCCTCGAATTTGATGGGATTAAAATCATTCTTCATCATACAAAGACGAAAACTCCGCCAGCTCAGATTCGATCGCCGCGCGATTCGGTATGGCGGCGCTAAACTCAACCGGGAGTTCGCGCGTAATTACGTACCTGCTGACGCCGATCGGCTTATTAATATCACGGAGTGCATATTCCACAACCATGTTGTTTTTTTCTTTGCAAATCAATATCCCGATTGTTGGCTTATCGTCAACATTGCCGAGCAGATCATCCACCGCCGAAACATAAAAGTTCAATTTACCGGCGTATTCAGGTTTGAATTTACCGGTTTTTAGCTCAACAACAATGTAGCAGTGCAAGCGCACATGATAAAACAACAAATCAATAAAAAAATCATCGCCGTTGACTTCCAAATGATACTGCCGTCCCAGATATGAAAATCCTGAGCCCAACTCCAGCAGAAAATGTGTCAACTGCCCGACTAAAGCCGCTTCCAATTCCACTTCATCGTGTTTTTCCGCAATAGTTAAAAAATCAAAGCAATATGGATCCTTCAGCAATTGTTTAGCCAAGTCTGATTGCGGAGCAGGTAATGTACTCGCGAAATTCGAAAGCGCTTTCCCCTGCCGTTCATACAATCCGCTTTCAATTTGATGTTCAAGCACCGCACGCGACCAGCCGTTTTGCAGCGTTTTTTGGACATAGAATTCCGCTTCGACAACATCAGCGATTTTGGTAATAATGAGAATATTGTGTCCCCAAGGTATCTGCTGCAATTGGGCAACAGCTTGTTGCCCAATTGATTTTTGCGTTGTCCAAAACTGAAACCACTGACGCATATATTTCAAATTGCGTACCGAGAATCCTTTTATGTCCGGAAAAATCGCACAGAGATCGCGACTGATATGCGGCAACAATCCATCGCCCCATTGCGTGTCTTTTTGCTTATCAACTATTTTCGCCGCCATATCCCAGTATAAACGCAGCAACTCAGTATTCACAGCAGTAGCAGCCTTTAACTGTGCCGACCGGACACGCTGCTTTATTTCCGACAGCAATTCCTTATATTCACCATTATTGATTATTTCACTCATTTAATCACCTGTAATTTATATTATTCGACACAAACGACAAATACTTTCGCAACGCTTCGCCTTGTTGCGTAAGTCTGTATTTCTGAACCGGACTATTAGGCGACTCGGGTTTAGTCATTTCTATTAAACCGCTGCTCAACGCCGGTTCAAGATATGCTTTTCGGAAGTGGTCTTTACTTTTCAGACTCATTGCGCGTTGTATTTCAACACGCAACATATCTTGTCGCACTGATTTATCAGTAACAATTCGTGTAACGCAAGT
>JBAXTZ010000103.1:0-3695 GCA_037129925.1 Bacillota bacterium
CGGCATTATAATCCCTACATTGTCAATACTGTGGTCGGGTTCATCGGTCCGGAATATCTCTATGACACTCGTCAGGTTATCCGAGCCGGTTTGGAAGACCACTTCATGGGTAAGCTGCACGGTCTGCCGATGGGGGTGGATGTGTGCTACACCAATCACATGAAAGCCGATCAAAATGATATCGAAAATCTAGCCACCTTGCTGACCGCGGCCGGTTGTACCTACTTTATCGGAATTCCACTGGGTGACGATGTTATGCTGAATTACCAGAGCACCAGCAATCACGATGTGGCAACCTTACGCGAGTTGTTCGGGCTGCGGCCGATGCCGGAATTTGAGAAGTGGCTGGAGAAGATGGGCATAATGGAAAACGGAAAACTCACCGCGCGGGCCGGTGATGCATCAATATTTACGCGTTAGGAGGAAACTGTGGACGCTGATATCAAGAAAATTGTCGAATTGGTTATGAAAGAATTGCAAGCTGCACAATCTGCGCCTGTTTCCCCTGGTTGTCCGGCAGCTACCGACGACGGCGAGCCGCTTTCGGATATTGGCGCCGTTGACCTGCAGCGTTATCTGCAAGTCCCGGAACCAAAATCGCTGCGCTTGTACGAACAAATGAAACTGCAGACACCAGCGCGGATCGGAGCCTGGCGCACCGGCACCCGCCCGTTGACTGATACTTTGATCCGGTTTCGCGCCGACCACGCAGCCGCCCAAGATTCCGTAATGAGCGAAATTCCGCAAGAATTTCCTGACAAATTCAACATGCTGTGTACGCGGTCGCGCTGCATCGACAAAGATCAGTATCTGACCCGACCGGATTTAGGAAGATTGTTAGATGATCAATCGCTGTCGCTATTACGAATAGAAGCCGACAAAAACGCCGAGGTGCAAATAATAGTATCAGACGGATTGTCTGCCAGGGCAGTCGAAGCCAATGTTCCCGATGTGTTGCCGTCGATTATGCAAGGTTTGCAGGTTCTGGGAATAAAAACGGCGCGACCAATATTTGTGCATAGCGGTCGGGTTGCGGTAATGGATGTCATCGGCGAAGAATTGCGGCCCAAGGTGGCGGTGATATTGATCGGAGAACGACCGGGGCTTGCTACCGCTGAAAGTATGAGCGCTTATCTTGGTTACAACCCGCGGAAGGGAATGCTTGAATCCGAACGCATGGTAATCAGCAATATTCATAAAGGCGGAACTCCGGCAGTCGAAGCCGGTGCGCATTTGGCGACGTTAATTCAAAAAATGTTACAGAAGAAAGCGTCGGGTGTGAATTTAACCCAACTTTCCTGACACCAAATAAAGCATAGTGTACAGAAATGATTAAAAAAACATTTTCAAAATTAACCGTTGTGAGCGAATGCGATAGTAACGGGGTTTGTAGTGTTTAATTTATATCGCCTTTCCCCTTGATGGCTACCTTTTAAGCCGTTTTAGGGGAAAGTTGGCGTAGGCAATAAGCACAAGGCAAAAGAATCCGTTCGTACTGATTGTTTGTCAGTACGAACGGATTCTTTTTAAAATCGAATATTACTGATAATTTATGAGTACGGCGATGGTCAGCATGACGATCGCCACCGGGAAATAGATGAATACTGCAAACTTTGCCGTGTAGCGGACGTATTTGAAAAATCCGACCCCGGCCATCGTGCAGACTGTGAACAGAATTCCGTCCCACGGCATCCAGAAGTTAAAGGCTCCAGTGGCGAACTGGAACGCCAGCACTACCGTTTGCTTGGAGAAATTCAGGACTTCGGCTAACGGTCCCAAAATTGGCATGACCACAACTGCGGTACCGGAGGCGCTGGAGATAATCCCGGCGCATAGCGCGCTGATTCCAAACATGATGTAGGCAATAAAGATGTGCGGCACTCCGTACAAGTATCCGGCTAAGAAATTGAGCATTGTATCCAGTATCTTGCCGTCTCTCAGGATGAAGCTCATCGCGCAGGCCGCTGACATCATCACAACCGCGATCATAACGCTACGCATACCCTCGATCATTTTCTCGATCATGGTGACCAGTGAGAGTCCGCCAACCAGCGGGATGATGATTCCCATCCAGAAGAACACCGAAGCGATTTCGGTAAATCCCCAGTTTTTCGCCATCAAACCGTAAATGATGATTCCAAATCCGGAGACCAGCATTAATAGCGCCAGCGCCCGGCGTGGGGTCAGTTTTGTGTCATCCGGATTGACATCGTGTTTTTGTAGCTCGTGACGCTTGTGAATATCCTCATCATAAGACAAAGAGTTTTTTGGGTTTTTACGGACCCGGTTGGCGTAGTACATAATTGCAAGACTGACGACTGACATGAATACTACAAAGCAGATTACCCGAAAACCCGAACCGGAATAAACCGGAACGCCGGCCAGCACCTGACCGATCATAACATTATAGGGATTGGTTATACCTGCTGCAAAGCCAATTGGAATACTCCAAAATAAAATAAAGACGGCAACCATGGAGTCAAAACCTAATGACAGCATTAGTGGTGTGATAACTAAAATAAATGGGATTCCTTCTTCATACATCCCAAACGTAGCGCTACATAGACCGAAGGCAAATACCAGAATCGGAATAAAAAACAAGCCCAGCTTTTGCGTTTTCGAAATCAGTAAGTGCAAACCGGCGGTTATTGAGTTCGTGGCAATTATCGCCGTTAATGCGCCGGCGGATAACATTATCAGAAATGAACGTTCGGCTCCGTCAATCGCTCCGCGCATAAATAGCGTCCAAGTTTCAGAAATTCCTTGTGGCACGGAAGCAACATAGTGGAATGACCCGGGAATGACAACGCTGCGTTCAACTCCCATAATCTCTACTGCTTTTCGTTCAAATTCGCCGCCGGGAATAATAAAGGTTAAGATCGAAAACAAGACGCACATTCCGAAAACGACCATTAAAGGGTTGACGTTGCTAACCAAATCGACGAATTTTTGTCGATAAGTTTTTTTCATATTCATTCCTCCCGAAATAGTTTATATATTTATTCGCCAAATATATGTCGATATCCTGCATAAATATGCAAATTTTTTTTTTGGAAACGTTTTGCGCTATACTGGTCGCCATTTTAAAAATCCTCGTAAAATACTTTGGTCTTGACGGTCGGAAGCAACCGCTCTAGTTTCCGTAGCGCGTTCTTGGCATATCTCCGGTCAATTTTGGCCAGCTGTTTGCCGAGTTTTTTGACTTTTATCCGGCTCAACTTTTCCTCTTGTTCTGGTAATTGGCGCAGAGCATCAGATTCAAAATCGCGCCAGCAATTCTTTATAAGCTCTGAGCAGTCATGGTAGCCGTAATCCAGCAACCGGGACAACTCGACAAATCGCCAATACGCCGATTTCTTACTGTATTCACGTCCGGCAAAAGCGTAATGGCGTTCCACGGCGGCGCTGCCCAAATGAAACGGGACGTAGACGCCGCTTAGCGAAGTCGCCATATTACACCACAAGCGAATTCCGATTTTCGGCGGCAGATTGCGCTGCAGTTCAATTACCACGCTGGCCTCGGTGTTCAAGCGGGCGATTGTCCGGACACCGGTGCGGAACGGGGAACCGCGATGCCCTTCTTTATAAATTGGCGAATTTTCATACACTTCCCGCAGATAGCCCATCAACATTTGGGCATCGATGGTTGATTCCATACTAATTTGCTGCTCAAGCATGCGGTGACGGTCGAGGTT
>JBAXTZ010000104.1:0-3427 GCA_037129925.1 Bacillota bacterium
CGAAGAACCATATCCTACTATCGTCACGACTTCAAAACTCATGACCACGGGTGTGGATTGTAAGACCTGCAAACTGATTGTGCTGGATAACAACATCAACTCGATGACAGAGTTCAAGCAAATCATCGGACGCGGCACGCGGTTATATCCTGATAAGGGCAAAGAGTATTTTACTATTATTGACTTCCGTGACGCCTGCCGTCTGTTTGCCGATCCTGATTTTGACGGTGACCCGGTAGTTATTGTTGATGGCGGAGACGGTGGCGAGGACTGGGATCCTAAACCACCAATTGCGGATGAAGGCACACCTGAAACTTTGGTCGGCGGCGCGGTGTTTGAACCGCCGACTGAGTATTTTCCTGATGCAAAGTATCGGGTGCGCGGGGTGCCGGTGCGGATTCTCAATGAGCGCGTACAATATTATGATAAGGACGGAGCACTCATTACCGAGAGCATCAAGGACTATAGCCGGAAAAACATTCTGGAAGAATTTGCGACATTGGAAAAGTTTATCAAAGCCTGGAATGCAGCCGATAAAAAGCAAGTTATCATCGAAGAGCTGCGAGACCGCGGCGTGCTGCTGGAAGCCTTGCGGGAACTGTCCGGCAAGGACTATGATGATTTTGATTTAATTATGCACATTGCTTTTGATAAAAAACCGTTAACAAAGCGCGAACGGGTGAACAATGTCCAAAAGCAGGGCTATCTTCATAAATACGAGGGCGTGTGCCGGGAAGTATTAACTGCTTTACTCGATAAGTACATGAATGAAGGTGTTAGCGAGCTGGAAGATACCCATGTGCTGGAGAACGCGCCGTTTGACCGGTTTGGCAGCGCGAAGAAAATCGCCAAATTATTCGTCGGCAAGGCTGCTTACTTAACGGCAGTCAGGGAAATGGAAAGAGTTATATTTGCAGCAGCTTAATCAGAGGAGATCAGATGAGTATCGGCAATTTCGTAAAAACAATCCAAAATATTATGCGCGGTGATAGTGGAATAAACGGCGATGCACAGCGCATTGAACAGATGACGGGGCTGTTATTCCTAAGAGTATATGATGCCAAGGAGGAGGACTGGGAATTTCACGACGACGCTTTCCGGTCAATCATTCCCGACGAGTTGCGCTGGCGAAACTGGGCAGCGGATAAACGCGATGGGCGTGCGCTGACCGGGCAAGCGTTATTGGATTTTGTAAATACGCGTCTGTTTCCGGAATTAAAGAATCTCGCCGTCACTGAGGCTACGCCGATGAAACAGTCGATAGTCAAAGCGGTGTTTGAAGATAGCAACCAGTATATGAAAGACGGCATACTGCTGCGCAAAGTCATCAATACTATTGATGCGATACAGTTTGACGAGTACGATGAGCGGCATGCTTTTGGCGAAATCTATGAGACGATTCTAAAAGGCTTACAAAGTGCGGGCAACGCCGGTGAATTTTACACGCCACGCGCCGTTACCGACTTCATGGTACAGATGATTGCGCCAATACTGGGCGAAAGCATCGCCGACTTTGCTTGCGGCACCGGCGGTTTTCTCACATCAGCGTTGCAGGTGCTGGAACAGCAAATTGAGACCGTTGAACAGCGCGAACTGTATAAACGCAGTGTCTATGGCTGTGAGAAAAAGCCGCTACCGTACCTGCTGGCAATAACTAACATGCTATTGCATGATATTGACAATCCGCGCATATTTCATGGCAATTCGCTGGAATTCAATGTGCGAGAATATAAACCCGGCGACAAGTTTGATATTGTGCTTATGAACCCACCCTATGGTGGCACGGAAAATGACAGCGTAAAGATAAATTTCCCAGCAGACTTGCGCAGTAGCGAGACTGCTGATTTATTTATGTCGGTAATCATGTATCGCTTGAATGCCACCGGCAGGGCGGCGGTAATAATACCCGATGGCTTCTTGTTTGGCACCGATAACGCCAAGAATGCGATTAAGAAAAAACTCATAGAAGAATTCAATTTGCATACTATTGTGCGTATGCCAACGAGTGTATTCGCGCCCTATACCAGCATTACAACCAACATACTGTTCTTTGATAAATCGAAGAAAACTGATAGCGTCTGGTTCTATCGTGTGGATATGCCGGACGGCTACAAGCATTTTTCCAAAACCAAGCCGATGAAGCGCGAACACTTTGCCGAGTGCAGCCAGTGGTGGAACAACCGCGTGGCGATTAAAGACAGCGAGACTGACAGCTGGAAAGCCAAGGATTATACTGTCGCCGAGCTTGCTGCTCGTGGCTATGATATCGACTTGTGTGGTTATCCGACTATCGAAGAAGAAGTATTGTCGCCGGAAGAAACAATAATGCTGTTCCATGAAAAACGCGACTCGTTAAATGCAAAAATCGACCATAAAATTGCTGAGATTGAGGCATTGCTGGGAGTGGTACGATGATAGTAGAAACAACAAATTGCCAACAAGATTTTCTCGATGTTCTGCGTCACATCCAGCGCTCGCGCCAGAAGGTATTTTCGCAAGTTAACACGGCGCTCATCGACTTGTATTGGCAAATTGGTCAAATAATTAGTCACAAAGTTAACACAGCGGCTTGGGGCAAAGGCGTTGTGACAGATTTGGCAGCTTTCATTGCCCGGCAAGACCCGGAACTCAAAGGTTTTAGTGATAAAAACCTCTGGCGAATGAAGCGGTTTTTTGATACTTATCACGCAGACACAAAACTCTCACCGCTGGTGAGAGAATTACCTTGGACGCACAACACTATTATTTTTTCGCGTTGCAAATCAGCGGAGGAACGCGAATACTATTTGAATATGTGCATCAAAGAGCGTTATTCAACGCGAGATTTAGAACGTCAAATTAGCACAGCGCATTTTGAGCGCACTATGCTGGGCAATCAAAAACTCTCAGCAGTGCTGAGAGAATTGCATCCCAATATTAGCAACACGCTAAAAGACAATTATGTGCTGGAGTTTTTGGGCTTGCCGCTACAGCACGATGAACATCATTTACAAAAAGCCCTGACTAACAACATGAAGCAGTTCATTCTTGAATTAGGGCGGGACTTTGTTTTTGTCGGTGAAGAATATCGACTGCAAGTAGGCAATCAAGACTTTTTTATTGATTTGCTGTTTTTTCATCGCGGTTTGGCGGCGTTGGTGGCATTTGAATTAAAGGTTGGTAAATTCAGCCCCGAGCACTTGGGTCAGCTCAATTTTTATCTCGAGGCTTTAGACCGAGATGTCAAAAAACCACATGAAAACCCAAGCATTGGAGTGCTACTTTGTAGGGACAAAGACGAAGAAGTGGTGGAGTATGCGCTATCGCGCAATTTGTCGCCGACTATGATCGCTCAATATGAGTTACAGTTGCCGGATAAAAAGCTGATTCAAGCTAAGCTACATGAATTATCTGAAAATAGCTACTGGCACGACTGATGAGGAAAAAA
>JBAXTZ010000105.1:0-3371 GCA_037129925.1 Bacillota bacterium
AACAAGACTCAGCTTATAGAACTCGCGGTTTCCGAGAATATATGCCAGCGGTTCTTTGGCAGCCCGCCGTTTTACCACCGCCCGATAACCAGCCAATTCATCAGCCAGCAACGGTCGGTCAAAATTCACATATAAGTAGATACGATCGCAACCTAGCAAATTAGCCAATAATAATTCGGCATCCAACCGCGCCGAAGAAATTGCTTTTTTGGCAAAATAATCCGTCGTCCAGCTAAGTAATTTCCCAATCGTCCAAATTTCTTCCACTTTTTCTCCAATTCCGAAAGCACAGGAGGCACTCAACATTAGCAAAGAAATATATCAGTAAATAACTGCTATTGAGTGCCTCCCTAACTCGCAACCTGCAACCGCGCCGCTTGGTCAGCCGTTATCAGTGAATCAATTGTCTCTTGTAAATCGCCGTTCAATATGAAATCAAGCTTGTGCAGCGTCAATCCGATACGATGATCAGTCATCCGGCTTTGGGAAAAATTATAGGTACGAATTTTCTCACTGCGGTCGCCGCTACCAACTTGATTCTTACGCATCTCGCCCATTTCGCTAACCTGCTTGGCTTCTGCCGCTTCGAGCATCTTGGCGCGTAACATCTTCATACACCACTCTTTGTTTTGCAGTTGGGAACGCTCGCTTTGACAAGTAACAATAATGTTGGTCGGCACATGAGTAACCCGGACGGCTGATTCGGTTTTATTAACATTCTGCCCGCCAGCGCCGCTCGAGCAGTAAGTATCGATTCGTAAATCTCCGGCGTTAATCTCAATATCAACTTCCTTGGCTTCTGGCAAAACTGCAACGGTCACGGTCGAGGTGTGAATTCGTCCGGCACTTTCTGTTGCCGGTACTCGTTGCACCCGATGCACTCCGCTTTCATACTTGAGTTGTGAATAAGCGCCATCACCATTAATCATGAAAACAATTTCTTTGTAACCGCCAAGTCCGGTTGGGTTTTCATCGAGTATTTCAACCTTCCAACCCCGACTTTCGGCATAGCGCGTATACATTCTAAACAAATCGCCGGCAAACAATGCAGCTTCATCACCACCGGCGCCGCCGCGAATTTCTACGATAATATTTTTATCATCGTTAGGATCTTTTGGCAATAAGAGAATTTTCAACTCTTGAGCCAATCGCTCTTTGCTGTCTTTTAGTTCAGATATTTCCGCTTTGACCAACTCACGAAAATCGTCATCAATTTTTTCTTCCAGCATGTTATGGTTATCTTCCAACTGCCGAACAACACTTTTATATTCGCGATAAGCATTAATAATTCCGGTTAGTTTAGAATGTTGCTTGGTGAGTTTTTGCCATTCCTGCATATCATTCATTGTTTCAGGATCGCTTATCGCCGTTTCAATTTCTAAATATTTATCTTCTAATTGTTGCAATTTATTTATCATAAGTATCCTCCGTCTCAAAGGCAAAATGTCTACTTCTTACTTCTTACTTCTTACTTCTTACTTCTTAATCCCAACATCTTACTGAAACTCTGTTCC
Source organism: Bacillota bacterium (assembly GCA_037129925.1). Taxonomy (GTDB): domain Bacteria; phylum Bacillota; class Negativicutes; order JBAXTZ01; family JBAXTZ01; genus JBAXTZ01. The sequence continues at coordinate 1,515 of JBAXTZ010000105.1, forward strand.
GTCGCTTTCTTCAACGCTGGGAATGACCGCTTTTGCCGAAACAATTGCCACTTCCAGCATTGAATCATCCGGTTCGCGGGTTGTTAATTTTTGTAATAATAAGCCGGGCAGCATCAATTTTGCGACAAACTTACTCTTGCTTTTTATCGCCCAACGAATTGCTTCGTAGGAAACTCCGGCAATGACCGGCATCAATACTATTCGGGTAATGATTCGCTCTACTAGCGATGGCCAACCGAATGCTGCAAACGCAAAGATACTTATTACCATTACTATCAGCAAAAAGTTGGTACCACAACGCGGATGTAACGGTGATTGTGTGCGAACATTCTCGACCGTTAATTCCAATCCGGCTTCAAATGCGTGAATTGTTTTGTGTTCGGCGCCGTGATAAGCAAACACCCGGCGAATATCTTTCATCTGGGAAATGGCGCTGATATATGCCAAAAATATCGCTAATCGCAAAATACCCTCGGATATATTCAGCCATAGCGGATCAGTCGAAATCATTTTTAAGAACTTTGCCGCATAGGTCGGAATGACAATAAATAGCACTATCGCCAAACCAAAGGCTATCAACATTGTCGACACAATTTCTTTTTTGGTAAGTTTGGCTTCTTCTTCGCCTGCTGCTTGTGCCGAAAACGATAGCGCCTTAATTCCATACACCAGCGATTCTACCAACGATACAACTCCGCGCAACAGTGGCTTACGCAACAGCGGATACTTTTCGATAATCGGGTTAAAATCGTTTTTTTCAAATATTATTACACCATCCGGTTGACGCACTGCTGTCGCAATGCAATCTGGACCGCGCATCATTACTCCTTCAATGACCGCTTGGCCACCGATAAAAGGCTTAGCCATATAAACTCCTTGAATAATCTCAATCAATATAAATACAGCAGAGCCATAAGCTCTGCTGCGTCTACATCATTCAGTTATTGATTTTCTACTCCGTAGCGCTTGTTGAATTTCTCAACACGCCCACGCGCCTGTATCGAACGCTGGGTTCCGGTATAGAACGGATGGCAATTCGAGCAAACGTCAACTTTTAATTCTTTTTTTACCGAACCAGTCATAAATGTGTTGCCGCAACCGCAGGAAACCTTCGCCTCTTGATATTTAGGATGAATTTTCTCTTTCATTATGTATCTCCTTATAATCGTTTCAAAGTTAGCATAGAAATTATATCATAGTGAGCAGAAAATGCAATAAAGATATTCGCATTTCAAGCAACTTTGTCATACTTATTAGTGTTTTGGCAGACCTGAAAAGACTTTTTCGAGATGTTTTTAAAAAATGCGGCATTTTTTTCAATTTAGCAGGATAATCGCTCAAGTTGTCGAATCAATTAAACAACTATTTATCACAATTATAAATTGGGAGGCATCAACTTTGTGTACTACAATTGTTGTCGGCAAAGACCGTAGCGCTACTGGTTCAGTGATGATGGCACACAGCGAAGAACTTGGACGCAACTCGGCCCACAAGGTCGAAATCGTCCCCAAGCAAATACATGCCGCCCAAGCAACATTCCCCCTGTATTCGGGCAAAGGATTGGCTGAGGCTAACCAGACGGCCCGCTATATAAGCACCCGGATTTTTGAAAAATGCCATTATCCCGGCGATCACACTTCCGGTGTAAATGAATATGGCGTGATGGTTGCGAACAACCTGGCGCTGCTGAAAGAGCTTTCCGAAGCTGACGGTTATGCAATCCATCTGGACGGAGTGATTTGGACCGAGTTTTCGCAGCTGGTCTTGGAACGCGCCAAAACAGCCCGGGAAGGAGTTGAGTTAATTGGCCGGCTTTGCCAGGAACGCGGATTGAGCTGCGATTCCGCAACAATGCTA
>JBAXTZ010000106.1:0-3351 GCA_037129925.1 Bacillota bacterium
ACACCGCGCTCTCAGCGGATTTAGTCGCCGCGTTCCCAGCCGCGCATTACGCAGGACATTACTTATTCTAGGCGAAACGCGCGTTAAAATGGCGGCTTGTTTGAGAGAGGCACTCAACATTACGGTCTTGAGTGCCTCTCGAGTTTGCCGACAGTAGCTCGTGAGCCGTAGAAGAAGTTTGCCCGGAGTACGGCGCTTGATTTTTTGCTTCATTTTGCATCAAGGCAAAAGAAGGCCATGGCGCAGCCAGAATACTGTGAAAAAAAGATGAAATGTTAATGGTGAAAGGGAAAAAGCGAAATGTGGAATGTGAAGGTGCGTAGGCTTTACACTGGCTCGCAGCGGATTTAGTCGTTAGCGTTCCCTCCGCGCATTAAGCCGAACCGCTTGCCTGCGGCAGGCGCTACTTTTACCTTGATGCAAAAGTTCAAGCTTGATCGTTAAAGTGGCTTTCTAAATCTAATACGAAAGATTGAGCGATCGCTAACCATGCTTCAACGTCATCTCGGTTGAACTTTATCATGTCGGCATAATCGCCTTTTTGACGGTGATCGAACATTCTCGAGTAATATCTGCCATAATCTGCAGCAATTTTCCCCGTCTGTATGTAGTGCAGGTTAAATAGTGATTTAACACCAGTATGCTTGGGTGAGCTTAAACCGTCTTTAAGTAATAATGCAACGACTTCATAAAAACAAGCGTAATATATCCGGTTTACTGTTGCAAACAGCTTGTTGTTTGCAAGCAGAAGCCGGGCTTCTTCGATTGATTCGCGGGCGCGCTCGCGGCGATAATTGACTACCTCATTATTCATGCAGCAACACCTTCACGGTCGATATTCCAGCGCAATGGCATTGATCGGCCGATTCCGTCCCAGACAGTTTTGTCATATACAATAATGCCGATAATCGAAGAGTGAGCTAGTTCTTGTTCATAAGCCATGTCGAATATAGCCTCTTCGATTGGTGTAGTAACTGTTTGATTCAGCAACACCAGAAGATCAATGTCAGAATCTAGGTTGTCGTCACCGCGTGCTTTTGATCCGAAGAGCGTAATGCTGTCTAGAGAGTACTTATTGCTAATATTCTCTTTGAGTGCTTGTATTGCGAGTAGTTCCTTTTCTTGTAGCATTATTAGTGCCTCCGCTATTTTATCTTATACCAATTATCAATTATTAGCAGGAAGAAGTAAAGCTAACGGCAATTTGAATTGTCAAAAGTTTCATAAAGACGGGAATCAGTTGCCGTCACATTGGTGGAGTTGATGCAAACAATTACGAAAAGCTGAAACTAGTTGCGGGGAAATAAGTGAATTTGGTGGAGCGACAACTTGATGGCTCGATTACTCGATTACTCCGGCAACTCCGGCAACCGTCAATACGACATCGTTCCTAACCGCGCATTACGCCTACTCCTTGCCTGCGGCAGGCGTTACTTTTGCACCAGTTCTTCATTCATACTGCAATACCTTCCCGGTCGATTATTTTTTTTATCGGCAAACTGGAACAGCGTTTTTGCCAATAATCCGAGTTCTGGACAATAACGCCCACAACCACATCATGTTTCAGCTCCATATCGTAAGCCAGATGAAACACTTCGCGTTCGGTCTCAAAATCGACGACATTATCAAGCAACGCCAGCAGATCGATATCCGATTCCGCATCGGAATCGCCACGTGCCTTCGAGCCGAATAGCACCAACTTATTTAACGAATATTTGTTGCTGATATTCATTTTTAGTTCCAAAATTGCGCGCTGTTCGTTATTGGCCAGCTCTTGAATGCTCATAAATTTCACGCTCCTGTGCTAATTATAGCACATCATATTTAATAGCTCAGCAGCTCCCTGAAATATCACCAAATATTTTCAAAGTATCCGTGTGCTTGTACGATGATCCGTCAGGGTTCTAATAGTATTAACATTATTTAAGTTTTTACGGTTTTTTTACGCTCACTTGTTGAAGCACAATTAACGGCTCGAATTAATGCGCGGATTGGAACGACGAAGTAAACTGAAACTGTGAATTTTCACAAACACGCCCTACATCTGAAAGAGGCTTCCCTTTGTTTTATCGACGGCACCATAGTATAATAAAATGCAAAAGGCACAACGTGTCGAATTGAGGTAGGTAGATATGTTCAAAGAAAAATACAGTCGCATCTTAGCTATATCTGATATTCATGGAATGTACGACAAACTTGTACTTCTATTAGAAAGTTGCCAGTTTGATAGTAGCCGGGATCTTGTGGTAATTCTTGGCGACATGGTGGATAGAGGTCCGGATAGTCTCGCAGTAGTGCGTGAATGTCAACGCCTACAAGCTTTAGGCGGAATAATAATTGCGGGAAATCACGATCTTAAAGCGCGTGAATATTTAAGTTTTGTACTAGCAAATAGACGTAAGGGAGAGCAGTGCGAATACCATGATACTAGCTGGTTAAACGATGGTGGCGAAGCAACCGTGCGTTCTTTCGCCGGCATATCCACCGAAGAACTAGAAAAAATAGTGAAATGGCTGTACTCTCTGCCATATTACTTTGAGATTGAGAAGTATATTTTTTCGCACGGAGGCGCTGATTTAGATCGCCCAATATCCGAGAACATCTGGGACGAATTGATGTTTACAACTTGGAATTTTATACGAGACGCTGTTTACGCAAATAAATTCATGATCTTCGGTCATGTTCAAACTTATATTATCGACAAAACCATCGACTCCAAAAATCCAACAATATGGTTTGATGAAATTAACAAAGATAAAGCCGGAATCGACTGCGGCGCGGCATATGACGGAAGGCTCGCAGCTTTAGAGTTGCCTTCAATGAAAACCTACTATCAATAGCAATAATATCCGCTTTTACTGAACCAGCGGTTACGAAAAACTTTTCCATACTTCCTAACCCCTAACCTCTATCCCCTACAACCCCAACTCTCACATCCCCATTACAATTATCTTCTTACCATCATTCTCAATAATTTCATCGAAAATTTTCTCATCCCAGCTAATCGCCGGATTGCGGTCGAATAGCATCAGATAGCCATGCCGCTCGCCGACTTTGTCCATGTAATCGCAGATTTGGGTTGTGCCTTCGGCGATAGTCGCGGCGCGGTTGCGATGTTGCAGTTTTATTTCGATAACCGTCCGTTGCAAACCGACCGGTGTTGTCCACTCGATTAACAAATCGGCGCGTTTGCGACCCAAAGCATATTCGCGGTGAATCCGACCGCCACCGTTTACAATCCGTTGTAAAAACGCCTGCAACAACAAATGTGGTCCGGCTTCTTTATAGTCTAATGCTGTAGAGGCTCAAGCTCGTTGACCGCATAACACCCGATTTAGCTGACCGATAAAC
>JBAXTZ010000107.1:0-3294 GCA_037129925.1 Bacillota bacterium
AACTAATGCTGCTACCGAGTCAACAACAATAACATCAATTGCGCCGCTACGCACAAGAGCTTCGACGATTTCTAGCGCTTGTTCTCCGCTGTCGGGCTGTGATATTAACAAATTATCCACGTCTACGCCTAGTTTTCCGGCGTATATTGGATCAAGTGCATGCTCAGCATCAATAAACGCCGCAATCCCACCTAACCGCTGCGCCTCAGCAATAACGTGTAGTGAAACTGTTGTTTTTCCACTAGACTCTGGTCCATAAAGCTCAACAATTCTGCCGCGTGGCAACCCACCGACACCGAGAGCTATATCGAGAGTTAGCATCCCAGTAGAAATAGTCTCTACATTCATTTTACCGGCGGCATCACCCAGTCGCATTATTGATCCCTTACCAAAATCTTTTTCGATCTGCTTCATTGCCAAATCAATAGCTTTTAACTTTTCTCCGGTTGCCGGTTGCTTCTCAGCCATCATTATCCTCCATTAGATATTCTTTAAAAGTAATTTGTAACGCTTTGACAGCCCTTTTACGGATTAAATCGCGATCACCGTGAAGTCGAAGCTCTTTAACGTTACAACCGTTTTTATTACTAATCGCAACATAAACCAAACCCAATGGTTTATCCAATGTAGCTCCGGTTGGTCCGGCAATGCCAGTAGTTGATAAGCCAATATCACATCCGAATTTTTCACGCACTCCGTCGGCCATTGCTATTGCAACTTCGGCGCTCACAGCTCCGTACTTGTCTAGCGTCACACTGGGTACACCTAGTTGCTTGATTTTTACTGAGTTTTCATAAGCCACAATACCACCTTGATAATAGCTAGACGCACCGGATACCGAAGTTATTTCCGCCGCCAGCAGTCCTCCGGTACAAGACTCGGCAGTACTAAGCGAAAGCTTTTTAGTGATCAACAATCGGTGAAGTTCATCGGCAATGTGACCATCGTCAGTAGCGAATATATATTTACCAGCAACCATGCGGACTGCAGTTTCGAAATTCAAAATCATATTTTCCGCCAACGCCAATGTTTCAGCGCTTGCTGTTATTCTGATATGCATTTCATTTTCTTTTGCCAGAAAAGCAATGGTCGGATTACTCTGTGAAGCGACAAGTTCATGCAACAACTCTTCTAACGCAGACTCACCAATCCCGTAGCACTTCAACACTCTCGAGATAATGTGTCGATCACGTCCGAAATCACGTTGCAACCGAGGAACTATCTCATTTTTAAACACACCCTTTAATTCTCGCGGTGGTCCTGGCAACTGAATAACCAACTTGTCAGCATTAAGGTAGCGACATTTCAAATAAACACACGGAGCTGTACCATAGGCATTGCCGACAACCTCGGTTCCTTTTGGGAAATAAGCCTGTCGCATATTTCGTTCCGGCATATTAAATCCGCGCTCAGCAAAATAATCACGTATAACCTGAGCACTCGCTTCATCAAACTCCATATCAAGGCTTAATGCTTCAGCAACTGCTTGTTTGGTGATATCGCCCAGAGTCGGACCCAATCCACCGGTAGTGATCACGACATCCGAACGCGACAACGCTTGATCAATAACTTCACTCATCCGTTTGGGGTTGTCGCCGACTGTGGTTTGATACAGCACCGCCAACCCCAGCTCATTTAATTCTCGTGCCAGATAGGCGGCTGTAGTATTGTCGATTTGGCCCAATAACAATTCTGTGCCAGTGCTTACGATTTCAACGTTCAAAATATTGTACCTTCATAATAGCTTTTCGTTAGAATTTTACCGTTGGCACTGCTTTAGCACCTTCATCGGCTTTGAAGTATTGCTTGTCGCCAAACCCTAGCATTTTACCAAAAATGCTTGTAGGAAAGGATTTGATTTTTGTATTATAAACCTGCACCGTATCATTATAATCTTTTCGAGCGACAGCAAGCCGGTTTTCAGTTCCTGCCAACTCATCTTGCAACTGACGGAAGTTCGCATCAGCTTTTAATTGCGGATAGTTTTCGCTGATCATCAACAATCGACCTAACGACGTAGTTAATTCACCATTTGCTTGAGATTTGGCTTCCGGACCTTGAGCGTTAAGCAACTTACTGCGGGCAGCCGAAACGTCACCAAAAACTTTTTCTTCATGCGTTGCATAACCCTTGACAGTATTAACCAAATTGGGAATCAAATCAGCACGACGTTGCAACTGATTTTCCACTTGCGACCATTTCCCGTTTACATTTTCATTCAATCCTACAAGCCCGTTGTACGCTGACACACAATAAAAACCTAGTAAAACAACGATTACGATAATAATAATTAAAGTCTTATTCATAAAAATCCTCCAGAAATATTTATTTATAGATTACCATGAACGACTAGAACCGCCGCCGCCGCCCGAACCGCCGCCAAAACTATCTCCGCCAGATCCGCCACCACCGCCGCCACCGCGTCGGAAAATTAGCGCGATGATTAACCAAGTAAAAGTGCCGCCAAAAAACACCCAATCGATTATTAAGAGAACAACTACACCAATAGCAATCAACACTACCATCCATGTCGGCAATTGTTGACCACTGTCAGCTTGTTTGCTGGCTGGCGGGTCGCGTCCCTGTCCAATGTCGATCTGATATTCTTTGGCAATTGCGACAGCAACTGCCTGATAGCCCTGCCAAGTACCTTCAGAATAATTACCCTTCTTAAAATTTGGCAACATGTAATCGTCTTGGATTCGTCCAGTTTTGCCATCCGGCAATGCGCCTTCTAGACCATAACCAACCTCAATCCGCGATTTTTTGTCCTTTACCGCTATCAAAATCAGCACGCCGTTGTTCTTGGATTTGTCGCCGATTCCCCAATCACGCAGTACTTGGAGAGAGTATTCGTCGAGTGGCACGCCATCTAACGAATCTACGGTCAAAACCACCAGTTGTGCACCAGACTTACTGTTCAAATCCGTACTAATCTTATTAATCTGTCCAACAAGTTTGGCATCGAGTACTCCGGCTAAATCCTGACAATAAATACTAGTGGTTGGTTTAGGCGGAATAGCAGCAAAACATTGAATTGAATACAATAGAAACGCAACGGTTATTACCGCCAAGTACACGCTTTTCTTTCGAACATACTTTTCTATCATAACCACCTCGACTGTATTATATCACAAATTTCCTAGATGAATAGCTTTAAATCAAAAAGCCTCGCAAGAAAATTCTTGCGAGGCTAAAATTACTGGTGGCCCAAGATGGGTTCGAACCATCGACACCCTGATTAAAAGTCTTATCATATTTGTATTTCTGATATAATCACAGTTTTTCTATCCA
>JBAXTZ010000108.1:0-3282 GCA_037129925.1 Bacillota bacterium
CCGCTTCCCGAAGGAACCAGATAGGAGATGTTGATTCCGAGTGTGCTCATATTGAATCCCGCGCCGACTGAAAAGTATTTGCGGTTACCGCGGGTCTTGTCTTCATAGAAATATCCGCCGCGGAAAAAGAACTGATCGTTATACGAATACTCTGCTCCCAGACTCGCTTGAAAACTGCTCACTAATGAGGTTCCATCGCTGAACGATTTTAACCAACTGCTTACCACTCCTGTATTGCGATAAGCCGCTAATGCAGCCGAATCGGTTGAGTATATTCCTGTTGCTTTTGGCGCAATGGGCACTAATAATTTATTCAGATCTAAACCAAAACTCACCTTATTATTTTCATTGATCACATGCACATAGGCCAAGCCCACACCCAGGTTTGCGGGTATAAAATCTTTGTTGTTTGCATCATTGGTGTATCCAATTTTTGATCCCAAATTCGATAGCGTGATTCCCCAGTTTAGTCCGCTGCTCTGCTCATCGGCCATGCCGTGATAATATAACGAAACATCGGCCGCCACTGAGTTTCCGGCTTTGTACACTACGCCAGTTCCCACATCGCCAGTTACTAATCGGCTATTAATATAACGCAACGCTCCTCCAATACTTAAATTATCGCCCAACTTTCTGCTATATCCAAAATCGATGGCAAACTCACTCGGCTTTACCGAGTTCAATAAATTGCCCGAATTATCTGTGAGCTGAATATTTCCCAGACTAAAATAACGCAGTGTTGATGAGATCGCCGACTCGTCATCGAGCTTATAATAGCCCGCAAAACTTGCCAAGTACACATCGGTTAGGCCAAGGTCTTTTAACCAAGGCGTATAGTTCAACGCGATACTACTACTCTTTGTGGTAAACGGAATCTTTGCCAAATTCCAGAACGCCGCATTGGCATCGGGCATGGTGGCAATGGCCGCATCGCCCATTCCGCCTGCTCGCGCATCGGGTGAGATGCGGAGAAATGGCACTGCCGTACTTACAATATTAATGGAATCTGATTGCGCAAATAGACTTGTGCCAGCAGCGACAAAACCTACTAGTACCAATAGCCTACGATAGATGGATAATTGCATAAATTGAATGATTTTACAATCCGGGTTACTTAATCAAACGAAAAATTGTGTAAAAAAGTGTAGAGATCTAAATCATTCAAGATTTTTAGAATACGAATAATTGTTTGGCGCCTTCAAATGCGTCGTTATGCAAAGTTACTTTAATATGGTAAATATAACTAGCTTTTTTGAGTTTTCTTCCATTTTCGTCGCGCCCGTCCCATGGGATCTGCACATTTCTAGTGCCGGCCGTATTTACCGTCTGATTGATGCGCTTGATTAACTGTCCGTTGATGGCATAGATTGCGACGGCTACCCCCAGATCGGTATTCGGCTGATTATGCTCGAACGAAAAATGCGTGATGTCGGTAAACGGATTCGGATAGTTCATGAGATTGGTTACCTGCAACTTCGCCTGAGGCGCTACCACAAAATGTAAAATCTTTTCACTTGAATTATTTGCGACGTCCCAGGCTTTGATCTTGATCTCATGGATTCCCGCCGCCAGGGTTGGCAACTGAAAATTCACCGTGCCCTCCTGATAACTATCGAGCAGTGCGGTATAAAAATTATTCAACACCAATACATTTCTTTCATTACCATCGATCACCGCCGTTAAATCATGCCCAATTGCCGCCCCCGATACACTGATACCCGATGAATCGTAGAGATGCAAAAGGAGGACGGGATTTTCGTTGGTGAGTCCGCCGTCCTTGAAATTCTCATCATTCAAATAAGCCTTGATCAGGGGACCCGTTACATCGCTCAAAGCAGCTGACTGTCCCGCGATATAAAACGACGTATCGGCCCCCGCCGCATCCTTAATTCCGTTTGTGGCATATAAACTGATCTTTGATTTTCCGGGCTGATAATTGATATCTTTTGGTACGATAAAACTAAAATGAAAAACGCCATTCTTCACCGTGGCCCTTCCCCGATACAACACACTATTCTGCACCGCAAAACTGGTTACGATACTCGCCGGATCGTTGCCCAGAGTTTTTTGTTGCTGCGCTTTATCGTACACCGTTGGATAAACAATGCCATTAAAATTATTGATGGGATTGCCCACGCCATCTGTTACAATTCCTGTTAACTGATAATTTCCGAGTGCCTGCAAACTATCGTTCTGACCGATGGGTTTTCCATTGATCTGCGTGAGTTTTAAATGATAAGTGGGGATGGCTAACCGCATGGCCGGATCTCCGAGCAACGTGAATTTTCGATTATTATACACATCGCCAAAGCCTTGGTAGCTGGCGTTCTTAGCCTGCTGCGTTGCCTCGCCGAGTGTTAACCAATTGCCCTGCGCATTGGGTTGCAGCGCGATGCGCAAATAATTATCGTTCATGATGCGATTACTAAATGCAAACACCACTCGCGTTGTGGTCATTAGTGCGATGGCCCCGTTTTTATTGCCGAATAATAAACTGCTGCCCAGACTATTTTTGGAGGGATCGTCGTACGGCGCGAAGTCGCAACTCGCCGTAATAAACAGCGGCAATTTATTCGGATTATTAAATCGCGCAATTTCTGTTTGCGTGAGTACCGACTCCTCCGCCAGTCGCTGATAACTGCCGTGCCCCGTATAATTCACGATCAGATTTCCATTGAATACTTCGTTCACAATGGCATCGTTCACCGCGGGATATCGGGCGCCGCCATTACCGCTGACTTGTGGAAATGCATCGAGATAAATTTTATCGGTATGCATCGCCGGATTAGTGGTGGATACGGTTTGCACCAGCGATTCTGCATCGTTGAGATGGAGGTTATAATCTTTATCATCCGCAATGAAAACTGTCTGCGTGCGCCAATCGCCCAGACTCGCCGTATCGCTATAATGAATGATCTTATCGACCATGGTCTTTGCCTCATCTGCATTGCGCGCCGGGATGCGACCGATGCCGAGATCGAGCAAACCAGCTGGAGACACTAAATTAATATCGTCAGCGTCTTTTAATAGTCCGAAAAAATCGTCCGACACATGCGTTGCCAATGGATCGATGCTATTCGGTGTTTCGTAAACTGGCACCAGATTGATATTGCCTGCGATGCGATTTTTATAGTCGAAAGAACCAGCGCCAAAGAGCAATAAAAATTTAGGTTGGCGACCATTTGCGGCACGCGATTTATCGACAAACATTTTTACATAATCGCGGATGGCTGTGGGGTCTGGCTGGCCACTTGAAAACTCGTTATAGATCTGATTGGTTTG
>JBAXTZ010000109.1:0-3188 GCA_037129925.1 Bacillota bacterium
TATGCACTACAACGGTAAAAACGCGATCATCGTTGGCGCAGGGCCTGCAGGGCTGACCGCCGCCATCGAATTGCTGCGAAAGAGTGGCATCCGCCCCATTATATTGGAGGAAACCGACCGCATCGGTGGTATTTCCGCTACAGTTTGCCACAACGGCAACCGCATGGATTTGGGGGGGCATCGGTTTTTTTCCAAAAACGAAGAAATTTTGCGTTGGTGGACATCGTTTTTGCCGGTGCAGGGAAAATCTTCCAGCGATGATAACCAATTTGAACAAAACATGAACTTAAATGAAAGCGGTCCCGATCCCCACAGGGAAGATCGCGTGATGCTGCTTCGCCGCCGCATCTCCCGCGTTTATTATCTTCGAAAGTTTTTCGACTACCCTATCAGCCTCAAACCTCAGACGTTTATCAACATGGGTTTTCTGCGCACCGTAAAGAGCAGCGTTGGCTATATTGCCGCAAAAATAGCACCGCGAAAAGAAAAAAACCTCGAAGATTTTATGATCAACCGCTTCGGAGCGCCTTTGTACCGTATGTTCTTCGAGGACTATACAGAAAAGGTCTGGGGTGTTCACCCCAAACAGTTATCCGCCGATTGGGGCGCACAGCGCATCAAGGGATTGTCGATGACCAAGGTCCTTCTACAGGCGATTAAAAGCTTGTCGCACAGTAAGAGCAGTTGGGCCAAAAAAAACACCGAGACATCACTGATTGAGCAATTTCTGTATCCCAAATATGGCCCTGGGCATTTTTGGGATACCGTGGCCGACGAGATCGTTAGATTAGGCGGCAATCTGCATTTTAACAGCAAAGTGACTGCTGTGAATCTACAAAACAACGTGTTTGAATCAGTCGATGTGGAGCGGAAGGACGGAACAAAAGCGACATACAGCGGAGAGTGCCTGTTTTCGTCGATGCCAGTGAAAGATCTGGTCGAAGCCATTCAAGGGCAAACCGTACCAACGCCCGTTTTTTCGGTTGCATCCAGTTTGCCTTATCGGGATTTTTTAACTGTCGGGCTACTCGTGAAAAAAATCAAGCTATTGGACAAGAGAACGGCAAGGGGGCTTATACCCGATTGCTGGATCTACATACAAGAGCCAGATGTCAAAATCGGACGCCTGCAGGTGTTTAACAACTGGTCGCCCTATCTTGTGAAAGACCCGCTAAACACGGTTTGGCTGGGACTGGAGTACTTTTGCAATGAGGGAGACAACGATTGGAACATGCCTGATGCTGATTTTATCAAGTTCGCCAGTAACGAGCTTGTAAATCTCGGCATTATAGCACCAAACGATGTAATCGACGCCGTAATCGTGCGAGTCAAAAAGGCGTACCCAGGTTATTTTGGCGCCTACTCGGCATTTGATTCTGTCCGCAGGTGGCTCGACACCATAGAAAACATCTATTGCATTGGGCGCAACGGACAACATCGCTACAACAACATGGACCATTCCATGCTCTCAGCAATGGAAGCTGTAAAAGCATTGCTCAACGGCGCGAAGGACAAGTCTGCGATTTGGTCGGTCAACAGCGAGGAAAGCTATCACGAACCCCAAAGATAATCGGCAATCAGGAAACTAATCAAACAGACAGACAGTACAATTAGCTGGAGATACCGATATGGTCAACACAATCGCAGACAACATCACGCGTAAAGATCGACTGTTCATGCTCTTCTTGCTGTTCATTCCCTGCTTATTTATCGGTATGCAGTTTAACAACGACACCTATTGGCTCATCAACAGCGGGCGCTATGTGATAGATCATGGAATTCCCCATATCGAGCCGTTTACACTCCATCAGGGGCTTCACTTCGTGATGCAGCAATGGCTGTCCGCTACGGTGTTTGCGCTCATTTACAATACCCTCGGCAGTCCGTTTTTGTTTGTACTCGTCGCACTTGTCAACGGTTCCATTATTTATTCGGTATTTCGCCTTTGTATGCGCATCAGCGAGAAGAATTTCCTCGTTTCGTTCACAATCGCATACGCCGTGAGCATTCCGCTTAATTTTTTTATGATACTCCGCCCATATTTGTTCTCCGTATTTTTGTTTTCGCTTGAACTAAATCTGCTTGAAGCCTGTCTTCAGACGAAACTCTTTTACGAAAAACACAATCCCGCGCTTGACAATGATGAAAATAATACATTTATTCGCATAAAGGCTTGTTGTGCGATTATCAGGAAGAACTCAATTACATGGAGTTTGCCGATTCTATCCGTGTTTCTTATCAATTTACACGCTGCGATGTGGCCATTTTTTTTCGTGCTGCTGGCGCCGTATTTTATCGACGGCTTTCGCTTCAATATCTGGGACGTAAAAAGCCAGGGGTATCCTCTCCTGCCGCTCGGTATCGCCACTGTTTTGTCTTTTGCCGCCGGATGGATGAATCCGTACGGTTTTGAAAGCATGGCCTATTTATTTCGTTCTTACGGCAATGTATATGTTTCTACCATTATCATGGAGATGAAAAGCCCAGATTTTAAATCCATATTAGGCATTTTTTATTTTATAGTTTACTTTATTCCGATCCTGATTTACTGCTCTAATCGCAAAAGCGAAACCCGCCTGCGGTATGCGCTTTTGATCATCGGTACCGGGTATATGGGGCTGTCGTCCATCAGAAACCTCAGTCTGTTTATTGTCTGCGGCATCCCGTTTCTTGCGTGTACACTAATGTCCGTGCAAATACTCAAAAAGCCAAGTAAGCAGTCGCGATTTCCATGGCTCCGCTTTTTGTTGGCTGGTATTCTTGTCGTATGGCTCGGGCTGTTTTTCTGCATTCGCTCCATAAAAAGCGAGAAAGAGGCGGAAAGCTTTCTGCCGATCCAAGCGGTAGAATACATCAAAACGCATTTGGACAAAGAAAGCACCCGTTTGTTTACCGGCTACGCGACCGGCGGATATGCAGAGTTTAAAGGACTCCGACCCTTCATCGACGCCCGCGCCGAGGTATTCTATAAATCCAACAACCAAAAAGAAGACATCATAGACGATTATTTTAACGTCTGCCTCGGCAAGATGCATTATCGGGAATTGATCAAGCGATACAATTTGACGCATTTTTTGGTGGGAAAGACCGATTATCCGCTCTATGTTTATCTACCCGAAGATCCCAATTTCGTGCTGCTGTTTACGGATGCGGATGCCAATTTTAAAGTATTCGCACTCAAAACTGTG
>JBAXTZ010000011.1:0-83582 GCA_037129925.1 Bacillota bacterium
TAGCGAATCCCGTGGTTATTGGGTTTGAGCTGGGTTAGGTCGAAAGTTGGGTTAAGCCATCAATATCACCGACAAAAATGCCGATAGATTGTAAATCGCTCGCAACAATTTCTTTGATGTGCGTTTCATAAAAATGGCGATTATACAAGCCGGTCAACTGATCGTGGGTGCTAGCATGAAGTAGCCGGTCATTAGCCGCCAAAACATACTCGTATTGACGGGCGTTAGCAATCGCCAAACCGCAGACACTGATTATGTTAAGCATACTATTTAAATAATGGCTTTGATATTCTTGAAACGCAAATCCGTCGACTTCCAAAACGCCAAAAACTTCCTGTTTATGCTCAATTAACAACAAAAATCCCGAACCGCTTGCTGTAAAGCACCAATGTTGCTCCGATTCACGAATCAATTCTAGCGCCAACTCAAAATTGTCCTCGGAAATACTTTCTGCGGGAAAACTACGCCCGATACCATAATAACCGATTTTTTTGGGCGCAAACAGCATTGCAAAAGTGTCCAACAACTTCTTGATCAGCTCCAGCTCATTGCTTACTTCGGCAATTTTGCTGACGACATCAAACATCATCGCGAAATCAGCGATTTGTTTGGCAGTGGCAACATAGCTTTTCGCTGCTTCTTCCGCAGCTTGTTTCCCCTGCTTTAACCGCCATTGAAAAACAATGGTTTTCAAAAACAATCCCAGATATTCCAAATCAATAACTATCCGGTTGACTGGCAGCCCGACATACTCGCCAAATTCTGCCGCTCGCTTGGACATTGCCAAATCTATTCCAGTGTCCAGCACCGTAATCAACTTGGAAAATTCGCCAAAAAAAACTTTGATGCCGACTTCATCAAATCCCCAACCGGAAATATTACTCTGCCAACTGCTCAACCAGCCGCTCGTGACCATGTAACTGCCATCGCAGATTAAGCGGTCGATGAACCAGCGGCTGCAATAACTGTAAAAACAATTGTCTAAGCTAACTTGCTGGGCGCCATGGTATTTGTCGGTAATATTTTTCGATACATCGCACTGCTTGCCACCAATAATTATCAAGTTATCCGCGCTGATATTAGCGCCTTCAGCCAGAGTTTGCAAGGTTGCCGTAGCATCATTCTTCATTCGCATACAAGCCGAAGGATAGCTGATTATTTCAACATCGTCTAGACGTTCAGCGCCAAGTGCCGCTCGATATTCAGCGGCGTGCGATTCACATACTGCCAAATACAACTTGTTCATCTCAGTTCACTTTCAACGGATAGCTGCCAAATTGTTCGATTGCCTCGCCAATCCAGTATAACACCTGTTCCGGTGTCTGCCAGGGGATTTCGCCATGATTATCGGCAACAATCAGTCCGCCGCCTTGCCCGGCGCCATCGATAATCAGTTTCACCTGACGTTTAGTTTCCTGTTCATCCCAGTGGCGCATGGCAATACCGTTAAAATTGCCAAGCAAGGTAACTTTATTGCGGCATGCCGCTTTGATGTCGGGAATGTTTTCTTCTGCTGAAAAGCCCATTAACGCCGCCCCGCTATTGACCAAATCCGGCAAGAGCGAGAGCGTTTTACCCGATGCCATATGTACAGCTATCGCACCGTTAATCTCCCCGAGCATTCGTTTGAATGTCTGGTAACCACTGGCAAGATAAGTTTCACGCGGTATCATCGTCGGCGATGCCAGCGGGTCGAAATAGCCGATTGCCGTTGCTCCGGCAGCCAACTGAGCATTCGCCCACTGCCCGCAAAATTTTTCGTTTAGCCACATTAGCCGGTTAAATCGCGGCTTGTCAAAATGCAACAATTGCAAATAGCGCTCAAATCCGAGTTGTAATATCGGCATCGAAAACGGGGAAAGTACAACACCGATAATCGGAACTTCATCGGCAACGTGAAGTTTCAACTTTTCAATAACCTGTAGCGTTCGCTGCAAACTTTGCGCTTTAGAAATATCTGGTAAAACCAATTGGTCGATTGCTTCAACATTAGCTAAAATCGGCGCGGCAGCATTCGGCGGGCCGTCAGGATAAAAAATCGTTTCGCCACCCCAAGCTTCAAGCTCGGCTGAGGCATAGCCAAATGCCAGCAAACTATCATGCCGATAGCGGCGGCGCATCTCCAACTGACCTTCGACAACATTATCAACTTTGGAAAAATAGTCTTCAATCGAGATGCCGAGCACCTTTGCGCCGTACATCGTCAAAAACAAAAAGTATGGCACCCGGTCCGGCTCACGGTGGCTAAGCGTCGTCAACACCCGTTGCATCGAAGTCATGCTGCTTTTACTTTGCATCAGCGCTCACCGCCTGTTCAATTATTCCAATAACATCAGATGCATTATAGCCAAAAGCGTAAGCCGAGACTTCCTCGACAAGTCGGGGGTCGAGCCGAAACGGCGCGCCGCCGACAACAACTTTGGTCGCAGCGCCCAGTTCGCGGAGTTTTTCGCAGACATATCCGGCTTTCAGCGCCGACGGCAACATTAAGGCAGACAACAGTAAAATGTCAATTTTATCTTTAAGCACTTTTTCAATCAACTGCTCGGCGCCGATTCCAGCGCCGTAATCGATTAGCGCGTAACCCGCCGCCCTGACTACTGACGACACCATCCGTTTGCCCAGTTGATGTTGATCTTCCAGCACGGCGATGGCGATTTTTGGCTGCGTAGTTTGCATGACTGCTTTGGCTCGCATAATTTTGCTAATGATTTCTTCACAAATGACGCCACTCATATACACCTGCGACAGCGCGACATCACCCTTTTGCCAGGCATCGCCAATAGCAGCTAGCGCCGTCGTAACTACTTTTTCCAGCAAGTCCAGTTTAGACAACTCGCCAAGCGCATCAGCGATTATTTCTTCGACTGCCAAGCGGTCGGTATTAAGCAATGCGCCTTGCAGTTCGGTGATATATTTCGAATAATCAATATTCAAAACCAACTTCTCCTTTGAAACACTATATATACTGCTTCACAATTTCCGTGAAACAGTCGCAGAAAACATCTACCAGCACTGGATCAAACTGTATTCCGGCGGATTTTACAATTATCTTCCGACTCTTTTCCATACTATACGCCGGTTTGTAACAGCGCTCGGACATCAACGCGTCAAAAACATCGGCAACCGCAACTATTCGCGCGGACAGCGGAATATCAGTGCCGCTCAATTGCTCGGGATAGCCCTCGCCGTTCCAGCGTTCGTGATGATAGCGGGCAATCTCCTCGGCCATTTTGATAAATTCGTTATCCGGGTGTTTTTCTAACATTTGCTGCAGCGTTATTGACCCATATACAGTGTGCGATTTCATGATTGTGTATTCATCCTGGGTATATGGTCCACACTTACGCAAGATCGCGTCGCTGATACCGACTTTGCCAATATCATGCAACGTCGCGGCAATTTCTAGTTCTTCGATAAACGCATCATCAATTAAACCGGCAAATTCCGGCCGCGTTGCCGCACAGGTCGCCAAAATTTTGCAAGTTGCGGTAACCCGCGTCAAATGTTCGCCAGTATCGGTGTCGCGATATTCCGCGAGTTTAGCCAGCGACACAATTGTGCCAATTTGGGTATTACGCAGTTGCGCGACATTTCGTTTACGTTCTTCGAGTTCGGTTAGCAAATCGCTATACAGCGTTTCCACTTCGTCAATGGTCTTGTTCAAAGCGTTTGCCAGATCGGATAATTCGTCATCGCTGTCCATTTGCAGATGTTTGCGCCCATTGTGCTGTTTTTGCGCGTCATATTCACGCAAATAGCTTTCAATAAGTTTGAATTTGCGAAACAGCACTCTGCGGGTTATTAAAATAAATAACAGCACGGCAATTAATAAACAAATCAATACATATAACGCAAACTGAATCAGCGTTGTATAGCCGTCATTGGTCTTCTTGATAACCGCGCTAATAAATAAGTTATGATTTTCCTCTGTATGAATAACAAAACAGCCGCTTTGGTTTTCCGCAGCCGGATCGGCGTAATATTTCAATATTGGTCCCTGGTCTTTATCTGGTTTCAGCCAGGGCGGCGCGGTATTTACAAAATCCAGCCAGACATCACTAACGTAACCTTTTTTTAACAATTCGTCAAGAAATTGTTTGTTAATTTTCTTGGCAAACAGCACATAACCACTTGGGCTACCTGTACCGTTGCCCGGTAGTATTGGCGCGACAGCTACCAGCAGCGAGCCTTTGGCGCGGCTGATAGCGCCCTTGACAACACCCTCCTTGCTGTTCTTTACCATTGCAAACAATGTGCCGGTCTCGCTCAGCGACTCGCCGATTTTTTTGCTTTCATCCAGTTGACTATCGGTTTTAATATCGGCAACGGTGCTTAATAATTTCTTGCCGGAAATATCAAAAATAGCCATATAATCCACACCGATTTTCGACAGCGACAAGGAGTTTGCCTGCCCGTATTGCGCGGCAAAATCCGGATTGCTGCCGCCGACAAATTTGTAGGCCTCATCCCAAAAGCCCCAGTCATTGCACAACGTGGCCAGAACATTTTGCTCCTGCTCAAACGCTGCCTGCAGGCGGGTAATTTTTTCTCGATTTTCACTTTTTTCGCGTTCAATATAGTCCTGCAACCAAAAACTGTAGCCCAAATACAGCAGCGCCACGGTAAATACCGACAATAACGCAATCAAGCTGAACGTCAAACTGTGTTTTATCTTCATGTAAACCTCTACTGACCGTCGACAAATTCCAAAAACTTTTCCACCAATTCCGGGTCAAATTGTGTACCGGCACAGTGCTTCAACTCGGCAATGGCCGCTTCGTGTGTTATCGCAGTCCGATATGGACGGTCATGGGTCATAACATCATAAGCGTCGATAATTGTAATCAACCGGCTGATGAACGGTATTCTTTTGGCATTCAGCCCCCGTGGATACCCGGCGCCGTTCCAGTGTTCGTGGTGCGAAAGCACCGCTTCTTCAGCGCCAAAGCTCAGTTCGCGAATTGCCCGCAATATCCGGTAGCCCACATCCGGATGAGTCCGCACAACTGCCCATTCATCGTCAGTCAGCGATTCCTGTTTCTTTAATATCTCTTCGGACACGGCGATTTTGCCGATGTCGTGCAGCGCTGCCAGCATCGCGATATCAGAAATCGTTGCGCCCGGCAACCGCAAATACTCGCCAAAACCAGTCGCCAACACTTGCATCCGCTCGGCATGATCCTTGGTATGATAATCCTTTTTAAAAGCCAGCTGTTCTAGCGCGTTAAGGGTTTCGTAACGAACACGGTTATCGTCACTAATCTTATTTTTGTACATCCGCGACTCGGCCAGACTGACTACAGTGTTAATGTCCTCTTCGAAATTTACCTTTGTGGCAAAGCCAAGCGCCAGCGACACCGGTACGCCTTCGATGGTTTTATCCCGGCATTTTTCATGGACGCGTTCGACAATGCTCTGTGCTGTCTGTTCATCACATTTCGGTAAAAACGCCACAAACTCATCCCCGCCATAGCGCACCACCACGTCTTCTTCGCGACAACAACTTTTCAATATCTGGGCTGCGGCTATTATCAACGCGTCACCTTTGGCATGACCAAACACGTCATTGGTCATCTTCAGGCTGTTGACATCGCCATTTATGACACTGATCGGCAATTGGCGGGCGGTGTCCATCCGACCGAGTTCCTCTTCAAAATAACTGCGGTTGTACAACCCGGTCAAAATATCGTGAAAACTCAAATAGACCACTCGCTCTTCATTCTGCTTGCGCTCGGTGATGTCGTGGACAATCGAAAACAACACCTGTTTTTCTTCATCGCGCATCGTTATGATACTGCTAAACACTTCAACCACGCGAATAGACCCGTCGGCGGTTCGGTGTTCAAATTCAAACCTGCAGCACTCGGCGAGCCGCGCGCGCTCCATCTCATGCGCGACAATTTCCGGCGGCGCGGTATTGATCTGTTGAATGTTCATGGTTTTCAACTGGTTTACCGGCCAACGGTACAAATTTGCTGCCGCTTGATTGGCATCCACGATTGCTCCGGACTCCGGATCAATGAGCAGCATGGCCGCGGCGTGCATCTCAAACAATTTCGCAAACCGTTCATCGCGAACCAAGACCTTCTCTTCCGCCAATTTTCGCGCGGTGATGTTGGCAATTTTGGCAATAATCTGCTTTTCACCCAAACGGGTCATCTTACATTCAAAATAACCCAAGCCATTCTGCGCCACCATTTGATATTCATACGACGCCATTGGCTGTCCGGCTAAAACCGCAGCAATATTTTGTTTGGTCTGCTCGGCTAAAATCGCCGGCAATAGATCTACTACATTATTGCCTTGGAGCAATTCGCGGGGCATTGCCAAATCATCATCATTGCCGCCCTGACAGTCAATAATAACGCCATCGGCATCCAACACAAACAATAAATCCGGTATCGCGTTGACCAGTGATTTATAATACGAGTCGCTGGAACACTGATTGGTTTGCATAATCTACTCTCCAAAATCAAACATAGATGAGTTCGAACGTTAAGCCAAAGCGACCATCCGAGCTTCGATAATTTTGGCAAAACCCGGCAGTGCGGCTCTTAAACAGTAATCTATGCGAGTTGCCTTCGATAATCGCCGGCGGGGTCAGCCGGTATCTGGCGCTGTCGGCATTGATAATCGCCTTGGCGCGACCGGATACAATGTTGGTCAATTCGGCAATACCGTCCGAAACAAGCGCTTCGCTAAGCTCAGTTTCGGCAATACCGGTCATCAACGAGACAAAATGTCCGGCCGCGGCGCTACTAACAGCGATGCGGATAACAATCGGCTGCTCGCCAATCAATATCAACAGTCCGGAAATGTCGGCGTCGGGCGCGGGAGCGGCGCACGGCAATAATTCGATACCCATAAACACCTGAGTGGTATTGGTCAGCACTTCGGAAAAAATCGTCTGTAACGCGTTCAAGTCGAAGCGGCCGCTCATAATTCTGGTCCGCCAATCAATTCAACAATTTTTCGTTCCATTTCCTCAATCGAAAATGGTTTGAGGATATAGGCCTGAGCGCCCAGTTTAATCGCGGCAAATACCGAGCTGCTTTCCGACTCGGTGCTGACAATCGCAACCGGAATGGTATCGTTGTCCGGATTGGCGCGAAAGGCTCGCAAAAATTCCAAGCCGCTCATTACCGGCATATTGATATCCAGCAGCACCAATGCGATAGCCCCGGGTTGGCGCTCGGCAATGACCAGCGCTTCCTGACCATTACCGGCTTCAAGCAGTCCGTATCCAAGTACCGCGGCGGCGCCGGAAATTATTTTTCGGATCATCGCCGAATCATCAACCGCCAATATCTTTTTTTCGTTCATATAATTTACCTCGCAATCCCTAATCCCTATTCCCTATTCCCTATTCCCTATTCCCTAACCCCTAAATCACTCGTCACACCTGCCAGCAAGCCTTGTCGGTTTTGCGATAGTACGCCCGCAAGCTATCGGCAATTCGCGTAAACGGATTAATTTGATTATCAACAATCTCGGAATTACCACAAAACAGCACCGCGTTTTTGTTGGCCTGTTCGTATAGATTAGCCAGCGCGATTTTTTTGTTAGTTTCGGAAAAATATATCAAGACGTAGCGCAAGAACAGAATGTCATAAAATAAATTGCCAGCGTGCTTTTCTAACAGATTACGTTTGGAAAACGTTACCCGCCCGCGGATGTTCGCCGCCAGCTCCCAATACCGGCCACTGTTGCTAAAATATCGGTCGCGATAATCGGCAAACTCACCGCTAAAACCGCGTTGCATCGCAATGGCGTCATAGCGGCCGGCGGTCGCCACCTGCAACACCGCGCTATTGATGTCGGTCGCGTAAAATTCAAAATTGTTCAGGGTGATGTCGACGATTTTGTTTAGCCGCAAATAATTATCAATGTACATGACCGTCGAGTAAATTTCCTGTCCAGTGCTGGCCGCCGCGCTCCAAATGCGAATTTTCAGTTTCGTGCCGGAACGTAGCTCGGTAATCATTGTTGGCAAGACAATTTCACCAAGAATCAGCCACGGCGTCTGTTCGCGAAACCAGGTCGTTTCGTTGGTGGTAATCGCATTAATTAATCGTTCGGTCAATGCCATTCCCGGCTGTTGCGTCAGTTTTTGGTACAACGCGTAAATTGAGCCATCCACAGTTTCGCCAATCATCCCTGCCAATCGGGAAATTAGCAGGTAATTTTTGGATTCATCCAGATAAATGCCACATTCCTGCTCGACAAAATCTGCCAATAATTTCAGCGCCTGATCGTCAGTTGGCCGGATGGCGGAACTCATCGGTTTACCCGGCAGATTGCATTGATCCGCGCGGCAATTTTGTCCAGCGCTACAATTTCGTCGGCAAGCCCGGCCTCGACAACCGAGCGCGACATACCATAAACTACGCAACTTGGCTCGTCTTGAGCCAGAGTAACGACATCATTGGTGGCTTTCAAACGCTTCAGACCGGCTACACCGTCGTTTCCCATGCCGGTTAGCACCGCGACGACAATTTTGGCGCCGCTCAGCGCTTCGGCCATACTGGTCAGCAACCGGTCCGCTGATGGCGCGATTTCGCCGGCTCCGGCAAATTTTTCAGTGACTACGAATTGCGGCAAGCGCTGTTTTGCTTCTACTGAAAGATGCTGACCGCCGGGCGCCAGATATAGCCGGTTGTTTTGCAACACCTCGCCGGGCTTAGCTTCACGGATCGCGATTTTATATTTTACCGCCAGTTGCGCCGCCATGACCTCGGTAAATTTCGCCGGAATGTGCTGAACAATAATGACCGGACAGTTTAGTTGCGGCGCTAACCCGGCGAGCACCGTATCGATGGCTTTTGGACCGCCGGTGGACGCGATGATGATTACATAATCAACCGCCTCGAAGTCTTTGGAATATCCCGGTTTTGCAAGCTTGGCGCTGGGCGCCTCGCCCGTTGGCGCAGCGGCCTGAGGCGAGACAACAGTCAGTTGCTTTTTTGCGGCATAACTTTCGAACAACAACGTTAACCGGTCCAAAAACCAGGTTCGATTTGCCGCGTCGTTCTTTAAAATATAATCTAACGCTCCCAGTTGCAACGCCCGCATCGTGACCTGCTGACCGATGCCGCCAAATGAGCTGACCATAATCATGCCAATATCCGGATAGCGCTGTTTGACGTGTTCTAACAGTGCTATTCCATCAATATTGGCCATTACTACATCCGAAATCACGATATCATAACGCGTCAGTCGCAACCGCTCAATGGCAATTTCCGCCGAAGATGCCGTCATCACTCCGGCTGTCAGGTCGGTAGAAGCGGCCATCTGGGAAATATAACGGCGATACAACGCATCGTCGTCAACTACCAGTATTGCAAGTTTATCCATAGGTCTCCGTTCTAATCATAAAGGATCATAAAGGATAATTTCACCAACCACGCCGGGCTGCTCAAAAATGTGCAGGTACAAGGCGTTACGAGCAAGTAGGGGCGCGGTTCTCGCGCCCGTCCTCGCAATTGTTACGGAATCTATACTTTGAATTTCTTTAGCACCTCATCCAACTGCTCGGCATTGACCAACAATGCGCCGGCGGCTTTGCTAGTGTCCGAGGCCCGTGAGGAGTTTTCGTTGGTAGCAATCGTGATTTCGGTCATTGTACGCACAATGTCGTTGGCGCCAACGGCAATTTCCCGGGCGGCGCGGGCGATATCACCGGTTTTCACCGAGGATATTTCCGACTTCTTGGACACATCGCTGATGACATTGAATAGCTCGGTAGTTGCGGCAGCGATGTCGTTTGCGCCGCGCGATACTTCGACGGTGTTTTGCATCAGTAACTCGGACGCCGAAGCAATTTCCTTGATGTCGCGGTTGATAGCGGTAATCTTGTCACCGGTTGCCGATATTACGCCGCTGATTTCGCCGGTGTTCGCTGACTGCTCAGTGACCGAGGCGGCAATCGAATTGGTAATTGACTTCATGTCGGTGACACTGGTTTTAATGAGGTTGATACTGGTTACCGCTTCGGCAACCGCGCTCTGAATCATCTCGATTTGGGCGGAGATGTCTTTAGTCGAGGAGGCAGTCTGCCGCGCCAGCGATTTGACTTCACCTGCTACCACTGCAAATCCTCGTCCGGCATCACCGGCACCAGCCGCTTCAATCGCCGCGTTCAGCGCCAGCAAATTAGTTTGATCGGCAATATCGTCAATGGTCTTGACGATGCCGTTGATTTCCCGCGCCATTTTGTTCAAGCGGTCGATGACCATCCCGGCGGCAATTGACTCTTTCTCGGTCTGTTCGGCTGCCACCCGCGAGCGTTCGCATTGTTCAGCGACGTCATGCGCGGATACATTAATTTCTCGCACCGCCAACACGATGCCGCTGACGTTATTGTTGATGTTATCGGCGGCGCTGGCGATGTTGCTGATGTTCCCGGCAGTCTGGGCGATAACTGTGGTCACCCGGGCAATGTTCACCGAGGACTGTTCGGATGTCGACGCGATACTGCGAACGGTCGTGGAAACTTCATCGATGGAACTGGCGATATCAGTTATTGAGTCACTGGTCTCGGTCGCCTGATTGGCAGTGTTTTTAATATTGACGCTGATTTCTTCGGCGGACACCGAGACATTGCCGGCACGGCCGTGGACTTCTTCGCTGTTCGCGGCCAGGTTATCGGAAATCATTGTCAACTGAGTAGACGACGTCCGCACCCCGCCGGCGACCTCGGCCAGTCGTTTCATCGCGGTGCGCATTTTCGTGGCAAATTCATCAAAAGCGTGCGCCAATTTACCAACTTCATCGCGACGATTGATGCCGCTCGAGAGTGTAAAATCGCCGCCTTCCATAGCGCCCATGAGCTTGCTCATCATCCCGATCGGCAAAGCGATAGAACGGGCAAATAGTATCGCGACCAAAATTAGCAAAATAATTATAACGACCACCACTATTATGGCATTGCGGGTGGCGGTGTTTGCGGCGACGCTGTTTCCTTCCGACAGCGTTTTGGCGTCACTGATTATCGCCTCTTGCACCTGCTGAATCTGGTCACTGACCAGGGTGTGCAGCGCGCGGGTTTCCGGAGAATAAATCAGCGTACGGACCGCTTCGACACGATCCTTGCGGGCAAAGCCAATCATATTATTGATTGAGACGACAAACTTGTCACGTGAATCAAGTAGTGCATCGAGTTTTTTCTTTATTTCCTGATTATCGGTTGCTTTAACACAGGCGCTCAGATGTTCATTCATATGTTTGACCGATGTTTCTAGGTCGAGTACCAGTTTGGCACGCTTGTCAACGCTGTCAGCTTCGACCCAGTCGCGGTATTGAATGCGGCATAACTGATAATCAAACACCGCCTGGGATATTTCTGCAAGCGCGATGCCGTTATGCACATACATCGCCGTGTCGTTGTCATCAATTGTTTTCAATTGCTGAAGCAGATAGCCGGTTAGTCCGGCGACAAAAATAACCACCAGCAGGAATACCGTGAAAAACTTCTTGTTCAAACTCAAGTTGTTAAAGCTCATTTTACCCTCCGCTCGTTCATATTATCATAACTGCACAGCAGAATATGCTTGTCTTCGATTTCGATAATACCCTCACTTATTGCGCCGACTGCCGCCATTTGACCAACTGTAAGGTTTTTCACAGTAACCGGCGCGGTGATTACATCTAGCACATCGTCGATTGCCCAGGCGCAGTCGTTGTTCTTAAAGACAATGATTTTCTTGCGAACGCCGGTTTTCGTTTTACCCATCAATGCGCCGGCATCAAACACCACTACCGCCCGGCCACGGAAATTCGCCATGCCGAGTATCTCCGGCGGCGCCGCCGGCACGATGCTCAGCTCGCTGATTTTGGCAACCAGCTCAATTTCGCTTGCGCGTAACGCGCATTGCTCACCGTCGATTGTAAATATTGTCAACGCCTGATTCACCATTTTGCGCCCTCCAACATCGCCGTCAATGGCTCGACCAATCCGTGCAAATCATATTTCCAGACCACACCATCGAAATCGTCATCAGCAAATGCGCTGGAATGAGCATCTTCACTGGCTGCCGTAAAATTTTTCAAACGGGCGCAGGGCAACCAAAGCAGCCGCTTGTCGCCCTTGATGCTGCGGAACAAATTAACGCCACTCATGTCCGGCAGCATTTCCGCTATCAGCGCCGCTGCAAACTTATCCGCGCGCACCCGCTCGAGCGCCTGCTCGCCGGTAGCGACAATTATCGAGTTAAATCCGGCGATGTCAAGAAAATACTTGATAATTCGGGCGCAATAATCATCCGGTTCAACTACCAAAATCATGCGCTTTTCGCCCGCTCCGGCGAGCGAACCAAACAACTGCCCGGCGGCGCGATTGAGCAGACAGTGCGCGTTTACAACCGGGGTAAGCTCATCGCCAATCAACGCCGTTCCATAATAAATGCCAAAATTGTCCAGGTGTCCGGTAAATTCAACCGGCTGGGTCATAAAATCAATGATATTACTGGCGATTATCGCATAACTTACCCCGGTATTTGCCGAGAGCGCTATTATGTATTGCTGGTTGCTCAAGTCCGGCAGCTGATTGTCAACTGTCAGCACCCGGAATATTTTATCAGCCAGATTGACAAACAACTCCCCGTCGAGCATTGAAAACCGACTGGCATCAGCCCGGTAAACCCCTGACGCGCTCGACATGTCAACCGCGTAGCGACCGGTTTTCTCACATTCAAAAACCAATAATTTCTGCTGTGGCGGTTGATACTGATAATCCTGTTTTTTGCCGGTAATTTCTTCGATATTGCTGTCGCCAAGCGCCGCGCGTTCGATTATGTCCGCCACATTTAATACCGGCGCTATCACTCCGTCGGCAAGCAACACTAACGATTCATAACAACTCAAGCCGCTGAGGCTACCCGGCAATTTCCGGACCAGAACATCTTCAGTATCCAGCGCCTCGTCAACAAAAAATCCATAGCGCCGACCAGCGCTTTCCACGAATACCAGGTAATCCAGCGGCGCTATCGTCGCCGTCATCCCAAGCAACTGGCTAAGATCAATGACCGGAACCAGTTCCTCGCGCAAATTCCAAAACATTCGTCCGGAAATATATTCCAGTTGCTGACTATTATTGTAGCGCGCTGCTTCCAATACCACTGACTGCGGTATGGCAATTATCGCGCTCGCAATTCTGACTAATAATGCCTTCATAACTGCGAGCGTCAGCGGTAGTTTGAGCCTGAACGTTGTACCGGCGTTCTTCTGCGAGAGCGCCTCTACCGTTCCGCCGAGCCGTTCAATATTAGTACGAACGACATCCAACCCGACCCCGCGACCGGAAATGTCGGTCACAACCGCTGCAGTGCTGAACCCCGGCATAAACAAATAATCAACCAATTCAGCAAAACTTAGCGTCGCTGCTTGAATTTCGCTTAACAATCCGCGTTTTACAATCTGCCCGCGCACACTTTCGGCATCAATACCGCGTCCATCATCAACCACTTCAATATAAACATTTCCACCGGCATTATACGCCCGTAGCGCCACCGTGCCAACAGCCGGTTTGCCGCTTTGTTCCCGTTGCGCTGCCGTTTCGATACCGTGGTCCAGACAATTACGTAACAGATGCATCAACGGGTCATACAGCGCCTCGGCTACTTGCTTGTCAATCTCGGTATCCGCTCCGGATACTTCCAAACTGACTTTTTTGCCGGTGCGTTTGCTAAGATCGCGCACCACCCGCGGGAATCGCGAGAACAACTCGTCTAGCGGTTGCATCCGCATCTGCATTACAGTGTTTTGCAGAACAAAGACTGCCTTGCCGATATTCTCAGTCACGCTGTTGGCGGCAATCAAATCCACACTATTTGCGGCCAGGATTTGTGCCAGCCGATTCCGCAGCATCGTAATTTCACCTGCTACAGCAATCAACTCATCGAGCAACTGGGTGCTAACCCGCACAAAATTATCGCTGAAAACCACTGCTTCTACAGCTTTTACAACCTCGGGCGGACTGGTCGTCGCGTCCATGCTGGTAGTTATCGGCACGGCAGTATTTGGCGCTTCGGCTGCCGAAGTCGCGGCGGTTAGTTCATTGACCAAAGCAAGACAGTCGCTGATATTCGTGCCAATGCTTTGTTCGGGCGCATTAATCATTGTTTTCAGCAAATCATTGGCAGCTAGTATGACATCAACAACATTTCCTGCCTCAATCCGCTTTCCGTCACGCCAGCGGCTAAACAACTCTTCCAGGGAGTGCGCGACCGCGACAATCTCAGCAAGCGCAAAAAAACCGGCCATGCCTTTGATGCTGTGCGCCGAGCGAAATAACTCGCGCACAGTTTCTTCGACGAAACCGGTGCTGTCTAATAACAAAATATTCTTTTCAATCAAACGGAGATGGGCATCGGCTTCTTCCTGGAAATCTTTGAGAAATTCAGCGTTTTGCATACTCAGATAATCTCCCACACCGGAAATTCCAGCCGATTGCGGCCGTTGTGCTTGGCCATATATAGCGCTGAATCAGCGGCTTTTAGCCAGCGATCCGGACTCCAAGTGTCCGCGCCTGCTTCCCACCAGACTGCCCCGCCGATACTAATAGTTACATTAATACAGTTGTCGTCACAACAAAATTTCTGATCACGGATGACATTGAGACAACGTTCGCCGATCTCTACGCCTTCTTTAACCTGACAGTTTGGCAAAATAATTATAAACTCTTCACCGCCGTAGCGGCCAACCATGCCGCGCTCACCCACTGCGGCCTTTAACCGGACAACCGTTTCCCTGAGCACTTCATCGCCAAACAAATGACCGTTCTCGTCGTTCACCCGCTTGAAGAAATCTAAATCGCACATCAACATTACATTATAAGCCGGATTTTTCACCGAATAGGCCACCAATTTTTTAACTTCGCTCATCGAAGCGGCGTGGTTCAGCGCTCCGGTCATGCCGTCATGGCGGAGCAGACTGGTCAGCCGCTGTTGCAACTCGACAATCCGGCAACCGGCGCGTATCCGCACCTCTAGCTCTTCGTTGTCAAACGGTTTACGGACAAAATCGTCCGCGCCGACCCGCATAATATCCAGCATCGACTGGCGGTCGGTTTTACCGGTTAATACGATTTGATAGACGTAATGCACGTCGATATTGTCGCTGATTTTACGACAGAGCGCCATGCCGTCCATTCCCGGCATCTCCCAGTCGGTGAGAATAATGCTCGGCGCATCGGGCGCGTTCAGGATGCGCCACGCCTCGTTGCCGTCAGCGGCCTCCACTACTGAATAGCCCCAGGTCAAAAGCTTCTTCTTGACGATGTTGCGTATCATCCGGTCATCATCGGCAATTAGCACTTTCATAGCGCCTCCAAAATTTTTGTACAGTTAGCTACTGTACATTCTAGCAGTTGAATTAAAAAAAATAAACAAAAAAATTCAGCGTAGTTCGGGCGATTCGTGAATCGCCCCTACACCGAATTGGTCTTAACCTGTTGACATTGTTTTTATATTATTTTAACACACCGGCAATTTTCAACAACTCAACAATTTCCTGATTGCCGGATTTTTCCGCAGCGCTGCGCGGTGTTTGTCCGGAGTTGCTGCTGACATTGACTTCAGCGCCCGCCGCCAGCAACCGTTGAACAATAGTCAGATGCCCTTTGGCGCAAGCTTTTATCAGCGCCGACGCGCCAACATTGTTTTTGGCATTTACATCCGCGCCTGCCACGAGTAGCAGTTCAACTATCGCGTCCGCGCCCGCCCACGCCGCCTCCATCAGCGCGGAATAACCATAGCCATCGCGCATATTGACCGCCGCTCCGACCGCAATCAACATTTTGGCAATATCGCTATTACCGCTCATCGCCGCCCGAATCAACATCGATTTACCTTCGCTATTTACCATGTCCGGTTTGGCGCCGGACTCGACTAGCAACCGGGCAATCTCGGCATGTCCGTTCTTGATTGCTTGAAATAGCGCCGTTTCACCAGTGCGATTACGCAGGTCAATTTTGGCTTTGGAACGGATGAGCAATTCGACAATGGCGATTCGATTGCTTGCAGCCGCTTTATGCAACGCCGAATTACCGTTCTCGTCCACTTCGTTTATATATACTTTGGCGGCTAACGCCGCTTGTAATTCGGCCACCTTTCCGTCACTAGCCGCTCGCAAAAATTCTTTTGCCGTAACAGTCTTAGAAAATATTTCTTGCATAATTCGCTCCTTAGTATCGCTACAATTCCGACTGTTTCGATTTATTCAGCGCTTCCTGCGCATAAATTCCGGACGGCCTCCGGAAACTTTCCAAACAACTCGCTATCTAACTGGCGGAGCATTTGCAAGTCCGCCAGCGCCAATTCATACTGACCTTTGGCGCCGTAAGCACACGCCCGCATTTTATATAGCTCGGCGCTATCAGGTTTCAGTTGCAGCGCCAAGCCAAAATCAACTATTGCCAAATCATACTGCTCTTTCTGGTAATAAGCTTCACCGCGTTGCATAAAGGCAGCGGCAAATTTTTTATTGGCGCTTAGCGCTTTTGTATAATGGATTATTGCCGACTCATACTGACGTTTTTCAGCGTGCAACCAACCGCGAAAGAACGACCCATCGGCGGCGCTGGCGCTTTTACCGACTGGCTGGCTTTCACTTTTGCTGTCGGCGCGCTGATGACCAGTCGGCGCCCGCACACCCCGTTCGACAACAACCGCTCCGAAGGACTGCAACAATTCAACTAATTCCTTATTTCCTTCCTCAAGCGCTACGCTGAGGGCAGTGGTGCCGGAATTGCTGCTGACATTGACATCCACGCCATTATCGAGCAACAGTTTTGCCACCGCGAAATTATTTTTTTCAGCAGCCTTAATCAGCGCATTGGCTCCGGCATTATTCTTGGCATTAACTTTTGCACCCGACGCTAACAGCAACTCCACGATACTTTTCGAACCAAACCAGGCGGCCTCGATTAGCGGTGTGTAGCCGTAAGCATCGGCAGCATTTACATCCGCGCCGGCTTCGACCAGCAATTTGACAATTTCGGTATTATCCGAGGACGCCGCTCTGATTAGCATGGTCTTGCCTTGAATATTCTTGGCATCGACATCGGCGCCGGCGGCTATTAAAACTTGGACTATTTCTTTATTACCGTTCTTTACCGCATAATACAACGCTGTTTCACCGCTGTTATTCTTGAGATCGATTTTCGCTTTGGCTCCAATAAGAAGCTCGACAATTTCCCGATGTCCGTCCTCGGCAACAATAATCAACGCGGTATTATTGAAGTTATCCGTTTCGTTGATATTCACGCCGGATTTGAGCAACAGTTTGACTTTTTCAACATTCACTTCGAGCGTAGCCTGGATTAAGTCTCGTTTGATTTCTTTCTTAGCCATTGTCGTTCCTTTCAAAAATCATTTTTAAAAACTCACAATAATGTTTGCTGCAACTTCGCCAGTAACGCAGCGCATTCTGGTTGGTCTTGCCGGGCCGCTGCCGTTTCCAGCGCCGCTGTCAAATTGTAAATAGCGCTAACGCGCAGATTTCCTGACGACCCTTTTAATTGGTGTGCCAACATCCGTAGCTGTTCAAAATCGTTTTCGGTAATCGCTACGGTCATTTTGGCTAATAAATCGGGGAGATAATTTCTAAAATCAGTAAATATTTCCCGGGCATCTTGTTCGTTAACCTCGGTCGCCAGCATGAATTCCACAATACTATCTTCGATTGCCAACTGGCTTTCCGGTTTCGGCGCCCCATCCAAAACGACAGCAATCGCTCTGAGCAAATCGTTCTTTTCTACCAACTCGTTGAGTAAATAATCCGCTTCGCCCGGTTTGGCAGCCGCGCCAATGAGTATTAGTTTGACAGTTTTGGCAAAGGGGATGGTTTGCAAAGTGGCAACCAGTTCATGCCCGGTCATGCCCGGCAGTTGACAAGCGATGACCGCGATATTCATAGCTGCGGCAGTATTGGCTTGCTCAATAATCAGCGTAATTGCCGTGACCGCGTCTTGAGCTACAAACACCTGTGCGCCAAGCTCCTTAAAGAAGGCGCCACGGGTCGCGTTATTCTGCTCATCGGCATCAACTAGCAAAATATTTACCCGATTAAGTCTAAGTGTTTCATATTCGTTATCCCGCGGTCTTTCTTCAATTGCCAGCCGAACAGTAATGTTGAACGTCGACCCCTGACCAAGCACGCTTTCGGCAACAATCTCACCATCCATCAACCTGACCAGCTCTTTAGCTATCACCAGACCCAAGCCCGTTCCGCCATGCTTTCTGGTTGTTGAACCATCTAATTGGTAAAAAGGCTGAAACAAACGGTTGATATCTTCCTGGCGCATGCCAATGCCGCTATCTTGGACTTGAAAATGCAGCTTGGCAATCCCCACGGCTTCGATTTTGCCTACCACTATAATCGAAACTTCGCCTCGCTCGGTAAACTTCACGGCGTTACCGATAATATTGCTTAAAATCTGTCGGAGTCGGGACGAATCACCGATAACTTCTTCCGGTGTTTCAGGAGCAATCAGCAGGTTGATTTTTAGTTTTTTTTCTTGGGCCTTTGGTTCGAGCATCGCAACTACGTTACTAATAAGCGGTCTAAGCGCAAATTTCACTTTTGCCATCGCCATTTTTCCGGCTTCAATCTTGGAGATGTCCAAGATGTCATTGATTATATACAATAACAAATCCGCGGCTGTCCGGGCGTCGCTGATAAAATCCTGTTGTTCAGCCGACAGTTCTGAACGATGCAGTAACTCCAGGAAACCGACGATGCCGGTTATCGGCGTACGGATTTCATGAGACATATTTGCCAAAAACCGGCTCTTCATCAAATTTCCGGCCTCGGCCTGCAACGCCATGGCCTTGGCTTCGACAGCAGTTGTTTTGAGAACAACATTGGCCTCTTGAAGTTTCTGGTTGAGCGCCTCGGTCGATTTTTTCGAGTCGCCAAGACTGGTCAGCAAGTCGCGGATTTTAAAGCCCATTTGTTGCAAGGTTAACGCTATAACGTTAATTTCTTGAATCGGAATTTCTGCTAGCGGTTTTTCGTAGTCGCCGTCACCGATTTCTTCAGCAATCGTTTGCAAATCACCCAATTTATCAGCAATTTCCGCAAAATTCCGCTTGGCAGTTTTATACAGGAACGCAAAAAAAACCAAATAGAACAAAATTAATCCGGCAATCATTCCATAACCAATTTTTTGCAAATCGGCTTGCAACTGATAAATCGTCGCGAATATATTTTCCTCGTTCACCAGCACCACGGTGCGCCAGCCGGAACTGCTTTCGGTCGCCCAAGTCGCGAGATGTTTTTTATTATTAATTAGGAGTTCCAATGCCCCCTGTTTGTTTTCCTGGAGCGCTATGGCGAGCGGCTGCATATCCTTGCGTTTATAGATATTATACTGCTCCGGCTTAAACATTTCCTGAGTAATGGCTTTATCGTAATCATATTTGGTTAATTCTTTTAAACCAAAGTCGGTTTCAGCTTGTTTGGGCATCGCAATTATTGCGCCTTCCCTGCCAATCAACAGCGCGTAGCCCTGCCAGGGAATTGCCAGCTCGGATATGTATTTTACCAATGTTGACAGGGTAATATCAATTCCGACAACGCCTTCGAGGAAATTGGCAGCCGTGCCGCTATACACCGGGGCGATACTCGAAACCATCCAGCCATTCCCGGCCGGGTCGACATAGGCATCGGTCCAGCGGGCTTTTTTTTGCGGATTGTGATGGGCATCGGCTTCGTAATAAAAATTGAACGTCGGAATATCCATTTTTGGCGTATATTGCTCCAACACAGCGAAATACGGATAAATAATATTCAACGAATCAAAGCTGTTAAAATAAATCGCCACCGCCAGCGCCTCGGAATCCTTTATCGTTTTCATCGTATTCTGGGTACCGCTCAACCGCGCGACTTTGGCGCGCTCGCGTGCGCCAACCGCTACAATCCCACTGTAAAAAACCGCCGCGCCATCGCCAGTTTTCCGGTCGCGCAACGAATAGTAGCTGCCGGTCGGTGAATAGCCAAACCGCTCGCGATCTTCGTCTGCCAATAGCGGTGGTTCGGAAAGCGCCTTTGCTACTTGGTTGCGATATGCAACAGTCGCAGTTTCTACCCCGGCCAGCTGACCGGTAATTTCTTCGGTTTCCATCGTGGCAATGCGGGTCAGCTCCGCAGTCGCGCTGCTCTTCACCGCTTCAATATTTTTAGCGGTACTCCAGTAGTTCGAAGCAAAATAAATTCCGATAAAAATCAGTTCAATGGTTAGTATTGGCACTAGCGTGTTCTTCCAATAGGATTTCCAAAGCCATTCAAAAAACGATTTTTGTTTCTGCACGCCAGCGCTCCTTCTAGTTTCGGTTGAAACTT
The DNA here is from genome assembly GCA_037129925.1 of Bacillota bacterium. Taxonomy (GTDB): domain Bacteria; phylum Bacillota; class Negativicutes; order JBAXTZ01; family JBAXTZ01; genus JBAXTZ01. The sequence continues at coordinate 20,344 of JBAXTZ010000011.1, forward strand.
GACAAACTCAACGGCTATATGCGCCAATCAGCTCAAATAGCGCGTCGAAATTTAGCGGCTTGCTGATATAATCATCCATGCCCGCGGCAAGACATTTCTCACGGTCGCCCTCCATGGCGTTAGCCGTCATAGCGATAATGACAGTGTGTTTCTCGTCGCCCTCGTGGGCGCGGATTTTGCCAGTGCTTTCATAGCCATCGACTCCTGGCATCAGGCAATCCATAAATACAATGTCATAATCTTTGGACATTACTGCCTGATAGGCTTCTTCACCATCTGCCGCCAAGTCGCAGTACAATGCCCGCGATTTTAGCATCGCGGCAACAAGTTTGCGGTTGATAAAGTTATCATCCACCAACAATATTTTCGGTTTCAACGCCGCGTTGGTTTCGGAAATAATTTGCTTGGTTACGACCGGTTGCCGCTCAACGGCATTGGTCAGCCCGGACACAATAGCCAGACAATCCAGCAAATCATCCCGGCGAACCGGTTTGCTAAGATAGCCGGAAAAGCCGCTGCCTTTAGCGGATTGGGCATTGCTTTTTTGAGTGGCCGAACTGAGCAAAATCAATTTAATGTCCTTGGCAAAAGGAATTGTTTTTAGCGTAGTTGCCAGTTCATAGCCGTCCATTCCCGGCATCTTATAATCGATGATTGCTAAGTCGATTTTATTTATGGTATTGGCGTTACTTAATATCGTAGTAATCGCGGCACCGGCATCTTTGGCTTCAAACACCCGGCAATCAATCCCTTCGAGATATGCCCGGATAATCTTCCTGTTGGTCGGATTATCCTCAACTATCAAAATATTGGCTCCCGCCAATTTTTTGAAAATAAATTCAACTTCCGATGTACGACTGGCAATCGCCAATCGTACTGAAAAATGAAATTTCGAACCTTCGCCAATAACGCTGTCCACGCCAATCGAGCCGTCCATCAGCTCGACTAATTCCTTGGCTATTGCCAGCCCCAAACCAGTTCCGCCGTATTGCCGGGTTGTCGAATTATCCGCCTGGGTAAAAGACTGGAACAACTTCGGCAGCGCTTCATCGCTAATCCCGATACCGGTATCGGTGATTTCGAACTTCAACACCGCAATGTCGCCGGTTTCCTCGCTACAATCAACAGTTAAAGATATTTCCCCTCGCTCAGTAAACTTAACGGCGTTGCTCAACAGATTGTTTAAAATCTGTCGGAGCCGGGACCGATCACCGACAACCTCTTCTGGAACGCTGGCTTTTATCCAGGTATGCAGTTCAATGTTTTTTTCATTGGCGCGTGGCGCTATAAGCGAGACTGAATCTTCAATCGCCGTTCGAATTTTAAAGGTGTTATTTTCCAAAGTCAGCTTTCCAGCCTCAATCTTCGAAAAATCCAAAATGTCGTCGATCAGATACAGTAGTAACTCCGATGCCGACTTAGCTTCGTTAATAAACCCCTGTTGCTCTGAGGACAGGTTAGTGGTGTGCAGCAAGTCTAAAAAACCCATAATCCCGTTCATCGGCGTGCGAATTTCATGAGACATATTTGCCAAAAACAGATTTTTGGAGATGCTTGCGGCTTTGGCCTGCTCGGCAAGCTCCCGCGCCTGTCCGACCGCCACTTCCAAACGCTGGTTCGCTGCCTGGGTTTCCTGTTCAGCTCGTTTTTGCGCGGTAATGTCCCAATTTGTGCCAACCAACCGCAGTGGTTGCCCGGAGTCCGAGTATTGCACTTTTGCCAGCGCCCGAATGTTGTGAACCGTACCATCCTGCCAGCAAACCCGGAATTCGGTATCAAACTCCTTTTTACCGGCGATGGCCTGCTGAATTTCGGCATTACCGCGCTCGACATCGTCTGGATGCACGCCGTTTAGCCATGCATCATAGGCATGACTAAAACTGTTTTTATCGGCGCCGTACAACGCGAACATCTGCTCGTCCCACACTAACCGATTGTTGACAATATCATAATCCCACACTCCGACACCGCCGGCTTGAACTGCCAACGCCAATCGTGCCGATAATTGTTTGAGTTCACTTTCTGCCTGTTTTATCGCGCTGATATCGGTCATAACCGTCAAGAGCGATTTTTCAATTTGATTATCAATTACTTCACCGGAAAACAAGCCATCGATAAGTTGACCGTTCTTTTTTCTTGCTGTCAATTCGACGTTGGTTATTTTACCAATTTCTTGAAGCTGTGTTGCAACTTGCAGTTGTTGATCGTCATCGGCAAACAGATCGAGTTCCTGACTGGTTTTTCCAATAATCTCGGCGCGGGAAAAACCCATGGTGTCTAAAAACGCCGCGTTAACCTCGACAAATTTATGGTCTGATACACTGCTGACAGCCATTAACGCCGGATTATTGTCAAAAAGTTTGTGAAACTTATCGAGCGCCGCCTGCTGAACGGTCAAATCTTTGGAAACTCCGAAAATGCAGGGCTTCCCGCCCCAAGAGCCAAACCAGACATGGGTTTCCACCGGCAACAGCGTTCCGTCTTTCTTGGCTAACGGCAACGGGCAGGATGCGCGCAACCCGGCAAACATCTCGGAAAATATCTGCTCAGCTTCAGCGCGTTTTTCCAGCGGATGCACTTCGAGAACGTGCATACCGTTCAACTCAAGCGCTGAATACCCAAGTTTGCGGGTCACAGCCGCGTTGCTATGGAAAATTTCGCCTTGCTGATTGGCAACAAAAATCAAATCGTCCATGCTCTCAAAGAACATCCGAAAATTAGTTTCACTCTCGCTTAATTGGGCGGCAATATTTTTTTGCGCGGTAATATCCCGGCTAATCCCCAGTATTCCGAGCAAATTACCCTCAGCGTCCCAAATAGGGGTTTTTCGGGTGTCAGTGAGAATTTTCTGCCCATCCGGGTTGGTAACCCAGACTTCGTTTCGAACCGGTAACTGCTGCTCCAAAATTTCCCGGTCTTGCTGACGGAAATGCTCGGCCGTTTCCTGGCTAAAAAAATCAAAGTCGGTTTTGCCGACCACGTCGTCCTTGTTCAGGTTTTTAAATTCGGCAAACGCCTTATTGCAACCGACATAAACACTCTCAGTGTTTTTTACAAAAACGGTGTCCGGTATTGAATCGAGTAATGAAACGATTAGACCGATTTGAAGCGCCTTATCATCATTCATAAAACTTTGTACTCCTGCTGAGTTTACCGGCAGTATTATTACAACTTGATTCCGGCAACCTGATTCCGTCCTTGGGATTTGGCGCGGTACAACTCTTTGTCGGCTGCCAGAATCATTCGCTCCACGATATTGTCGGAATAGTCGGTTTCGATTGATGCCACGCCTAAACTAATAGTGACGAAGTCATTAACCACCGAGGTTGCATGGGGAATTTTGAGTGCGAGAATTTTTAGGCGCATCTGTTCGGCCAGTCGTAGCGCATCGGGATGTTTTACCCCGGGGAGGACACAGACAAACTCTTCGCCGCCATAGCGGGCTACCAAATCACTTTTTCGGCTGACAGTTGTAGCCAATGCCCGGGCCACGCGCACCAGGCAATCATCACCTTGATAATGTCCATAGCTGTCGTTGAAGTTTTTAAAATAGTCGATATCAATCATCACTAGCGCCAGCGGAAATGAATTGCGCACGGCAAATTCAACTGCTACCGCAATACTCTCATCAAATTTGCGGCGGTTGGCTACTCCGGTCAATCCATCCAGCTGCGACAGCTGTTCGAGAAAAATCCGTTGTTGATTTAGCTCGATATGTGTGGCTATTCGCGCCTTGACCACTACACTGACGAATGGCTTTTTGATATAGTCAATTGCTCCGGCAGCAAAACCGGCAATTTCGTCTTGTGGTTTGTTTTGCCCGGATATGAAAATTACCGGGATTTGTTTTGTCAATGGTTCACTCTTTAGTAACCGGCAAGTGGTCATACCATCCATGTCCGGCATGATGACATCCAGCAATATCAAATCCGGCGGTCGCTCCGACCGGGCGATGACCAGTGCCGCCGCACCATCATTTGCGACACTAATCTGATAATCGCCGGTCAACATCGCGGTCAATGTCCGAGTGATGATTGGATCATCATCTACAATCAAAATACTGGCTTTGGTGTTTGTATTCATCGCCCCGCTCCCTTTTGATATCCGCTATTGCAGTTGCTTAAGTTCGGCGCTTATTTTCCCCTGCTCATCGATAGCGAGTACGGCATAACCGCCGCCCTCCCAAGGCATCGCCGCGCCGGGGTTGATTAAAATCACACTGTCGATATATTCAATCGTCGCTTCATGAGTATGGCCAAAAACCACGATATTCGCACCCAATCGCTTGCCTTCGGCAGCAATCGTCTTCAAATCCCACTTAACCCGCTGATGATGTCCGTGCGTCAGCCAAATAGTCAATCCGGCGGCATCGAACAACAATTCTTCGGGGTACTCGTTACCAAAATAAACATCGTTATTACCGGCAACCATCTTGACCGGCGCCAAGCTTTTTTTCGTCAAATACTCGCCGTCCCGGGTATAATCGCCGGCATGCAACCACATATCGACAACAGGTTCCGCCTTTAATGCTTTGTCAATAGCTTTCTTGTTGCCATGGGTATCACTGATGATTCCAATCTTCATAAGCACCGCCTTAGGAGTTCTGAGTTCAGAGTCAATAGTTCAGAGTTCGGAGTTCAATTCAGGACTCATAACTCAGGACTCTTGACTAACAATTCACTAGTTGTCCCACAATCCCCCGTAGCGCCTTGCCACGATGACTGATTAAGTTTTTTTCCGACATTGACAGTTCCGCCATACCTTGGTTGGCATCGAGCGAAAAGAACAACGGGTCATAGCCAAAGCCGTCCGCGCCGCGTTGTTCGCGCATAATCAGTCCTTCGCAAGCGCCCTCGGCGGCAATATATTTTTCATCAATATTCATAATAACCATCGCGCAGCAAAACCGCGCTGTGCGTGCAATTTCCGGAACATCCGTCAATTCCCGCAACAATTTGGCGTTCCGCTCGGCAGTAGTGGCGTCGTCGCCGGCATAACGCGCCGACAGCACCCCGGGTGCGCCATTTAACGCATCAACTTCCAGTCCGCTGTCATCTGCCAAACAAGGCTTTCCGGTTGCCCGCATATAATAACCGGCCTTAAGTAGCGCGTTATCCAAAAAAGTCGCGCCGTCTTCGACCGGTTCAGGAATGTCGCCGCACTCATCGAGCGAAATTACCCGGATTCCGGTTGCACCGAGCGCGGCTTCGATTTCTCTAATTTTACCGTGATTTTTCGTCGCGACGACTAGCTGGTTAATATTCATGGCTACCTCGGTTTTTGAGAATTCGGTTATAAGCTGTCAGATGTCGATATACGACGAAAATGGGCGGGGGAACCCCGCCCCTACGGGTTTCGACGACGGGTAGGGGCGCGGTTCCCGCGCCCTTCTTCGTTAGTTGTTCCGTCCGACGTTCCAGACATCCTTGCCCAACAACGTCTTTTGCATATCAAATAACTGGTTGATACCCTGTTCGCCGATATCGAGCATTTGATCTAATTGGGCACGGTCAAACGGCCCGGTTTCGCCGGTTCCTTGCACTTCGACGAATTTACCCGACCCGGTCATGACGATATTCATGTCTACTGTTGCGCTCGAGTCTTCTTCGTAGCACAAATCGAGCAGTACCTCGTTGTTGCGAATACCGACGCTGATTGCCGCCAAAAAATCGGTCACCGGAAACGGCTTGTCGGTGTCGGTATATAAGGTCTTGGCAGCATCTACCAATGCGATAAAGGCGCCGGTAATCGCCGCCGTCCGCGTGCCGCCATCGGCTTGGATTACGTCACAGTCCAGCCAAATCGTCCGCTCGCCAAAGGCTTTGAGATTGACAACATTTCTTAGCGCCCTGCCGATTAGTCGCTGGATTTCATGGGTGCGTCCGGTTAACTTGCCTTTGATTGACTCCCGTTGCACCCGGTCTTTTGTCGAGCGCGGCAACAATGAATATTCAGCGGTTATCCAGCCCTGGCCTTTGCCTTTTAACCACTGCGGCACCCGGTCTTCAATGGTCGCGGTGCAGATAACCTTGGTATCGCCAAATTCAATTAACACCGAGCCTTCGGCGTGTTTGATGTAATTGCGGGTGACTTTTACCGCTCGCAACTCATCGTTATCCCGACCATCCGGACGGGCGATTTTCACCTTAAAATTCTTTAGTTTATCATTTATCACTATACACTCTGTCCCTTATGCTCAGCCATTGCCTGACGGAAGTTTTTTACGATACAAATCGGGCGTTTTTGGTTGCCGTTGCCAAATGGATTGTCAATTAGCAATTTTGATAATACCGCGTTATCAATGCCATCAGTCGAAGCTACAATCAGCGCCCGCTTCAAATCGTTGACATCGGCGATAGCCACGCCAAAGCAATTTAGCTTGGCATGAATCCGGGCGACTTCCTGTTTTGGCTTGTGCGGACCGTAGACAATGTATTTGTCAAACGGCGGACAAGTTCCGGAAACGTCATCAATCAATCGCGCTTGATCCCCGGCCAGCCGGTAGAACAACCCGCGAATGCCAAATAATTTGCCAACCATTCCGATGAGCAGTGCAAACGCCACCCGCCATTGCCCTTCAGCCAGCATACAGGCCTGCATACCATAGATACCGGCGAGGCTACCCTCTTTTGCAATAAAGCGATTGAGCAACCGGGCCAATGTTCCCGGTCGAATGTCTTCGTAGCGCAACACCTTTCCCTGGGTAATTGCAACTACACTCTCGGCCACCGTAATAATGTCATCCGGTCCTAAATCTTTGCCGCATTGTTGCATGATATCGGCAATATCATCCTTGGGTGTCAAAATTCTTGTCTCGACCGGAATTATTTCTACTTTACTCATTTTCAGTTGCCTCCTCAGCCGGAACTTCCTCTGCCGGGGCTTCGTCGAGCGCTTCTTTCAAAGCGGCTCGCAGCTCATCACTGCTAAACGTTAGATAAGTGCGCGCATAATAATAATCGCTGCGTGAACAGGTTTTTTGGAAAATATCCAGCGGCAAATCCGGCATATCCGCGAGCGCCGACACGATGTCGCCGGTTTTTGCAACCAGCCGGATATCGATTACCACGTCTTCGCCTTCGCCAACATAGAATATTTTGGCATCCCAATATTTCTCGGTCCGCGGGTCACTCACCCGATAGATATTGGTGTCAATTTCCAAAGCATCGTACTGCTCGCGTGGCAAGTAGTGCCGGGTGAATACATCGATGAGCGCGCCAAACTGCTTGCCATCGTTAATAAACGGTAATCGACAGGACAACTCAATACCCTGGGCGCTGCCGCGAACTACTTTCAAGGGAGTGCGTTTGCTGATGTCAAAAGTAAAATGGCCTTCGCCTTGCCGCTTTACAAAATAATGATGTAGCAGGTATAGCACCAGTAATGCCAGCACTATATACAGAGCGGCTAACCTCCAGTTAGTGATTGCGCACCAGTTAGCCCAGCCACTCCAATTCGGGATTGTACAAATGGTCATAATTGCTCCTTATCTCCGTAACCTTATTAAACGATGTTTAAAAAATGTTTCACGTGAAACATTTTTTAAATGACCAAAAAGAAGTTCGCTCGTATTATCCGGTTATCGAAACCCGGTCGATGGCAACATCCGCATCGAGAAATTTTCGCGCCAGGGTTTTTGCCGGTTCGATAGCGCCGGTGAAAAATATTTGAATCGTGCCGTAGCCACTGCGATTGGATAACATTTTCCTGAGCGAGAAAATCCGCCGGGCATCTTTGGCAGTATCCGTTGCCGGATCAATCAACAGTGTCTGTTCGCCAAATATTTTTCGCAACCGATCTTTGACCAACGGATAATGGGTACAGGCCAATATTATCGTATCGGTGCCAGCTTTTATCAACGGCTGACAATGCAACATTGCCACCTCGGCGAACTCCGGGCTGTCAGATTGACCGGCTTCAATTAAATCCGCCCATTTGGGGCAAGCTTGGGGAAAGACAGCGATCGCAGAATTGAGCCGTTCAATTTCCCGGGCGTGCGCCCCGCCGGCGATAGTAGCCTGTGTTGCCATAACCCCGATCCGTTTATTGCGGGTAAAGGTTAACGCGGTCTTCGCGCCTTTGTTCATACCGACAATCTTTAATTGCGGGTAGCGTTCTTCCAGAAACCGTTTTGCATTTACCGACAGCGTGCCACAGGCCAACACAACCGCTTTGCAACCTTTGTTTACCAAAAAATCAATCATCTCGCTGCCAATTATTCGTAATTCCGCCGGCGAGCGTGGACCAAACGGACACCGCGCCGAATCGCCAAGATAAATATAGTTTTCATTAGGCATGATGTTAATCAGCTCGCGTAGCACGCTAAAGCCGCCCACTCCTGAATCGAGCACACCAACCGGAGCATCGTTCGCCATAATTCTCTGTCTCCTTGAGTTAAAATTGCTCGTCTTTATTGCTAAGCACTTCTTTGTTCTCGTCATCGGCGCGTAAAACATGGCGTTCGCTTTTAAACTTCAACTTATTAGTCAGCGCCATATACGGCCGCCAACTATCAAAATCATCAATAATCACGTCCGCGATGGTCAAATCCTGATTACCGGAATGGGGATTGTAATAGCCAACAACATACATACCGGCAGCGGCGGCGCCTTTTACGCCATTGTTTGAATCTTCGATTACCGCGCATTTTTCCGGAGCCATTCCCAACTCTTTTGCCGCGTAGAGGAAAATATCCGGCGCCGGTTTGCCGTTTTTCACATAATCGCCGGTCGCCAAGAAATCAAAATATTTACGGATGTCGAGCGAGTCAACCACAGTGTTGATTACATTAATGTCCGACGACGAGGCAATCGCCATTTTATGACCGGACTGCAGCAAATCATCTAACAACTTTTTCACTCCGGCTATCAACACAACTTCGCCAGCCGCGCATTTGGATTGTAAAAAATGCAAATATTTTTCCCGTTCCTCGCGCACCAGCTCCAAAGTCGGGCGATTAACTATCCCGGCGCCGAATTTTTCCCGTAAAGTCTCCCACATAAACCACGCCGGCGCGCCAACAAACTGTTTGTAATATTCCATGGTTATCTGATCGCCAAACCCCAATTCCTGAAACATTCCCATGTTGCTTTCAAAATACAACGGCTCACTATCAATTAACACTCCATCCATGTCAAATATTACCGCTTTAATCATACGTTTCCTTTCCATGTTTCATCATCTCAGTATATTTTACACAAAAACCCACGGCTTGCATATTGTTTTTCAAGCCCCGAGTATATATAATATTGTTACATGTTCTGAAAAATATATTATTTGGAGGATTACAGGAAAAATGATTGTAGCAGTCGCAAGAGAAATCAAGGACAACGAGAATCGCGTGGGTCTAACTCCGGCTGGCGCTCAAGCGCTCAAAGCTGCCGGACACACGGTGTTAGCTGAGAACAACTGCGGTGTTGGCAGCGGATTTACCAATGAACAGTACGTCAAAGCCGGCGCGGAAATCTACGAGAACAAACAGGCGATGTTTGACAAAGCTGACATGATTGTCAAGGTCAAAGAACCGGTAGCTCCTGAATATGAGATGTTCCATGAAGGTCAAATTCTTTATACCTATCTGCATTTGGCTCCGGAACCAGAACTTACTAAGGCGTTATTGAAGAAAAAAGTTGTCGGCTTTGCTTACGAGACCATTACTGGTCGCGATGGCGGTCTACCGCTTTTAAAACCGATGTCCGAAGTTGCCGGACGGATGGCTGTTCAAATCGGCGCAAATTTCCTGCTCAAAGCTAATGGCGGCATGGGCATCCTGCTTGGCGGCGTCCCGGGTGTGCCACCGGCAGAAGTTGTTATCATCGGCGGCGGTATCGTCGGTTTAAATGCCGCGAAAATGGCTGTTGGTTTGGGCGCACATGTTATGCTTATGGATAGCAATCCGGACCGGATGCGCGAAATCGACGATATTTTCTTTGGCGGGCGGGTAACTACGATTATGTCCAACAGTTACAATATCGCCGAGTGGGTGAAACGTGCCGATTTGGTTATCGGCGCGGTATTGGTTCCGGGCGCTAAAGCGCCAAAACTTGTTACTGAAGAAATGGTAAAAACCATGAAACAAGGTTCGGTTATCGTCGACGTGGCTATCGACCAGGGTGGTTGCGTTGAGACTATCGACCGCATCACTACTCATACTAATCCGACCTATACCAAATATGGTGTTGAACATTATGCAGTTGCCAATATGCCGGGTTCGGTGCCACGCACCTCGACACTGGCGCTCACTAACTCGACATTGGCGTATTGCCTGAAAATTGCCAACTTGGGTTGGAAAGATGCCGTGAAAAACGATCCGCATTTGGCGGCCGGCGTTAATATTTGCGAAGGCAAAGTAACTTACAAAGCCGTTGCCGACGAGTTGGGTTACGAGTTCACACCACTTGCCAGCTTGCTAAACTAACTAACAACCAATTCCTAATCAAGCCTCTCGTAGCGAGAGGCTTGATTTTTTCGGAGGCGAGATGCATCCCACAGTTGCAATAGTTGACATTGACGCAATCAAGCATAACGTGCGCGGATTCAAGGCGTACATCGGCGAAAAAGTACAGTTTTGCGCGGTACTTAAGGCCGATGGCTACGGTCACGGCGCCATTCCGATCGCCCGGGCAGCGCTGGCCGCCGGCGCTGATTGTTTGGCGGTGGCGTTTATTCCTGAGGCGCTGGAATTGCGCTTTGCTGGAATTGATGCGCCGATTTTGGTTTTGGGTTATCTTCCTACAGAAGATTATGCCTTGGCGGTCAAGCATAATCTAACAGTAACGCTGATGACCGTTCAATGCGCTAAGGCTTTAAACGCGGTCGCTTGCAAATTTCAGTTACCGGTAAGCGTTCATATCAAAGTCAACACCGGCATGAACCGCCTGGGTGTTCATTACACGCAAGCGGCAGATTTTGCCAAAGCGCTTTCTGAACTGGATTTTTTGAAAATCAACGGTATCTATTCGCACTTTTCCAAAGCCGATGAAATCAACCCGGACTACACGTTAAAGCAATTAGCACGATTCGAGCAGGCGCTTGCCGAGATTTCCGCTGCCGGAATTGCTGTCGGCACAAGACATATCTGCAACTCTGCCGGAGCGCTCAGTTTCCCAAGCGCGCATCTGGATATGGTGCGGGTGGGTATTTCATTATATGGCTACTATCCGTCAGAATTCGCGACCCGCACCGTGCGGCTTTTGCCGGCGATGACGCTTCGTACTGTTGTTTCGCAAATCATCGACTGCGGACCGGGCGAGGAAATCAGTTACGGTGGGATGTACACGACAACACGCGCGACCAAAATTGCGGTTGCGCCCATCGGCTATGCCGACGGCTTCATGCGCGGACAATCCAATAACGCCGATGCGTTGCTACGCGGTCAGCGAATTCGTCAAGTCGGGCGAATTTGTATGGATCAATGCATGTTTGATATTACCGATATTGAAAACGTGCAGATTGACGATGAAATTATTTTGTTTGGCAACGATTTGCCAATTGAAGAAGTTGCCGAACGGTTGGATACAATCAGTTATGAAATTTGCTGCGCAATCAGCAAACGTGTACCACGGGTCTATAACTAAGCAATTTTGGAGGAGCTATTTTGACACCTAGAAAAAAGAAAGCCCTGATAATTTTATTGGTAGTCGTAATCGCGCTTTGCGGACTAATCGGCTATCGCATATACAGCAACATCCAAGCCAACAAGGCGAAGGCGCTGGCAACAACCAACGAAGTATACGTCAGCGTCGGTCACGCCACGCGCCGGGATATTTCTCCGACACTGAAGTTGCCTGCGACAATTGAGGCGGCATGGTCGTCGCCGATTTCTTCTAAAGTCGACGGACGCATTATCGTAATGAATGTAAACGTCGGCGACCACGTGGTTGCCGGGCAAACAATGTGTCAATTCAATACTGATGATTTGGACTTGGCGGTTTTGCAAGCCCAGGCCAATTTATTGCAAGCCCAGGCCAATGCCGACAACGCCGAATCGAACTATCAACGCACAAATTATCTGTATGAGCAGCAAATCAGCACAAAAAAAGACTATGAACGCGATAAAAGTTTGCGCGATGCCTCCGCCGCCCAGATGCAAGTCGCCGCTGCCAATCTCAAGACCATGCAGCGCAAAGTAACTGAAGCAACCATCGTAGCTCCGCACGAAGGTGTAGTTGTCGAACGCAAAGCGCAAGAGGGCTATTACGCCAAAGCCGGTGAAGCAATATTTATTTTGGCTGACGATAGCAATGTTATTATCAAGAAAAACGTCCCCGAAGGTAAAGTCAGTGAAATTACTATCGGTATGCCGCTGACAATAACTGTCGATGCCGTTCCCGAACAAAAATTCTTCGGCAAAATCACCCGGATATATCCGTCGGCAGTTCTACCGACCCGCACCTACACCAGCGAGGCCACCATCGACAACAATAACGGCAAATTACACATGGGTATGTCGGCGACAGTTGAGATTGTCGAACTGGCCCGCAAAAATGTACTTTGTATACCCGAACGGGCATTAGTTGTCAAAGACGACCAAAAATCAGTATTCTTAGTCCTAAAAGGCAATACTGTAAAACAGACTGTCGTTGAAATCGGCGCAATCGGTGGCGGCTGGACCGAAATTCTCGCTGGTCTTACCGAAGCCGATACTATCGTTATGTCTGGGCAAAATAAAATCAGCGATGGCGATACCATAAAAATCTCCGGGGAAGGCGCGGCTAAATGATAAAAACTTTTATTAATCGCCCGGTCTTCACCACGATGTTGGTGCTGTTACTGGTAGTATTTGGTATTTATTCATACCCAAAACTTGGCGTGGACACGATGCCAAACGTTGAGATTCCGGTCGTACTAGTTCAAGTCACTTATCAAGGCGCCGGCTCCGAAGAAATGGAAAATCTGATTGCCAAACCGCTGGAAAATCAGGTCAGTGCCATCTCCGGCATCAAGAGCATCAAGTCCGTTTCCTCCGAAGGTTTGGCGATGATTATCGTCGAATTTGATCTTGGCGTTGACGTTAAATTTGCTGAAAACGATGTCCGCGAAAAGGTAGCGCTGGCGCGCAAGCGCTTGCCCGACCAAGCCGACGAACCGGTAATTTCCCGTTACGACCCCAATTCCCAACCAATACTCTACTATGCGCTGTCATCGGAAACAATGTCGCTCGGCGAACTCAACCGATTTGGCGAAGACTATATTAAAGATCAACTGCAACGGTTGAGCGGTGTTGCCGACGTCCAGATTCGCGGCGGTCAGAACCGCGAAATTCATGTCTATATCAACACCGACAAACTAGAATTATATAAAATACCGTTATCAAAAATTACTGCGGCGCTCGACGGCATGAACGTTAATGTTCCGGGCGGCTCGGTCAAGGAAAAAGGCACCCGGATAAACATCCGCACCACCGGACGGTTTAAATCAGTCGATGACATTCGTGATATTGTCATTTCCAGCGCCGATAATAGTATTATCAATCTTGGCGATGTCGCGGATGTTGTCGACGGCTGGGAAGAACCGACCTACCGCGCCGAAAACGAAAAACGCCCCTGTATCATTCTCCAGGTTCAAAAGCAGTCCGGCTCGAATACTGTCGCCGTTTCCGATGTCGTGAATGCCGCCATGAAAAAAATCGAACAAACCGAGTTTCGCAAAGGTATGAAGCTCACTACCCTAATCGACTCGACGAAATATGTCCGCGACAGCGTGCATGACGTCTGGGTTTCAATTATTTGGGGCGGCTTGCTGGCAATATTGGTAACTTTCGCTTTTCTTGGCAGTATCCGGGCGACGATTATCAGTGCCATTGCCATTCCCACTTCGTTAATCGCGACATTTTTCCTGATGAATTCTATGGGCTTTACGTTAAATAATATGTCCTTGATGGGCTTGAGTTTAGCGGTCGGGATATTAATCGACGATGCAATAGTTGTTATCGAAAATATTCACCGACATATCGAAAACGGCGAACAACCGCAATTGGCAGCGTTAAACGGCACCAACCAAATTGCGCTGGCAGTTTTGGCAACAACTTTTTCGCTGCTGGCGGTTTTCGTTCCGGTCGGAACGATGACCGGAGTTGTCGGTCAGTTTTTCCGCGAGTTCGGCTTAACTATCGCATTTGCCGTGGCATTCTCGTTGTTTGTTGCCTTCTCACTCACGCCGATGCTGTCGGCTTATTGGTTAACCGCGCACGACCCCAATGAAAAGACCAACTTCATAATGCGCGGCTTGAAAGTATTTTTACGCTGGTTTGAACAAGCGTTTGAGTTAACCCGCGAATTCTATCTTGATTCGCTGCGACTGGCGCTCAAACACTCCAAAAAAGTAATTGTCGTGGCGATTCTAATATTGTTGGCATCGTTTGTGCTGTTTAAGTATGTCGGCTTTGAGTTTATGCCCAAAAACGACAGCAGTATGTTCCGGGTGAAAATCGAGGCGCCGGCCGGCACTTCACTGGAACAAACAACTAAATACGCCCAGCCGTTAGTTGACGAAATCATGAAGTTACCGGAACTGGAAACTACCGGTCTGATGATTCAAAATGAAAGTCAAGGCACGATAATGGTAAAGCTAAAATCGCGCACTGACCGCCCGAAGGTTTTGGTAAACGGAACAAAAAAAGTCCGCAGCCAATTTGAAATAATGGATAGTTTACGGGACAATTTCACCAAAAACCCCAATCTCAAAACGACGATGTTAATAAGTTCATCTGCCGGTGGCGGCGATGCCCGACCGGTGCAAATCGGTATTCGCGGGCCGGAACTAAATAAGCTCGATGAATTTTCGCAAAAGCTGATGGAAGAATTGCGCAAAGTACCGGGCACTACCGATATTTCTTCCTCAAGTGGTCTGCCGGAACCGGAAATAATTATTCATCCCAAGCCGTGGCGAATGTCTGAACTAGGCTTAGACAATGCCAAAATCGGCGCATTTGTAAACGGCGCGTTCATTGGTTTGAAGACGGTAAATAATTATAATGTCGGTGATAATGAATTTACGATTAGAATTCAACTCGATCCGCTAAAGCGGCTCAGTCCGGACCAAATTTCCAACCTGAAAATTCCTGCTGGAAATGGTCAATTCGTCACATTAGGTGAAATCGCTGATATCAAAATCAGTTCTGGTCCGACACAAATCAACCGCGAGGATAAAGAACGACAGATAACCGTGTATAGCGATGTTGCTGGAGTAACGCCGGACGTAATCATGACCAAAGCCGAGGAAATTATTAAATCGATGAATTTGCCGGCGGAATACTGGTATAAGTTTGTCGGTCAAACCGACACCCAAAAAGAAGCGTTCGGCGGTATTGTGCAGGCGCTGGCGCTGGCTATTGTGCTAATCTATATGGTGCTTGCGGCTCAGTTTGAGAGCTTCGTCCATCCGCTTACCATCATGGTCAGCCTGCCGTTTTCGCTTATCGGCGTAATCATCGCGCTCTTGGCGAGCGGCATCACATTCAACCTGATGTCGATGATTGGTATTATCATGTTGATGGGTTTGGTTACCAAGAACGCTATCTTACTCATCGACTTTGCCAACCAACGCCGCGCGGACGGGGTGTCAATAACCGAGGCGGCGATTGAAGCCGGTTCGACGCGGCTGCGTCCGATATTGATGACGACCTTGGCGATGATTTTCGGCATGATTCCGACCGCAATCGGCTTCGGCGAGTCGGCAGAATTTCGTCAGGCGATGGGTATCTCGATTATCGGCGGTCTGATAACTTCGACAATCCTGACCTTGGTGCTGGTGCCGATAGTGTACATCAAGCTCGATGCCTTATCGCAAAAACTGCTCGGCAAGAAATCGTAGTATTCAACACGTTCGGGCAATTCACGAATTGCCCGAACAAAAAAAGTAGCGACCGGAGCTAGTTCCCGGCCGCTACTTTTTTTATTCGATTATTTTTTTCACAATCAGCGCTTCATAGGGACGCATAACCCCGTGACGTATTTTCCCGTAATTGCCGAGTAGCTCGCCCCAGCCCAAACAGCCTTCCGGCATGGTAACTTCATCCGCCGAAGTGTTTAAAGCCACCCGAATGCATTCAGCGCCATTGAACCGCTCAAAGGAGTATAACCGCGCGTCCCGGCAGTCGATTTCGCGATAATCGCCATAGACCAGTAGCGGAACAAGCGCTTTGCGTAACGCGATTAACTGTTGGTAATAGCGAAATATCGAGTCAGCGCCAGCCCGGTCGGCGTGAACATTGACAGTTTGATAATTGGGATTGACTGCCAACCACGGCCGCACTGCCGAAAATCCACCATTAATGTCCGCGTTCCACTGCATCGGCGTGCGGGCATTATCTCGGGCGCTGTGGCGCAATTCATCAAAAGCCCTTTCCTGTTCAGCCGGACTGTTGGATGACGCAATAATTTCATGGTACTTGTGCTTCATCCAGATATCGTCATAATCATCAATCGACGGGAACTGCACGTTGGTCATCCCGATTTCCTCGCCTTGATAAATATACGGCATTCCCGGCAGCATATGAATGAGCGTAGCCAACATTTTCGCAGCCGGCACCCGATATTCACCGTCGTTGGCGTATTTTGATACTTGGCGCGGAACATCGTGATTGGACAGATATTGCGAATTCCAAGCCTTACCATAGAACGCCCGTTGCCATTTGTTTTGAATTTCCTTGAATTTATTCCAGTCCACTACCGGCATTTCCTGCGTACACTCAAAATGAAACAGCGTATTCAATTCGTTACGCTCAAATCCCGCGAACATCACTCCATGTTTGGGATCGGTCCACGGACATTCGCCGACAGTCACAATATCGTATTTCGACAACACCTCGCGGTTCATTTCCTGAAGATACTCATGCAATCCGGGATTGTTCGACATATAATCGAGCAATTCCGGCTGCTCGGCATTGGGGAACCCGTCCTTTTTTGCCAGCATATTGATAACGTCCATCCGAAAACCGTTCACGCCCTTATCCAGCCAAAACCGCATCATCGCGTAAATTGCCTGGCGCAATTCCGGGTTTTTCCAATTCAAATCCGGCTGCTCGATGGCAAAGGAGTGAAAATAATACTGTCCGGTCAATTCATCGTATTCCCATGCCGACGGCGCAAAATAAGCCTGGTAATTGTTCGGTGGCTGCCCGTCAACTGGGTCACGCCAAATATACCAGTCGCGTTTAGGATTGTCTCTGCCTGACCGCGACTCTTTGAACCATTGATGTTGGTCGGAGGTATGATTAACCACCAAATCCATAATCAATTTTAAGCCGCGCTTATGAGTCTCGGCTAGTAGTTCATCAAAATCGTCCATTGTTCCGGCTTTGGGCATAATCGCGCAATAATCGGCAATATCATAACCATTGTCCTTATCTGGCGATACAAAGCAGGGGTTGAGCCAGATAATATCGGCTCCCAATTCCTTGATATAGTCGAGTTTGGCAGTCAGTCCGCGCAAGTCGCCGATACCGTCAGCGTTGCTGTCAAAATAACTGCGCCAGTAGCACTGATAAACTACCGCTTCTTTCCACCATTTACGATTATTCACCGCCCATTTCCTCCGCTAACATTTTTTTGTCCCAAAGTTTGAAGAACGGAAAATAGATAAAGGCTGATACCGCGATACCCACCGCCTGCATAAACAAGCCGCTGATATTACCGGTTGTCAAATAACCGCTGATCAGCACCGGTGTCGTCCAGGGAATGGCAATACCATTTAGTTTGGCGACAAACCCCATACTCATCGCGAGATAGGTCAGCAAACAGATGACCAGCGGTGACAAGATAAAGGGAATTATCATCACCGGATTTAATATTATCGGCATACCAAAGATTAACGGTTCATTGATATTAAACAAGCCCGGCCAGATGGCAATTTTTCCCAGACTTTTCAATTGCGTACTTTTGGCAAAAAACAACATCATCACCGCTAGTGACAGCGTTGCGCCCGAACCACCGAGTTGGATGAAATTGTCGATGAATTGTTTGGTAACGATATTCGGCAAATCCAAGCCGGCCTGAAACGCCATCCGATTGGCATCCATCAGACCGTACCAAGTCGGGTCCATTATCGGGTTGACTACCGAATTGCCGTGCACACCTAACGACCAGAATAAACAACTGGTGAACGTCGTAAGCAACACACCGGGTAGCGAATTGCCGGCAATTGCCAGCGGTTTACCGAGAAACTGAGTGATAAAATCAAACACAGTTTGATAGCTGGTGTTTTCAAACAGCACCCGGATTAACAAAAACACAATTATTGCCGCACCCGCCGGAATCATCGATGCAAACGGCTTGGCAACTGCCGGTGGCACACCATCAGGCATTTTTATTGTCCAGCCCTTTTGCGAAAAATAGCGGAAAATTTCGGTTGCGACTATGGCCGTTATCATCGCTGTAAACAGTCCGGGGCTGCCGTACCATTTAACCGCTAACAAGCCGTCCTTAATAGGAATGAGCAACATAAAACAAGTCAGTGAAATCGCCATCGCCGATATGCCATCGGTTTTGTAAGACTCGGCCAAGCGATAAGCAATAACCGCGCAGGCAACAACCGCCATCAGACCAAAGGTCACATCGACCGGATAGAATAAATATTTATTCCAGGCCGCGCCAAACAGCCCGGTCATAAAGTTGCCAAAACTGGCTACCGGGAAACAAGCAATCATCAAGAATACCGACCCGATGATTATAAACGGAATAGTCGCCAACACCCCGTCGCGAATAGCCTTGATATGCCGCTGTGACCCAACCCGTCCGGCCAGCGGCACGAAATGCCGCTCCAAAAAGTCAATAATTTTGTTCTCCATAATAAATCTCTCTCCTCCAATTTCAGTTGTAAGTTTTCGGTTCTCAGTTCTCAGTGCTCACCTTTCACCTATACTTTTAACCTCTACCATTTCATCTTTCAGATTTCAGCTTTCAGATTTAAATACCCCATCTAAAACCCGTTATTCGCCTCCAATTCTCCAAACCAATAGCCGCTATTTTTAATCGTCCGTTTCAGATTGTTCTCATGATCAACCTGGACTAAACCGTAGACATTGCGATAACCGTTGCACCATGACCAGCAATCCAGAAAGGTCCACAGATGATAGCCAAACACCGGCACTCCCTCGGCTATTGCCTTATGAACAAATTTTAGGTGGTCCTTGATAAAATCAATCCGAGCGTCATCGACAATTTTTCCTTGTTTTATCAGTGTCCGCTCAGTCTCTGTCCGGTAGGCGACACCGTTTTCCGAAATCAGAACTGGTAATTCCCGATGGTTCTTTTTCAGTTTCATTAACAAATCATAAATGCCTTCTGGATAAACCTCCCAGCCCCTGTCGGATATTCGCGCTCTGGGTAGAAACTCGAACTTAAAACCCGCCTTGGAATTGAGAATTTCCGCCAAGGTGCCGCTTTGGGCGCGGGTGCGGAGAGGATGATAGTAATTTACGCCGAGAAAATCAACAACGTTTTCCGCAATCAACTGTAAATCAAACTCGTCCATAGTCGGCAGCACTCCGAGCGCGCTAATTTCCTGCACCAACTCCGGGTGATAATGACCATCGACTACCGGACACAAAAAACTATCCGAGAAAAACAATTCGGCAACTCTTGCGGCAGCGACATCTTCCGGTTTATCAGTCAGCGGATAGACCGGCGACATATTAAGGACGATACCGATCTGCCCGTCCAAATTCAGCGCCCGATATTCGCGCACCGCCAACACGTGCGACATCAGGATATTATGCGCCACTTGGACGGCGCGTTTGAAATCGCTCACTTCCGGCAGATTGGTTGCCAGCATATAGCAGTTGAGCGGCGCGATAATCGGTTCGTTGTGGGTAATCCAAAACTTAACCCGGTCACCAAACAACTCGAAACAAGCGCTTGCGTAACTGGCAAAGGCATCCACCACCACGCGGTTCTCCCAGCCGCCGATTTTTAGCAGCTCATAAGGCATATCAAAGTGATAAAGATTGACAAATGGCTCGATGCCATTGGCAATCAATTCATTGATAACATTGTTATAGAATTCAACACCTTTGATATTGATGTCGCCGTTGCCGTTCGGAAACAACCGCGTCCAGGCAATCGACAGCCGATAGGAATTTTGCCCGCAGGCTTTCATCAGTTGGATATCTTCACGATAGCGGTGATAAAAATCGCAGGCAATCTTCGGATTGCCTTGGTGCCAGAACTTTTCCGGGTCAGCTTCCGTCCAATAGTCCCAGACCGACATTCCTTTACCATCGAGACTGGCCGCGCCCTCGGTTTGCGGAGCCGATGCCGCGCTCCCCCAAAAAAAGCCTTCAGGAAATTGATACTTCATTATTAACCTCCAATTTTTATCTCGGCACCGCCGAAGTTATCACATAACTGCGATCGACCGGCTGATCCATTTTCCAGTGCAAATCAGTTGCAGATGTTTCATTAATATTACCATTAGAATACAATAGCGCCGGACAGAACACGTCGACCAAATTATATGAAGCCACATAATAATTACTGTCGTCGTCCAATCCATAGCTTCTGCCAATTTCGATACGAATTTTTGGCGTTACCTGGATTCGCAATAACGCGCAGACACCGTTATTTGCCAATACGTTTTCAGCCTGCGGGCTATAGGAATAGTATTCACCGGCAATACTCAACCACGGCGCGTGCAACCAACCGAAGTCGTATTGCACGCCGATATCAATACCGTTGGCAACGTCACCGCCGCCGGTTGCCAGATAGGTATTGGCCTTAAATTCAAAATTACTGACAAAGTATTCCAAACCAAACCCAAACCGATTGCCTTTACCAATAACAATATCGAGATTTTTATTTTTACCGCCAAAGCGAAAATCGTCGATAAGATATGCGCCAAATATCGCTTGGCTGTCTTCGGTTAGTTTTCTGACCCCGAAACCGGCAGAAAGCGTACTGTCATAGGACAAGAAGTCAAACTGGCTGTAGTAGAGCAGGTTTTCCTGCAACTGTATCGGGTAGAGATAATTGAACTGCCAGCAGGCATCGGAAAAATTACCGTTGTAGTTGTGAAATTGAGCGCCGTCAATCGAAACCCGGGCGCGTTTCAACCACCAGGACTTTTGATTGACATACTCGTCAAGATAGTATTTTCCAAGCGCAACTCCGGCGCCGCCTACAGTCTGAGATGTGGAACCCGGGCCACTATCTGTAGGCGGCAATGGCGCCACAACAATCGGGTTGGTCTTTTTGAGTTGTTCGGTAAAGGCTGCCAAATCGACGTTTTCTTGGTCCGGCACCGCAACACTAATTGCTTTTGCATAGCCGGGAAAACAATTTAGCCCGAGTATCAAGCCTATTAAGAGCATTAAAGTCCGTCGGATCATAGGTTGTTTTTTCTGTTACGAAATAAGCACTTATCCTGCTGCTCACAAGTCTGGCAGGCATAGCCTTTTTTCAACTTAACGCCGATTCCGATAAAACCGCTGATAGATTTTAACGGTCTCATCATCGCCGAACTTGACAGCACAATACCACAAGGGGCGCTGCCCAATAGTCTGAATAAATCGTGCTGAGCGCTGACATTCCAGTGACAATACCCGGGGCTAAAGCGATTACTGATCGTTTTCCCGGTTAACTCTACTGTATGTTCTATTTGCTGTTGCAAGATTTCGGCTAGCCGTTCGGCGGCAAGCGAGCCGATACAATCGACAATAAAGCCCTGCATCAATTCGCCGCTATCCGTCAAACGTGCCGACTCTTGTTCTAACCGTTCGCCAATAGTGCAGACAAAAAACGCCGCTTCCTGCAATCCGGCAACTTGAGCGGCAATATTATTGCCGATTGCAAAATTGGCGTCAGCGCAGCATAATTCGTCATTAACAATTTGCGCTGGCAGAATTTTTACAACCACCTGCGGCTCAATAAGACTACGATATTTAAGCCAGATGCTCTCAATTTCACTGCTAATGCGCTCAGGAACGCGATCCCGCGGATAGCCGCTACCTTCGGCAATATCCAGTACGGTAATATTCAAATCTTCCCAATTAAACTTATATTTGTTAGCCATTATTGCTCCACCACCGTTGCTGCAAAGGCGCCGGTTTTTAGCGGCATTCCGGAGTTGACTTGGGTGAGCAGTTCGTTCAGCTCGCTATAAGCAACAGCCGCGGTAATATTATACATACATTGCAGCGTTCCAAGCGGACACTCCCACTTGCGGCAGGGGTGACACTTGAGCGCTGACTTCAATACCACTGAGTAATTGTTGTAGGGTGCAAATCCCGGCACCGGCGATGGTCCATAAAACGACAGCGTCGGCACCGCCTGCGACACCGCAATATGTAACGGCCCGCTATCGTTAGTAACCAAAGCGACACATTTCTTTAAACAAGCTCCGAGCTCCATAAGTGACAGCTCGCCAGTGAAAACCGCTACTTTTAAAGCTCCACTCCACCGTTCACTACCCGCCTTTTCACTACTGCAACCTTTCACCTTTAACCTTTCACTATTCACCTTCCCCGCAACCAGCGCCACACACTGCTCCACCAACTCCCGTTCCGGTTTGCTGCCAAAGAAAGCTATTCCATAACCGTCAGCTAACAGTTTGACCGCCAGTTCGGCGAAATATTCTACCGGCCAACGTTTGGTCGGCCAGCTGGCGCCGATGTTCAGCGCGATAACTTTTTCCGGCGGATTGTTTTTCCACTTGGTTTGCCAGCGCAGTTCGGCAATCGCCGCTTCTTTAGCGCCAATGGCAAACTCTAACCCGCTATCCACGATTAATTCGTTGTCGATAAAAAGTTTTTCCCGCAGAATATCGTAATGGGATTCAACGATATGTTTATGCAAACAACGATTATCCTGAAACATATCCATCAGCGGCGCAAAATAACGATTGGCATAGCCGATGCGCAACTTTGCGCCCGAACCGACAGCAATCATCGACGAGCGCTCGTTATAGTGCAAATTAATAACCAAGTCGAAATGTTTCTTGCGAATAAATTTGATGAATTGCAACTGCTGGAGCAGAGTGCGATGGTCGCGTTTTTTGTCGAGCGCGATAAATTCGTCAATACAGGGATTGAGCCGCACCACATCACCCCAGCGGGCATCGGCCAGCAACGAAATCTGATCATCAGGCCAGAGGTTGCGAAGCGCCCGCAAAAACGGCGTTGTCAACAACAAATCCCCAAGCGGCATCAGATTTATTACCAGAATTTTTCTCATACCGCCCTCGCCTTAATTTTTTTAAGCGAAAGATTGAGCATCGCCACCAAATCAAACGCCCGGGAAATTTTGTAAAGAAATTTTTTGTCACTCCAGGATGGGTAAACCAAAACCCGCCGAATCGCAAAGCGGTCAAATTTCCAAGGGTTGGTATTCCGGTAGCAGGCAAAAGCGCCAAAATAACCGGCATGCTTGGCGAGGCTTTCACATTCCCTGTCAAAATCGCCAAAAGGATAACATAACCAGGTTATCGGCTGCTGAAATTTGGCTTCGAGAACTGCTTTACTCGTAACTATTTGCCGCGCTTTTTCCAAAGTGGATATGCTATCCAGATGGTCATGTGTCAATGTATGCGAACCGATGGAGTAACCGGCAGTCAGCCATTCCCGGACTTGCTGTTCATCCATCAGCGGCTCATGCAATTCCGGTGGAACACCATCCCAAGCATACTGACCACCAATTTTCTCGGCAACGATAAAATTAATTGCCGGAATGTTATATTTCTGGAGTATTGGAATGGCATTGGCAATGTGATTGGCAAAACCGTCGTCAAAAGTCATCAACGCCGATTTCGCCGGCAGCTTTAGCTGATTGTTTACCCATGCCGCATATTGCTCAATAGAGATGAATTTATAACCGGCGGCTAATAGCAATTCAATATGTCGGGCAAAGCGCTCCGGGGTCATCTCGGCGGGAAAATCGCTGCTAATAGTGTGGTAACAGAGCACGACAACCCGGCTGCGGCCAAGCAACCACGCGCCAATACCGGCAACCGCACTGCCAAGTATTACCAGTACTGTCAAAACCAACTTCATCAATTTCATCGCTCACCTATAACACATAAGGAGTGACGACCGTCACTCCTTATGTATTGCAAATTATTTACCAAATCGCGCTTTTAAGTACTCTTTTACATCTGCGCCATCGTCTAACGCTAATATTTCCGGAATTGCCGCTCTGGCATCTGCAGTATCGAGCGACCGCACCATCTCATGTACGCGGGGACGGGCCGGGGCATTCATCGACAACTCATCAATACCCATACCAATCAGCATCGCTGCCGCCAATGGATCCGATGCCATCTCGCCGCACATTCCGACCCAGAAATGCTCTTTGCCGTTGGCGCGGGCAATTTCTCCGGCGCGGATGGTATTATTGATTAATTTCAGTACTGCCGGATTAAAATGGTCATACAGATGGGCAATCGCCTGGTTCATCCGGTCTACAGCCAGAGTGTACTGACAAAGGTCGTTAGTGCCGATACTAAAGAAGTCGCACTCCTTAATCAGACCCTCGGCATTGGCTGCTGCCGCCGGAGTTTCAACCATGATGCCCACTTGGAGATTTTTGCCATAAGTTTTACCTTCGGCATCGAGTTCTGCCCGGCAGACATCCATCAACGCTTTCACCTGACGGACTTCGCCAATCGAGATGATCATCGGCACCATGATCGCAATTTTGCCATAAGCTGCCGCCCGCAATAATGCCTTTAACTGGGTCTTGAATATCTCTTCATTTTCAAAGCACAACCGCACGGCGCGGCAACCCAGGAACGGATTTTCCTCATGCGCGACCTGAAGATACGGCAACGGTTTGTCGCCGCCGATATCCATGGTACGGATAACGCACAGATGGTCGCCGCATTTTTCCGCGACGGTCCGATAAGCTTCAAACTGCTCATCTTCGGTGGGCGGCGTGGCATGACCCATGAATAGGAATTCCGTTCGGAACAAGCCAACACCGTGGCAGCCGTATTTTAGGGCGCTGTCCATATCGCTTGGCAAACCGATATTGGCAGCCAATTGGACATAATGACCATCGCGGGTGACCGATGGCTCTTTGGCGCTGACAATCGCCAGCCGCTGTTTTTCGGATTCCTCATCGCGCCAGCGGGAATATAATGCCATGACTTGTTCTTCCGGCGAAACTACTAATTGCCCCTTATTGCCGTCAAGAACGGCATTGGCGCCATCCGGCATCCCGAGTATTGCCTCTTGCATCCCGACCACTGTTACAATATTGCGGGACTTGGCGATAATTACCGCGTGTGAAGTAGTACTGCCCTGAACCAATGCCACGCCCTGAATTTTGTCGATAGGAATTGATGCCATGGTACTTGGCTCAATATCTTGGGCGCAGATAATTGTCGGCTCGTCAAAAGTCATTTCCGGAACACCAAGCAGCTTGCGCGCCACCCGGTTATTGATATCCTTCATATCGGCGGCCCGCTCGCGCAAATAAGCATCATCCATCATCGCGAACATCGCTGCCAATTCTTCGCCGGTGGCGATTGCCGCTTTTGGCGCGCTCATGCCTTCAGCTATTTTCGCCGAAATAGTATCTTCAACCATCGGGTCGCCAATCATCATCAGATGAGCTTCCATAATCTTGGCCTTATCGTCTTCCTTGGTTTGCTGGGCGATGGAAATAATATTCAACAAATCGTCTTTGGCCGCGGCGACCGCCACTTCCAAACGCTGCTGCTCAACTTTGGCATCGCCTGGTTTGTACGCGGCAAGATACTTATCAATGTTGGTGGTTAGCACTTTGATTTTTCCAATCGCAATTCCTGCGACGATTGCTTTTCCTGTCAAAACATCCGGTTTGGAATCCATAACAAACACCTCATTAAATTAAAATTTACTCTTATATTCGACAAAACCCGCGCAATTCCTGCAAGCAAACAAAAAAACCGTAATTACTCACGGTTTTTTTTAATATTTCGGCTTAGAAAAGCGCTATTTTTTTACAAGTATGCGCATTTGACCGGCCATAGTGTCGGCAATTGTGCCGACAATTACCTGCACACTGCCGCCGCCCAATTTTATTACGCCTTTAGCGCCCAATTGTTTTAAGCGTTTTTCATCGACGATATCCGGATTGGCCAGTACCAGCCGTAACCGGGTAATGCAAGCATCAATACTCTTGATATTACCTTTCCCGCCTACTGCTTCTAACATAGCTGCAGCCACGCCATCGGGATCGTCACTAGCAGCCGATGCTAGCTCATCGCTCTCTTCTTCTTCATCGTCAAAACGACCAGGTGTCGCCAAATCCCATTTCTTGATAACAAACAAGAACAACAGGTAATATACTACGCCAAATATCAATCCAATCAAGGCTAATAGCAGCGGTTTGGTCGCAATACCAAAATTCAAGGCGTAGTCAATGAATCCGGCCGAGAACCCAAACCCATCTTTACAACCCATAAACCAAGTCAGCGCCATCGAAGTACCGGTCAATAGCGCGTGGCAAACATATAATCCCGGCGCCAAAAACATAAAGGTAAACTCTACCGGCTCGGTAATACCGGTAAGAAAAGCAGTCAAGCCGATACCCAGTAACATACCGGATACTTTTTTGCGATTTTGCGGTTTGGCCGCGGTAATCATCGCCAGACAAGCCGCCGGTAAGGCAAACATCATAATCGGAAACATTCCGGTCATAAACTGTCCGGCATTCGGGTCGCCGGCAAAAAAACGGGTTAAGTCACCATGAACGACCGTGCCGTTGGCTTGGGTAAACGATCCGAATTGAAACCAGACCAAGGTGTTCAACACATGGTGCAAGCCCACCGGAATCAGCAACCGGTTCAGGAAACCAAAGATAAAGGCTCCAAGCGAGCCGGAACTGACTATAAAAGTACCGATGCCATCAATGAATTTCTGGATCAACGGCCAGCCGTAGCCGGCAATCACGCCCAAAATCAAAGAGTAAAACGACATCATAATCGGTACAGCCCGTCGGCCGCTAAAGAACCCCAAGAAATCCGGCAACTTGGTGTGCCGATACTTGTTGTACACCCAGCCGGCCAGAATACCGCTCACGATACCGGCGAGTACGCCCATGTTGATATGCGGGTCAAAGGCAGTTGCAACTTTGGTAAGCACCAGATAACCAACTGCGGCTGCCAATCCGGCAACGCCGTTGTTTTCTTCGGCAAGACCGATTGCGATACCAATCGCAAAAATCAACGCCAAGTTGTCAAATATCGCGCCACCGGCAGTAGCCATCCACGGCCAATTAAGAACATCCGGTTGCCCCAAACGCAACATCAACGCCGCTGCCGGCAGAGTTGCGACCGGAGTCATTAACGCTTTACCAAGCTTTTGGAAAGCGCCAAGAATTTTGTGTTGTAAGCTCATTAAATCCTCCTATAGTTACTTTCAGTTTATATTATACACAAGCAAATCACTTCTGACCAGATAATAAAATCCAAGACTGCTCAAAAATGCTCATATACAAGGCGCGACGAGTACTGCGACGCGTCGCGTACAGTGAGGTACGCAAGCTAGCAGACGCAGGAGCAACAAAGTAGATGGGCGTTTTTCAGCAGTCTTGCTAATACAACCCGCTGACATCGGCGATACACCCTAGTGCCAAAAACAACTGCCCCAGATGATACAACAATATCACCCAGATTTTATTAACCGCGCTCCGCTCCTCTGAACAGAACAAGCCATAACCGAGCAGACTATCCGACAGATAAACCAAACTGCAACCAATCGCCAGCGTTAAATATTTTATCCAATTCCAACTGTACAACCAGTCGGCATGAAACAACCCCGCCATCCCGGCAAACAAGAATAGCGACAACACCACGCCATAAATCGCAATCGGTTTAACCATACTCGGCAACTGTTTCTTCACTGCCCCCCGGCGGATTATAAACACCTGCACCGCGCCCAGTACCGCTATCGGCACCACCAGCAACCGCGCCCAAAACGTCGGGAACGTCAACGTCATACCGATGATGTACAGCAAATGCACCAGAAGAAAGACTACCACCCCGGCATGGAAATAGCGCCGCTGCGGCAAAGTTTTCAAAACATCGGCGACCAGCGATATCGCCAGCGCCGCCAAAAAAAAGCCCTGCATCAAATCAAGCTGTCCGCGTTGGTTGCCAAACAACACAATGCAAAACAAGATAACTATAGAAATAGCTTTAGCCGCGAAATCGGCATCTCGGCGCTCGTAAAGTATCGCGTTCCAATTATAGACCGCCGTCAGCAAAAACAAGAAGACCAAGGCAAATATCGTCATCAACAAACCTCAGGGAAAATTAATATTTACCAGTTATTATACACTGTACAGGCAAAATAATAAACCTCGAAGCCAAGGCTTCGAGGTTTATTGAGTGATTGAAACTAATTATAGTGTCATGGTTGAGGCGGAAGCTGTTGAACTGGCAATGATATCGGGCCAGTTCCCGGGAATTGAGCTAGCAATCCGCTCCATTGACCAGTAGCGATAATCTCGCGTACCGGATTGTCCTGTGATTGGTTGGTATAATACGCCAAAACGTAAAAGTTTGAGTAATTAGTCACAACAGGAGGAGGATCAAGGTACGGGTTCATACCAGGGTCGATTGTAATACCCGTGAAACGAGCTACACCGTTGACTGTCGGTTGTGCCTGCGGACCGTAATTTAACGGGTCAATTACGTTTATTGACGAGCCCACGCGCACTGCTGCAGAGCAGAGTTGATAAGCGCCGAATTGGTCCTTAATCATTTTTGTCGGCGCAATCATATTACCCATATAGTCGCGCACCGTAATATTTACATCACGGGGTGCAGAAAAATTTCGAACGGTGACGTATACGTCAATAGACTGACCATCTCTAGTAAAATAGGCTGGCATATTAATCGTATTACCGTAGGCCGTGACCGGATTAGCGCCAACGCCTTTTACCGTAACGCCATAAGCTCCGCTGATCGGGTCATTAACAGCGTCGGCAGCATCTGCTAAAGCTGGTTGAAAGGTGAATAACCCCTTAGCAGCATCGATAATCGTTGGCGTAGCCACGGGAAGATTGTTCATCGCCGATGATGCTTTACTCGGGCTGAGTAATATTATCTTAATATTTTCTTTTCTTTCTTGATCATCCTTCCCGGCTAACGCAACCGGAGCACCGCTGTCATCTACCACATGTACTAAACAGGTAGCAGTAGGGTAAATCGTCGGTCCGGCAGGCTCCGTTGCCCCCCCTGGTTTGGTAACTTCGACTTCGGCAGGAGCAATATGGGGATTTTTTTTGATTTCCGCCGCACTTGGCTGCGGTTGAGTGTAAAGAGTTATCTGAGGCAATGGGGTGACGCCATCTGGTTGTACAGGACCGAGCACGGAATTCACCGTTAATGTCTGCGCCAACAGCACTTGACGCCAATAATATTCAACTGCTCCGCCTGATTGAATTTGTCCAACCGCTTCCTGTACGGAAACAATAATGTTCCAGATTGAATTGATACCTACAGTCCCGCCTACTGCCGCGGTTGGCGCCAGCTCTTGAGGTATCATAAAAGTAACCGAGCCGTCAGCTTGGGTGTTAGCAGTATAAGAGTAAGTCCCGGCGGCATTCACCAACGTTACCGGTGCGCCAACAATGAATGAGTCCGCCCAAGAGAGAACATTGATTTTGAATGGTACATAGGAACCGGTATACTTGGCTTGAGCTTCGTTAGCCACAGTAATCGTATTGTTGCGTGAGACCTGATCCAACATTTTGTTGCTCAGGTTAAGATTAGCGTAATTATCAATTGTGTTATCGCCCAAGAACAACGCCGGTACCGGCATCGCCAGCAAATTGAAGCTGAATTTTGCATAGCTGCTCGAGGAACCGGTATCATAACCGCCGGACAGCGCGAGCTGCGGCGTGATTTGCGCGCTGGCGCTCAAATCAAAACCATTCATAAACGAATTGCTGCCGACAATTTGCGAAGTGTTATTGCCAAAGTATTGATAGCCGCGGACATTGGCCTTTAGCCACTGCGCTCCAGGAATGGCTGAAGCAACGGTAACGTCGTAACCGCTCAGCGCCTCTTGATAATAATTACTTTGATCGTCTGAACCTAAGTTTTGTCTGGAAGTAACCGGCAGATAATAGTTGGCGTGACCCTCAAAATAACTTTGCAGGTATTCAATGCCAACTCCAACCCGCTGCTGAGTTATCGAACTACTCGCGGATTTGTAAGTATAAGCGCCGCTGTTATAATTGTTATTCAGCGAGCCGATATCGTAAAATAAGTTTGCTCCCATTAGAGCATTCTTACTATCCGATAACCGCCGGTAGCCAATACCAATGTTTCCAGAAACACTACTACCATCGCCCTGGACATTCGCCTGCCAAAATCCGAGCGATTTTGCCTGCAACCAGTCACTGGTACCGATTGGTTGCACAGTATTTACTTGATAATTCAAAGAGTTCCAATTGTTGCCGGCAAACAACGAGAAACTGGTATTATTCAACCAGGTTGCGCCTTTGTTTGCCCAATTGTTAATAAAATAACTCGAATAGTAGCTGCTCAACGAGTTAACCGCTCCTTGGAGCGCGTAATTCGAATTATTCGTCCCAGGAGCTATGTTGCTTTGCTGTTGCAAATTCGGATCTGAAGTTGGCAGCGCTGCCAGCGCCCCGGTAGTCAGCATGAACATCAACAGCATCAATACTACGACAAATTTTTTCATCATAACTTTTCTCCTCTATTAGATTAAAAATGTATATTAACGCCCAAATACGGGCCGCTGAATTCCAGCTTAACATTCAACGCGTCAAAACCGCCCGGCAAACCAAAAGCCGGTCCTAAAGATTTTGCAATAGTGGTTTCCGGAAAGGTTGTTGAGAAATTCAACAAGTGGTAGCCGAACTGCGCCGTTGCATAGTCAGTAACGCGGTAGTTACAATCGAAATACATCTGAAAATAAGCGTCATCCTCACCGCGTATCCAATCGTCGAGCTTGCCTGGCATACCGGCAAAGGAATTGCTGATATAGAAATCACCAAGATTTAGTCGATAACCCACCCCGAAATACGGCATAATCCACGGCGGAAAGCTGTTTGCAACTCTACCATTATAACTTGCTTTAATTATACTGGTCGGCGCGGCGGTTTGCAACATATAATCGTAGCGAAAAAAAACTGCCTTAGCGCCTAACAATAATTGAAAACTAAGCGGATCGATGCTGGCAACATCCCAGCTCTTTTGCAATGAAAAAACTTCCATATTAAGATCGCTTGTCAAAGTAGATGCTATATAGGCCTTCATTGTCCCGCCACTCGGATGCGTCAATATCTCATTATGCGCAGTCGCGCCGCCAGATAAGTTAAAATAAGACAACTCCCAGTCATTGCCATAAGTAATGGCAAATTCACCCGACGTTTTCAAATGGCCATTCAATCCGGTATAGCTTAAAATATCAATCTGTCCGTTACTAATAATATTGCTTAAGTCAATTGAGCCAACAAGTATTCCCTTGGAATTATACGCCTCGATTTTAGTATTGCCGCTTGCCAGCCAAGAACTTGAGGCAACCATGGTCGCCGTGAAAAACGGATAATGATACTGGGCACCCAGTCCTTGATTAGCATCAAAACTTGCAGCTTTCTTTACCGCCTGCTGTTGCTCTTGATATTGCGCGAGCTGGCTTTGCAACTCAGATGCCGGAATTTGGGTCTCAGCAACAACCTCATTCGCATTGACAAATATTATCAAGGTAAATATTGCTAACAAATTATAAAAACATTTTCTAAAATACCGCCGCCGCGTACAAACTTCCATATTACCTCTCAATCTACCAATGATAAAAATTATAGCATAAATCTATAGGAAAGCGAACAATAAGGCGTTATTGAGGTGATATTCAAAGTTGCCAGTGCTGGTGATGAGTCCTTATGCACAGGAAAATAATTTATGGCATTTACACCAATATTAACATCAAAACTCTTATCAATTGAATATCCGGCACCCAGCATCAACTCCGCACTCTTGTTGCCCATCGCTGCTCCAGTAAACACAGTCACCCTATCCATCGGTTGGAACATTGCCTGAGCGCCTGCCCAAATTCCATACGCACTATGATTCCCTAGAGGCCACCTACCGCCACTATCGAAAACAAATGGAAACTGACAACCACCGAAAACGGCTAATGCCACCGGACTACGCTCATAAGGTATACATTGCCACAAAAGCTCCAAGGTTGGATTGACCGTGGCATAAACAACATTGTTTTCACTAGTATTCGTGTTGGTAAGATTATCGGCAAAATTTACACGTGCGCGAAATGCCAGCTGCGAACCCAAACCAACGGTCATCCCGGCATTTGCGGCTATACCATTACCAAAACTTAGACTGGGACTATTCCAAGGATCGTTGGCGCCGCCACAATTATAGCCCAGTCCAAAATCAACCTGGGCGCTACCCCAGCTATAATCAGTCAATGGCGCAGCATAAACCGCGCTCGATAACATCAACCCCAATATTATTCCCGCTAATACTTTTTTCATACATACTCCATAACTATCTTAATCAAAAGAAAAACGACAACTGGGTTTTGTAAATATAGCGGGCACCGGTAATCCTTC
The DNA here is from genome assembly GCA_037129925.1 of Bacillota bacterium. GTDB lineage: Bacteria > Bacillota > Negativicutes > JBAXTZ01 > JBAXTZ01 > JBAXTZ01. The sequence continues at coordinate 52,872 of JBAXTZ010000011.1, forward strand.
CGGTACTGGCATTTGCATCCGGAACCAGTTGTTTGTTAATCGGGTCAGTAACCGAAGCGCTAAGATGCAAATCCATGTTTTCCAGACACACCCAATCAGTCCCAACCTCAAACCCTTGACAATTACCGCTACCATAAACTAAATAATCCGGATCGACTTCACCCGGTAGCGGCGGTATAACGTCCCACCACTGCATCGATTCGGTATCATAGTTCGGACTGGTCCAGACTGTACCGGCCGGAGTATATGTTCCCAGTCCATACCAATTCATCGTGCCTGGCTTGGTCAAATCATAATTTCCATAATCCAGTCGAGCCATCAAAGCGGTTCTGTCAATTGTTCCGGCATTTGGCACTACCGCCGGGCTGTTGTTGGTATATGAACCATAAGCGGTTACCACTAAATCCTTGGTGATATTATAATCAAATCCCAGCTCATTAAACATGATCGGTCCATACATCTCTTCGCCCATCCAGACAACATGATGGCCGCCGGTCATATTGGCATAGCCCTGATACATCGAAAAATAGACATTTCCCGGTCCATAATTATAGGCCAAGTCAATACCACTGATTCCGGCTTGATTGTTAAAGCCATTGTTAATGTAGGGATTGTCCGGCTTGGTGGAAGGCGGCACCTTAAACGGAGCCGGATTGACATCGCCGCCAAGAAAAACATCACCGCGCCAGTTGCCATTCGCCCACGCCGCGCGCACTCCGTCCATCCGACTGTCCGAAATCAAGCCGCCACGACCGTTGACATTGGTGAACGGCAAATTATCTTCAAACCGTCCGACAAACCATTTTAAACCGAGCGCCGAGCCGTAGGCAAAAGCATTGCGGATTTCAACAGCACTGGCATCTAATTGATTGGAAACCGCCACCGCCTGAGCAGTATTCGTACCCGGATCATAAACATATACGCTTTGCGCCGTTGAAAAATCACCTGCGCCCGGGAACAACGGCGCAACCAGCCGCACTTCCGCGTAATACTGCCAATTATTATTAATCTTGCCGGTCATCAGCGCCGCTAACCACAACTCGTTGTCCATCGTGTAATAGCCATAGCGATTTGCATTAACGTCAGTTGGTAATACAACAAAAGCCGATTTTATCGAAGCTTGAAAATTAAATTCCGGCGTTCGGTCAACTTTTTCGCCCACTGCTGGCGCTACATAGGGCTGATACGCCCACGCTGATTGCGGCAAATTTGGAAACATAAATAAATCGCCGCTGTCCGCGTTACAGACTGACGAAAATCCGATAATGCTAAGAATAATCAATAGAAGTATTTTTCTCATAGCTCCCCAAAAAAAAACCGCGGAGCGCTAGCCCCGCGGTTATTAAGTTTATGTTTTAGAAGAATACTGTGAATTCTGATTTGTAGATTTGACGAGCTTGATTCATCGGGGAAACATTGGTATCATGATTGATAAAAGTTGCTTGTGCTGCTGCCAAGTTTTGATCAATCGCGGTAGTGTAAGAGTAGCTTAAGTGCCAGTCCATGTTTTTCGCCGGCGCCCAATCTAAACCAATTTCAAATCCTTGAGCATTACCATTCATTCCGTAAGCATCTATGCCACTTGAACTAATAGTATCCCAAGTAGGTCCGCCCCAACTTAGTGAGCTGACATCATAGTTCGGGCTGGTCCAGACCGAGTTGGCGCCAGTTGAGGCGTACATGCCATACACGTTCATCGAACCTTTTACAGCTGGGTTATAAGTGCCATAGTCCAAACGTCCCAACCACGACAAGTTTTGTTGACTGCCAATTGAAGGTGCTGATGTCTGCCCAACTAACGCATAAGCGCTAGCGTTAGTAGCCGCAAAGGCTGTAACCTGAATCATCGGAGTCAATTGATAGTCTGCGCCGATTTCGATGAATTGCGCCGGCGGAGTTGACAAGTTCGTGAACGGGTAATTTGACGAGTCGTTTCCACCTTTATTATATTGTCCCCAACCTTGATAATAACCAAGTGACACATTGGCTGGTCCCATGTTATAACCCATATCTAAACCAGTCAAAAGTGCTTGATTTAACAACTCTGGCTGATGGTTTACAGGGTTGTTAGGCTGAAATTTGGTTTGTACACCGTTAATGTCAAAACCGGCAAACAAATCACCTTTGAAAGATCCAGAGGCAAACGCCATGCGTGCGCCATCTAAACGGCTGTCAGTAACCAATCCGCCGTGTCCGGCAGTGTTGGTGAACGGCAGGTTGTCTTCAAAGCGACCAACGTACCAAGTTTGACCAAGAGCGCTACCATAAAAATACGCGCTACGAATCATTGTTTCAATGGCATCGCGGTTGTCAAAATATTGATTCCTAAGACTTGGTGGATCTGACAACGGACCTTCTAGCAAAGGCGCGATGAAACGCAATTCGGCATAATATTTCCAGTTGCCGTCGATGTTACCGTTTATTTGCGGTTGCACGAACATCAAAGTATTCGGTGATGTTTGTGTTCCCCAAGTTTTTGTAGTTTTATCATAAACTGGAGTAGTGTTTGGATCTATCTGGATTTGAGCTTGGAACGAAAATTTAGGCATCAAATCAATTTGCGCCTGAATTCCAGTTACTTGAGCTTGCAACGCGTCAACTTTTACACCCATAGCGTCTAGTTCTGCGGCAAACTCGGCTGCTAAGCGTTGAATCAACGAGCGATCTTGTTTGCTCACGTTATCTAACGACGCGCCGCCGACTGCGGAAAACTTTTTCATTACGTTCGCGATCATCACTGCCGCTTCATAGCGGGTAATTGTTCGACTACCGGCGAAAGTTGTCGGTGTTTCTCCGGTAACGATACCATCTTTTTGCAATTGGGCTATTGCTGAATACGCCCAGTGGTTTGCCGGTACATCGCTAAACATAGCAACGGCGTTGCCAGTGGTTGCTGCAAAACCCACAGCGCTTGCAGTCAGTAGAAAGCAAGTGATTAGCAGGACTGCTAATAATTTTCTCATATTGTTCCTCCTCGATAATTGTCTGCACGAACAGACTTTTCTGCCTCATTGTACTATGGGAAAGTATTATTCGCAATAGTTTTTTGCTTATAAGATTATTTTTTTGAGTTTATTTCGCTTTTTTTCGTATTAACTAATATTAACTAATTTTTTCTAACCTTTTGTTTCTTCTGAACTGCCTGCGCCAGTTTCTCGTGTCCGGCGTCGATTTAGAAGATAGCCTGCCCCAAGTACAAATGCCGTAAGTAACCCGTCAATCCCCAGTGCGTAACCATACAAGTAATCTTTCAGCCACAAATCAGTCGTAATCATGTTGGCAGCGGCATAGCCGAGAACCGCTCCGCCCAGATAAATGACTGCCGGGAACTTATCAATCATCTTTAGCAACCACTGTGAGCTTAGCATCACAAAGGGAATGCTGATTGCGATACCTAAGATTACTAAACCTAGATGCCCGTCCGCCAGCGCAACGACCGCCAAGACATTATCCAGACTCATTATCGCATCGGCAATAATTATGGTGCGTATCGCCAGGCGCAGGTTTTCGGCTGCCTTATGTTCCGGCGCCTCTTCCGAGCCACCTGCCAATAATTTTATGGCAATCCAGATCAATGCCAATCCGCCCACTGCTTTGAGCAACGGTATTTGTATCAACATCGACGCGACAAAGGCAAAGGCGATTCGCAGACATATAGCTCCGCCCGTACCCCATAATATCGCTTGTTTCTGCTGTTTTTTCGGTAGATTTCGGCTGGCTAACGCAATCAAAATGGCATTATCCCCCGACAACAACAAGTCCACCAGCACAATTCCGCCGATTTGTAACAATATCGTAAAATCCATCTCACGCCTCCAAGAAAAAAGGTTGTGATGTAGCGGTTTTCTGCGCGTTATACAGCGTGGCGATTGCCGCGAATCCGAACTGCGCTGTCAATTGATACCAGATATCCAGTTGCTTTAGTATTCCGCTCAAAATAATTTCTTTGTCAAGTTTTGCACAGCCCAGCAACTTCAACGAAGTCGCGCTATCGATTAAATCACAGCTGTAATCATTCCGATTGTGAGTAATATTCACACCGATACCAATAACTACGCACTCAGTTGATTCTCCCTGCCACACTGCCTCGCATAACACTCCGGCAAGCTTTTGACTATTGCAATAAATATCGTTTGGCCATTTGATGAGCGATTCCACACCGCAAACTGAACGCAATGATGAATTGAGCGCAACGCCCGCAAGCAACGAAAATAATTTGATATTCTCCGGGCGACACTGCGGCCGAATTACTACTGAAAAGTATAGCCCTTTGCCCGCTGCAGAATGCCATTGATTAGCATTCTGCCCGCGTCCGGCAGTTTGCTGGTCAGCAATGACGACCAAACCCTCCACGCAACCAGCCGCCGCGCACTGTTTCGCAACGTCGTTAGTTGAAGTAACTACGTCAAACCGCAGCAACTCTTGTCCAATGATTACTTTCTCCATCTCTTATTGTACCCTATACCCCTACAGCGGCCGGATAATAAACCGGCACGCAAATTGACCGCCGGGCGCCAAACGGATTATTCCTTCTTTATTGTCAAGCGACCCATCATGATTAACATTATCCGCCAAACCATACCACGGCTCGATGCACACAAACGGCGCTCCAGCCGGCGGCATCCAAACGCCGACATATGGCCAATTTTTACAGTCCACAGCGATTCCCTTGCCGTTGGCTTTGTTCACTAAGGCAACGGTTTTTGATGCCAAACCTTTAAAAACCAGCGCATCGTTCTTGAACAGCTCCATGGTCAAGTGGTGTTCGGCGGCGTTGTCGAAAAACAGTTCAGTCTGACCACTGTAATGCGGACCGTCTAGCAAATGAATACTGGCTGATTCAGCTTGAGATATTTGCAATAAATAATCCTCGATGGCTTCTCCGGCAAAGAGCGGGATATTAAAGCCGGGATGAGCGCCGATTGAAAATAACATTTCATTTTTACCGGTATTGCTGACCGTATATTCAACTGCGACTGAGCAACCTTTAATCCGATAACCAATTTTCAATTTAAAATCGAACGGGTAAAGCACGCGAGTGCTGGCGTCAGACTGTAAAGAAAACTCGAGGTAGTTTTCCGATTGAGCGGACAAAACAAATTCTTTATCGCGGGCGAAACCATGCTGACCGACAGAATAGTTCTTTCCTTTATATGAGTAACTGTCATTCTTTAACCGTCCGACAAACGGAAATAATACCGGAGCATGGCGCGACCAATGTTGCTTATCGGCTTGCCACAAATATTCCAAATCGTCGGCTTTGGTTTTTATGCTGGTCAGTTCTGCGCCATCACTTTTGGCTACCACTCTTATCCGGTCATTTTCAATAGTGTACATTTTCCCTCCGTCAAGACAGCTTTTGGTTTTGCTCTTCGATAAACTTATCGACTCCAATAGTCCGCATTCGCTGCAAATTTTCAATGCGGTTGGAGCGGAAGAAATAATAAAATATCTTTGCGATGAAGTTCCACAATTTCTTGCAGTCACGAAAATTGGTGAAGGCTTTACATTCCGAACAATTGCGCTGCCCTTTCTCGATGTTGCACTTACGCACCGGGCAGGAAGCGAATCGCTGTTTGCCACTGGCGCAACCCAGGCATTTTCCTTTTTTGTAAGCGCCGCAATTCGAACAAATTATTCCACAATAGGCTATTTCCATGTTTCTCTCCTATATTATCATTCAATTTCGATAGTTTTCAAAAATACATCGCCAAGAGCGTTGTGGTTAAAGTTTTTCACCCGTGGCGCTATACACAGGGTGTCCGTGTAATAATATATCGGAATAATCGCAAATGATTGCATCAGAGTGTTTTCGGCTTCGTGTAATAATTTGGAGCGCATACGCTTGTTGTCAACTTTATTGCTTCCCAACAAGACTGCGTCAAAAATCTTGTCACGATAATTCGCCTTAGGCGTTCCCAACTGTTCACAAAACAGCGACAAAAAAGTATAGGGGTCGGCGTAATCCGCCGTCCAGCCGTCACGGGTAATCGCGTAATCATATTTGCGCCGGGTAGCCAAAAAAACTTTCCATTCCATATTAGTCAGCCGGATGTTAACGCCAAGATTGTTTCGCCACATCTCTTGCACAGCTTCCGCCATCTGTTTGTGTTCATCGGCAGTATTATATAACACCGCTACATCGGGAAACCCCTTGCCGCCCGGGTACCCGGCTTCGGCTAGCAGCGTTCGCGCGGTTGCGACATCATTATCCCGAAAATAATCACCGCCCACTGTTCGAAAGTCTGAACCTTCCTGATAATCGGCAATTCCCGGCGAAACGAGCGCCATCGCCGGTTGTTGTCCGCCTTTGAGAACTTGTTCGACCAATGCCTTACGGTTTAGCGCCAAACAAAATGCCTGACGCACCCGGGCATCATTAAATGGCGCTTGCTGATTGTTGAACGAATAAAAATAAGTTCCTAACAGCGGCAGGATTTTTAATTTATTTTCTGCCGTTAGTCGGGGAATTTCCGCGAGCGGCGGGCTAAACAGGATGTCTAGCTGGTTGCCTTCGAGCATTGCCAGCAATGTTGAGCTGTTCTCGGTAATTACAAATTCGGCCTGCTGCAGTTTTACCACTTCAGCATTCCAGTAATTCTCATTTTTGACAACTTCAATTTTGGAATTGTGCGACCAGTTTTTTAATTTGAACGCACCGTTACAAACTATCTTCTTAACATCGCTAAAAGTAGTCGGGTCACGTTCGAGTACCCGTTGGCACACTGGCGCGTAATAGTATGAAGTTAACAAATCCGGGAAGAACGGTGTCGGCTGTTCTAATTCGACTTCGATAGTATAATCGTCCGGAGTTTTGATGCCGACATCGGCGAGCGGGCATTTCCCACTATTGTAGCGCTCAGCATTCTTGATGAAATATAGTCCGTCAGCCGTGACGCTGGCAAATTTCGGATCGAGATGGGTACGCCAGGCGTAGGCAAAATCATTGGCCGTTACAGCGCTACCGTCCGACCACTTAGCGTCTTTTCTTAAATGAAACACGTATTTTGTGCCATCGTTAAGCGTTTCCCATCTTTCAGCGGCTGCTGGTTTTACTTCACCGGTAGCGTCCATATACGTCAGGCACTCGAATAATTGTTTAGCGACTAGCGCCTCATAGCGACCGCTGAGTTTTCGGGGATCAAGCGTTTCCGGCTCGTTATTTATCCCAATCCGTAACGGCAAATCGCTTTTGCCACAACCGGAAACAAACAACGCCAGCAACAGCAATGACACTAACCAAATATTTTTAATTTTCATACGCTCTCCAATAAAACTCGCTACGTTCAGTACCGACCTAGTAGCCCTCTACTGTCGCTTTAATCGAGCAGTCTTCCAACACGAAGTAGTTTTTCTTATCTAAGCGGTACTCAAATTTCATGTCACCCTGACCGGCAACTTTTGCCCGGATCAACCAATAGTGATCTTTGAGTTTATCGGCACGGAGAACATCCGGATTGGTATAACCAGTCTCTAGCACTTGAAAAACATCGTTATTCCACAGTGGCGATAAATACCAATCGTAGCCGCTCTTGGGGTCAGATGGTAGTTTTACAAAAAATATATCGCCAACGAAAGCGGTTGTCCGCAGTTGATCGTTGATTAAGGAGAAGTTTTTCCAAGTGATTACGTTCACGGTGATTTTTTTGGAAAGATTTTGGTAAGTGACCTCAATCTCAGTGTGTCCAGACTTCAAAGCGGTATAGGCCTTGTCCGCGCGCATTGAGATGTCGGCGTTTTCCTGAAAGTAACGTGAAAAATCCGCGCCGGTTCGCACGGTAATCTGGCCTTTGATGGCGGAAATCGGCGTAATATATAACGGCTGACCGCTGTACACGGTAATTGTGTCAGTGGCGATATCAAGAAACGGCGCGCCATTACGCGTTCCGGCAAAAATCAATAAGCATATCGGTGTCGGATCGTCAATTTCTTCATTTACCTTCGTCACGACTAGGCTATAATTTGAATATGCCAAATCGGAGTTTCCTAACACCGAATTATACAGTCCGTCTTCAGCAAATACCGGCACGCTCGCAGACACAAAAAAACAGATTAATAATAGTGCTATACTTCTTCTCATCCTACGCTCCTGCTGCTACTTCAATAGTCAGTTCATAATTGCCAACGACGCTGTTGGCATCCCATGGTCGGGTATATTGCAACGTTAGTTTGGCCGTTCCTGCGGCTACTGCCTGGATTAAATAATATTTCTTCGACGGCGCGCCGGTCATTTTGTTGGCGATAGCGGCCGCGTTCAACATATAACCGCTGTCAGCAATATTTATATTAGCGCCCGCGGAGACTAATTGCCAATCATAACCGGTTGTCGGATTGCCGTTTAACTTTATCATTAACCAAGTGTATTGTGGCATCGAAATCGTTTGCTTATTAGCATTTTCTTCAACCACGTAAGGATTTACCACTTGAACTCCAAGGCGGTCGACCATAGCTCCGTCTTTAACTATTTTGGCTTCGGCTAACCCGGCTTTTATGGCGTCTCCGGAAAATTTGTAGGTTTTCAGTACGCTTGCTTGATTAAACAACGAGTTGAAGTTGTCATCGCCCACAAAAGCATAGCTATTGCTAAAACCACTAAACGCCTTGATATTCAGTGTTTGTCCGACAACTACTAATACACTTCTGGTCGAAAACGTCACCCCAGTGTCAGCTGTAGCTATTTGCACTAATTTCACCGGCATCGAAAAATCGCTGTCGGTATTCGAATTATCCGGGTAAGCAGAACTGCTGTCAGCTGGATCACCGGAACGGTCTGAATAGTAATAGCCATCAGTTGCATTGACCACAGAAACACTAACTAGTGAAATTAATAGTAGGGCGATAAATAATACTTTTTTCATATTTCCTCCGTCTGTTTTTTAATCGTTACTTTTTGCAATCCGGGCGAGCGCATCCGCTGTAAGATACCACTGAATTTTTCCGGTCGCCCGAATCAGCAAATCTCTGGTAGTTACTGCGCAAGCCGCGCCTTTGGCAATCGCCAGCCGCTCGCTTGTCATTCGTTCGAGCCATGCTCCCAAAGTCGGTTCGTGTCCAACGATGATTATCGTTGTGTCATCATGGTACCTTGACCACTCAAAATAAAGTTCTTCAAATAATCCTGCGGAAATTTCTTCGCGAATATAACGGTCACGGGTTTTTAGCACCAATGTCAACAAATCTGCCGTCTGCAACGCCCGCCTTAAATGACTGGAAAAAATCACCACTCGCTTGCGGTCTAGTAGCAGCTGTTTCAAGCCTTTTGCGGCTTTTTTCACCTTGGCAACGCCTTCCGCGGTCAACATACGCTCCCCATCACCAAGGATGTTATATGGTTCGGCTATACCGTGTCTGAATAACACAATTTCCAAAAACTATTGCCTCCTTGTAGCCATACTTTGCAATTACTGTTTTTTTATTGGCTGTATTTTCGGTTGATATTGTGGCCGTTTGTCGAGATTAGCATCGATTATCCACTCCATCAACAATCGTTGACTTTTGATTTTCTCGTGCCGCCCGGCATGGATTTTCTTGTAATCGCCATCAAATTGCAGTTCCCAGGCTTTACAATTATCTTTCAATGTCAAATCTATCCAGTTGGACACTTCGGTTATTTGACCGGCATCGACGATTGGAAAGAGTATTTCCACCCGGCGGTCAATGTTTCTTGGCATCCAGTCGGCGCTAGACAAAAACACTTCGCGGTCGCCATTGTTTTCAAAAATAAACACCCGGCTGTGTTCAAGAAACCGCCCCACGATGCTACGCACCGTAATATTTTCACTTAACCCTTTGACACCAGGGCGTAGCACACAAACGCCACGAATTATTAAATCAATCTTAACCCCGGCGCCAGATGCGCGATATAGCATTTCAACAATTCCTTTGTCTACTAACGAGTTCATTTTGGCAATTATCCGCGAGTTTGCGCCACGGCGGGCTTGTTCTATTTCCCGATTAATCAGTTCATAAATTCGCGCGCGCATTCCCAGCGGTGCTATGGCGATTTTGTTCCAGACTGGTGGATCGCTGTAACCGGAGATTACGTTAAAAAACGCCGATGCATCACTGCACAAGTAACCATTAGTTGTCATCAGGCTCATATCGGTATAAATCTTGGCAGTCGAATCATTATAATTTCCGGTACCCAGGTGAACATAGCGTTTGATACCTGAACCTTCTTTTCGCACCACCAAAGATATTTTGGCATGAGTTTTTAAACCGACCAAACCATAGATTACGTGGCAACCAGCTTCTTCCAACCGCCGCGCCCACTGGATGTTGTTTTCCTCGTCAAAACGAGCTTTTAGCTCCACCAATACGGTAACTTGTTTGCCGTTTTCGGCAGCTTTTGCCAGCGCCCGCACTATCGGTGAGTTTCCGCTCACCCGATACAGCGTTTGCTTGATTGCCAGAACCTGCGGATCCTCGGCGGCCTGTCTGACGAAATTGATCACCGGTTCAAAAGACATATACGGATGGTGCAACAGCACATCGCGTTCGCTCAGCACTTCAAAAATATTTTCATTTTCCAGAAATACCCGGGGCATTACTGGCGTGAAACTTGCCTGCCGCAAAAATTCATATTCTGCTCCGAATAAATCAAAAAATTTGAAAAAACAAGTGCAGTCGAGTGGTCCTTCAATTTTGAAAATATCGGCATCGTAGACTTCGGTTCCGGCTTTGATAAACGATCGCAAGCGCCGGCTATTACCAGATATTTCGATCCGAACGGCATCGCCGCGTTTGCGTTTGCGAAGCGAACGAGCCACTTCCACTAACAAATCATCCGTATCGTCTTCATCGATTTCCATGTCGTTGTCCCTAGTCACCCTGAACAGCAATTGCTCGCGAATAACATAGCCTTGAAAAAAATCTGCCAGGTTGTTTTTGATAACATCTTCAAGCATGACAAATTTTTTCCCGACAACAATATTTGGCACTTCCATGAATCGTGGCAATATTCCCGGCACTGGCACTATCGCTTGTTTTTCTTCGCCGGTAACACTATTTCGTAACGCGACAGCAATATTGATAGTCTTGTTTGCCAACATCGGAAATGGATGTGCCGAATCAACACCTAGCGGGGTAATTACTGGAAAAATAAAATTATGAAAGTAACCTTTAAACCAATCTTTATCTTTTTCACTCAACTCCGAGTAGTCAGTTATGCCAATATTATAAGGTTTTAACCCGTCAAAAATGCTTTTCAGATAGGAATACTGCCGCTTCACCAGCGCGTGCGCCGACAGCGACAAGGCCTCGAGTTGTTCATCCGGGGTCATACCCGAGTCATCAGTCGTTAATACATCATTCTCGCTCTGGTTGATTACGCCGGCGACGCGAATCATGAAAAATTCATCCAGATTGTTGGCGAAAATTGAAATAAATTTTAACCGTTCGAGCATTGGCCGATCCGAATCGGTAGCTTCTTCCAACACCCGTTCGTTAAACTTCAGCCAGCTCAATTCACGATTGAAAAATTGCTTGCCGCCAAAGTTTTTGATATTCAACATACTAAACCCCTTTTAGCAAAATGGGAATAATTCCGTAAACTTCTTCGAAAAACTCGGCTTTCTCTTCAAACATCCATTCTTCCAAGGCGGTATTACCACGATACTTCATCGTTATCTGCAATTCTTCACCGGCGATAACGACATCTATGGATAATATTTTTTGAAGATGACTACGATCAAGCGCGTCGGCAATTCTGATAATCGCCGCCAACTTAGATATTGTCATCCGCTGAATTTCGCTAAACTCACGCATATCCGGACTGTCGATGTCCGGCGGGTCGGAAGAATGAAAATAGGCAACATAAGCGATAATTCCCCGTTCAGCATCAGAAAAACCCAACAAGTCATACGATTTTACCAAATGAAACGAATTTAAGTAATGCCGGCGCAAACCGATATGTTTGCCGATATCGTGAAAAACACAGGCGATTTGCAATAAGAACCGTTCACGCTGCCCCATGCCATGCACCGCCGACATACTATCGAATATTTTCATAGCATACTGTTCGATTGCGATCGCATGTTTTACATCATAATGATATTTTTCGGCATAAGCGCACGCCAGTTGATAAATATGTTTCTCGATTACTTCAGCCCAACTGCTATTGACCCTTTTAACAACAGCTTCGACTGCCAGTCCCTGAATAAATCCGGTGCGAGTAACAATTATTTCTTGGGCGGCAGTCATCTGCAACACATCCCGATAAATCGTCATCATTGGCAATATGTATTCCGCTTCGTCTTCTATCAATCCGAACCGTTTAGTAAGCTGAACAGCACCCAAAAACCGGATACTCTTATACAGTTCCAAAAACTCCAACCGGTCGATAACTACATAACCGCTCCGCAATTGATGACGGAGCATTTTTAACAGCAATGGCACTTCGGCTCCGGCAAATACCACGCTCTGAATCATTTCGTGCTGCAAATCACTGACGATATTTTCGACGCTTGCTGCAACCAATTCTTCAAGTGCTTGGGGGAAATCAATGTTTTCCCGCTGAGCCCGGGTGAAATTTTCTCGAATGCGCATCGCGCTGATGTTGATGTTGTGCTGATATTGCAATTCATTTTCGGCGTATAACGCAACGCTCATTCCGCCGCTGGATACATCCGCGAACAATATGTTTTTAACCCCGCCTGGGGCATTGCTGTCAGCTATCCGGTTGTAGACAAATTTATTATCCAACGCTTCGCGAAACAAAGCAGTATATATATAATAGTTTTCTACAGAAATGTCCAGAACTTCCAGTTGCAATCCGGTTTTGATTTTGATTTGGTCAACAATATATGCCTTATTTTGCGCTTCGCGCATCGCCGTTGTCGCGACCAACCGATAATTAACACAATCGTATTCGCGCATTATCTGCTTGAAGCCCTGCAACAGTTCGCATACATCACGCACCGTTTCGAAACTGATAAAGCCGTTTTGGAACGCCTCAACGCCAAAGGTAATCTCCCGCCGCGCTTCTTCAAGGACTATAATATCTTCTAAACAAGTATATTCTACGAGATAAAAAACCGCTAACTCTGAGCTCAAATGCATAACCGCAAAGGTCTGTCTCTGCCCGCTTTCCATAAGTCCCCCTATTACATCAGCCTTGAATCACACTAATTTCATATATTATACACCAAAATAATTCAATCAGGCAGTTTTTTTCATATGACCGCTGTTTGCATATGTATTTCCAATCAGCTACAATATACAAATAAATATAGTGGTGGTAGAAAATGAGCGAGCGCATTGCAATAATTGACCTAGGATCCAACTCAGCGCGTCTGATAATAATGAAAGTTTCCAAGTCCGGCGCGTATCATTTAATATACAACCAAAAAGAAGGTGTGCGGCTGTCGGAAGGTCTGCAGCAAAGTAATGCGTTGCAACCCGATGCAATGCAGCGGGCGCTAGACACGTTGCTTTCGTTCGCCCATATGTGCACGTTACATAAAGTTACTACTACCATCGCGGTCGCGACCGCCGCAATCCGAAACGCGGTCAACGGTCAAGAATTCTTGATGTCGATTGCGCGCAAAACCAACCTCAACATCCGGGTTATATCGGGCGAGCAAGAGGCGCGATTGGGTTTTGCCGGCGTAATTAACACCCTGAATGTCAATAATGCTATCCTCTTTGACCTCGGTGGCGCTTCAACTGAAATCACGCTCATTCGCAATAAATTATCCGTTCATAGTATTTCTTTGCCGATTGGCGCGGTCAATCTCACAGAAAAATTCGAACTGCAAGATGCCAATGTTGATAAAATTAAATTAGCCAAAGACTACATTCACGCCGAATTGTCTAAATTGACTTGGCTAGAAGATATAAAAAACGAACATTTCCCATTAATCGGCATCGGCGGCACGGCACGTAATATCGCAAAAATGGATCAGCGGCAAAAGAATTATCCTTATCCAAAGATTCACAACTATATGTTGACAGCTACGAATTTCGAAAATTTGTGGAAAATAATTTCTGCAGCTGATTTATCTGCCCGGGCACAAATCCCCGGCTTGTCTTCCGGACGCGCTGATATAATTGTTTCCGGCGCTACGATAATGAAATGTCTGTTTGAAAAAACTGCGGCGCGGCGGCTGACAATCAGCGCTTGCGGCATCCGTGAAGGTTTGTTTTGCGAATATTATCTTGCAAAATATGAAGACGCCCCGGCGTTAATTGCCCAAAACGTCACTACCCGCTGCGCGCACAATCTGTTGAAATATAGCGGAATCGATGAGCAGCACGCTTTGCGGGTGTCCGAATTTGCGTTATCGATTTTTGACGGCCTGTTTTCACTACACAAACTCGACGACAGCCACCGACGGGTTTTGAATATTGCTTCACTTTTGCACGATCTCGGAATATCGATAAATTATCACGACCATCCCCGACATGGCGCTTATCTCATCGAGAACGCTACGTTGTTTGGATTTTCTCATCGTGAACAACTACAAACTTCTGCCGTAGTAGGACTGCACGGCGGTTACAACGTAAAATTCCGCAGAATGCGCATTTATGCGGATTTTTTTCGCGGCGGCGACTGGTATTGTATTTATCGTCTGGGCTTTTTCTTAGCGCTCGCGGAAAGTTTGGATGTCGATCAACTGGGCGATATCGAAAAACTTCGCATTCAGATTTCACCCGAAACCATAAAAATAACCTGCCGCACCAACGAGCTGACCGCTTACGGTGTCCGCGAAGCTATGCGTTTGAACTACTGGTGCAAACGTGAATTTGGCAGAAATTTGTTAATTGTTCAAGAGCAAGTTCCGGCAGAGGTATAAATGAAGTTAATTGATAAATATTTATTTAAAGAGTTAGTCGGACCGTTCATATTCGCGGTATCAGCGTTTATTGCCGTCTCAATTGGCGCGGCGTTTTTTGTTATCGCCGATTTGGTCAGTAAATATAATGCTTCCTGGTATCTTGCCGGTCAGCTGATATTGTTGCGTTTGCCGATGATTTTTGTGCCGGTAATCCCAATGTCGATGTTATTAGCGACGCTACTTACTTTCGGGAAATTGTCTGCTAATAGTGAAATAACGGCGATGAAATCCGGAGGGATGAGTTTTCAACGAATTATGGTGCCGGTAATTGCTCTGGGAATAATCGTAAGCTTAGCATCGTTTGCCACTTCCCAATTTGTCACACCGTGGTCAAACAAGCAATATGATTACATCGAGAAGACTCTGATCAAAAAAGAGAAAGCCGCAAATGCTACTGTTCAAGACAACGTCGTTTTGAAGGGTCCGATAAACGGTGACAAAAACAATTATTTAGTCCTGTATGCAAAATCATATGATCGCATCGGCAAAACATTGCTAGGGGTTACTGTTGAGGAGTTTGCTAACAACAAATTAGTGAGAGTCTTGGCATCAGAAACTGCCAGCTACAACGGCGAGCATTGGCAAATGAAAAATTGTAACATTTATTACCTGAATAGCCCGAACGCTTTTGCCACACAAGCGCTATTTGATTTAGCACTGACGAAAAAACCGGAATTAGTAGTCGCTGACCAAACCGACCCTGAACAAATGGAACTAGGCGAACTAAAGGCAGTCTATGATGCGCTAAAAAGCGAAGGCAGCCCGGATTACAGCAAATTTGAAACCGAACTATTTAATCGCTCAGCAATACCATTCGCTGGTGTAATTTTTGCCATTATCGGCGCGCCGCTCGGTATGCAATCCAACCGTTCCAGCTCATCAGTTGGATTGGGCATCAGCCTGATAGTCATTTTACTGTATTATGCTGTCTACTCGTTTATGCTGACACTGGGCCGGGGCGGCGTGATCAACGGATTTGTTGCCGCATGGTCGCCGAATATCATTGGAATGTTTTTCGGCGCAATATTGATTTTTCGAGCAAGAAAAAAATAAAAGCAGGCTATACGAGCGGAAAAGTTCGTGTAGCCTGTTTTTTTAATTGGTTAAACTTCGTATCGGTGCCGGTATTCTCCCGCCGCGGGCGATAAAATCGACCGCTGAAAAACTGTTTACTTTTAATATCGGACTATGTCCAAGTAATCCGCCAAACTCAACATGATCACCAACCGCTTTTCCCGGGACCGGGATTATCCGAACAGCGGTCGTCTTGTTGTTGATAACACCGATAGCCGCTTCATCGGCAATAATTGCCGCGATAGTTGCGGCCGTCGTGTCGCCTGGCACCGCAATCATATCCAGACCGACCGAGCAAACACAAGTCATTGCCTCGAGTTTCTCCAGCGACAAGGCGCCGCACTCCACTGCGTCAATCATTCCGGCATCTTCACTAACTGGAATAAAAGCGCCACTCAAGCCGCCGACATAGCTAGATGCCATAACTCCGCCTTTTTTAACAGCATCATTCAATAGCGCAAGCGCCGCAATCGTTCCCGGGGCGCCGCATTTTTCCAAACCCATTTCTTCCAAAATATGCGCCACGCTGTCACCCACCGCCGGTGTCGGCGCTAATGATAGATCCACGATACCAAATTGCACGCCTAACCGCCGCGATGCCTCCTGAGCCACTAATTGACCGACGCGGGTTATTTTAAACGCTGTCCGCTTGATAGTTTCCGATACAACACCAAAATCTGCGCCTCGACATTGCTCCAATGCCGTTTTAACTACCCCCGGACCGGAAACGCCAACGTTGATAACACATTCCGGCTCGCTCACGCCGTGAAATGCGCCCGCCATGAACGGATTGTCTTGAACAGCGTTTGCAAATACCACTAGTTTAGCGCACCCAATAGCATCACGGTCGGCCGTCCGCTCGGCGATTTTTTTAATAATTTCACCCATATGCCGCACCGCGTCCATATTGATTCCGGCCCGCACCGATGCAATGTTTACCGAAGCGCAGACTTTATTAGTACGAGCCAATGCCTCGGGGAGCGATTCAATCAAACGCCGGTCGCCGGGGGTATAACCTTTTTCAACTAGTGCCGAAAAACCGCCGAGAAAATTAATCCCGACGGCATCCGCCGCCCGGTCAAGAGTCTCGGCGATCTTGACATAGTTATCCGTCTTACAAGCTTCGGCAACGATCGCGATCGGCGTGACCGAGATTCGCTTGTTGATAATCGGCACGCCATATTCTCGCTCAATATCTTCGCCGGTTCGGACAAGATTTCGCGCTGTATGGGTGATTTTTTCATAAATATTTGCGCAAAACGTGTCTAAGTCGGGATGCGAGCAATCCCGCAGTGATATTCCCATAGTAATTGTGCGGACATCGAGATTGTTCTCCTCAATCATTCGATTGGTTTCACGAATTTCTTTTGCCGTTAGCATAGTGCCTCCAAAATATTATACACTCGGTTCAGTGGCTTCACCTAGATGCGGTGCATTGCTTCAAATATGCCTTCATGCTGCACTTTAATATCCAACCCCATAGCAGCGCCTTCAGCGGCAAATAGCTGTTGAATATCTTTTAGCGCAGCTTTCGAGTCGGTCATGTCCGCAATCAAAATCATATTAAAGTAGCCTTCGACAATATTTTGGTCTAGATTGATAATATTTATCCGCTGTTCTGCTAATATTCTGCTAACCATGGCAATAATACCCATCCGGTCTTTGCCTACTACAGTTACAATAATTCTCATTTCGCCTCCACTTTTTTCAGCCCATAAAATTCCCGAATTACCAGTTAAAACAGCCAAATTACAGTAAGTAATTCAACGCGTTCTCTCAGTTTATTGATTGTCAGTTAGTAATTGTTAACATTTATGTGGATAACCACCAACCGCCGCAAACGCTTTAGTAGTGCGGTTCGCTGCTAAATATTCCTTTGTCAACACAAACTTGTCCACAAAGTTGTACACAAACTATTTAGCAATAGTAGTTTCATTTTTATCTGTTTCATTTTGTTCCGCTTGGCGCCTTTTTTCAACCCTAGTCTTACTAAAATAATAGCCTAAGGCAATAACTAATGCTATTAGAAAAGCAGTTGTATTCATTATTTTACTCCCAATAACGCCAACATTATTCCCCCGGAAATCGCCGTGCCAAAAACACCGGCCAAATTAGGGCCCATGGCGTGCATAATCAGAAAGTTATACGGATTTTCTTTGAGCGCCACCATATGTGACACTCTGGCAGCAATCGGAACCGAAGCAATACCCGCCGAACCGATGAGTGGGTTTATCTTTCCCCCGGAGAACCAATTCATTATTTTCGCCCCAATAACCCCAGAAGCAGTGCCGCCCATAAACGCCACCAACCCGAGGACAATTATCTCCAGCGTTTGCAACGTCAGGAACCGTTGGGCTTCCATCGTCGAACCAATAGCCACTGTCAACACTATCGTAATAATATTCATAATCTCATTGGCTGCGGTGTTTGCCAACCGATCGACAATCAGACACTCTCTAAATAAATTACCCAGCATCATCATCGTAATAAGCGGCGCTACCGGCGGCAGTAAAAGATTGACAATAATTGCGATAACGACCGGAAAAATCACCCGCTCAGCGCGACTTACATAGCGGGTCTGTTCCATCACAATTGCCCGCTCTTTTTTTGTGGTCAGCAGTTTCATAATCGGCGGTTGAATCAGCGGCATCAGCGCCATATAAGAATAGGCCGCAACAGATATTTGCGGCAATAAATGCGGTGCCAATTTCATCGTCACAAATATCGCCATCGGTCCGTCCGCGCCGCCGATTATGCCAATAGCACCGGCCTCAGCTATCGTAAATCCGAGCATTTTAGCGCCGATAAGCGCGATAAATATTCCTAAATGAGCCGCCGCACCAAGAATCATCAAACTTGGGCGGGCAATCATCGGGCCAAAATCGGTCATCGCGCCAACCCCGAGAAATATCAACGGCGGGACGATCAACTCGGCAACCCCTTGGTAGGCAATAAAAAACAATCCGCCAGGTTTAGTAAGGTCTGATCCCGGCACATTGGCGACAATACAAGCAAAGCCAATACCAACCAGTAAAAACGGCTCGTATTTCTTAACCAGCGCCAAATATAGCAAAATCGCGCCTACTGCAATCATTACCAGATTTCCCCAATAGAGATGCATCAGTCCCGTCTGATCAACGAGCGACCATAACAGCGACGATAAATTATCAATCATCAGTATCTCCTCAATGACCGCTTTTTAGCTTATTTTCATCAAGTGTAAAAAACTTGTTAATATATGGAAACAAATAAAGAATCAGACCGATGCCCCAAATTATCAAAAAGCTAAGAAAAAAGTCGATTGCGCTTAGCAAAATCGATCCCTGAACAGTGTCCGGAATAGTCATAGCCCCTCCTATCCTCAATCACTCTTAACTGGTTACGTTGGAAAAGCTGCGTTCAGCCAAAAATCGCCGCCGCTGTTGGGCTTTTAAATGCAATTTCTCAGTTGATACTACCGCCCGCTCATGCGAACCGCGCGCGGTTTCGCCAATATCATCCCAAAATACAACGTCAAAAAATAAATGTTCACCGCGAATCTCCACAAGTTTCAACTTTACGCTAATGTTCATACCTAACGATGTCGGCGCAATGTGGTGCAGTTCCGTCGAGCTGCCGACGGAAACATAGCCTTCCGGCAAATGTTTGTCAATCATCTCGACCGCAGTCCGGATAATCATATCAACATATGCCGGCGTTCCCATAAATTGATTCATCCATTGAACGTGATTGCCACGAGTGTCGGCTGGTTGCACCAACTGCGTTTGGATGCCGATTTTACCTTCGGGGAGGATTATTTTTAAATCTAACATTCTACCCTCCTGCTGCAGTTTTGATGATTGAGATAACATAATCTGCGGCCTTATAAATATCGCTGATTAAAATTCGCTCGTTAGTTGCATGAACCTGTGACATGCCGACACCGATTACGATTGTGTCGCGACCGGCAGCGTTATAAATGTTGGCATCACTGCCACCGCCGCCTTCACGGAATGAGAGTGTCAAACCAGCGTTTTCGGCTGCTGCGATTGCCAACGTCATTACCGCGGCGCTATTATCATGTTGCCAGTTTACATATTCCCGATGATAATCGACCTCGATTTTTGCGCCGATTTTTGCAGCTTCACATTCAAAAGTATCCAGCATATGTTTTACTTGCCGATCTAGTTTGGCGATATCACGGCTGCGGGCTTCGCACTTCATCTCTACCAAATCAGCAATCGTATTTGTTGCCGTTCCGCCCTGGATAATACCGACGTTGGCAGTGGTTTCATTATCGATTCGCCCCAACCGCATCGCGCTGATGGCGTTAGCAGCTACCAATATTGCATTCACACCGTCTTCCGGGCGGGCTCCGGCGTGCGCGGCTTTTCCATGAACTTTAACTGAAAAAGTGTCCTGTGCCGGAGCGCAGGTGATAATCTGCGCCGGGGTACCACCGGCATCAAGAACATAGCCATGATCAAATTTCAACTGGGTCAAATCAACATGTTTGGCGCCGGTAATACCTTGCTCCTCACAGACAGAAAATATTATTTCCAAATCGCCGTGGGACAGGTTCTTCTCAACCAAGTAGCGAAGCGCCTCCATAATCGCGACGATACCGGCTTTATCGTCGCCACCGAGTACCGTATCGCCAGTCGAATAGATGTAGCCATCTTCAGCAATTATCGGCTGGACATTATCGCACGGTCCGACCGTATCCATATGCGCGCTAAACATTATTGTCGGCGAATTTGGACAGCTTCCCGACTTTTTGGCGATAAGATTGCCGCAATTTCCACCGATAACACTTCCAGTATTGTCTTCGAGTACTACAAATCCCAATCTGCTTAATTCCGGCAGCAAATAATCGGCAACACCGCGTTCGTTTCGGCTAAACGAACTAATTTTGCATAAATCAATAAACTCCGTCAATATTCGCTCTTTATTAATCATTTTATCCTCCCAAAATATTGTCGCCAGCGGCATGGTTGATGGGTACATTAATTACGACTAATATTATACACTTTTTTCACTACGAAAGTTATCTTATCCAGCTAAAACAAAAAACTCTCACGAATAATTCGCGAGAGTTTTTTTGAAATGTTTATTTTCCGCTGGCGCTAGGAGCCGCCGAACCACTTGCTGCCGGAGCTGCCGCTTTCGCCGGATCAGCTTTTGGCATACCATCGTCTAATGCTTTGATAACATCATCAGTAACATCTACACCGCCGCCGGCAACTGCGTCTTTATAAACAACAGCGTCCAGACCGCGATCTTTAATAACTTTATCCATTCCAGCTTTCATAGTGTTCTGAAAAGCTTTATCAGCTTCAGTTTGAACTATTTTGAAATCATCATAGATAGCCTTTTGTTTGGCTTGGAACTCATCATCTTTCATTTTATCTTTTTGTTGAGTGAGCTCATCCATTTTCTTGCGGGCATCGTTTTGCTTGGTCATCATACTTTCTTGAATTTGCTTCACCTTTGCGCTGCCTTGCATTACTCTTTCGGTATCAACAGTTCCTAATTTGCTGCTACCACATCCGCCTAAAGCAAGAACCAGTGCAACTATCGCTAAAAGTGCGAGTATTTTTTTCATCATTCCCCCTAAATTCTTTGGTCTCAACGGATATTATAACAGTTAATAACTATTTGTCCACCCGTAAACTGTGAACAATTTGCAAACTATCCGTGAAATCTATTCTCGCATCGCAAGCAGAGTCCCAAAGGAAATCGCGCCGATGATAAAATATAACGCGTAATGCAACAGCAAAGCCAGCGCGACTGCTACCACAAAAAACGCGAATCCAGCGCCACGCCGACCGGTTTGCATCAAGCCAAAGCCCGGCAAAATAAATGACAAAAACAACGCCAGCATCTCGCGACCGTTGCCGCTAATCTGTCCGCTGCGAAACGAAAGAATCTCAGCGCCGAGCTGTTTGCCGCAGGTATCGCAGAAATTGGCATCGGACGAGCAGTAGTTGTCGCAACCATCGCAAAATTTCATCGATCCATCCAGCGCCACCCCGCAATTACCGCAATATTTATTGCTAACCGGGTTGTCCGTTTGGCAGTTTGGACAAACGCTGCCGTAGTACCATACGCCATGCGCCTCAGTTGGCACTACTAATTCTTGTTTATTCTCTTCTTTATTCATATTCTTCCTCAAAAAAAATCCACAGACCAAACAGCCTGTGGAAGAATAATTTGGCGGGAGCGTGCAGGAATCGAACCTGCCAAGGACAATTTGCCCCACATCGGTTTTGAAGACCGTGAAAGCCACCAGGCTTCAACCGCTCCCAGATAGCGATATAATACCATAAACATAATAATCTTTCAATCGTTCTTTCGTTTCAATAGCACAATACCTAACGGAGGCACGGCAATATTCAGCCGGTTGGGTTCGTCAGCGTAGCTTTCCGACTGACTGAAAACCGAATGCAACGCGGTATTTTTGCCGCCAAATTGCTTTTCATCACTACGACATATTTCCCGGTATTCACCGGCTAACGGCACACCAATAAGATAATTATGGTAATGCAAGTCGGAAAAATTCAACACCGCGATGATTATTTCATAACCAATTCTTCGTGCCACAACCAAAATACCGCTTGAATTATCCCCGGCATTTAGCCGTTTGACATTTTCACGATTTCGATTTGGCCACAGTACCGGTTCAGCCAAATATAACAGGTTCAAATATTTGGAAAATTCCCGACTGTGATGTTTGCTGCCGCGCCGCGACTTTGGCCAGGTAATTTCTTTGTGCATTCGCCAAACATCTTTACCTCCCCACTCTGTTCCCATGAAAGACAGTTTCGCACCGGGGTGCATGATGAAATATGTATACAGTAATTTGAATTGCGCCAGTTTTTCCTTGGTCTTCCCGGGAAACTTTCTAATTGCTCCGCTCTTGGAGATGTCATGGGACAGCGGGATAACAAATTGTTCGTTCAATCCATAATCCAGAGTTTTGGCGATGTCTTTTATCGAATGTGTGCGGTCATAGGGCTGCTTTTTCATAAACGACAGCACGTCAAAAGTCCAACCCATATTCCACTGATGCGAAAATCCCAGACCGTTTTTATCGTATGGTGTTGTCACGCCGCCGCGCATTGTTGAGTCTTCAGCCATCATCAACGCGTAAGGAAACTTTCCAAAAACCGCGTGGTGCAGCGTGCGCAAAAAATCCACTGCGACATTGTTCTTATTACGGTTTTTTATATCCAACAAATCGGAAACCGCGTCCACGCGGATACCATCAATATTGAACAACTCAAACCAATACATTGCGCTGGAAATCAAGAACGACTTAACTTCCTTGCGACCAATGTCAAAACAATGCGCCCCCCACCGATTGGCGTAAGTCATATATGCCGCGTCATATTCATAGCAAGCCCGTCCGTCAAAATAGCCAAGCGCGTGCGGGTCTACGCAAAAATGACTCGGTACCCAGTCAATAATAACGCCAATATTGTGTTGGTGACATACTTCCACAAAATATTTAAAGTCCTGCGGCGAACCAAAGCGCGAAGTCGGCGCAAAAAAACCTGCCGGTTGATAACCCCACGATTGATCCAGCGGGTGTTCAGTTATCGGCAATAATTCAACATGGGTATAACCGTTATCGACACAGTAAGCACTCAGTTCTTGCGCCATCTCCCGATAGCCATAGAAACTCCCATGCCAATGTTTGCGCCATGTTCCGGCATGGACTTCATAGATGTTCAGCGGACGACTCTGCCCGGATATTTGCTGTCGCCGTACTGACCAGGCGTGGTCGTTGGGCACTAGCGAAAACAATTCCGTGGTAATGGAACTTTTGCGTGGACGCATCTCGTTAAAAAAAGCTACGGGGTCGGTTTTGCGATGGGCGCGGTTATCCATATCAAATATCTCGAAATAATATTTCAGTCCGCAACCAGCATGAGCAACAAACGCCGACCACACACCATAAGTAAGCTTTTCGAGGTCGTGATGCGAATTAGCCCCCCAATCCGACAAAATCACTTTGACTTTCGCGGCGTGCGGCGCCCAAACCGTGAAACGGAACCCTGATAGTCCGAATTCAGTCGCCGGATGCGCCCCCATCCACTCGTATATGCTAAAATTTTCACCTTGATGAAACATTTGAATTTTCTTTTTGTCTATCATTAAATCGTTATCTCCACCTTCTAATCACTACAAGTAAAACAAAGGAGCGATTGGATTACCAATCGCTCCTGATTTTGCAAAACTAGTCAGCTTCGATTTCGACCGGTTCATGGGCGATGGCTGTTGTTGCCACGCCTTCAGGCGCCCGAGCGACAACACCACGTTCGATAAGTTGAGCAATTAACTGCTCCTGCAGTTGAAACCCTTGTACAAAAGCCTCCAACGGCATTACGATTCGCTGACTGAGGCTGAGCACCGGCTTGCCGTCTTGAGACGGAACAGTGTGTTCTTGAACTGCATAGTCCAGTTTTACCATATTACCGGTAAAATTGATGTTTGCGATACCCTCTGCGTACTTGATCATTTTTTCCTCCTGATTTCACGGCTATAGCCGCACTAACTAATTTATAACATCAACGCCCATATACGGACGCAACGCTTCCGGGACAATAACCGACCCATCGGCCTGTTGATAGTTTTCCAGAATTGCAATAACCGTTCGACCAATTGCAATACCGGAACCATTTAAGGTATGCACATATTCAGGTTTTGCTTTGATATCGCGCTTAAACCTAGTGTTCATTCGGCGGGCTTGGAAATCTTCGAAATTTGAACAGGATGAAATCTCACGAAAACTGCTGATACTCGGCAACCAAACTTCCAGATCATAAGTTTTCGCTGCTGCAAAACCCATGTCGCCACTACACAGTAGCACTCGTCGAAACGGCAGTCCTAACTTTTCCAAAACAGCCTCAGCATTCAGCGTCAGCTTTTCTAATTCTTCGTAGGAATTTTCCGGAGTCGTGAATTTCACCAATTCGACTTTATTAAATTGATGCTGCCGAAAATAACCGCGCGTATCTCGTCCGGCTGACCCAGCTTCGGAACGGAAGCATGCGCTATACGCGCAATAGCACTTCGGCAGCTCAGTTACGGCTAATGTTTCATCGCGATGAAAATTAGTAACCGGAACTTCCGCAGTCGGAATAAGATAATAATCTAATCCTTCCAACTTAAACATATCTTCGGCAAATTTCGGCAACTGTCCGGTGCCACGCATACTATCGGCGTTGGCAACAAATGGCGGGAACATTTCCGTATAGCCATGTTCCCGTGAATGTAAATCCATCATAAAATTTATTAGCGCTCGTTCTAGCCGGGCTCCTAAACCCACACAAAAAGTGAATCGCGCGCCGGTCACTTTTCCGCCTCGCTCAAAGTCTAATATTCCTAGCTGTTCGCCAATTTCCCAGTGTGGTTTCGGCGCAAAATCAAATTCTCGTATTATACCAACACGTTTTATTTCTAAATTATCTTGGTCGCTGGTGCCAACGGGAACCGAGGAATGCGGGCAATTGGGGGTCGTTAACAAGAAGTCATCTAACGAACTTTCAACCGCACGAATTTGAGCATCCAACGCTGCGATTTCATCCCCGACGACACGCATTTCGGAAATTATTTCCGTTGCGTCTTGACCAGCCTTTTTCATTTTGCTGATTTCCCCGGATACATTATTGCGCCGCGCTTTAAGTTGCTCGACTTGTTGCAGCAACTCACGGCGAACAACATCTTGTCCGATGAACTCTTCCAGCCTAATATTGCTATTACGGTTTTTTAAAGCCGCTTGTATCAACTCCGGATTTTCCCGAACCACTCTAATATCTATCATAAAAGTACCGCCTAACAAAAATCCCAACTAGTATATTACAGCTGGCGATTATTTGCAACTTATCGCTCCGTTCATATCATCAATTTGATAATCGGCAGTCCAATACAAAATCCAACAAAAATATTATGGGATATTCAGCGAATTGTAGGCTATAATAATTGCAAACTGCGAACTGAGGTAACCATGTCTGACTATTATAAATATCCACTTTGGCAATCGGAAGAATCGACAAATTCCAGTATTTATGAGTTAGAAGAAGAATTACTAAGTTGTCGTCAATGTTTGCTGCGTGAGGACTGTATCGCGCCCACGTCATTTAATGGTTCTGTAACCAGCCCGCTAATGTTGATTGCCGAGGGGCCTGGCGGTGTCGAGGATGAATACGGCGTGCCATTAGTTGGTAAATCCGGTCAACTGCTTGACAAAGCTCTATGGAGCGCCAAAATAACTCGGGACCGCATTTACACTTCTAACGTCGTAAAATGCCGGCCGTTGAAGAACCGCACCCCAACTTTAGATGAAGGCCTGTTTTGTGGTTCAAAATGGCTTGCTAAAGAAATTGAAATCATACGACCAAAAGTCATCTTATGCCTTGGCAGTGTCTCGTTAAAGTTTTTTGGCGACAAAGACTTAAAAATCACTCAGGAACGCGGCAAGTGGCTAACCAATCGCTTTGGTGTCAACATCATCGCCACTTTTCATCCAGCGTACCTGATTAGATTAGGTGGCGAACAACTTAAAAAAGCCAAATGGGATATGTACTATGATATTCTGGCTGCCAAAAATAAAGTTCTCGAGTACTATCCGGATTATCAATTTGCCAGTGACGAAATTGCGCCACTTTTAAAAATATATGGCGCTAGAAAAGAATATCGCACAAAAACGTTTTTAGCCAAAGAATAATATTGTATAATAGTTAATTATATGAACAACCTTATTGTTGAAAGGAGATCCTATGCTACCTACACAAGCTGATATTGTAATTATCGGCGGCGGAATAACCGGCTTGGCAATCGCCCGGGAATTGTCCAAATACGCATTAGCAGTGGTTGTTTTGGAAAGCAACCCGGAGTTGGCAGCCGGAAGCACCAAAGCCAATAGTGGTATCTGTCATGCCGGTTATGACCCTGAACCCGGTTCGCTAAAAGCTATTCTAAATGTTCGCGGTAACAAGTTGTATCGTGAGCTACAAGACGATTTGGAATTGCCGATTGATTGGCCTGGAGCGTTGATTGTTGCAACAACTGACGAAGAATGTGAAAGCATGCACAATTTGCGTGAGCGAGCCACTCAAAATGGCGTACCTACCGAACTATGGACCAGAGAACAAGTTCTGGCCAAAGAGCCTAACCTTACCGACAACGTTATCTGTGCGCTCTGGGCACCGACCGGTGGAATCATGTGGCCGTTTGGGGTGGCGCTGGCGTTTGGCGAAAACGCCGTTCGTAACGGTGTGAAAATTTTCACTGACACAGCTGTTACCGGTTTTATAAAGACAAACGAAAAAATCTCGGCAGTGCAAACCAACCGCGGCGTTATTGCTACCAACTATATCATTAACGCAGCCGGACTATACGCCGATGAGATAAGCAAATATGCCGGAGATGATTCATTTACTATCAAGCCGCGCAAGGGTGAATATATTTTGTTTGACACTTCAGTGTCGGGTTTTGTAAATACGCCAATCTTCCCCTGTCCGACAAAATTATCTAAAGGGATTTTAGTTTCGCCGACCACTCACGGCAACGTGTTTATTGGACCGGATGCCTTGAACATTGATGATAAAACTGATGTTTCAACTTCGCTAGCCGGCTTCGCCGAGATTATTAGCGGCGCACGAAAACTCTACCCGGACATTCCGTTGCAAGGCGCGATAACTAATTTTGCCGGGTTACGGGCTGCCGCCGACGGCAACGGCGATTTCATCATCCGGGCTTCGAATATCGGCGGGTTAATTCACGCCGCCGGCATCCAATCACCCGGTCTTTCAGCCGCACCGGCAGTAGCTGAAAAAGTTGTCCACATCCTTCGCGAACAAGGTTGCCCGTTAACACTTAGAGCCGATTTTCAACCACGCAATCCTAGAAAAGTCGTTTTCAAAGAAATGAGCGATTTGGAAAAATCAAAATTAATTGAAGAAAATCCGCTTTATGGACGCGTAGTTTGCCGCTGTGAAACAATCACCGAGGGCGAAATTCTCGATGCCATTCATAGTCCAGTCGGCGCTCGCACCGTCGACGGAGTAAAACGGCGCGTGCGCGCCGGAATGGGACGCTGTCAAGGCGGTTTTTGCGGACCGCGGGTCGTTCAAATATTGGCCCGTGAACTTAACGTACCAATCACTGAAATAAAAAAAGATGCCGAAAACAGCACTTTGTTTTTTGATAAAATCCCAGCCGGCGAGGTGAGTTGATATGAACCTTAATTATGAGATAGTAATCGTTGGCGGCGGGCCAGCCGGTCTTGCTGCCGCAAAAAGCGCCGCCGAAAATGGCGCCACCAGGATTCTCGTTATCGAACGCGATCGTGAAATGGGCGGTATTTTGCAACAGTGTATTCATAACGGTTTTGGACTGCACACTTTCAAAGAAGAATTAACCGGACCGGGCTACGCGCATCGTTACATAAAAATGGTCGAAGGGATTTCACAGATAGAAATCATGCTTGACACCATGGTTCTTTCAGTAGCTGACGGCGCTGAAAAAATAGTTGTCGCTTGTAATCCAGAAAATGGCATAATGCACATCAACACTAAAGCGATAATTCTGACCATGGGCTGTCGCGAACGCACTCGCGGCGCCATCCGCATCCCCGGCACACGCCCGGCGGGCGTGTTGACCGCAGGTGCTGCCCAACGCATGGTTAATATGGAAGGTTATATACCCGGGAAAAACGTCGTAATCCTTGGTTCGGGCGACATTGGTTTGATAATGGCCAGACGCATGAGCCTCGAAGGCGCAAAAGTCCACGCTTGTTTGGAGTTAATGCCCTTTAGCAATGGACTGACCCGCAACATTGTGCAATGTCTGGACGACTACGACATCCCCTTACATCTGGGGCATACCATCACCAAAATTCACGGTGTGGAGCGTATTGAAAAAATTAGCTGCGCCAAAGTAGACGAAAAGTTTTGTCCGATTCCCGGTACTGAATTTGACATCCCTTGTGACTGTCTGTTGCTTTCAGTGGGGTTAATTCCCGAAAACGAGTTGTCAACCGGAGCCGGAATTCCGTTGCACAGACTTACTAACGGTCCACTCGTTGATCAATGCCGCGAGACAAAGTTGCCGGGAGTATTTGCTGCCGGTAACGTTGTTCACGTTCATGATTTGGTCGATTTCGTTTCTGAGGAAGGTGAGATTGCCGGAAAATACGCGGCAAAATATGCCGCCGGCACAATGTGCGGTTTCTCACGCGAAATCGCAGTCGAACCAGGCAATGCCATTCGCACAGTCGTGCCGCAAACAGTAACTGTGCGCGACTGTGTAAATGAACCGGTAAAACTATTTATGCGCGTCACCCAGCCGATGGTTAAAATTACTGTCGAAGTACGCGACGGGGAAATATTATTAGCCAGCAAAAAAGAAGCGGTGGCTAAACCAAGCGAAATGATCGCCGTCAGTGTTCCCTACGAAAAAGCCTGCTCCGCAAGCGGATCGATTACGGTCAGCGTAAAAGAAGAGGTGAAATAAAATGAAGCAACTCAAAAAAATGAACTGCATCGTTTGCCCGCTGGGCTGTTTAGGCGAAGTTTCGTTTAATTACGGAAACAACGGCGGCATTATCGATCTCGAAGTGCTAGGCGGTTTCACTTGCCCACGCGGTAAAAATTACGCCATCAAAGAAATGACCAATCCCGAACGAATGCTAACAACAACAGTGCGCGTAGAAAACGGCGCGCTACCACTGTTGCCAGTTGTATCTAAAGCCGCCCTGCCAAAAGGCAAAGTCATGGCAGCCGCCCGGTACTTGGCTGGGGTTACAGTTAAAGCGCCGATAGTTGAAGGACAAGTAATCTGCGAAAATGTCCTCGGTCTAGGCGTAGATATTGTCGCATCACGCGAAATGGAAGTCCACGCATAGCTTAGATTTCCGCGAAAATCGCACTCCCCCTCTTGCGTACCAGCTAGAACAATGCTATAATACGTTTCGTTCACTTAACTGCCCGTAGCTCAGCTGGATAGAGCGCTTGGCTACGAACCAAGAGGTCGGAGGTTCGAATCCTCCCGGGCAGGCCAATGAAATTATAGGGTTATAGCGTTATAAGCGCTATAACCCTTACTTATTTTAGAGCAACGCGGGAGCAACGCCAAAAATAAATAGTAGAAATATACAGCAAAAAACCGGCAATTAAGCCGGTTTTTCTATACCTTGCTACTTATTTATAAGTTATAATCTTTACGGATGTTCCGGTATTTTATTACCAGTTTCTCCAGTTCGATCAGCATATCCAAATCAATGGAATCCAATTGCGAATATTGCATCCGAGCAAATTTAACCATTATCGATAACATTTTGTGCAGCATGTTTCCTCCAAATATGGTTTTATTTTTTTAGTTATCAGGATAAATTCGCACAGATACGGCGGCGCACGCGGCGGGTGAGACTTGCAAGCCTGTCTTAATCACATATCCAACGCCACGTTTCAACAAAACCTAGCTGGTGTCGCTCATTTTTGCTCCAATCATATTATCCGCGTGCACAGATGCGGAGATTTTACAAATATACAATTCGACATTACAACTGTTTATCCTGCATCAGTCCGCTTCGGCGGGCTTTTTTTGTGTCCGTAGGGTTTAAAACCACACTCTTTTTGCATTATATATAGCAGAGATAAAAATCTCCGCCAAGAAAATTTTTCGAAAGGAGCAAAAATCATGGCAGCAATGGAAATCCCTCAAGCCAAGTCGCTGGTCTGCGTCACCTCGTACACTAATGACAAAGGCAAAGTCGTTCACCGCAACAGCACGTTTTCCAACGTAAAAATCGATG
>JBAXTZ010000110.1:0-3176 GCA_037129925.1 Bacillota bacterium
TATTAATAAATTACGCGCCGGGGTAATGACTTACGGTGCTGGATTTGGTAGAGCTACTAGGCGGGCTTTTTCTGTTCCTTGGGAGGATTTGGCGCAAGCTGAAAGATGCGATTTGACGGAGCTTTGTATTTGTGGCCATCAAAAGAACTGGCGCTATAGTAGTCGGCATGACTCGTTTTACTGTAAGCTATGCAATGTTTGGTTTAAGAGCGCTTGCGGCTGTACTGACTATTGTCTTGACCGCCCAGAGCTACCAATCAGTAATAAGGGTGTTGGTCCGGATAAACGCCGGGATGTGCCGAAAGCTCAGTTTCAGGACGATATTACTTTTGGAGTGCGGACTACTGGAATAGCAAATCTGCGGATACTGCTGAAGTCGAAATTGCGCGGTCAACAACCTTATCTGACGGTTTTAGTTAAAAACAATAACGATGAAAAGTGGCGACGAATTGAGGTTTCTATTGCTGATGAACCCATTACTTTGAATGCTTCAGTCGAAGAAGAATCTACTTCCTTTAAAGAATTGTATTCTTGGATTGTTTTGAACAAAACGCTGTTGCTTCGTTTTTGGAATAACTTTGCCGGTGAAGAATGGCTATGTTCGAGTGAGTTTCTTGAGCAGTTACAGATGTTGGATTATAGTGCAGAAAAGGCAACTGAATGTCAGGCGGCTTATTTGCGCGAGGGCTGGATGGATACGGCGGGATTTATTGACGGCCTGCAGAAGGTCACTTGATTAGTTTGAACAGCGGCAGGAATAAACAGCCAATTTAGCGAATATAGTATAGTCAAAATATTTGAGGTGACTTAATGCTGTCAAAATCATCGTTTATTCGCGGACTGAAATGCCACAAATGTTTGTGGTTGCATTTTAACCGACCGGAGTTGCGCAATCCGGATTTGGATATGAGTCGGGCGATTTCCGGAACAGCTGTTGGCGAGTTGGCGCGCGGTTATTTCCCGGGCGGTGAGCTTGTAGAATTTGAGCGAATGCGGCTTAGTGAGACGCTGGCGCGGACGCAACAACTTATTGCTGATGGCGCAACTGTTTTGTATGAACCGGCGTTTTGCTTCAATGAATTGTACTGTCGCGTGGATATTTTGCGTCGTGTTGGTGATGGATGGGAGATATACGAAGTAAAATCGGCTGCAACTGGTGAGCGTGAGGACTATATTCAAGATGCAGCTTATCAGGCGTATATTCTTAGAAATTGCGGATTGAATGTTGGTCGTGTTTCAATCATGCATATTAATAGTAAATATGTCCGAAATGGCGCTATTGATGTTCACGAGTTGTTTGCGGTCACGGATGTTACTGATAAAGCGAATGAGCTTCAAGATGAGCTTGCAACAAAAGCTACTGAACTAAAGGGGTTATTATTACAGTCGGAGCCAGTTATGGATATTGGCGAGCATTGTAGTGGTGGTTGTGATTTTGACCAGTATTGTTGGAAACATATCCCGTTTCCGTCAGTGTTCGATTTCTCAGGGATGCGCAAGAAAAAACAGTTTCAAATGTATTATGATGGAATTGTTCGCATGGAGGATGTACCGGACGAGTTACTTACGGAAAAATATCAGTTGCAAAAATTGGTCTGGGTTGACCAATCTATTCTGGTTGATGGCGCTGCTGTGGAAAAATTTATCGCTGAGCTGGACTATCCGCGGGCGTTTATGGATTTTGAGACTGCTAGTGTCGCGGTGCCGTTATATGACGGTACCAGTCCCTATCAACAACTGCCGTTTCAGTTTTCGCTGCACGTCCTGCGGCAACCGGGCGGAGAATTGGAACATTATGAATATCTGGCGGACGGCGTAGTTAATCCGCAGCGTGATTTTATTAATGAACTGTTGGCGGTTCTGCCAGTGTCTGGTCATGTTTTGGTCTGGAATCAGAGTTTTGAAAAGCGGATTTTGCGCGATATTAGTGCGGCTTTTCCGGAATATTCTTTGCAAACTAATTTGGTTTTGGCTAGAGTAGTTGATTTGATGAAGCCGTTTAAGCAACGGGCGATTTGCCACTATGGGTTTCACGGGAGTAGTTCGATTAAGAAAGTGCTACCGGCGATGGTGCCGGAGTTGAGCTACGACTCGCTGGAAATAGCTGACGGCGGCGCTGCTCCGAATGAATGGTTGCGGATGGTTTTGGAGCCGGATAGCGGCGAACGGAACACGATTCGGAGGAATTTGTTGGCGTATTGTAAGATGGATACGTTGGCGATGGTGCGGATATTGGATGTGATGAGTCAGCTATAAATTATTAACTATGAGACGAATTAGTTTTGCCGCCCTAATCGGGCGGCTTTAATATTTTCGGTCAGATAATGACACACCTTTGGGCGATAGGGTTGTTAAAATAGAGTGGCTCAGAAAAGCGTGTGTAAAAAAACTATAAATAATCGAGGTGCGTGGAAATGGCAAGAGAATTTGAAGATGCTCTGGATGAGCTGGCTGCTACGGTTTTGATTTGTTTAGTTGGCTATGGTTATTCTTTTTCGGAACACGAGTTAATCAATCCAATTGATTGTCTAATGAAAAATCATTGTGCCGAAATATTGGAGACGAATCAAGACGAGTTTCTAAAAAGGTTGCAAGCTACCGTTGAGCGGATTAATAATATGGATGTTGAATTGTTGCAACGGAAAATTGTTTCTTGGGATTTGCACGTTGATAGCTATATTGAAGAAAACGAGTCGGTTCGTTCTGTTCTCGCATTACTTAAAATCGCCGATTATCGTGGTGCCTTAGATGAGTATCTTGGGATGATTAGTCGAATTATTTATGAGCGCGGCGTGCAAGGATTGGGTTTGCAAGTTTGTTTGGAAGAAGAAACGGCTGAGCTTGGAAAATTCACATACAATTTCTGGCTGTTGCACCGGGATTCCGGGTTAGAGTGCGAGTCGGTCGAGAAAATATATGAGTTGGCACTGAAAGCGCAAATATTACTTGATGCAATAAAAAACAATGATATTGAAGGTTTCAAACTGATGGTTGAATCTGGTGCCTATATCTACATGAAGAACTATTTGCATGGTAATCTTTTGCATTATGCCTGTAGTTGTAATTGTAGCTATGCGATGATGCAGTATCTTATTGGATTAGGGTTGGATGTCAATTTGCGGGATTGTTGTTTTTACACGCCGCTACATGAGGCGTTTTCGCGCTGGCAGGAAGTT
>JBAXTZ010000111.1:0-3061 GCA_037129925.1 Bacillota bacterium
CTGCATTGACAATCACCGCTGACAATCAAAGCAAAGTCTATGGCGCAGCCGACCCGACATTGACCGCGACTTATACTGGTCTGCAATACACCGATACTTCAGCAGTCGTAAGCGGATTTGGAATGAGTACCGTTACCGGCGCAGCAGCGACATTTGGAACGCATGATATTGTTGCCGAGGGCGGAACGGCACTGAACTACACAATCACTGATGTGGACGGAACCTTGGATGTTGCCAAAGCGGCGTTAACGATTACAGCTGATAACCAGAGCAAAGTTTATGGCGCAGCTGACCCAACGTTGACGGCGACATACTCTGGTTTGCAATACACAGATACCTCTAGTGTCGTTTCCGGTTTTGGTATGAGTACCGTTACCGGCGCGGCAGCAACATTTGGAACGCATGACATTGTTGCCTCAGGCGGAACAGCGCTCAATTACTCAATCACTGATGTTGACGGTACATTGGATGTTGCTAAGGCGGCATTGACGATTACTGCTGACGATAAGTCAAAAGTCTATGGCGCAACTGACCCGGTATTGACCGCGACATATTCCGGTTTGCAATACAATGACACAGCAGCAGTAGTAACTGGTTTTGGAATGTCTACTGTAACCGGCGCGGCAGCGACATTTGGAACGCATGACATAACAGCCAGCGGCGGAACAGCGCTCAATTACTCAATCACCGATGTGGACGGAACGCTGGATGTCTCCAAAGCTGCATTGACAATCACCGCTGACAATCAAAGCAAAGTCTATGGCGCAGCCGACCCAACATTGACGGCGACATACTCTGGTCTGCAATACAGCGATACCTCTAGTGTCGTTACCGGTTTTGGCATGAGCACCGTAACCGGCGCAGCAGCGACATTTGGAACACATGACATTGTTGCCTCAGGTGGAACAGCGTTCAACTATGACGTTACCGATGTCAACGGAACACTGGATGTCTCCAAAGCCGGATTGACTATCACCGCTGATAATCAAAGCAAAGTCTATGGCGCAGCTGACCCGGTATTGACGGCGACATACTCTGGTCTGCAATACAGCGATACCTCTAGTGTCGTTACCGGTTTTGGCATGAGCACCGTAACCGGCGCAGCAGCGACATTTGGAACGCATGACATTGTTGCCTCGGGTGGAACAGCGCTCAATTACTCAATCACTGATGTTGACGGTACATTAGATGTCTCCAAAGCGGCGTTGACTATTACCGCTGATAATCAAAGTAAAGTTTATGGCGCAGCTGACCCAATTTTAACAGCGACTTACTCCGGTCTACAATATTCCGATACTTCAGCAGTCGTAAGCGGATTCTCCATGAGTACCGTAACTGGCGCAGCAGCAACATTTGGAACGCATGACATTGTTGCCGAAGGTGGAACAGCGTTCAACTATGACGTTGCCGACGTTAACGGAACGCTGGATGTTGCTAAGGCGGCATTGACGATTGCGGCTGACGACAAGTCAAAAGTCTACGGAGCTGCAGATCCGTTGTTGACCGCTACTTACTCTGGTTTGCAATATAACGATACTTCGGCAGTTGTAAGTGGATTCTCCATGAACACCACGACCGGAAGCGCGGCAACAGTTGGAAAACATACGATTTTTGCCGTTGACGGAACTGCGGTCAATTACACAATTACCGATGTAGATGGAATCCTTACTGTCACAGCGGTACCCGGCCCGACCGCGGAAGAAATCGCTGCCGAGCAAGCGCGGCAAGCGGCAATTAACGCCGCCGCCAACCAAAACAAAAACAGCAATAATACCGCCAACCAAAAACAAACTACCAACCAAACAACCACCGCTCCGGCAGCGGCAGCACCAGCGACACCAGCCACAGGAGCTAATGGCGGAAGCGCCGCATACACGAGTGGTACCCCACTCGCTGCCGGATTAGTCACCACGACCACCAATGCCTACGGCGCGCCGGCTGGTCAACAACCGGCAACTGCAACGCCCACGGATACAAACGAGCCGGGAACCGGATTGAGCGGCGAAGGTATAGTAGCGCCGAAGGATTCGGTAATTAGCAGCTCGACACAGGGCGGTACACAAGTTGTTGGAGCAACCAGTGTAACCGGTGTTGTAACAATGCCGGAACCGACCGATTTCGTCGATTACTTTGTGCGCGGCAACGCGCTTAACAGCAACGGACGAACGGCTGAAGCAATTGCCGACTACAGCAAAGCGATTGAGCTCAATCCCAATTATGCCGAAGCCTATCTCAACCGGGGATTGGTTCAATTGTCCGGTGCCAATAAACAAGCAGCCATTAATGATATTAATAAGGCTATCGAGATTGACCCGTCGATAAAAAACCGGTTGTCGGCTGATGTTCTAAATCAGCTTAATCCGATCGATCCTAATTCAAACATTAAACTTCAACCAAACGTAGTCTACAACAATTTCGCGGGAATGTCGGTGATTAAACTCAGACAAGAATAACTCTGCTACTTCCGGTAGTAGCGGTGAATTTGTCGCAAAGCGTTAAAGTTATGCTATAATTACAATTATTATTCCGCGCGTGCGGGTCAACGCTAACGCTTTTACGAAGAAGGGCGCACACAGAGGTGCGCCCCTACAGTTTTTAATTTGAAAAAGCAGGCAAAAAGTCAAGCGCGGTACTACAGGCAAAGAGCTTGTACGGCTCAGACACAAGACAACGGTAAACTCGGGAGTCACTCAAGACTGTTACATTGAGAGCCTCCCTCAAACAGTACCGTTGTCTTAGGCGCCTTTCGCCTACAATCTCTAGTTGCCTTGCGTAATGCGCAGTCGGAATACGTCGCAATATTTACATATCATCGTGGTTCTAACCAGCGCATTATGCAGGGCATTACTTATTCTAGGCGAAATGCGCGTTAAACTGGCGGCGTGTTTGAGGAAGCACTCAATGCGCGTCTTGAGTACTTCCGAGTTTGCCGCCAGTAGCGCGTGAGCCTTAGAATAAGTTTGCCCGGAATACGGCGCTTGATTTTTTGCTTACCTTTTTTATCAAGAAAAAAGTAAGGCGCGCGAGCGCAACCGCCTCCGAGATTTAAGGCAAACAGGAA
>JBAXTZ010000112.1:0-3049 GCA_037129925.1 Bacillota bacterium
AGTGATAATTGTCCGGTCACATTAGACGCTCCCATATTAATCGTACTATCGCTTCTGACCGCAACGTTACCGCCGTTGGCAATTATTTTTGACAGCTTGTTTCTCGGTTCAATCAGCGAAATAGAACCTTTCCCGGCGTTCAGCGTAGCTGTCTTTCCGGTTTTCAACAGAATCGCGGTGTTTTGCGTAACAGCACCCATTTCCGTGCCAAGCGTTAAATTACCGCTGATTTTATTTGTGCCAATCACATAACCGGTTTTCGAAAACAAATCAACATTGTTTCCGGTAATTTTTATCGTTCCGTCAAACGAGTTGTTTTTGCTGTTCAATACAACGTCCCCGGTACCGGCATCAAATGATCCTGTTCCGCCCTTGCCGAGAAATATCCCGGAATCAGCGGACTGTGAAATATTTCCTTTTGCAGTGATGGAAAGGTTTCCACCAGCGCCTGAAACTATACCGCCGTTAGCATAGATCGAACCATTACTCAGATTTACAACACCGTCGGACGTAATTATTACTGAACCGCCTTTGCCCTTGCTGGTCGCCGATGCGTCAATCTTTCCGGAATTGCTGATAATATTCGAAGCGGACAAGATCACTACGCCACCGTCCGCTACCGTTCTGGACATAATCGTTCCATTGTTCTGAATTTCTGTCGCGCCGATGAGTTGCACCGAACCATTATTCGCGGTAATTGCCCCGCTATTGACAATTATCGAATTCCCCGCGCCGATATTGACTAATCCCTGCATAAAATTTAGCGGATCAACATTTCCGGTAGTCGCAAGCATACTGCCTGCTTCGACAGCCGAACCGGCAGCAAAATTTATTCCGTTGGGGTTTACAAAATATATACTGCCATTCGCGTTGAGTTTGCCCGCGATCAGCGACGCGCCACCGCCGGTAACCCGGTTTAACACCGCTGAATCGCTGCCTGGTTGCAAGAAAGTAACCTTTTCGTTTGCACCGATGTCGAAAGCATTCCAGTCAATTGCCATTCTGGCGGTTGTCTGGGTTATTTTCATGTCGACCGGTGAAGTTTGTTCGATCACTCCCTGTCCGCCGACAATATTTCCGTTCTGCGGCGTTGCTTCGGCTGCTGTTGGAGACAGCAAACACAATGCCAGGCATGCTGCTGCTCCTTTTTTTGTGGCTGCGGCTATTGTTTTGCTCAAGCTATTCGAATATTTTTTGATCAACATTTTTCTCTCCTCGATTCTTACTCTTTTACCCAAAACTGGTTGAGTATCGTCTGTGTTTCAGAAGTGCGTTCGGTCAGCGCTGTCTGCCAGCTCATCCCGTTATTTTTTTCAAACGCTGCCATCGTCTGTATCATGGTATCAATGTTGCTTTTTAGCAACAGGTAGCCGTCGCTGGTGTGGAATTCTTCAATTTGATTCGACTCGGACGCATACCAGTCCCTGATGGCAATCTTATCGGAATTTCCATAACGGATCACGACATCGTTGCCTTCGTGGCTAATCAACAGTTCTTCACGGGTTACATCGAATACCGCCGTATCGACATCGGTGCCAGTGTCGTCATATTCGCTGATAACATCTGCACCGTCGCCGGTCGCAAACAGATACTGATCGGAGCCGCTGCCGCCGTACATCATATCGGCGCCTTTTCCACCTCGTATAATGTCCGCGCCGCTGTTGCCGTAAAGAATATCGTTACCGAGACCGCCGCGGATATCGTCATCGCCGATTCCGCCTTCGATGTAATCGTCGCCGTTATCACCGGCTAAAGTATCGTTTCCGGCCCCGCCATAGAGTTTGTCATTCCCGATACCGCCTGAGGCGGTGTCGTCACCATCTCCGCCACATATAATGTCGTTTCCTACCGCTCCGATCATTATATCGTCGCCATCGCCACCTACCAAAATATCATCACCGTCAAAACCGTAGAGCTGATCGCCGCCTCCCAGTCCAAATATTACATCGTTTTTTGCAGTTCCGTAGACGACATCGATGTTCGCTTCTGTACCGTAAATTACATTATATCCATTGTCGCTGAACATTTTTCCATTTCCGGCGGCAGCTGAAAACAACGCTACCAAGTAATCGCCGCCTTTTGCATAGTAGCCGTTGTAAAAGTCAACATATTTTTTGCAATCAGTATTTGTCGCATCGGCATATCCATACGCCTTGCACACCCGCCAGTAGTTCCCGAGCAGTTCCAGCCCGGCGTTCTGGTCGATAGCGATTATTCCGTCCAGCATTTGTTTGGCATAGTCGAGATTGTAGCCGATCGTTTTGCCGTTGATGTCAACGGTTGGCTGGATGATAAATTGCAACGCCGTGGTTTTCGTCAGCAGCTCGCAATACAGCTCATCGGCTAATTTGCTGTATATTTCCTTCAAAATCGGTGCTTGATATTGATTAGGATTTGCGCCATGTCCGCCCAGATACGGTTCACCAAATAATTTTTCCAACGCCGCCAGCTGGCGCGCGTCAAAGCATCCGCCGCGGCTGTTCGGATCAACTTTGTCGGCTCCGCACCATTTCAGCATGATCTTTTCCGTCAGCTGCTCACGTTCTGTAATCCCGGTAGCATTGGCAAAACTAACCACCAGCGCTTTTAACTCACCGCTGGCATCCCGAACCATCGCCTGCTGCAGCGAATGTACATTCCCCCAACCGCGCACATCCGGGAGTGCCTTCACGTCGTCCGGCACCGGCAGAAGCTCGGTTTCTTTGGAATCAACCGCGTCCCGAGAAAGCGCATAAGCATTAAGCGCCGATTGACTGCCGTTTTCCCAAACAAACGTCCCTTGCTTGCGAACCGCCTCCCCGGTTGGCTGATCTGCGCCGTTTACTACAGTATTGCCCAGATTCAGCTGCTTGATTCCTAACTCCGCCAGCGTTTTTAGTTCTCCGGCATCAGTTATACCATCGCCGTTGGCGTCTACCCAGACTTTCAGTTTTGAATAAATATCATCGTCGGCATCGATCTTCCCGTCTTTGTTCATATCATAATCAGTCAACGCATCGAATCCGTCCTTTGCAAGCGTGCCGTCTTTCTTCTTCATCGCGTCACCGAA
>JBAXTZ010000113.1:0-3028 GCA_037129925.1 Bacillota bacterium
AGCTCTACCAAATCCAGCACCGTAAGTCATTACCCCGGCGCGTAATTTATTAATACGTCTTTTACTCATAGCGCCTCCCACCATTAACCTCATTGTATCAAACTCACCGCCCAAAGGTATGGCATTATCCGACCAAAAGAAAAGCCGCCCGCAGGCGGCACCTAATTCAAACATACTGTTAATATCCTTCAAGCAAAAAATCAATAACATTGATTTGTTTGATACCCTCATCACTCATTGTAAGTTCATCCATTGATATTATAAATTTAGGATAGTGGTCGTTTACTTTTTTTAGCGGCGCAATCTCTCGTTCAAAGGTAGCGGGATCGATAACGCTTGCTGCGACCTGATAGTAAACTTTATCACCGCCTATTTCTGCGATAAAATCGATTTCTTTATCGTCGATCTTACCGATGTCGACCGTGTATCCACGCCGGCGAAGCTCAAGATAGACGATATTTTCGAGAATATGACCAATGTCAGCGTTTTTATCACCTAGTAGCATACGGCGCAGACCAACATCCACAAGATAATATTTTTCAAGTGATTTCAGATGCTGTTTACCCTTAACATCATATCTGCCAGTCTTATATAGAACAAACGCTCCGGTAAGCGCATCGATATAATTTTCAACTGTTACCGAAGTTGTTTTTCGCCCATAAGATGTCAAGCTGTCGGCAATTTTCTTTGCCGATACGATACTGCCGATATTAGCAAAAAGAAATTTTATAACGCTTTCCAGTAGCGGGATGTCACTAATTCGTTTTCTGGCAACGACATCCTTGAGCAAAACGCTATTATAAATACCCAGCAGATAATCCCGGCGAATATCCTCATCTTCAATTGTTGCGAGATAAGGGAAACCCCCGTTTTTGAAATAGCCATTCCAAGCCTGCCGTTTATCTCCGCCAACCATTTCATAATATTCCGCAAAAGACAGGGGCAACATACTGATCTCGATATATCTGCCGGAAAGCAAAGTGGCCAGCTCGCCGGAAAGCATCTGCGCGTTTGACCCTGTGATATAAACATCCACATCGTCCTTGATAAACAAGCTATCGACCGCTTTCTGAAATTGTGGCACATTCTGTATTTCATCCAAAAACACATAGGTCATTTTGCCG
This sequence comes from Bacillota bacterium, assembly GCA_037129925.1. Taxonomy (GTDB): domain Bacteria; phylum Bacillota; class Negativicutes; order JBAXTZ01; family JBAXTZ01; genus JBAXTZ01. Next base: position 1,125 of record JBAXTZ010000113.1, read on the forward strand.
GGAATAAGCCGGTCTGTGACATACTCATGAAGCTTCTTATAGTCCAGTAGCGGTTCGCAAGCTAAGTCTTCAAAGTTCACCGAGATAATCTGATTGTCTTCTACGCCACATTGTTTCAAGTAAGCGCGAAACATAACCAGCAACGTGGACTTTCCGCAACGACGGACGCCGGTAACTACCTTGATGATTTTTTTGTCTTTCATTTTTATCAGCTTTTCGATGTACTGTTTTCTTTGCACCATGATAAACACCTCATTTTGATAATCAGTATAGCATGAAAACAATCGCGAAACAAATAGTTTTAATATTGTGTTATGATAACTCGCCATATTAGCGCAGTTTTTATAATACTATATCCTGCCTTGACAGTTGATCGCTATTCCGCAAAAAAAACAACGCCATCCAACCAACTAATAGCGGTTTGGACGGCGTTGTTGATTACATTAGCTAAGTTTATTTCCCAAATTTACGGAACGCAGACGCGCTCACCGAAAGCTTACACCAAGCTTCTTTAATCCCCGCAGCATCGGCCTCAAAATTCATCGCATCCTCTTTGCTGATACCGATACTTTCGGCGACCGAGAACGCATCCTGATTAGCGCCAAGATAGATAAACTGCCAGCCACGCTCAGTCTGTTTGCTAATGAGATTGAATATTGCCGCTCGCTTATAATGCCGGCTGGAGTTTTCCTCGCCATCAGTCAGTATCGCGACAATAACTTTTTCCGGACGCTGATCATCGACGGTTCTAGCATATATTGTTTCGGCTTGTGTCAGCGTCATCCCGACAGCATCATACAGCGCAGTCATACCATTTGGCACATAAGTGCTACGGTCCAGTTCCTTTACCTTATTAACATCTTCACTCATACAGACAATTTGCTGAGTAGTATCAAACAACACTACTGACATTCGCGCCTCGCCCTCTTCAGCGCGTTGATTTTGCAAGAAAGTATTGAATCCGCCGATTGCGTCGCTGGCGATTCCGCCCATCGATCCGCTCTTGTCGATAATACAGATAATTTCAGTTAATCCTTTTTTCGGCATAATATCCTCCAATATTTATGTCTACGACACGCAAATCAATAGTTCGAGTTGACTGATTTGTGTGAAGTGACTGTCTATAGTTGAAGTATATACCGATAAGCGAATTAGCATAATACAAGAAGTTGTAGAAAAAGAATGAACAGTTAGTTTTCGAGCGTCATAATTGAATCTCCACCATTGAGTCAAGCTTAATCACGTCATCAGTATTTTAATCGAAATAACCATCACTCATAGCGACACAATGCTTCAAGTGCCGTCTTTGTTTGCCGTTCCAGCGCCTGTTCCGGCGCGACAACTTTTAGCCAACGGGCAAGTAACCGGGCGGTGCGGAGAATTTTCTCGTAGGCATCATTCTGTTCGCTGCCTTCGGCGTTATAGTAAACATGCAATAAATTATCGTCGCTTTTATCCGGTTGCTTTTCAAAACGTGAGAACGCCAGCAACACCCGGCGCCTCGCCCAGTCCGGGGTTTCCGGGCGATAGCGGAAAGTAATCGCCACTTTTTTTGGCGCTGTCAGCTCTGTCGCTGGTATATTCACCGGTTGACCGGTTAATTCAGCTTTAGTAATATCCTGCAGCCGGACAACGCTAAATCCGGCGGCTTTGCCAGCTTTATTCCCCGTACGCAGGTACCATTCGCCGCGAAAACTATCGAAATACAGACTGCCGCTATTAACGGCTAGTTCATTTGGTTTGTTTTTTATAAATATCGCAAAAGCCAATTTATCTTTTAACGCTGAATAAATCGTTCGATAGACCACCGCGGCGCAATCATCAGCAACCAGCACCTTACCACGGTCGCAGATATTCCCTTCAACTAATGCAGTAGCGCCGACATCGGCAAATAGCCCTTGGAG
>JBAXTZ010000114.1:0-3010 GCA_037129925.1 Bacillota bacterium
CGGGCCGCTGGCTTCAGGCGCTATCGGCATAATCACATTTTTCTGGTCTGCCTGCATTGATACCGTCTGGGTAACGGTAACCTTGGCAGCTTCAGTAACCGGACTGTGATTTTCAACAAATGGTGCGCCAGTTTTCGCAGCGCTGGAAGCTGGTGTTGGCTGCCCGCCAGTTTGACTTACTGCATGCGGCCGGTCATCGCCAACGGCGGCAATCGCGCTGTCTGTTTCTAATTGGGAAGCAGCGTCCGCGGTGTTTTCTGGCGGTGGAACCGGCTCTTGAGCGACAGTTTTTGCGGCGCTTTTATATTTTAATCTGGCAAGCCGCTCCAGATCATCGTCCCCGGAATTTTCCACCAACTCTGTGGCGACGGCGTGTGAAGGTACACTAGCCGTTCCCGGAGCATTCTCCACAATCCCGGCTGTAGCCGGGGTAGTCAATATCACTCCGTCCGCCGGCAGAAAATCGCTTGGCGGCAAAACAGTATTATCTAGCGTAATTTTCATCGGGCCCAAGCCGCCACCACCGACAGTTTGCAAAGCGCCTAACAAAATTGTTATCAGGCCAGGAATAATTACTCCGGCGGCCGCTTGCGACGTATTAGCTGGTGGCGGGATTTTTCCAACTGACCCAAAACCGGCAGCATTTACCTTGACAGCATTGATTGCGGTGATTACCTTGCCCACACCACTATCGGGGCTGATGCCAAAGAAGTCACTGTTTGCCGGCGACACTGACGTTTCATGGGTCGCGCTGATCTTCGAGAACCCGCGGCCTCCGGAAGAATCATTTTGCGACCAAGTGTCCGGATCGGAATCGACTACCGTATAATTTCCCGCGGGAATAACAACATTCGGCTGAACCTCCCAACTGGCATTCGCAAATCCGCCCGCGCCGGGTGTTCCCACAGCAGCCCACGGACCATATATTTTGCCATCTTGTCCCTGTAAAGCTATAGTTCCGGGCGTTTTACCCTTCCCATAATTACAGTGATAATTGGCGATGTTGGTAATTAATAGCGGCAAGGTCAAAGAAAACGTGGTCGGTTTTACAGGATTGTTGAATACCGATGATTTATTCCAAGAATCAAATACCACTATCGGTTTACTGTCTTCGCCAGCCTTTGCTCCATTGGCAGAAACGGCGCCGGTCGTTGCTGCGGGCAGGATTTTTTTTACTGTCCAGAGATAATTCATTGTAGCAGAAGCCGTAGTTTTGTACTTAGTTTTAAGATAAAAATTACCGTTGATAGTTTTTTCGCTATTGTTTGATGACAGTTTGCCATCAAACTGATAATCAGTAACCGCACCTTCCTTATTTTCAGCAGAATCGTAATGGAAGTGGAAAACTCCTCCTGAATAACTGCATTGCCCTTTTAAGATTACGATGCCTTTATTACCGTCAAGAGTCACTAAAATATTATTTGTATCATCAACCTCCATCTTCATCTGCACAACGGTTTGTTCGTATTTGTTGTCGACATCAATTTTCCCCTGCCAGACACCTTGAATCTCATTGGCACTCGGGTAAGCAATAACCGGCGATATACAAAAACATAGCAGCAAGATAACCGTCAATATTGAAAGCAAATATCTGTACATAAACTTAGTATTTTTTTTCATAGCACCGCACCGCCTTATTTAATTATCTGCAGCAATATTTCGCTGATGCTGTTTATGAAGATTATCACCGTCATCCAGGCTATGGAAATTATCAGGGCAATAATTGAAGGTAAAACATAATTCATGACTTTGACTTTTCCAGCCTTGGATATTTCGGCACCGATAGCCGAACCAGTCGCCATAATTCCGGTAGCGGTAAATAAAGTCACCCCCGGCCAATGTAAAAACCGATCCGCGATTACCGCCAATATAGCAAACGGCAGCATGTACGCCATTCCATAAGCCACTGCCCTGCCCGCGAAACTCTTGCCGTATTGCAGCTGTAAATCCCGGTTGGTCAGCGAAACAACGGCGGTCATAATCCTGATAGCCAGAAAAGCAAATACCAAACCCTGTAGCGCGCCTACTGCCAAGAGTAAATAACCGTGTTGTGCAACAAGGCTGTAAGTTCCCAGAATACCGAATAAACAAAAGCAGATAATGACTATGAAGCGCGCTGCCAATCCGCTTTCTTGAACAATGTTTTGGTTAATTTCTTGCATTGGTCACCTCCTCACAAACTGTTACCTAATATCGCCCAGCCAAACAGGAGTATCCCGCCGCACACGGTCGCGACAACCAAACTAACCCAGACCCGTCCCCCGGTCATTTCTTTCACCGTCGCAATCATTGGCGCTAGCGCCCATAGAACGCCGCTCACTCCGAAAGCGACAGCAGTATTCCACTGGAAAAAAATCGAAAACATGAGACCGATAAATGCAAAGACCAGTGTTGAACTGTAACTGAGCCCGAAAGCGGCTATCGTCCACTCCAAGGTGTGTTTATTACCAAACGCTTTTGTTACGAAAAAGGCTACCAACGCAATAAAGGCCACTATCAGAGAACCGTATAAAAAGCCAACCAGACTGAAAAAAATTACTTTCATCAAGCCCACTTCGCCGGCCCGCATTAAATCCAACCCGGTCTGCAAAAAAAACAGCGCAAAGGCGGCACCCGATATCAGTAACGAAAAAGGCCAAGACATCTGCTCCATCCCTTTTTTTACCAGCATTCCGGGATTGATTAACATACATAGCGCCGCTCTAATCGGACTGGGTTTATAAACTACTGAATTTGGCATAGTCGCCTCCTTGAAAAAATTACTGCCTATACTCCAAAAACATTATCATTGAAATGATTCTGCCAGAATTCGGAGAAAAAGTTTAGTAAAATGATACTAATCACCGCTATAGTAAAATCCTCCAGTGGTGATACTATACTATTCGACAACAATAAGTAAAATCCTGCAGGGCGGTGGCGCTAAATCCCATTTCCTCTTTAAAAACAAAAAATCCCCCAACACGCATCTCTACGCATCGCGGGTTCTTCGCATTCCTGCGGGGTTATCTTG
>JBAXTZ010000115.1:0-2965 GCA_037129925.1 Bacillota bacterium
GGCAGGAGGAGGTTTTGTATGTTGCTATTGCTATGGATTTGGCTATTGGTCAGTATAGTATTGTTGCTGATTAACTGTATTCACAAATGGTGGTTGGGTGCTGAACAGAACTTTATGCTGTTGTTTATTGCAATGTATTGGGCGGGTATCTATGTTCATACATATTGTTTTTTAGGGAAGTCAAGAATATTCAAGTGGAGTTGGATTTTCATATTCACGCCACTTGCATACGCGCTGTTGGCGCCGTATTTGTTTGTGCAAACTTATTTTGATAAAAGGGATGCACAGCAATAACTTCGGCTATACAAAAAGCGTGTAATTGTGAATAAAATGCTGTGTTTATGCCGCCCGTTCCGCTTCCTATTGACTATATGATATGTCATGGTATAATTAAGAAGTCATCAAGAGTTGGGTGAGGGACTGGCCCTTTGAACCCACAGCAACCGGGCGGAAGTCACGGTGCTAATTCCTGCGATTAGTTTCGAGAGATGGAGGATTGTTTGCCTTTGTCTGACGACGAAGGTTTTTTTATTTTCTGCACTAACTAAATTCAATTTAATATTTTCATTCATCAAGAGTCAGGAGAGGGAACGGCCCTGTGACCCTGACAGCAACCGGTCGAAAGCTACGGTGCTAAATCCGGCGATCAAGATCAAGTTCGAAAGATGAAGTGTATTTAGTATGCCTTTGTCTTGCGTTCGCTTGACGGAGGTGTTTTTTTGTCTCAAAGCAGAAAACATCCCGTAGAATCGAAAGATGAGGGGTATGATTATGGCTAACAACACCAGCAGTGACTACATTAAGGTTAATTTGCTATTCGAGCTGTTTGAGAACGGACGGCGGGGAATCAGCCGCGAACGGCTAGAGGAAATCTACGAGGACGAGAAAGGCGAGCGACCGACCGAAAAAGCGATATACCGATTAGTAACTCAGTTGGATGCTCACCTGCAACGGCAGTCGGTGCGGGTAGCTGCCCAAAAAACCACTTACGGACGGACACGCTATTATTTGGAGGATGCGGCATGAAAAACAAAATTACTAACTCCTGTAACGATTCCATCAAGGTAAATTTGCTGTATCTGCTGAAAAAAAGCGGTAAAACCGGTGTGAGCCGGGAAGCCATCGAAGAATTATATTTTGAAGAGAAGAACGAACAGCCCAATTACAAGTCTATCAGCCGTATCGTTAACCAATTAGACCTGTATTTATGCCGTCAGGCGGTGCGGGTGGAAAAAAAGCAGATTAACGGCAGGACGAAATATTTTTTGGAAAAAGATTGTGCCTGAAAATATTCAGACGAAAGTGCGGGCGTGAGCAATGCTATAATCAATTAAAACGCTTGGAAGTGGGGTGGTTTTATGCTTGGTTATGATGTCGACGAAACCTGTACGACCAATGAATACGCGAGTGCGTTTTTCAGCAGCCGTTACAGCGGAATCCGCAGCCCCCGGTTTCGTAGCAACCGCGAGCGCTGCCCGGTCTGCGGGGAGACGGGGAATTTGTTGGTTCAGGATCCAGCCGTAACTCCTGCCGGGATGACGCCGATTTGCGAAAGTTGTTTTTGGCGGCTGGTCAGCACCCTTAATCACTATTATGCTTTTAATGTTTCAGCGGGATTTGGTTGGGAGTCCTACAAAACCACCCATTCATTCAGCAGAACCGAGGCAAAGAGAATCGTATTTGAGGAATACCAACAATGCAAAAACCAGGTTGAGGATAAAGAAATGTTGCTAACCGCTTTCATTGCCAAGCGGGCAAAACAGCGGCGTACCGCGTCCGAGGAACAGACCGCGAATGTTGAACCGGATTGCGACAATTTTGATTGGGAAGAGCAACAGGCAGAATCAGCGGCAGAGATAGCCGAAGGCGAAGAAGCGTGGCGGCAAATGAAAGCCGATGTCCGGCGCGATTTAAAAGATTTGTACAATTTCAAACAATTCCGTGATGAAGAAGAATATCAGCGGCGATTGAAAGAAATTGACGAGAGCGATATGCCGAAAGCTATCTGGTACATCGTCGGCGGTTTTTGGATCGCGGCGATTGCCGGAGTAGTGTATTGGTTGTGGTTCTAGAAAATGAAGGAGTAGAGAATAAATGGGTGCATTAATTATCCTTCTAGCCTATTGGGCGATACAGTTAGTCATCTACATACTATGCGGAGCTGTTGTAATCGGCGGGTGCATCGGCGCCTGGATTAAAACCTGCAATGAGCGGAAACTGTTTCACACAACGGCAACCAGCGGCATAATGTGTATTATTCTGTCAATTCATTGGCTGTGTTTGAAGATAATCTTATGGTTTCGGTTGATACATGTCTATAACTTTTTGCTTGTTTATGTATTTGGGTCACTCGTGGTTGCGATAGTAGTCCCAATCCATGCAATTTTTGATTTTATTCGAATGGAAAAAGAGCTGCGGGCAGAAGTCAAAGCCCGACCGTATAAAGAATGTGTCCAGTGCAATTTCCGGGTGGACAAGGGGATGGCTACCTGTCCAAACTGTGGTGAGGGTATGTCTATGTCGGTGTCGGAAGTCTTCAATTGCTTAATGCTTTTCATTATTCCTGCCGCACTAGTTACTTTGCTTTGCAAATGGTTGCTGGCGGTGTCGTGGCTGGTGGCGATTGTTATCGGAATGGTCGCGAGCATACTTATTATTATACTAATTATGCGTTGGGCGAATGCTAGGGAATCAGCAAAAAGTGTGCAGTGATAATTGCTTTCGGGAGCGAATATTAATTAAGGAGGATGCTTTTGACCAGAGAGGATTTTTATAAAATGTTAAGAATGCAAATACACGGCCGCCGGGCAAAAGATTTTTTGACCTTGGTTGAAGACTGGGCAACAAACGAGATTGCAAACTGGAATGCTGATTTTGAACGGGAAAACGCCGAATTGCCGTATGAAGAGTATGTTGAACAAAGCATAAGGCAGCTTAATTTGGATTGGAACTTTGGCGATGGCAA
>JBAXTZ010000116.1:0-2641 GCA_037129925.1 Bacillota bacterium
ATCATCTTGTAAGTCAATTCTCGGCGGCGGTGCTCATAGCTATAAAATATCTGTAACGCCAATATCTCGTTTTTGTGTTCGGCGATATACGCCGCAAACCCGGCAGCCAATTGCTCCGCCTTTTCCTGAGCCTCGACATCCCATTCGGCGCAAGTAATTTTATCGATATTGACACCGTCAATAATCTGTTCGTGCGCCCGCCGTGCATTATCCAGATATTCATTAACTTCGCCGGTAAAAATTACCGCTGCCTGATCAGCCATTTCCTGCTGCATTTCCAATAGCTTCGGCTCAGGCAGCTCATAATTATCGGCATAGTGGTACTTGTCCCGCACCGCTTGTGCTACCTTATCCGGGTCATAAGCGTCCAGCAAACCTTTTGCGGCGCCGTTCAAGGTTCCCCCGGCAGTCATTTGTGCAAACTTCTCCCGCTCGGAATCATTAAGCTGTTTTTCCAGCCGGATTAAGCGGTTTGCCAGCGACATAAATAAATCCTCGTCGCGCGCGCCGACCGCCACTGCTCCTAATAAATCTTTCAACGAAACGGTCGGCTTGCGCTCCAGTGGCCGGCTATCGGTTTTCAATGACCTGGTAACACCGACTGCATCAACGATGACGAAATGGTCTTTGGTATAGCGCGCCGAAGGGGTGACTTTTCGCAAATCATCCAGGGATATCGTCCGGGTACCGCGGCCTTTCATCTGCTCAAAATAGCACTTACTCTTCACATCGCGCAAAAACAGCAGACATTCCAGCGGCTTAACATCGGTTCCGGTGGCAATCATATCCACCGTCACGGCAATTCGCGGATTGTAATCATTGCGAAATTGCGCCAGCACTGATTTCGGGTCATCGGCTGCATAGGTAATTTTCTTGCAGAACTCGTTACCTTCGCCAAATTCTTCGCGTACAATCGCAATAATATCTTCGGCATGACTATCAGTCTTGGCAAAAATCAAAGTCTTGGGCACTTCATCACGTTGTGGGAACATAACCGGCAGTTTATCGCGAAACGCCCGGATGATCATCCGAATCGTACTTGGGTTGACGACAGCTTTGTCCAGCTCGGTCGGTTTATAACTGATTTCTTCGTCGAGCTGTTCCCAGCGCGTTTTATGCGTCAGTTTGTCGCGCTTGTCAACATACTCGCCAAACGCAATCGCGCCGCCTTTCTTGCTGATTTCAGTTTCAATTACAAACACATCATAACCAACGTTTACCTTGTCGATGATTGCCTGCTCATGGGTGTATTCACTAACGACATTCTGATTGAAAAACCCGAATGTCCGCTTGTCCGGTGTAGCCGTCAAGCCAATCATAAAACTGTCGAAATAATCCAGCACCTGCTTCCAGAGGTTATAGATGCTGCGATGGCATTCGTCAATAACCACAAAGTCAAAAAATTCCGGCGGTACTTTTTCATTATAAATCACCGGCAGCGGTTCGCGTTGTTCCCAGACTATTTCAGCGGGGTTAGTCTGCTCTGCCGATTCGTCCAGCTCTTCACCTTTCAAGATTGAATAAAACCTTTGAATCGTACTGATGCAGACCTGGCTGTCACTGGCAACATAGTTCGAGCGTAGCCGTTGGACGTTATACAGTTCGGTAAATTTCCGGTTGTCGTCGTTAGGAATATACGCTGCGAACTCTTGCTCCGCCTGCTCGCCTAAATTTTTGGTGTCTACGAGAAATAAAATTCGTTTGGCATCGGCAAATTTCAGCAGCCGGTAAATCGCGGTGATTGCCGTAAACGTCTTGCCGGAACCGGTCGCCATCTGTATCAGCGCCTTCGGCTTGTTATCCTTCAACGACTTGTCCAAATTATTTATCGCGCGAATCTGACAATCACGCAATCGGGTTTCGGGTAACTCCGGCAAATTCTGTAGCCGTTCACGCAGCGGCTGTTTATTCTTAAATATATCCCGGAGCGTTTCCGGTTTGGGAAACGTGAATATTTCCCGGCTGCGCGGTTTTGGATCGCGGTAGTCGGTAAACTTTGTTATCTCGCCGGTGCTCTCATAAGCGAATGCCAGCGGATCATTGTTTAAATATTTCAGTTTGCTGGTCGCGTAGTCTTTGGACTGCGTCTCGACAACCGAAAGCCTGCGCCCTTCTTCCGGACGCTTGGCTTCAATGATACCAACTGGTTTGCGTTCGACAAACAAAACATAATCCGCCGGGCCAACGTCCGTCAGATATTCACGGATTGCGACGCCGCAACCGGCAGCCAAATTGATTTTGTTTTTGTCCTGGATTACCCAGCCGCAAGCGCGCAGTTGCTTATCTATGGTATCGCGGGCTTTTTGTTCCGGATTTTGATTCATATAAACTCCGACATATATTGCGAAACAGTATTTTCTTTAAGTTAACATTCGACAGAAAAAATAATTATCCTGCACGCTCGGCAAACAAAAAAAGCAACGTCCGTCAAAACGCTGCTGCAATAAATATCAATATGCCTTTAAAAACAAAACAACCGCCCCAATGTTCATCACGCTGTGCGGTTCTCATTGTCCTCCGGGGTTACCTTGGCCAAAGCTTGCGCTTTAGTCAAGATACGCGCTCCGAGGTCTTGATGTATCCTTAAGTCGTCTACACAACCCGTTGTTAAGTTGTGTTCCGTTGTCACCGCCGGACGCTT
>JBAXTZ010000117.1:0-2640 GCA_037129925.1 Bacillota bacterium
CTACTATAGTTCTGTATTTTTCTTCAGCGTCTTTTTGTTTGATTTCTGCTAATTGCTCGTCCACTTCCGACTTGGTTCTAATACCGGTGCTCAGCCACGCGAAAAATTCATCGTAGTCAACAATCAGTGAATAGTCCCATGCCAGCGGCATCGGCGGCAAAGTCATGATCGCGGCATGTTCTTCGTGGATATAATAAACATTAAGTCCGCACATCAAACCGATGATTGACGCGTAAGATGTCAGCGCCTTATAGCCGCCGGTAGCGTTAATTATTACGTTTTTCTGCGTATAAACCGAGGTCAAGAACGGTTCAACTATTCCTACAATTTTACGGGTCAATTCACTCAGCGCTTGTGCCGATATTTTGCCTTCAGTGTTCCATGCCGAAAGAGTGTTTATCTCCACTTTTTGCAATAATCGTTTTTCAGCAAACTCTTTTAGAAGAGCTGCGCTTTCCTGGGCTTTTTCCGTTTGTGTCGTTAGCAGTATTATTTTATTGCCAGCTTCTAATTCATGGTCTTCTCGTAATTTTTGCAGTGAATTTGTCTCTGCGCTTGCCTTCACCGGATTTTCAAACAGGTATTCCCGAATATTACTGATCCCGCCGTTAGCTTTGTAGCGGGAGTAGTTGGTTAACAGAGAAGTACCAACAGTTGTAATACATATCTTTTGCATCTGTTCTCCTATGCCGCGAGTGTCTCGCGCACTATTTTTGAAAAGTTGCGGCGCGTACTGAAATCAATTTGGTTGACGAGTTTTCGTTCCGACGCTGTTTTCACTGCACACAAGCGTTCGTAAAGAACCGCGATTTGTCCGGCGAGGTTGGCGTTGCGGTGCCGGGAGACTACTTGTGAGTATTTTAAGAACTCTGTCAGTGACCGGTCACTCAACTGCTCAATGGCAGCGTCGAACACTTCTAGCAAAGTTGTCTTGTTCCCTTGAGTGAGCGCCAACGTAAACCGCGCCACCCGCCACAAGGCGCTTTCGCAACTATATTCATTGATTATTTTCATTGCTCCGGCTTGATTTCCGGAAGCCGCAGCGCATATGCTCCTCCAGGCTAGTAGTGTGTTGTTGTTGGAAAATACTTGCAGAGCATATTTCACGGTATCACTTGCCAATAATATATTTTCTCGGCTGTTAAACAACGGCACTAAGCTCTCGGTAAATTCACGGATTCGCGCTGCGACTGTTAGTCTATCATTATTCAGCATTGTATAGAGCGTCAACGCATCTTTTGGCACAACGCTTAATTCAACATTCGTAGCTAGCGGATTTGCCCATAATTTGCTAATATCATCGGCTACTCTCTTCCAAGTTTGTTGTTCTATGGCTCCACTGGCAGTGTTAGCAAAATGGCTAATATGTTCTTTCGATATCCGGAAAAATGCATAGCCGGATTCAAGCGCCGACGAACACAATAAACGAAGCGCCAGCTGATTTTCAGTCTGTTGTCCTGGCTGGCAGTTTTCGACTATTTCATTTAGCAGTTCGCCGTCGAACCCCATCGCTCTGAATTTCCGATCCACGACGTACAGTGCCGGTATGTCGTTGTCTTCGAACAACATTAAGTCACCACAAATCAGCTCACCCAAACTGTCCTCGTCAACGCCCATAATTCGCGCCGCTAGTTCATACGGTAGAGCACCGCCATAATTTTGACATAGTCGCGCCAGCCGCATTAGCTTGTCATCACAGTCTAACAACATCGGCGATACGACCGGAGCGATGTTTATTACTTCGTAATTTAGAAATGCAAAATCACCGTCGAATGTTTGTAACGCCGGCATGACCACAAACCCCTGTAGCGTTTTGTCCGCTTTTGCCGCCAACACATCCGCGCTGTTGCCGTGTGGCAATATGTTTACACAATCAGAGCATAACGCAGCAACATCTAGAAATTTACGCCGATAATTTGTGATAACTCCGGCGCTGGTTAGCAGATAGTTAAGTCGTAAAAGTATCTGAAACACATCCGGCGCTGCGGCGTTCACAAAGATATATTTCAGTTCACCCTTATTGGTGGATGCGGCTATTCGCGCAGCGATTTGTTTTGCAACGCTGTCGATTTGGTCATAGTTTATTGATACGGCAGACCGAAAAAATCGGTTGACATTATCACTTTGAAATACAGCCATATCAATACACCTCCTTAAATTGTTTCAAACAGCTTTCTATCGCGTTTCGTAACCGGCTATTATGCTGGTCATAATTGGCACGATTTTTGCAGCACTGTTCAATTATCGCGAAAACTTTTTCCTGGTCACTGTGTGTTTTGGATAACAAATCTAGCAATCCTTCCAAGCCCGTCAAACTCATAATCGTTTCGTAATGCCTTTTTAGCGCTTTTGTGAGATCAAGAACAAGTCTCTCGAAGGTTTCACTCACTTGGCTTGAGCTTTCTTGACGTTGTTTTTCTGCAAAGGCTCGTTCCGGTTCAAATAGCGCAATCGTTTCGAAATGCTTCTCGATGATTTCTTTTTGCACCGTGGGATGCATAACAAAATCTCCATCTATATCCTTGATTTGTAAGCTAACTTCTTGCAACGACCAACAATACCGCCGAACACTATTGACGATACTATTGTTTCCGCCCGGCATCTCCGTCCGGAAAACGCTTTACATATATGACCATATGG
>JBAXTZ010000118.1:0-2517 GCA_037129925.1 Bacillota bacterium
TGAATCAGCAGCATGGCGATAATTTCGTCGAATTCACGGCGCGGGTATCTGACTATGTAGCGCATGTAGTTCATACTGAGAAATTGCTGGAGGAAGCGCGGCCAACACTCAGCGTTGAGGATTTCAACAATCTGCATTTCGACCGCGACACCCGGCGCACACAACTGCACAACGCGCTGATTCGTGCTGGTAAAGCGCTGAACGATGGCAATGTTCGTAGCAAAGGTATCGCGCTGTTTGATACTGGCTCCGAAAAACATGGCAGCCTCGGCGAACGCGAGCGTTGGGCGGAAATCGCCAATCATTTATTCTTGCGGCTGGAGTGCGGCAAAATCGTAACTGGCGAATTGGCGGCTGCTGTGAATATTATTCCGGCTGCCACCGGAATCAGTCAGGTGACCGGTGAATATCTGAGCGAATTGCAGCGCCTGCTGCGGGTTGGTTATCCGCGGCTGACTGGCAAAGATGGCGATCATCCGGCGGACGGGTTGCGATTGTACTACAAAAATAAATAATCGGGGAGCGAAAATATGTCAAACAATATTTTGGAAATCAGCAAAGCGATTTATGATCGAATCAAATCAATAGAAAATCCGGTTAGTATCAATTCCATTAGAAGACTGATAAGAGAATTATTTCAAAAAATCTCGGAGATACCCGGTGTGCAAGGGGCGGTATTAGACGACATCGTAAAGATCGAGAGATTCACAAACGGCGCGTGGGCACCGTGTATAGCAATAAAGTCTTTTAATGCTGACGGTGAGATGCGTGTTATTAAGCAACTATTTGCAGGTATTCAATCGTCAGATATTGAGCAAGGTCAAGTTAATTCCTGGAATGTATATAATTGCGGCAATAATGTTTTGGAATTGTTCAGGGGGCTTTCTGAACTTGATGTCACAGCTGTAAATTTTCACGAAAAGCGTCCCGATTTGATCGTGGTTGAAGATGGATTGTTGGATGAAATGCAGTTCCTGGAATATGCCGGCAAAGTCGGTGAAACAGTCGGAGATGATTGCATAATCGCTTATGCTTCACAAATCGACGAATTCGTTAACAAAATGCCTGTCGAAACCAGGTTGTTCCTTGCGCGGTCGTCTGCAAAAGCAACGCAAAAAGCTGTCGCTACTGATTTAGTACAGTCATTTGTCAGAATCGCAGTCGGGCTTTCGAACATCCCCGTTGCTCAGATCTCGCAACCGTTAAAAATATTACTATTTTTTACGATGATAACCATCGTTGCTTATATATCTGGAGATGTTATAACGAAGAAATTCGGCAATTTTTTTGCGAAAAATATAGTAACAATTGCAAAAGAGGTTTTGAAGGACTTGTCACCGCTTGTTGAAGGAAACTATATAGCGTCGCTGGGTGAACTGGCAATCCAATATTTTATTGTTACAGATGACAAACTAACCATTGAAGATAGTGAAGGAGACAATACTGAAATGGACATTGAGAAACAAGTAATAATTGATTTTGCGTCCAAAACATTAAAGGGCCAGACACAAGATAATCTGCGACAAGGAATGTTCATCGTTCCGGCTAATGATGCAATGGCGCTGGCCAAACCGCATATACCCGAGAATTTCAAAATTAATGTTTTGGACGGAGATATTGTTGAGGCATCGATGGTGCTGCCGATAATTGATGTTTCCGGGAAAATATTAGATGTTCGATTAGTTGTTGAAGGACTGAGCGTTACAGCTTATTTTAAAGTTTTGGGTAATTTCATCTCGAAACCGGCAACGGAGTTGGCGCTTAGGGCTGCGTTAAATCATAAAAATATTCCGTTCACCAAGACTGAGGATGCATGGTGCGTAGACATCAGCGGGCTGTGCAACGACAAATTAATTAATCTGCCCGGCAAATATCCGGATTTTACTGAGGAAATCGACTCAATTATGAAGAAAACCAAAATTGAAATATTGTTGCAAGAAGGAAACTTCGTTATCAAACCATCGTTTGTGATTGAAGTTGAACAGCGCGCGGCGATTAGGGAAGGTCTTACGGTACTTGGGTTGATATAGATTGGCAGTTTAATCTGCAAGAATAACTGAGCGACGGAGATGATGAAATGTTCCGAATTGGAAATATGATCGGTACTTTTATCGGGATAATGCTGATGCGGCTGTTCAGTAAAAATGAGCAGCCGGTGACAAATGAACAAGGCAGTCAGTCTGATAATACACTTGGTAATTATCTCGGATTCTTATTAAAACTGTTTGTTTGGAGTACAATAATCCCCGGCGTGTTGATTGTGTTGCTTTTCATCTGGTTAGGTTCACAGTGAAAATTTTCACGCGGAGGAGTTGAAAACTTTCAGCAACGCCAAACCATTTTACAAAATGACAACGATAACAAATGAACTTGTTGAAATTTATAAAAAAAGATATACAGATTTACTTATTTATGTTAGAATCGTCGCCATTGGTTACAAAAAATATTCATGGAGGACGATTTGGCGGACTACGTTACTGAAAATATATTACAGCGGATCGGCGATAATTTCAAACT
>JBAXTZ010000119.1:0-2505 GCA_037129925.1 Bacillota bacterium
AACTTGTAGCAGGAGGTCATTATGGGCTGGTTGATTTTATTTAGTGCATACATAATTTTCAGTGTTGCATGGTACTTGATCCGGCTGGCGGCAGTGTTGAGTTGGAGTGCGATTAAGCTGGCGTTTTATTTGATTTTGGAAATTCCGACTTTGGTGAGTTTGTTTTGGGGGATTTCCCGGTGTTCATGCCAACTGCTACAGGTGGTAGTCCAACCGAAGTTGCTTCTCTGCTATGAGCTGACTTTGTTTTTGGTAAAAAACTCGATCAAGGCCATTGGGTTGGCTGGCGTTTACTGCTATGCGGTTATTGTTACACTGCCGGCGTTAGTAGCGTGGCTGGGGTTGAATTGTTGGCGGTTGCTGGTCTTGTTGCCATATATCGTGTGGCAGATTCATAAGTGGGACAATATTCTTGCTAACAATTATTTTGAAGAATCTGACCGGCAAGCGGCAATGGCTATGCTTGTCGAAATGCGGAGTACTGTCCGGTATTTGCCTCGACGGGCATGGTTTGAACTCCAGACGATGTTTGGCGTGGAAGAATTGGAGGTGTATTGTGATTGATATCGGCGAAATTACGGCGGCCAAGCGCTACTTTCTTAATGTTTTAGATAGCCACGTAATTGACGAGTGCGGCGAGCAACTGGCATCCTGGCTGAATGATTATGGATGTTGGCTGAAAATTGACAGCGAGTTAACGACTGACTTGTCTGAGTGCTTTTCCAAACGGAAACTTTCGCCTGAGGACAAACTCAAAGTGAAATTATTGCTCAATAAAATTCGTGAAACGCTAAAGCCTGAGCCTGAGTCTAAGAATCATGTGAATCAATTTGTGCTGAACACCGCGGCGCTGTTTGACTTAAACGAACTTGATCAAGCGGTGCTTGCCCTGTTGTTGCGAATCAATAAGTTTAAATATGCCGAAGAATTAGTTGATGCGCTAGGCGAAAACAGCAAGAGTCATCGCTATCGACACCATAACATGAATATCGAGAAAGCCGGAGTGTATGCCAAGCTGTGTGGTTGCGACAAAGATAATTTCCGCGCTTGTCTGTCGCCAAAAAGTAATCTGTATAATTGCGGTCTAGTGGGAGTAGAGTCAGATGGTGATATTTCGACGTATGACAAGATGCACGTCGCTATGGATAATGAAGATTGTTGTGCCAGCCCGGAAGCGTTGCGGTCTGCGTTATTGGGAAAACCGTTGGAATCGTCATTGTTGTCCGATGATTTTCGCCACATCGAAGTTCAAACTGCGATTATTAAGAAAATACTTGCCGGTGCGCTTGGTTGTCAAGCGCCAGCGATAAACATCTTTTTACACGGCGGGCCGGGAACTGGTAAAACGGAGTATGCCAAAACATTGGCCAGTGGTTGCGGCTTGGAAATTTATCCGGCGGGCGAAGCCGATGAAAACGGCGATGAACCGTCACGCCAGGATCGGACAAAGAATTTGAAAATGTTGCAGGCGCTGTTGAAGAGCAATCCTCTTGCTTGTATACTCGTAGATGAAGCCGAGGACATTTTCCCGTCGGCTGACCCGTTTAGTATTATGATGGGTATCGGTTCGCGGAAGGGTAACTATTCCAAGGTGTATATCAACCGGATGCTGGAAAGCAACAAGGTTCCGGTAATCTGGACGAGCAACAATACTAACGGTATCGACCCGGCGATTATGCGCCGGATGACTTACGCGTTGGAGTTTGAGAAATTAACCGGCGAAACTAAAGAGCGGTTCGTGATTGCCGAGTGTAAGAAACAGGGGCTTGTTGCTGATGAATCAGAATTGCGGGCGCTGGCTCGCGAATATGATGCAGCTCCGGCGCTGATTGCCAGCGCGGTGCGGTCGGCGCAACTCGCCGGTGGCGGACTGGATACGGTGCGTAATGTATTGGATAATATCGGCAAGGTTATCGGGATTAAACAGGTTGCTATCAAGTTGCCTGAGCATTATTATCCGGAACTGGTCAATGCTGATATTCCGTTGGTGCAGCTTGCTGACCGGGTTGCCGCAACTGGCAAATTAAACTTTTCACTCTGTCTGTACGGCGCTCCGGGTACCGGCAAGAGTGCTTATGCCCGCTATCTGGCGGAAAAGCTGGGGATGGAAGTGCTGCATATTCGGGCATCGGATTTACTTAGCAAATATGTCGGCGAAGCCGAGCAGAATATCGCCCGGGCATTTTCACAGGCTAAGCGCGAAAAGAAACTGCTGGTCTTTGATGAAGCAGACAGTTTCCTGCAGAGCCGCAAGAACGCCCAGCGGAGCTGGGAAGTGACCCAGGTTAATGAGATGCTGACCTGGATGGAGAGTCACGAGTTGCCGTTTATCTGTACGACAAATTTGATGGATAATCTTGACGAGGCTGCCCTCAGGCGCTTTACCTTTAAAGTAAAGTATGATTATCTTAACTATGACCAGAAAATGTTGGCTTGGAAGTTGTTCTACGCGACTGAGGCGCCTATGGAGTTGAATGCGGTTGAGAATATTACGCCGGCGGATTT
>JBAXTZ010000012.1:0-78638 GCA_037129925.1 Bacillota bacterium
ATAGCCCGAATTATCCGCCGGGGATTGTTGAAGTCGATATGTTTATCAGCATTGCTATTTAGGTTCAGCAATTCGCCACGGAGCGCTTCTATTCCCGAATTTGCAAACAATGCATTCAAGCGGTCGCGCACGGCGCTGGTCAAACCATCTGCAGAAAAATCGTATCCTTCCAACAGCGCTTTGGCATATAAGCCGGTTCCGCCGCAGAGAATCGGAATCTTATTGTTGTCATTCAGGTTGCTAATAATAATTTTTGCGTTTGCTTGAAATTGGGCAACGCTATAATTATCGGCTGGTTCGCAGATGTCAATAAGGTGATGTTCTATTCCGCGCATTTCGGTGCTAGTCGGTTTTGCAGTGCCGATGTTAAAGTTTTTGAAAACCAGCATCGAGTCGCCGGAAATTATCTCGCCGTTCAAACGCAATGCCAACTCAACTGCCAGCGCAGTCTTGCCGCTAGCTGTAGGTCCAAGGACGGCGATTAACTTTTGGTTTTGCAAACGGCTACCTCCTATAAATAACACCGTAGCGCACCGCTGAGTGTTTACCACCAATAATCTCATCGAAACAGCTTTGACCTTTTGAATATTGTTCGAGCTTAACCACTACTCGCTTGGCAGTTTTACTCGCTGCCAATTCTAACATGTCTACTGTCAACGGCAAGTCACAGACAATAGTTCTTATTGGCGAAAAGGCGCTAGACTTTTGCTGCGGTCGAGCGAACATGGGGTCAAAGTAAATTATGTCAAAGCTTTTATCAGCAATCGTTAATAAATAGTCGTGATAATCAATATTGGTTAAGGTTATGCGTCGCAAAGCAGTATCTAGTTCGGATTTGCCACTCGAAAATTCAGCCAACCCTCGTTTGTTAATGTAACTGAGTAATACTGACCGTTCACAGCCATGAACGCTACCAGATGCGCCAACACAATAGCTGGCAACGATTGCATCGCTTGCCAAACCCAGAGTACAGTCCAGCACCCGCATTCCCGGGGAAAGTTGCATCGCTGAAGCCATATTGTCGCCTAGACCGCGTTCGATATTTATAATTCGCAATCCGGAAAGATTCAAATGAAAACGGTGAATGCCGTTGACTGAATGTAAAGCCGGTCCGTTCTTTTCGAAAACTAGCGCAACGCATTCTTCAGCTAATTTTCTCTGCAAAGGAATCTGGCTACGTTCTAAATACGGCAAATTCAGTTGAACCGCAATTAATTTGGCTTCGTCGCATATTTCCATAGCTGCATCTTTAATCGTAGTGACAAATTGTAACAAAGTTCACACCTGGCTCCGCTAAATATTAATTGGTTATGTATAGGTTCCGGTTAAGTTCGCTTAAACAACTTATATAAGTCTGACTGAGAAAAGCTTATGGCGGTCGGTCTGCCGTGTGGACAAGTATATGGTAGCTTTGTTTGCATAAGTTGATCGATTAATTCCCGCATCGCTGCTGCGTCAAGTTTATCTCCGGCTTTGATCGCGCTTCGGCAAGCTGCAATTTGGAGAAACTCGTGCCGAAGTTGACCGTGATTAAGTTTTTGATGTTCTTGAAGGTATTTCAGCGCGAGTAAAAATACTTCTACTGCAATGTTTCCGGTCATATCAATCGGAACCTCGGAAATCCTAATGGTTGTAGGTGAAGATAACTCAATAGAATAACCTAGTTCAAAGAATTCCAAAGCATGATTAATCGCCAAACTGCATTCTTGTGGCGACAAATCGACAAATTCATCAATTAATAGTTGTTGTGAGTCGATCCGCGCGGCAGCGCTGGCTAATTTATCATAAATAACTCGCTCGTGAGCGGCATGTTGATCAACTAACATCAAGTTGTTGTCAACATTGGCCAAAATAAACGTATTATCAAAACAACCATAAATTCCAATTGCGTTTACGGCAACTTCGACCTTTGGCGCGTGTACTTCAACAGCATTCATTGCGACACGGATAGTATCCAGTTCGACCAGCGGCTTTTGAATGTAGCGCTGCTGGTTAATTACCGCGGATGTTGTTGAAAAATGTTGATTGACAGCGTTGAAAGTCGAATGAATAGGTTTTTGTTCGGAGCTTTGCAAATTAGCTACCGGAGTAATGGTGAGCGCTTGTGAAATAGCTTTATACACCGCGCTGTATACCGACTGTTCTTCGGAAAACTTAATTTCCTGCTTTTGCGGATGGACATTTATGTCAATAACAGTAGGATCAATTGCAATTGCTAATACTGCAAAACAGTAACCGTGTTTTGGCAATAATGAATGATAGGCGTTGTCCAATGCTCGAAACAGCATTTTGTTGGCGATTACCCGGTTGTTTACAAAAAAAGTTTGCCAAGAACGATTACTCCGCACGATTCCCGGTTTCGCAATATAACCGCTTACTGTTATCGAGTCAGTGTTCAAATTAACTTCTATTAGTTGTGAGGCGACTTCTTTACCATATATGGCGGTAACCGTGGCAAATAAATTGCCATTTCCCGGAGTGTTTAATATTAACTTGCCATTATGTTTATATTTAATCGCAACGCCAGAATTGGCTAATGCTGTCTTGATCAACATGTTCACTATATGTGTGTTTTCTGTAGAATCTGTTTTCAGAAACTTGCGTCGTGCAGGCACGTTGAAAAATAATTCACGAACACTGACCGTAGTTCCAATCGAGCGCCCGCTATTATCAAGTTGCAAATTCATACCACCGGTTAGAGAAACAGTAGTTGCAAAATCAGCCGCCTCTGTCCTTGATTCTAAGGTGAATTTTGCGACTGATGCGATACTGGGTAATGCCTCACCACGAAATCCCATACTAGTTACCGAGAACAAATCCTCAATCGAACTAATTTTACTGGTAGCGTGTCTGCGAATGGACAGCTCAGCATCCAGCGGCGACATACCCAAACCGTTATCGCTTACGCGAATAAGTGACATCCCGCCGTTTTCCGTTTCGATCTCAACTACGCTACTGCCAGCATCAATAGCATTTTCCACTAATTCTTTTACCACTGATGCCGGTCGTTCGACAACTTCACCTGCTGCAACCTTATCGGCAGTATTTGCATCTAAAACTTTGATATAGTTTTCCATATTACACAATCTCCGATTTAGCTGCGCTGTTTAAATTATAGAGAATATTTAGCGCTTCGATAGGTGTGAGTGATAGCACGTCGATATTGGCAAGTTGTTTAAGTGTGTCTGATGTTTGAACGCCAAATAGTGAATCCATAGCATGTGTCGGCGCTGCTATATGTTGTTTGGATACGATATTTTCCGGATTGGCAGTTTCCAAATTAACCAAGTGCGCTCGCGCGTTGATAAGAATTTTTTTTGGTAATCCAGCCAAGCTCGCGACATGAATGCCATAACTTTTATCGGCTTTTCCGGGGATTATTCGATGCAGAAACTTAATATCATTTCCACGCTCTTTTACTGCCACTGAGAAATTTTTGATTCCATTCATGCTGTCTTCAAGCACCGTTAGTTCATGGTAGTGAGTTGCAAACAAAGTTTTGGCATGAATACTGTCTTTTATATATTCCAAAACTGCGCGGGCAATACTCATTCCATCGTAAGTGCTGGTTCCTCGTCCAATTTCATCGAGTATTATTAAACTATTGCGAGTGGCATTTTTTATGATATGCGCCACCTCGTTCATTTCCATCATAAAAGTACTCTGACCGGTAGATAAATCGTCGTTTGCGCCGATTCGCGTGAATATTCTATCCACAATTCCGATAGTTGCAGCAGTCGCTGGTATGAAACTACCTGTATGCGCAAGCAAAACCAATAACGCTGTTTGCCGCATATATGTCGATTTTCCGGCCATGTTCGGACCGGTAATAATCAAAATTTCGCAATCATTATTATTTAATAAAACGTCATTAGGCACATAGCGTTCATTGGTACACAACTGCTCAATTACCGGATGGCGACCATCAGTAATGCTGATTTCATTTCCGGTAGTGATATCCGGACGAATGTAGTTGTTGCGACTAGCCGCTTCTGCCAAAGAATAGAGCGTGTCAATTTCTGCGATTCTTCGGGCGCTGTCTTGAATTTCACAGAGTTGTTTAGCGATAGCTTGACAAATTTGATTGAATATATGAAACTCAATGTTTACAATTCGTTCATGGGCTCCAAGTATTTTTGATTCAAAATCCTTAAGCTCCTGAGTAATATAGCGCTCGGCGTTAGCCAGCGTCTGCTTCCTGGTATAGTGTAACGGCGCGGTGGCGCTGTTGGCGTGAGTTATCTCAATATAATAGCCAAACACCTTGTTAAAGCCAATTTTAAGCGATTTAATGCCGGTTGCTTCACGTTCACGTGTTTCCATAGCCAATAAAAAAGTTTTGGCATCTTTGGATATTGTTCGCAGTTCGTCCAACTCAATATCAAAACTTGACCGAATAATCCCGCCATCACGAACCGAAAGCGGAGGTGAATCTTCAATTGCCGCCGTTAACAAATCGACGATATCGCCAAACGCGCGTGTGCTTGCAGAAAAATCAACTAACAAAGCTGCATTAGCAGTCGCAAATATCTCTTTTAATTGCGGAATCACGATTAGCGAGTTCTTTAGCGCAATCAAATCGCGAGCATTAGCCGTGCCAAAATCGACACGGGCGAGAATTCTTTCCAAATCCTGAACACATTTTAAGCCAGCCTGGCAGTTTTGTAACAACAGGGGCTGGGCAACTAGCTCTTGGATTGCATCTTGACGCGTACTGATTTTGATTGGATTGAGCAATGGATATTCCAACCATTTTTTCAACATCCGACCACCCAATGCTGTACAGGTATAATCAACCACCGACAGCAAAGTGTCTTTTTTTGAGCCGTCACGCATATTGCGGGATATTTCCAAATTGCGTAAGCTGGCTGAATCGATGACCATTGTGTCTTCAACTGAAAAATAACTCAAACGGTTAATGTGACCTAAATGTTTTTTTTGCGTAAATTCCAAATACTCTAATAGCAATCCGCATGCTAAAACAGCATTTGAATCGTCAATTTGTTGTTCAGAAAAATGTCTGGCAAATAACTCAACCGGTAAACTATTACCATCATACAATCGCTCGGTTAATAGAGTATTTGGCAGTCTTGTCGTTAACAAAGTTTTCAATCTTTCCAACTCGGTGATTCGAGTGGCGAGTAATAATTCTGCCGGTAATACTCGGGCGAGAAAGTCTTCAAGCTGCGAAAAGTTTAGGCACTTTAGCCAAAAAAACTCACCGGTGGAAATATCCGCCGCTGCTAAATACAATATTCCCTCTTGTTCGAATAGTAATGCGATGAAATTGTTTCGGTCACGGGACAACATTGATTCGGACAATATTGTTCCGGGCGTAATAATGCGGATAACTTCACGCCGAACAAGGCCTTTAGCTATTTTAGCATCTTCGACTTGTTCGCATATCGCAACTTTGTAGCCTTTTGCGATTAATTTTGCAATATAGCCCTCTGCTGCATGATACGGTACGCCGCACATTGGGACTTTTTCGTCACTTCCAGCATCGCGACCGGTAAGAGTGATTTCTAGTTCGCGAGAAGCGGTCAAGGCATCAGAAAAAAACATCTCGTAGAAATCTCCCAAACGATAAAATAAGATTTCTTCCAGATGTTTATTTTTTATTTCCAAGTACTGCATGATCATAGGAGTATAACTCGGTGTTTGGCTCATGCGTCCCTCATATTAATTCACCGCGGAGCAACCAGGTTTGCGCGGCAATGATTTTGACTAAGATAGTTGATCCGACTATTTCTTTTCCTTGATAAGTCCAAAGGACAATTTTATTCCCGGCGGTTCTGCCGGTCCAAACATTAACGTCCTTTCTACTTGGACCTTCCACGGAAACCAGCTCATTATTGCCGACCAATTCGCAATTCTTTTTTAAGCTAATCTCGTTTTGCACTTTCATTAATTGCTGCAAGCGGCGCTTTTTCTCTGGTAGTGATATTTGATTTTGCATCAAGGCTGCCGGAGTTCCTGACCGCTTAGAATAAATAAATGTATAAGCGAGATCGAATTCGGCGGCGCGCATTAATTCTAATGTATCATTGAACATATCATCAGTTTCGCCAGGGAATCCGACAATGATATCCGTAGTAATTGTTGCATTTGGTATAGCGACGCGAATTGTATTGATCAAGTCGAGATAATCGGCGGCAGTGTATCCGCGATTCATCAGCTGTAATATTTCATCATTACCAGCCTGAACTGGTAAGTGGAAATGTTTGGTGATGGCCGGACTGTTAGCTATTACGTTGATGACTTCAACGCTCATATCACGCGGATGCGAGGTCATATACCGCAACCGTTCGATGCCCGGGATAGCGGCTATCGCTTCGAGTAACTGCGCAAAACTAATTTCATTAGCGGCATCTTTCCCGTAAGAATTGACGTTTTGCCCAAGCAAGACAATTTCTTTGTAACCAGTTGCGATGATTTTGGTAATTTCAGCCATTATTTCCGCGCTATTGCGGCTGTTTTCCCGACCACGCACATGCGGTACTATGCAGTAGCTGCAAAAGTTGTTGCAACCATGCATAATTGGAACGTAAGCCGCTGTTTTGTCGAATCGTACCGGCTCATGATTTTGTGTGAACCGGCGAACTTCCATTGAAGTATGATTTATCCGCTCACCGTTTCGCGCCGCCACGATTGCATCGTTTAAATACTCCAGATTTTGCGGTCCGAGCACAATGTCAATATGCCCGTACTTGCTAAGTAAATCATCAGCATTTTTCTGCGCCATGCAGCCGGTAATAATGTTTATCAAATCTGGCCGATTTTTTTTTAGCCGTTTAAGCTCGCCAATTTTTCCGTGGATTTTCTTTTCAGCGCTTTCGCGGACACAGCAGGTATTAATAATAATACAATCTGCCAGTTCAGGGTTATCAGTCTTCTGATAACCTAATTCGCACAACTGCCCTGCCAGATTTTCCGAATCGTTTTCGTTCATCTGGCAGCCATGGGTTTGGATATAGTAATACATTAATTCTCCATAAGAATAGGTAATATCATTGGACGACGACGTACCTTTTCATAAAGAAAGCGGCTGAGATTGTCGCGAAGCGCGGTCTTAATCGTCGGCCAATCAACGTTGCCGTTTTGCAATTGTTTTTCAATTATTGTTTGTGCGCGTTTGCGAATTTCCTGGATTAATTCATCAGATTCACGAACGTATACAAAACCACGCGATAATATATCCGGACCAGCAGTAAGTTGGCAGGCATTACTATCGATCGTAGCTACAACCATTAAGATTCCGTCTTCGGACAATTGCTTTCGATCCCGTAACACAATGTTACCAACGTCACCAACGCCCAAGCCGTCAATCAGCATTTTCCCAGAGGTAACTTTGCCGGTAATGCTTATTTTGCCTCTGGAAACATCTACGACATTGCCATTTTCCGCAACGATAATATTCTCTTTAGGAATTCCAACTTCTTGAGCGAGTTTGGAATGTTTTTTCAAAAACCGTAAATCGCCGTGATAGGGAATGAAAAACTTCGGTTTTATCAATTGCAACATCAGTTTAAGCTCTTCCTGACTGGCGTGACCAGAAACGTGCATTCCTGATTCACTCTCATAAACAACTTCTGCGCCTTGTTTTACCAAAGAATCCACAGTTTTTGCAACCGATTTTTCGTTGCCAGGAATTGGTGTCGCTGAAATAATCACTGTATCAGTGGGAGTTATTTCAACTTGTCGATGATCGTTTGCAGCCATTCGCGATAGCGCTGAACGCGGTTCGCCCTGACTGCCGGTTGAAATAATAACGACCTTATTTTTCGGATAGTTTTTTAGTTGATTCAAATCAATCAGTAAATTATCAGGGACGTTCAAATAGCCCATTTCGATAGCTATTGCAACTAGCGTAACCATGCTGCGTCCACAAATCGCTACTCTTCGACCATGTGCAACCGCGGTATCTAGTACTTGCTGAATGCGATGGATATTTGAAGAAAAAGTTGCCACTATTATGCGTTCACGGGCGGTGCCAAATACTTTGTCAAAAGTAGGTCCAACACTTTTTTCACTGGCGGTATATCCAGTTCGTTCGGCGTTGGTACTATCTGATAATAAAGCTAATACGCCATTTTGTCCGAGTGAAGCTAACTTGAAAAAGTCGGTCACTTGTCCATCGACTGGTGTAGTGTCAATCTTGAAATCGCCGGTAAACAACACCGTTCCAACCGGGGTATGGACAGCAATCGCCATCGCATCCGGAGTACTGTGACTTACGTGAATAAACTCCGCTTTAAAAGACTTGCTAAGAGTTATCGTATCGCCGGCTTTCACCGGTCGCAGCATTTTGTCGCGCAAACCATGCTCTTTGCATTTATTAGCAACCAAACCACAAGTTAGGCGACTACCGTAAACCGGTAATTCGACCAATTCTTTCATCACATATGGTAAAGCGCCGATATGATCCTCATGAGAGTGAGTAATTACAATTGCCTTTAGTATATCTTTGTTCTCAACCAGATACGTAAAATCCGGAATGACCAAATCAATACCTAACATATCATCTTCCGGGAACCGCAATCCGGCATCTACAACAATCATTTCATCGTTATAGCGAACTACAGTCATGTTCTTGCCGACTTCCCCCATTCCACCCAGTGGAATTATTTGTATTTTTTCCTTTTTAGCCAATTTTCCTCCATATAAATCAAATACAGAGCGACAAATATTATTTTTGCGCTCATTGAAAATTATTCTGTTGTCGTACTTTGTATTATTACTGTTAACAAAACCCACAATATGTTTTTCGAATTTCAAATATTAAGAATTTCGAAATATTATGCAATCAGCTCAGTAATAACGAAAATGTATTTGCCTCCGAACAAAATATTACACAGATTATACACTATATACACTTACATAACAAGGGCAGCTTCGTGGAATATCACGAAACTGCCCTTATGGAACACGGTTAATTAAAGCGCTATATTTTTGCGAACATTTTATTATCAATCATATATTCGGCTATCTGCAAAGCGTTTAAAGCCGCGCCCTTGCGAATTTGATCACCTACGACCCAGAGGTTGAGTCCATTGACGACTGATAAGTCCGCCCGAATCCGTCCGACATAAACATCATTCTTGTCGGATACATCTAACGGCATCGGATAGAGCATTTCTTGCGGGTCATCTTGAACGGTAACCCCGGGGAATGCGGCAAGCAACTCGCGGGCTTTTTCCGGTGTAATCGGGCGTTCAAATTCTAAATTTATGGATTCAGAATGACTACGATATACCGGAACTCGCACAGTGGTTGGCGAAATTCCGATAGTATTGTCGCCAAATATCTTGTGAGTTTCGTGAACCATTTTCATTTCTTCTTTAGTGTAGGCGTTGTCCAAGAAAACATCAATATGCGGAATGAGGTTAAATGCTATTTGATAGTGTTTTGACAATGATGCGGATGGTAAAATATTTGCGACCGGTGTGCGGTTCTCGACAACCGCAAGCACTTGGGCGTTCAATTCGTCAATGGCTTCTTTGCCGGCGCCGGACACCGCCTGATACGTCGATACAACGATACGCTTAATTTTTGCGTAATCATGCAACGGTTTTAATGCCATTAACATAATAATGGTTGAACAGTTGGGGTTGGCAATTATGCCGTTATGTTTAGCAATTGCTGCCGGGTTAACTTCCGGCACGACTAACGGAACTGTTGGATCCATACGAAAAGCGCTTGAATTGTCGATAACAACAGCGCCGGCGCGTACTGCATCAAAGGCAAAATCCTTGCTATTGGATCCGCCGGCGAATAAGGCAATGTCGATATCATTAAATGATTCACTAGTTGCTTCCTCAACTATATAGTCAACATCATTTACTGGAATAACTTTGCCCGCTGAACGGCTGGATGCTAATAATCGCAATTGATTATACGGAAAATTTCGTTCTTCAATCAACCGGATGAATTCTTGGCCTACTGCCCCGGTTGCGCCAAGGATGGCTACATTATATTTTTTCATCAAAAATGTCCTTTCGATATTTTTTGTGATAACGATAAATAAAAACTACGGTAATTACAACTGAAATGGTCAGTAATCGGAATATCGTTCGCGGTGTTCCGATAAAATACAATCGGTAGTTGTCAAACAAAGCCTTGGATAAAATTAACGCACCTTTACCCCAAAGACTAGCGCGAATAAACTCATAATATTTCACCTTACAAGTGGCAGAAATAAAAGTTGCTAATTCAGATGGGAACCACGGTTGTAGACGCATATATAATGTAGTTGTAAAACCATTATTTTCAATAAAACGATAGCATCGAGAAATGAACGATTGTCCGATTGCGCGTTTCTCAAATAGACGGGCAAAAAAGAACTTGAAGACGTAAAAGTAAATACTCGCGACCAGTATTTCAAGTAATAGCGCTATTGGCACCCCGGCAATTTCCCCGTAAAGGTCCAGGCAACATTTGTAAAGAATTGCTTTATTAAATGTCGGTAAAACCGCGCCTAGCAAATATGCAAAAAACAGCGCAATCGGTGTTATTAAAAAATGATGCAAATTTTTAATATACGCTGACAACGTAATATGATCGCCTGCATAAACGCAGTTGATAATTACACCAACAAATTCTTGATTATTAATTGCGTACAATGTAATTGCCACGACCAGAGCCGCAAACAGCAGTATTCTCTTTTTCATAATCTAGTTAATCCTTATGTTGATCGTGTTTATGATGTTGCTCTTCGTGTTTATGATGTTGTTCTTTGAGTTGCTTTTTTTTGGCATTTTGTTTTTTTTGGTAATACATAAAACCGCCGTAAGCGCAAACAATGGCGATTATTATCAACAACATGCTTTTTGAACTATCCGGATTATTAATGAAAGCCAAATCGTGGCCCATCAAAACCTTTATAATTATCGGCGGTAGTTTACCGATAATCGTTGCCAAGATAAAATCACGGAACTTGATTTGACTAATGGCGGCAACGGCGGTAATTATTCCCGATGGCGCTAACGGGAACAGTCGCGCATACAATAATATCCAAAAACCCTTTTTCGAAGAATAATCTTCGGCTTGCTTCATATATTTGCTTTTAACCAACAGACCATGAACATAGTCGCGAAGAAAGTAGCGGGCAACAAAAAACATAACCAGGGCGCCGGCAACCTCACCAACCCAACTTATTATTGTTCCCCAGAAAAATCCGTAGATAATTCCCGCAGCTCCTTCAAGCAACATAAACGGGAAAACGACATCAAACGTCAAAATAATAAATAACAGTATTAGAATAACTACTGCCCAAGGTCCGAAACTGTGCAAATAGTGCGCCAGAGACTGAATATCCCCTACTGCGATCATCTTCAGACTCTTGTGGAAGAAGTGCGGGTTAATTTCATAAATTCCAACGCATACTGCAATAATAACGATCCATGATAATATTTTTCGTAAAAGCTTTTTGTAATTCACAATTTCTCCGATACGAAATCATTTTGCAAAAGTCTGACAGCAATGAAACATTATTTTTTGAGCGAAAATAATTATAACATATCAGCTGACTGACTGCCAGCCTATACTGCGGTGAATATTTTTCCTGCTAGTTTTTTAACAGTTCAGGTGTTGTCGCAAAATGGCTATCGATATAGTCTGTTAAAGTTTTTTGCCCATCGGGGTGTAAAATGATAGCAGCAACGGCAGCTTTAGCTTTGATCATTAGCGGATAATCAGCGATAATATCCCCAATCTTAAAGTCACTCAAACCGTGTTGTCGCAAACCGAAAAACTGCCCAACACCGCGAAATTGCAAATCCAGGTCTGATATTTCGAAACCATCGTTACAATCAGTAAACGCCATCAGCCGGCGCACTGTGTCGGGATTACTGCTTTCGCTGAGCAAAATACAGTACGATTGATGCGCGCCCCTGCCAACGCGCCCGCGTAATTGATGCAACTGTGACAAACCAAACCGGTCAGCAGCCTCGATAATCATTACTGCCGCGTTCGGTATGTCAATTCCTACTTCGATTACTGTAGTAGCAATCATCACCGACGCTTGACCATCAGCAAACAATTGCATTGCGACATCTTTTTCAGGCTGTTTCATTTGTCCATGCAACAGCACGCAGCAACTATCTTGAAAAAAAGTTGTCGATAACTCGTTATACAATGCTATCGCTGACTGAGCTTGCAATTTCTCGGATTCTTCAATCAACGGACACACCACAAATACTTGCCGTCCAGACTTGACTTGGCTGAACGCGAAATCATAAACTGCTTTTCTTTTTTTGGAGTCACGCAGATAAGTTTTTACCGGCTTCCGCCCTGGCGGCAATTGCTTTATTGTAGAAATATCCAAATCGCCAAAAACAGTCAATGCTAATGTTCGCGGAATCGGTGTTGCTGTCATAACAAGCATGTGCGGATTATTGCCTTTGGCTTTAAGACGCGCACGTTGTTCTACACCAAACCGATGTTGTTCGTCGGTTACAACTAAACCAAGATTACTAAATTCAACTTTCTCTTGGATTACCGCGTGAGTGCCGATGACAACATCAATTTCTCCGGTGGCAATTGCCTTGAGTGTTACCGGTTTTGTTTTACTTTTGCCTGTTAGTAACGCGATTTTTACGCCAATTGACGAGAAATAACTTTGCAAAAAACTGTAATGCTGCGTTGCCAAGACTTCAGTTGGCGCCATTAATGTTGCCTGATAACCATTATCAACAGCGCTAATCAATGCTAAGGCGGCAACAACTGTTTTTCCTGATCCAACGTCGCCTTGCACTAATCGCTCCATCGGGTAGTCGTTTTGCAAATCCGCACTAATTTCCTGCCAAACTTCAACTTGCGCCTTTGTCAATTGAAATGGTAGTAACTGCAAAAACTGCTCCGATTTTGTTTTCTTAACAAATTTTGCTACACTCTTTTCACCTTTATTATGCATCCGGTGCATAAATATGCAAGCTTGTAAAGCGAAAAACTCTTCAAATATCAGTCTGTCACGTGCCGGTTTAATAACTTGCATAGTGCTTGGTTGATGAATATCCCGAATTGCCTGCCAGTAATCAATAAGTTCAGTTTCGCGAATTACTTTTTCTGGTATTGCTGATTCCGGTTTGACTATCTCCAATAAATTAGCAAGAATATTTCGGATAGTTTTGCTGGTTAAACCTTCGGTTAAGCGATATATTGGAACTATACCCATATTGTGAAAATCTTCGATGCTGTCAAATAGTTCAAACTCCGGATTTGTCATATTAACGCCAAAATTATTCCGCTCAATTTTCCCATAAGCTGATATTACCAGACCGACGCGAAACTGTTTTTCGCGAAATTGCTGGTTAAACCAAATTAAATTCATAGCTCCGCCGGCGTCAATTATCCGTACCGTAGTGATATGTAATCCAGCGCGAATTTTTCTGCCATCCACCGTTACTATCTTGCCATACACCGCCAAAACATCACCGTTTTGTAAATGTCTGGTAATGCCTACTTGACTCCGGTCTTCATAGCGCGTCGGATAATGCTCCAATAAGTCGCGAAAATCAAAAATATTCATTTTACCAAGAAGTACCGAGCGTACATCACCTACGCCTTTTAAATAACGAATTGGAGTTGATAGCATTGTCCAAGACCTAACCTTCAACCAGTATTTACGAATTTTAGGAATATTATACATTATTTGCTTGCTTAGCTACCACTTTTATATTAAAATATTAATGTTTTATGAACATAACCCGACAGGAGGTATGATAGATATGGCAAATATTTGCGAAATCTGCGGAAAGACTACAGCGAGTGGTAACAACGTCAGCCACTCTCATTTAAAGACTCGCCGCAAGTGGAAACCGAATATTCAAACAGTACGAGCCATTGTTAAGGGCGTAACAGTTCGCCTTAACACTTGCACTCGTTGCCTGCGTTCCGGCAAAATCGAACGCGCCTGATTTGCAACAAATAAATTAAGGATTCACTGAAGCGCTACGCTTTGAGTGAATCCTTTTTTTAATTTGCAGCTTGCCTTGAATCGATAAGTGCAGCAATTTCAGCCCGCGTTACGAAATGTTTCTCGTTGCAAAAGTGACAGATCATTTCTGTAGTCTCCTGTTCGAGTAAATGCTCTAAATCGGCAGTCGGCAGACTACCCAGGACAAGTACAATCCGTTGATAATCGCAATTACACTTGAACCGGACGGTCTTCGTCGAAGTTACGTTATATTCTATTCCAAAAAACAATGCCGCTAGTAACGCCTCAGCAGAATTATCTGAAGCCAACAAGATATCGGTCACGCCACATATTTTCTCGATATTCGACTCTAATAGTGAAAGCGTTTGTTCCGAACAATCCGGTAACGCCATTACCAAAAAGCCCCCGGCTGTCGTAATAGTGTTATCTGGATTAATCCACACGCCCAGTCCGACCGCTGAAGCTATTTGCTCCGATTTTTGCAGATAATTTGCAAAATCATCACCAATTTCCCCGTTAACCAGTTCCGCGGCGCCGGTAAAAGTCTGTCCAGTTGTCGGTGAATAGCGGGAGACGTATATATTCCCTAAACCACCAACCAATTCTCCAACATTTAACTTTCCCGGTAGCTTGGCTGCTACATCAGCGCCGGCATTTTGCGCGTAACCGCGAACGTTTCCGTCTGAATCGGCAGTTGCGATAATATTTCCCAGTTGTCCAGCACCGGCAATGCGCACGGAAATATTCTCATTGTTTTTCATTGTTTCAGTATATAAAGCTGTAGCAATCATCGTTCGTCCAAGAGCCGCGGCAGCCGTCGGCGAACATTGATGTCTATGGCTTGCTTCATTACATAATTCAGGCATACTGCCGGCAAAAGCTACCAGACCTTCAGAACTTGCACGGATGATATAATCATTCATTAATATTCACCTGTTTATATATTTCACCATTATCGCAGTAGATTATCTTAATGACATTCCTGTCCCAGAGCGCAATGGTTCCCCGCTTGTTTTCCAATTTTGAGAGCGACGGCGAACCGGGGTTCAGATAAACAATGCTGTCGATTATTTCCAAAACCGGAACATGAATATGGCCATATATCATGATGTTGGCTTTAAACCGCCGCGCTACTTTTTTTATTTCTTCAGCATCGTCAAAATAATGTCCATGCGCCATGACAATTCGCTTGTCTGCCAGATGAGCTAGAACGTATGGCGTTTGAATCGGGTGTTCCAGCACCATATTGTCTACTTCAGAATCGCAATTTCCGTGTGCGAACAATATTGTGTTTGGCAATGCGTTGAAATCTTCGGCAAGTTTTTTTGGATCATAGCCCGGCAAAATCGGATTGCGCGGACCATGTGACAAAATGTCTCCGGCATGTAAAATAAAGTCACAGTCAAAAAAATATTTTTCATACACAGAACGCCAACTATCGTACATTCCATGTGTGTCGCTGATAATGCCAATTTTCATAATTGTTACACTCCAAGTAAACGATCCAAAATTATTGCCACTGCCGAACGAACGCATAGATGATTATAATCATTACGACTGCGAATCGGCTCAAGAATGTAATCGAAGCTTGCCATCATTGACTGCTCGATGCCGTTTCCAGTGCCAAATAACAGTAAAACCGGCTGGTTGTCGGTCTCGATTCGCGCCCGTAATGACTGATAACTAACGCTATTCGGGTATTCGCGGGCGTCGGTAGTTACGACAATTGGCTGCTGCCCTTCGGCCGCAGTTATTTCTTTAATTGCGTCTTCAATCGACGTAATGACTGTTGTGCTATTTAACGCTTGTTTACGATCCGGATTATAAGTTCCGCCAAATCCGTCACGCCAATAGTCCAGAATCTGTGTTGCTAATTCTTGCTGTTGCGTCAGCGGGTGAATAATGAAATATTTCTTGATGCCATAAGTCATCGCTGTTCGTGAAATGTCATGAATATCCAAATTAGTTATCGCAGTAGCAATTACTTCATAATATTTATTTAAAATCGGATAATGTACCAAACCGATATAAACTGTTGCCATCGCCACTCCTATCGTAGATGCTATAACTCATAGAACTACTCATCCGTTTCCTTGTCAACAAACAAATCCGGTCGATGCTTCATGGTGACATTGATTGCTTGCTGTTTGCGCCAGCGTTTAATTTCAGCGTGATTGCCATTCAACAATACCTCTGGCGCTATTAATTTACGGTATTCACGCGGTCGCGTGTATTGCGGATATTCGAGCAAAGCTTCCGAGAAAGACTCATCGGTATTGCTAGAGTCACTTCCTAAAACACCATCCAGCAACCGCGCTACGCTATCGATAATAACCATCGCCGGTAATTCACCACCGGTCAATACATAATCGCCAATTGATAGAGATTCGTCAATCAATGTTTCACGAACACGATCGTCAATTCCCTCGTAATGACCACAAATAAAGATTAACTGATCGCAAGCGCTCAAATTGCGGGCTATAGCTTGATTAAATTGTTTACCAACCGGGCTTAGCAAAATTGTTCTACTACTCTCTAACGATGATTTGGCTCGAATATGTTCAATAGCCCGAAAAATCGACTCCGGACGCATAATCATTCCCGGACCACCTCCAAATGGGTAATCATCAACTGAGTTGTGTTTGTTAAAAGCAAAGTCGCGGGGATTAATTATTTTAATAGTCAAATAATCAGCATCTACTGCTCGTTTGATAATGCTATGGGCGAACGGCCCTGCAAACATCTCCGGAAATAGCGAGATTATAAATATTTTCATGTTATAATTCCGCCAGCCGCTTCACTTCGATACGCTTGTTAGCAATATCGATCTTCTTTACTACTTGCTTTAACGCGGGAATGAGCAATTGACCATTTTGCGTTTCAACCACATAAACATCATTGCTGCCAGTACTCAAAACGTCTTTGACAATTCCTAATAAAACACCATCTTCAAAGGTTTGACAATCTATGATGTCATAAACATAATAATTATCTTTTGCTAATCGTACAGTAGCCTTCTCGTCAACACAGAGATATTTGCCGCGCATTTTTTCAGCGGTATTGCGATCGGCAACGCCGGAAATGCGCAAAATAACGCGATCGTTTAGTACTGTCGCGCTTAAGATATTGTATTCATTTTCATCAATAAAAACTGTTTTAGTTTGTTTAAAGCGCTGCGGAAAATCCGTCAGCGCTTTAACATTTACTTCCCCGGATATTCCATGAGCCGAGGTAATTATTCCGATTTTTATCAGTAAGTTATCCATGATTATTCAGCCGTTTTGATTTCGACAATTTTTCCGTCTTCGACCAATATCGACTGTCCCATAATTACGCTGAGATCATCGCCAACGCCTATTTCGACCATTCTTTCCATATTGCCCTGTTGTACTACCGCGCCGATTTCTAACATCGCAGTTTCTTTGACTCGCTCAAGCATATGGGTTTTTAGGTCTACTCGCTGTTTTTTTTCAGCGTCGATTTGTTGACGCAAAGCGGTCATTCCGCTTGGATCAACTTTTAATTGCTCAGCCATAATTCGCTTGCCATGGAATTCCAATTGTTGTAACTCCATATCAGTTTTCTTAATCGCTTCCTGCAATTCCGTCGCCAACTGGGCTTTTAGACTGTCAGTTACCACTGCGTTTACGGTAATTGGCACTTTGATTGTGATTTTTTGCATTTAATATTTCCTCAAACTTAAATAATATCTACTGTAACTTTTTCGTCACCATTAACAGCCGCAGCAGCTTTTACTACCGCTCGCACTGCTTTGGCAATTCGTCCATGCTTGCCAATAACCCGTCCGGTATCGTTCTCATTAACTTTTACTTCGTAAACCGTCATTCCTTCAGATATTTTTTCCGTTATGACGACTTCCTCGGGGTGATTAACCAGCGACTTTACGATATATTCGACTACATCTTTCATAATGCCTCACAGATTATTTTTGCTCGCTAAACTTTTTGTTTATGCCGACTTGTTTGAATAAGTTTTTAACAGTGTCCGTCGGTTGCGCGCCTTTTAGTAGCCATGCCATTGCTTTTTCTTCGTCGATTTTAACTGCTGCCGGTTGTTTGGTGGCATCATAAGTGCCAATAATTTCGATAAAGCGACCATCGCGTGGCGCGCGAGAATCTGCAACCACTATCCGATAGAAGGGATTTTTCTTGGAACCTTGACGATTTAAACGAATTTTTACTGCCATGATAAGTCTCCTTAATTTTATAAAATATTTATGTAAATGCTATTGCATATTACTATTATCTACCGAACATATTATTTAAACCAGCCATACTGTTGCCGCCTTTTTTGCCTGACATTTTCATTACGGTTTTCATCATTTTGCGCGCATCATCGAACTGTTTTAACAATCGGTTGACATCTTGTACCTGGGTGCCGCTGCCTTTAGCAACCCGCTGTTTACGGCGAGCGTTAAGGATTTCCGGTTTAGCGCGTTCTACAGGAGTCATTGAATAAATTATTGCCTCAACCCGCCCCATTTGCTTATTATCAATCTTGGCATCCTTGAGTTGCGCCATTTGTTTGCCCATGCCAGGAATCATACCCATGATTTGAGAAAGCGAGCCGATTTTTTTAATCTGTTGTAGTTGATCGAGAAAATCATCTAAAGTGAATTCCTGCTTGCGCAGTTTTTTCTCCAGCTCCGCTGACTTTTTTTCATCGAATATCGATTCAGCTTTTTCAATAAGCGATAGCATATCGCCCATACCGAGGATTCGTTGCGCCATTCGATCGGGAAAAAACGGTTCGATACCATCAAGTTTCTCACCGGTACCGATATATTTAATCGGTTTTCCAGTGATAGCTCTGATTGACAACGCCGCTCCGCCACGAGCATCTCCGTCTAATTTCGTCAAAATAACGCCATCAACTCCCAAGCGGCTGTTGAAAGTTTCTGCAACATTAACCGCGTCCTGACCGGTCATAGCATCGACTACCAGCAGAATCTCATGCGGCTTGGTAACAGTCTTGAGGTTAATCAGTTCCTGCATCAACGACTCGTCAATATGCAACCGACCGGCGGTGTCAATGATCATAACA
The DNA here is from genome assembly GCA_037129925.1 of Bacillota bacterium. Classification (GTDB taxonomy): domain Bacteria; phylum Bacillota; class Negativicutes; order JBAXTZ01; family JBAXTZ01; genus JBAXTZ01. The sequence continues at coordinate 19,001 of JBAXTZ010000012.1, forward strand.
TCGCGAGCGTGCTGATGAGCATACTTGAGCGCATTTGAAACTATCGTTATCGGATTGGCATTGTCGCCCATTTCAAAAACCGGCACACCGACTTGTTCACCGACAACTTGCAACTGCTTTATTGCCGCCGGTCGGTAAATATCTGCTGCAACCAGCATTGGTTTTTTACCTTGTTTTGTGAGAACGGCAGCTAATTTTGCTGCTGTCGTTGTTTTACCACTACCTTGCAGACCGACCATCATAATTACTGTTGGCGGTTTTGAAGACATGGTAATCCGGCTTTGAGCCGAACCCATGAGTTCAGTAAGTTCATCATTCACTATTTTAATAATGTGCTGCACCGGTGTCAGGCTGGAAATCACTTCCTGTCCTATCGACCGTGCTTTAATTTTAGCGACGAACTCCTTGACAACTTTGAAATTAACGTCCGCTTCAAGCAGCGCCATCCGGACATCGCGCATCGCCTCGGCGACATCCGCCTCGGTGATTTTTCCACGACCACGTAGCTTCTTAAACGTTAATTCAAGTTTTTCTGATAAGCTTTGAAACATAATTACCTCTTAATAAAACTGAATTTATGCAATTTCCTTTAATTCGACTAGCGTCTGACGAATGTCAGCCGCAGTTGAAAGTTCAAGCAATCTATCAATTAAAGTGTCGCGCCGCTCCTGTTTTTCGACAAGCCGGAGCTTTTGCTCAAGCTGTTCAAGTTGGTCGGACGATTTTTTTAAGGAGTCATTGACCGCTTGCTTAGATATTGCCAGATTAATTGCGATTTCAGTAAACGACAAATCCTCAAGAAAATGTAGCGCAAATATTTGTTGCTGTTTTTCGGTTAATAGCAACCGGTATTCATCAAATAATTTGATATAAGTTAACTTCTTCTCTAACATAACTAGCGTATTATAGCTGATAAAAAAAATGCTGTCAAGCACTAATACTTGACAGCAACCTAAATATTCTATTTCTCAAACAGCGCTCTGGCATAATCTTCTGCCACGAATGGTCGCAGGTCATCGATTCCTTCGCCGACACCTACCCATTTTACTGGAATTCCGAGCTCGTTTTTGACCGCGATTATCGCGCCGCCTTTGGCTGTGCCGTCAATCTTCGTCAACACCAGCCCGGTTACTTGCGCGGCCTCGGAAAACAGTTTTGCCTGACTGATAGCGTTCTGCCCGGTAGTGCCGTCGAGCACCATTAATGTTTCGTGCGGAGCTCCCGGCAGTTCACGGGCAACCACCCGGCGGATTTTCTTAAGTTCTTCCATTAGATTGGACTTTGTTTGTAGTCTTCCAGCAGTGTCGATGAAAATAACATCCGCGCCACGGGCGATACCGGATTTAACAGTATCAAATGCCACCGCCGCCGGATCGGAACCTTCTTTTTGTTTTATTACATCAACCTTGGCACGCTTCGCCCACTCTTCGAGTTGCTCAATCGCTGCTGCGCGGAAAGTATCGGCGGCTCCTAGCAAAACCTTTTTCCCTTGTTGGCGGTAATAATTTGCTAATTTACCAATCGTAGTTGTCTTACCAGCGCCGTTAACACCGATGACAAATACAACGTGCGGTTTGCCAAGTAATTCAGTTGAACCATTTTGCGCAACCAAAATATCGTAAACGATTTTTTCCAAATATGGTTTAACCATTTCGACAATAGTTATTTCCCGATTTTTGATTTTCAACCGAAGTTCAGACATGATTTGGTGCACGGTGCGAGTGCCGACATCGGCGGTCAATAAAATCATTTCAATTTCATCGACAAAATCATCATCTAAAGCCACCGAACCAAGGACTAAATTATCGATTTTCAGCGAAAGAGAATCACGGGTTTTACTAAGCCCGTCTTTCAGTTTGTCATAAAAACTCATATCAAAAATTCTCCATCCTTATAAATCAGTTCGCCATCAGCGTATATTTCGCCGCCATTACGCATATCGCAAAGCATATCCCAGTGAATAAGCGATTGATTACAAGGGCCGCACTCCCCGTAACCATTTCCAATCGCAAAGTGTATTGTTCCGCCAATTTTTTCATCAAACAGCATATTTCGCGTAAAGCGTTGGATGCCAAAATTTGTACCGATAGCTACCTCACCAAAATAGCGGGCGCCGGCATCAATGTCTAGTAATGTATTTAACAAATCTTCGCCTTTATCAGCAGTTGCTTCAACCACCTTTCCACACTCGACGCGCAGAAAAATATTCTCAATGGCTTTTCCCATATATATTCCCGGGAAACTAAACCGGATATGACCATTTATGCCATCGGGCTTGGGCGCTGTAAACACTTCACCGTCCGGAAAATTAACCTGTCCTGCACAGCTCACCCACTTTTGGCCGCTGACATCCGCTGAAATATCAGTGTCTTTCGACACAAAACGAACTAGTGATTTTTGGTCGAGTATTGCGCAAAGTCGTTTTTGTTCCAGATCAATGGTTTCCCAATACGCGGCCGGGTTAGCTTCATCCAAATGACCAGCGCCGTAGACAAATTCCTCATACTCGGAAAAACTCATCTCGGCTTCCTGGGCATCGGAATGGGTTGGAAATTGGGTGCCGCACCAACGTAAGCTGCCATCGGCCATCCGGTTCATATATATTTCCCGCCAACTGCGCGCGCCTTCGGATAGCATTTTTAAGCGCTCGGCAGCTACACCGGAATTGGCGCGAGTGTTCGTATTTGCCCAGGCCGTCAGCCAGACATCTGCGCGATCGATGGCGAACTTTTGAATTTCTCGTTCATGCTTAAGTTGTGATTCACTGGCGTAACGGACAAATTTATCCGCTACATCAGAAATGCCAATCACCGTTTCAAAATGCCCTCCAGCTTTTAGCACCTCTTCAGCGACAGCTTCTACCCATTTTGCCGCAACGGCATCAGCTTGTATTAACACGAATTCGCCCGGTTGAACTTTTGCTGAATAATTGACGACCAAGTGCGCCAGTTTCTGTAATCGATTGTCCATGAACACCTCATATATAGCTTTCAGCTTTCAGTTAATAGTTTTTATATCCATTTGGATGATTACTGTGCCAGTTCCACGCGGTTTTGATAATTTCTTCCACATTTGTATATACCGGTTCCCAACCAAGTTCGGCTCTGATTTTTGCGGAATCGGCGACTAATACTGCCGGATCACCTTCGCGCCGCGGCACAAAGTCTCGTTTAATTGCCTTTCCAGTGACCCGCTCGGCAGCATCAATAATTTCTTTAACAGAAAAACCGTTACCCACACCAAGATTATATGCCGTTGACGAACCACCGCTTTGCAAATACTCCAGAGCCAGCATATGCGCTAGCGCCAAATCGTTAATATGGATGTAGTCGCGGACACAAGTACCGTCGGCGGTCGGGTAATCAGTGCCAAATATTTTTATACTGTCGCGTTTGCCGCTGGCAGCGAACAAGACTAACGGGATTAAGTGGCTTTCCGGCTCGTGATCCTCACCGATTGCGCCGCTCGGGTCAGCGCCGCAAGCATTAAAATAGCGCAATGCTACAAATCGCAAACCGTAGGCGTGTGAGTAATCGTTCATTGCCTGTTCCATAATCCATTTTGTTCGTCCGTAGGGATTGGTTTGAATTTTCGCAACATCTTCAGTAATTGGTACGCGCTCCGGTTCGCCAAATACCGCGGCGGTTGATGAAAACACAAGTTGTTTAACATTAGTTGCCAGCATCGCGCTTAACAACGACAACGTGCCGACTACGTTGTTTCGATAATATTGTTGAGGATCAATTACCGATTCACCAACTTGAATAAATGCCGCAAAATGCACTACAGCCTCAATTTGATATTGTTGAATTGTTGTTATCAATAACGATTCATCAAAAATATCACCTTGAACGAACACAAACTCACTTATTGCTTCAACATGCCCTTTGGAAAGATTATCGTATATTATGACGTTATGTTGGTTTTCTCTTAACAACTTGGCAGTATGTGAACCGATATATCCGGCGCCGCCAACAACTAATATATTCATAAATTACCTCGAATCAATCAATTTTTCTAGTGCCGGAGCCGATTGCCGAAATATAAAATTCCGCTTTCAATCCGATACGTTCAAAATATTTTTCGCCCACCACAGTAATAAAATCATCTAGCGCCGCAGTTTTCACCAGTGCAATGGCACAACCACCGAACCCGGCTCCAGTCATTCGCGCGCCGATACATTCTTTGTGATTCAGTGCTTCTTCGACAATGGTATCCAATTCAATTCCGGTTACCTGATAATAATCTTTGAGCGATTGATGTGAAGCGTTCAGCAAGTCTCCAAAATAGGTCAAATTATTTGCTTTTAGCGCCTCAACCGCATCTAAAACCCGACGATTTTCCGATATCGCGTGCAATGCGCGTTTCCGAAGAATTGGATCGACAATTGATTTTAATGCTAAGTCCGGCGTTGCCTGGCACAGATTGGCAATCGTACCGTCGCGTTTTTTTATACAATCAAGGGCTGCATCACATTCCGCTCGACGTTCGTTATATTTGGAATCGGCTAATTCGCGGCGTTTGTTGGTATTCATAATCACCAAACTATAATCGCCTAACGTCAATGGCGCATACTGATACTCGATAGTCGCGCAATCCAGCAATATCGCCCGATCGGCTTTCCCCATTGCTACAGTAAACTGATCCATTATTCCGCAATTTACTTTGATGAAATTATTTTCAACTTGTTTACAATCTTTTGCCATCTGCACGCCGTCAACTTCTAAACCGGCTAATGACATAATTAAATAATACATCAACGTTTCAAGAGCAGCCGAAGAAGACAGTCCGGCTCCATCCGGCAGCGAGCTGCTAAACAAAATATCGCAACCGCTGACCGCGACACCGCGATCAATTAATAATTTGACAACTCCTTTGGGATAATTACCCCAGCCGTCTTGTTCGTTGTTTACGATTGCGGCATCTATATTGATTATTACTTGTCCATCAGCGTTTAACGACCGCATAATTATGTTGCGGTCAAGACGCTTACGAACAATCGCCGTTATTCCCAAAGTCAATGCCGCCGGGAAAACGTATCCACCGTTATAATCGATGTGTTCACCGATTAAATTAACCCGACCTGGTGAAAAGTATTCCTGAATAGCCAAATCGCTGTCGCCAAAGAACTCAATGAATTTCAGCCTTAATTCCTGAGTATTCATCATTATAAATCCTTTCCAAAAAATCTATTGATTATATTTACTGACAAATTCAGCATACGCTACGCGTAAATTTTCTACGGTGTCTTCGACAGCCACCGGGTTACAAGCCGCCCAAGCGCCCATCTCCGAACCAGCGTAATATTTTACCTTATGTGCTTCGCGAAGCGGCGGATAAAACTCAATATGAAAATGAAAATATTCATGAGCCTTGCTATATTCCGGCGAATTAACCGGAGTTTGGTGAATACACATCATATAGGGAAATAGTTTGTCAAACATTGTATCCATCGCTCCGGTAATGTTTCTTAACATTACCGCTAAATCCAATCGCTCAGCTTCGTTTGCTTCTGGCAACGCGCCGAAATGGCGTTTGGACAAAATAAATACTCCGTACGGGTAGTCGGTAAAAAACGGCAGGTAAGCGATAAACGAGTCGTTTTCGGCAATGATGCGCTTGCCGGCTGCTAATTCTTCCCGATTCATTGCGCACATTAAGCACTCGCAATTATCCGCATAGTACTGCTGACAACTATCAAGCTCAACGGCCAATTTTTGCGGTATCCAGCTATAGCCGTAAATTTGGCCGTGAGGGTGCGGCATTGTTACGCCAACTTCCTCGCCGCGATTTTCAAATTCAAAAATATATTTAATCTTGGCATCTTTGGAATACTCGCTGAATCGTTCCGCCCATAAATCTACCAACTTTTTTATATGCGCTACCGGCAGTTGCGGCAAAGTAATGTTATGCTCCGGTGAATATAGTATTACTTCACATTTGCCGTAGTTTTCGACAACTGGATACAATTTTGTTGACAAACTTTCTGGAGTTTCCGGAGATTGTGTCAATGCCGGAAAATCATTTGGATACACCAACACATCATATCCTTCATCCGGGACCTTTCCCGAACCAGGACAAAACGGACACCAGTTTTTGGGCAAGTGCGGTCGCCCTTGACGGTTGCTTGCAACCATCGTCCATGTGCGAAGTAGCGGATTCCAACGAAGTTCAGCCATTGTTCCTCCAAATCAATTAATAATGTTCATTTGTTCAAGCGCAAATATACCATTAGCGCCACCAGTATGCCAAAACAGAACCCGACTGGCCTTGGAAATGACTCCGGTCTTAATAGCCTGCAATATAGCGGCAAACGCCTTGGCAGTATAAACGTGGTCAAGCATTATTCCTTCGCTCTGCAACAAAGTTTTTAACGCGGTCATGCATTCCACAGTAGCTATTCCGTAGCCTCGACCAATAAAGCTGTCGTCAATATCCGTCTGAGCACAACGATATTCAGAGTAATCGCTAATAAAATTGTTGGCAAGCGCTGCCGCTTGGATATTTGATGCTAAAACCGATATACCTCGCAACCGGTCTAAGCAACCAAACTTTTCCAAACCGACTGCAAGACCGGCGTAAGTCCCCCCAGAACCGACTGCCACATAATGCGAGTCAAAGCACTTGATATACTCCTGACTATTGACTTCTTGTACTGCATCAATATATCCGCGAACAGTCAACGCTGTCGAAGCACCTAGTGGCACAATATATGGTTTTTTGCCAAGCGTTTGTAATTCTGATTTAAGCCGTTCCAGCGCCAACGGTAATTCATCTAGTGAAACCTTTCCCAAGTATTTAACCGTTATATCAGAAAGCGAGTTGAGTAAGTTATTTGCTTTGAGTTGAATATTATCCGGATCGCACATGTAGGCCGCAACGCTGTGCAAACCCAGCCGATTTGCTAATGGAATTCCGGCGCGAATCATGTTCGATTGCGGACCACCGGCGAATATCAATGTATCCGCCTTTTTTCTCAAAGCATCGGCAAACAAATATTCAAATTTCCGCAACTTATTACCACCCAGCATAAAGTCACCGGTAAGATCATCGCGTTTAATCCAGATTTCAACATCCAAAGCTGAACTCAAATTGTCTAAAAACTGTAACGGTGTTGGCGAATTAATCAAAGATAATTTTTTCATAAACTTTCCCTAAACAAATCCCACTTCAGATTAATATTTATTTATAGTACAATTCGACATAAAAGCAAAACATCCTGCAATATTACAAAATATATTATTGATTTCGATACGAATTTATTTCCTGTTGGTCAAATAACCAGACAAAAGCCTCACCAAACCGCCCCGCCCAAGCCGATTCATGATGAGTGCTATCCTTCTCGATTACCAATTTTAATTCAGCTTCCGGAAAACCAATTTTCTTTAGTGTACGATTGGCAGCAATTACATTATCGGCATACTTTTTAGATAGCCGTTTAGACTTATGAACTTCATTAGTGCCGACATCGTTATATATTTTCATCGGATATTTTCGCGAAAAGTCAGTCATCTCATTCCAGCCGATACCCATTGCCGGTGAAAACGATGCAATTTTCCCGAAAACGTTTTGAAATTTCAGACCGATATACAAGGAAATCAGACCACCCATTGAGCTACCGCCGATACCGGTAGTCTCGCGAAATGGTAAAGTTCGAAAATTCAGGTCAATGAATGGTTTTAGTGAGAATATGATAAATTCAGCATATTTGTCGGCTTCCATTCCCGGCATGTATTCGCGTTGGCGTAACGTACTGTTTTCGACAGCAACAACTATCGCGCCGTCATGAAAGCCGTGTTTGGAGTACATATCTAGCGTTTCATCAACATACCACTCGCCGGAACACGAAGTTGCCGGATCGAACATGTTTTGACCGTCATTCATATATAGCACCGGGTAACGCTTAGCCATTGCAATGTCATAATCCTTTGGTAAATAAATCCAAATTTGGCGTTTGCGTTTTAACTGAGGCATGGGAAAGTTTTTAATAATTTTTACTTTCCCACAAATCTGGTGTTTCTTTTCGTCGTTTTCAAATGCTTCATACCAATCCATTATTTTCATACTGTCTCCACTTTCTTCCCGGCTTTTGCGCAACAACAAACAGGCTGCATATGCAGCCTGTTAAATCTACTTGGATATTCTATTAGTTTTTTAGGTATTCGTCAATCGCAACCGCGGCGTTTTTTCCGGCGCCCATGGCCAAAATAACTGTCGCTGCCCCAGTTACGATGTCACCGCCAGCAAATACTCCCGGTCGGGATGTCGCGCCGGATTGTTCATTAGCAACAATATAACCCCATTTATTGGTGTCTAAATGTGGGGTTGTTTGCTGAACCAGCGGGTTCGGACCTTGACCAATTGCCATTACCACTATATCAACATCCAGCATAAAATTTGAATCCGGAACGGTTATCGGTCGCCGTCTTCCCGAGGAATCCGGTTCACCCAATTCCATACGGATACATTCCATACCGGTCACCCAGTTAGTCGAGTTTCCGACAATCTTGAGCGGCGCGCATAAAGTCATTAGTTCTACACCCTCTTCGACAGCGTGATGGGTTTCTTCAACCCGCGCCGGCATTTCCGCCTGAGATCGGCGATAGACAATATATACTTTCTCGGCACCCAATCGCAATGCTGTCCGCGCGGCATCCATCGCGACATTGCCGCCACCGACAATTGCCGCTCGCTTGCCAACGAAAATCGGTGTGCGATTTTCCGGAAAACTATAGGCCTTCATTAAATTACTACGAGTCAAAAATTCGTTTGCTGAATAAACACCGTTGAATTGTTCGCCAGGTATTTGCATGAAATACGGCAACCCTGCTCCCGTTCCGATAAAAACAGCTTGGAAATTTTCTTCATTCATCAATTCGTCAATAGTCACTGTACGTCCGACGACGCAATTAGTTTCGATAGTAACACCAAGCGCTCGCAAATCGTTGATTTCAGCTTGGACAATCGCTTTTGGTAAGCGGAATTCAGGAATTCCGTACATCAGAACACCACCCGGCAAATGCAACGCTTCAAAAATCGTCACCTCGTAGCCTAGCTTTGCCAAATCACCAGCGGCAGTTAACCCAGACGGTCCAGAACCAACTATCGCAATCTTTTTCTTGTTAGTTGCAGCGCTTTGCGCATCTCTGGCCTGCGAATTATCAGCTGCAAACCGCTCTAAACGCCCGATCGCGACCGGTTCACCTTTGATCCCCAGTACACAGTATTTTTCACATTGTACTTCTTGTGGACAGACCCGACCGCAAACTGCCGGCAATGAATTGACTGTTTTTAACTCGATATAGGCACCATCGACATCGCCAGTTTTTAAACATTCAATAAATCTAGGGATATCTACACCGACTGGACAACCTTTACGACAAGGTTCGTTTTTGCATTTCAAACACCGTGCCGCCTCAATTTTCGCAGTTTCCAAATCGTAACCAAGAGCGACCTCTTCAAAGTTTTTTGCACGGATTTGCGGTTGCTGTTCTGGCATTGGTTGTTTTTTCATTTTATCGATCATAATAAAAACCTCTTCGAATTTATTCTACTTATCCAGTCCAATACGACATTCATGCTCATTCATTTCAGCTTCCTCGGCGTTAAACATTTTTAGTCGCGCCATTAAATTATCGAAATCCACCAAATGAGCATCGAATTCCGGACCGTCTACGCAGGCAAATTTTGTCTCATTATTAACAATTACTCTACAGCAACCACACATGCCGGTACCATCGACCATTATCGGATTCAAACTTGAGACAGTTTTCACTCCATAACCACGTGTTAATTCAGCTATCGCCTTCATCATAATAACCGGACCGACTGCGATAACTAAATCAATTTTCATACCGCTGTCGATTATTTCTTGCAAGACATTAGTTACTAACCCTTGACGACCAACTGATCCGTCATTGCTGGCTACAAAATATTCATCTGAAACCGCGCGTATTTCATCATCATAAAATAGTAGATCCTTAGTTCGAGCTCCGATAATCGATATTACGTGATTTCCGGCTTGTTTCATGCCGCGAGCAATCGGATAAACTGCGGCAATACCAGTTCCACCACCAACGCAGACCACATTACCAAAATTCTCTAAATGAGTTGGATGTCCAAGCGGACCGACGAAATCAGCCAGCTTGTCGCCGATTTCCATTTTGCCCAGACGTTTTGTAGAAACACCTAGTTCCAAGGCAACCATCGTAACAGTTCCGCGTTCACGGTTAAAGTCGGCGATTGTCAACGGCACACGTTTATCAACATCATCCACACGAAAGATTACGAATTGTCCGGGTTGTGCCTTTGCTGCAACTCGAGGGGCGAAAATTTCAAACAATTTGGTGTTGGAATTAAGTATCCTTTTGTCTACGATTTTAAACATTATTACTCCTTTGCATACATCGACTGAAAATATTTTTGGCAACACTTGGACGGTTCATACAATACAAGTGCACTCCGGAGACATTATTTCCAAGTAAATCATCAATTTGTTTTGCAGCATAGTCAATTCCGGCTTTTTCCATTTCCAACGGGCGGTCACCATACCGGGCAACTAATTTGGAAAGTTCCTGCGGTACCGATACGCCACTCAGTTTAATTATTCGCAACAGCGATTTACCATTCAGCACCGGCATTATACCCGCAAAAATAGGCTTTCGAATATTGTGCTTTTGCGCCAGTTCCAAGAGATTGTAATAAAAATTGTTGTCAAAGAACAGCTGCGTAATAAAATAGTCTGCACCGCTATCTGCCTTCAATTTCAAATAATTCATTTCCGTGTTGACATTTTTCGTATCACTATGCCCTTCCGGATAGGCGGCGGCGCCGATGCATAAAGCAGAATTTTGCTTGAGATAGGCAATAAAATCACTGGCATATCTGAACAAACCGCTATTTGAAACTCCTTCAGGCAAGTCGCCACGCAACGCCAAAATATTATCGATATTAAATTTGCGAAAACTTTCAATTACCAACGCTGCATCGGCGCGTTCGGTTCCGATACAGGTATAGTGTGGCAACGGCAGTAACTTGTTATGGTTCAAGATTCTTTTTGCGACATCAATAGTTGTTTTTGCCGTCGAACCAGCCGCTCCATAGGTTACACTGATAAAATCCGCGGGCAGTTCAGCTAGCTCATCTATTGTATCATAAATAGTGCTAATTTCAACATCTGGTTTAGGCGGAAATATCTCCAGAGAGAGTATTGGACGGTTATTTTTGAATAATTCAGTAATTTTCATTAAAACAACCCGGTAATTACGCCATTAGCATCGATGTCCATTTTTTCTGCCGCCGGTCGTTTGGGCAGTCCGGGCATTGTCATAATATTGCCGCAAATTGCCACAACAAATCCGGCACCGGCGGACAAGCGTATTTCACGTACCGTGATTGCAAAGCCGCGCGGACTGCCGATTTTCTTTTCATCATCACTAAAAGAATACTGAGTCTTGGCGATACAAACTGGTAATTCGGAAAAACCGAGTTCAGTTAACTCAACAATCGATTTCTCCGCCTGAGCTGTAAATATTACATTGTCAGCCCGGTAAATTTCATGGGCAATAGCCGCTATTTTTTCTTTTATCGGCAAATTAACCTCATATAGCAATTTAAACGGCGATTGTGTTTCAATAGCTGCTGCAACCAGCCGCGCCAGTTGAATTCCACCGGCTCCGCCCTTCTCCCAGACTTCCGATAGCGCCACACCTACTCCATGCTTTTCACAAATCTTCGAAAGCTCATCGAGTTCTTCAGCGGTATCTGAAGGGAAAGCATTTATCGCCACGACCACAGGTACACCAAACTTTTTAATGTTTTCAATATGCTGAAGTAAATTACCGATTCCGCCACGTAGCGCAGCGACATCAGGAACGGAAAGCAGAGCTTTTGCCACACCGCCATGCGATTTTAGCGCCCGCACTGTTGCCACCAGCACTGCCGCCTCGGGCTTTAATTTGCCATAGCGACACTTTATGTCAAAGAATTTTTCCGCCCCGAGATCGGCGCCGAAACCGGCTTCGGTTATTACAATATCCGCCAAATCCAAGGCTAAATTAGTAGCTGATAAACTATTGCAACCGTGTGCAATATTAGCAAACGGTCCGCCATGAATAAATGCCGGCGTTCCTTCCAAGGTTTGTACTAAATTGGGTTTTATTGCATCCTTAAATAGTAATGTTATGGCTCCGGATACATTTAATTGTTTGACGGTTATCGGCGTACCCGTATAAGTATAACCAATTACTATTTGTTCGACGCGGTGTTTGAAATCACCAAGATTAGCTGCCAAGCACAATATTGCCATTAATTCCGAAGCCACAGTAATGTCGAATCCGGCTTCGCGAGGAACACCGTTTATCTTTCCGCCCAATCCGGTTATCACATCGCGGAGCGCGCGGTCATTCAAATCCACAACCCGGCGCCAAGTAACCCGGCGCGGATCAATACTTAATTCGTTGCCATGATGAATGTGATTATCGATAACTGCCGCCAGTAAATTATGCGCGGTAGTAACCGCGTGCAGATCACCAGTAAAATGCAGGTTGATGTCCTCCATTGGCACTACCTGAGCGTAGCCGCCCCCGGCAGCTCCGCCTTTCATGCCAAAACAAGGTCCGAGACTGGGTTCGCGCAGCGCAATAGCTGTCTTGTAACCCAATTGGCTAAAAGCATCGCCTAGTCCGACTGTTGTAGTCGTTTTTCCCTCACCGGCTGGAGTCGGATTGATCGCTGTAACCAATACCAATTTACCGCGCTTGTCGGAAACAATATTTTTCGGATCAATTTTCGCTTTATATTTTCCATAAAGCTCTAACTGGTCATCGGATATATTCAATTTTGCAGCAATTAATCGAATGTCCTGTAGTTTGGCGTTTTGTGCTATTTCAACGTCTGATTTCATCTAACCCCCTATACTAAATAGCCAAGCTTATCGCCGAAACGTTCGGCAGCCCGCACTGTATTATATAACAACATTGCTATGGTCAACACCCCGACACCGCCCGGTACTGGCGTTATCGCTGAAGCGATATTCAATAGCTGCAAATAATCACAGTCACCAACTATTTTACCGTCGAGTCGGTTTATACCGACATCAATAACAATAGCGCCAGGTTTTATCATTGACGCGGTAATATAATTAGGGCGACCGACCGCCGCAACGACAATATCAGCAGTTTTGGTTATTTCTGCTAAATTGTTCGTCTTAGAATGGCAAATAGTAACAGTGGCATTGGCTTCAAGTAATAACAACGCCATCGGTTTTCCGACGATATTGCTGCGTCCAACAACGACAGCGTGCATACCTTCTGGCTTGATGTCATAATAATCAAGTATTTCCATAACTCCCGCAGGTGTGCAAGAAACAAATGAGTGATAGCCGCTAAACAAATTGCCGGTATTCAAAGCATGGAAACCATCCACATCTTTATCGGGATCTATTGCTGCGATGACTGTTTGTTCGCGAATATGCTCCGGCAATGGAAGTTGTACTAAAATTCCATCTACCGACTTATCTTTATTCAGCATTCGTATTAATGAAATTAAATCAGCTTCAACAGTAGTTGCCGCAAGATTTATCACATCGGAATCGATATAGTTTTCTACACAAGTTTTGTGCTTGCGATTAACATAAATTTGCGATGCCGGATTTTCCCCGCACAAAATTACTGTGAGTTTTATTTTTCGCGAATTTTCGGCTTCGAAGCGTCTCGCTCTTTGACACACGGTTGTTAATATTTTCTCTGCAACCGGTTTTCCATAAAGTATTTTCGTTGACATATTATTCTCCGAAACAAAAAACAGCCAACGGCTGCTATTTGCTTATTTTGTTATTATCCGGCTAAAACAGCCAGGGCTATAGAATTTAGTTTGGCTTCAAAAGAATCTGACCGCGATGTGAGAATTATCGGTTTGCGTGCGCCAACGATCAATCCGGCTAATTTCAAACCGCCCACATAAGTAAAGGCTTTCGCCAAAATATTGCCGGATTCGATGTCCGGCGCTAATAGCACGTCGGCACAACCGGCAACTTCGCTGACTATTCCCTTGTGGCGAGCCGATTCTAGAGACAGCGCATTATCGAGCGCCAATGGACCATCAACGATACAGCCTTTTATCTGCCCACGGCGATTCATTTGGGTAAGTGCGGCGGCATCTAAGGTGCAAGGCATATCCGGATTAACAACTTCGACTGCGGCTAACACCGCAATTTTTGCTGTAGCGATACCAAGCGCCTGCGTGATTTGCAAGCTATTGTTGATAATATCAACTTTTTTCAACAAATCCGGTTTAATAATCATCCCGCCGTCGGTTATGATAATTATCCTGCCAGCATACTCAAAAGCGCCAATATGGCTTAGCACCCGCCCAGTTCGCAAACCGATTTCTTTGTCCAATGTCGCCCGCAACAATGTCGCAGTTGGCATATCGCCCTTCATTAGCGCGTCAGCCTTGCCGGAAGAAACGGAACTTACTGCTTCGCGAGCGGCAATACTGTCATCCATGCAATCGATAACTTCGCAATTAGAAATGTCATAATTATTTTTCTCACAAATTGCAGTGATTTTATCAGCCACACCAAACAGCAGAAATTTTGTCAATTTTTCTTTAATTGCTGCATCAATAGCATGTAACACTGCATCATCATGCGCGGCGGCTACTGCCACTGTTTTGAGGGGGCGATTCTGCAATAATACTCTTATTTCATTAAAAGACTTAATCATGCTTAATCCTTTCATAGATCATATTGATTAACTCATCTCTGCCAACTTTAGTCACTGTAGAATATTTTACGATATGATCGCTATCAATGCCAAATCCATTAATAATTGCGCGGATGTTTGTTGCCAACTGATTTTTCGTCAGTTTGTCGGTCTTGGTCAACACCAAAATCACTTCGCGATCGACACTCTTTAGCCAGTCACAGGCTTCAAGATCCAGCTTTTGGGGCTCGCGCCGTGAATCGACCAACAGGAACACTGACCTTAACCAAGCCGACTTGCCAATATAAGAGTTTATGAACTCTGACCAGATTTCACGGTTGCTCTTAGAAGTTTTGGCATAACCATAACCGGGCAGGTCAACGAAATACACGTATTCGCGCAGCGCCTCGTTTTTGATTGTCACCTTAAAATAGTTAATCAGTGCAGTTTTGCCAGGTGTAGCGCTAACTCGTGCCAAACCATTGTGCCGACAGAGCGAGTTTATCAATGATGACTTGCCGACATTCGACCGACCGATAAAAGCAAATTCATTTAACGGCTGCTCAGGCAGTTGCGCGACTGCAGTTGCCGATTTTACAAATTCGGCTTTTATGATATCCATTAACAACCACCGCTACAAAGCGCGTTTTCCAATACTGCATCCATGTTTTCCACGAAAACAAAACTCATTTCATCGCGGACATCTTGCGGAATATCTTCGATGTCTTTGTCGTTCTCTCTCGGTAAAATAATCGTGCGAATTCCGCGATGATGAGCCGCCAGTACTTTTTCTTTGATACCGCCAACAGCCAGGACCCGCCCGCGTAAAGTTATCTCGCCGGTCATCGCCAGATCGCTACGAATTTTTCTACCAGTCAGCGCTGATGCCATAGCTGTTGCCATAGTTATTCCGGCTGACGGGCCATCTTTGGGAATGGCTCCCTCCGGACAGTGAACGTGGATATCGTCTTTTTCGTAAAAGTCGGCTTTTATCCCCAAATCAAGGGCTTTGGTGCGAATATATGTATAGCCGGCTTTAGCAGATTCCTGCATAACATCGCCTAATTGCCCGGTCAAAGTCAATATTCCCTTACCCTGCATGACAGAAACTTCTACAGGCAATACATCGCCGCCGACTTCAGTCCACGCCAGCCCGGTTGCAACCCCTACTTGGTCGTGACAACTTTGTTTGCGGTTATGATGCCGAGGCTTTCCTAAGTAATCTCTGAGTGATTCTTCGGTAATTTCAACTGTAGTTAACTCATTCTTCAAGCATTTTACCGCGAGTTTGCGAAACAATTCAGCGAACCGCCGCTCCAAGCCGCGAACGCCTGATTCACGAGTATAATCAACGATTATTTTTCGGATACTGGCATCTGAAAAATTTACTGTCACAGTTTCCAGCCCGTTTTCCTTTAACTGTTTGGCTATTAGAAACTGGCGGGCGATTTGTAGTTTTTCTTCAATGGTGTAACCGGACAGGTTGATTATTTCCATACGATCCAACAGCGGCCGCGGAATGTTTTCGTAAGTATTGGCGGTAACTACCCAAAACACTTTTGACAAGTCAAAGGGCAATTCTAAATAGTGGTCAGTAAACGAATTGTTTTGTTCGGGATCAAGCACTTCGAGCATCGCTGATGCCGGGTCACCTTTGTAATCCGAACTCATCTTATCAATTTCATCTAAAAGAAATAATGGATTGCGAGTGCCGGCTTTTTTTAGTGTGCTGACTATTCGACCGGGAAGTGCGCTCACATAAGTACGTCGATGCCCGCGAACCTCAGACTCATCTTTTACTCCGCCGAGTGATAAACGGGCATATTTTTTATCAAGCGCCCGGGCAATTGATTTGGCTAAAGATGTTTTTCCCACTCCAGGCGGACCGATAAAGCAAAGTATTGAGCCTTTGCTGTTACCATTTAGTTGTTTTACTGCAAGGTACTCAATTATCCGCTCTTTGATTTTTTCTAATCCATAATGATCTTCGTCGAGAACCGTTCGTGCATTGACGATGTCCAAATTATCGATTGTTTCAGTAAACCAAGGCATATCGATAAGCCAGTCCAAATAAGAGCGCACTACAGATGACTCCGGCATCATCGCCGGCATCTTTTCGAATCGCTCAATTTCCTTATTGATTTTCTCAATTACTTCCTCGGGAAAGGCTTTAGTTTCTATTTGTTTACGCAACGTTTCGGCTTCGGCAGCATTGCCCTCTTTTTCGTCTAACTCTTTTTGAATTGCCTTGATTTGCTCGCGCAAATAGTATTCTTTTTGATTTTTGTCAATCTGAGTACGCACCCGCGCCTGAATCTTATTTTCTAATTCAGCCAATTCAACTTCACGCGCCAATTTCTCGCAAATCAACAATAATCGCTCTTGCACTACGGAAATCGATAATAATTCCTGTTTGTCTTCAAAAGAAAACGGGATGTTAGCAGCGATAATATCCGTGATTCGCCGCGGGTCATTAATGGTAATAATGTTTGCGGTAATTTCTGGCGACAATTTTTTGGTAATTTTCGCCCAACGATCAAATTGATACACCACTGTCCGTAACAATGCTTCACTTTCTTCGTTGGCTTCTGCTACTTCGAATAACTCAACTACTTCAACCGAAAAAAATGGCGTGGAGTTTGGGAAACTCACAATTTTTCCGCGGCTTATTCCTTCAATTACGATACGAATATTTCCACCGGGAAGTTTTACCATTTGCTTGATTTCCGCAAGTGTGCCATACAGAAAGATATCTTCTGCTCGGGGATTATCTTCTTTAACATCTTTTTGCGCTGCGAGGAATATCTGCTGTTTATTGAGCATTGCCGACTCGAGTGCAACGATTGATTTTGCGCGCCCGATATCAAGATTGGTAATTGAATGCGGAAACACTATAACGCCACGTAACGGCAACAGCGGTAATACTTTATTTTGTTGTGCCAATTGAATTCCTCCATTAATTTGAAAGCAGTGTCAACAACTTTGGAAGCATCTGTTTTTTTCTAGACACTACTCCATCCAGATAATAAATATGCGAATCAATTCGTTCGCCGATATCGTCGCCATCAAGCAAATCACAAGCTTTTCCGGCAAAAAATGCATAGGTGGATTTTTTGGCAATATCGGTAATCATGCACTCGGTCAAATCATAGCGTTCGCTTTCGGCAAGTTCCCATAACGCTTTGACAATATCCTGACCATAAACCAATAACGATTCGCCATCGATAACATTAATTTGACTTATAGCAATTCGAGTTTCACCAAGTACAAATTCTTTGAGTTCATTGCGAACTACCGCGGCGAGATTGCCAGCATCAAACGATGCTCCGGCACGAAGCAGTTCCATGCCATAGCTATCTAAGTCAACTCCGGCTATCGTTGCAAGTTTTTTTGCCGCCATTATATCTACGGCCGTGCATGTCGGTGAATTAAACAATAATGTATCAGATATTATCGCAGAAAGCAATAGTCCGGCGATGTTACGCTCAATCGCCAAATCACGATGCCAATGCAAATTGGCAATTATCGTCGCTGTACAACCTACTGGCTCGTGGCGGATAAATATTGGTTCGTTGGTCATCAATCCGCCCAAGCGGTGATGATCAATAATTTCGCAGATTTCGGCTTCTTCAATACCAAATACTGCTTGGGACTGCTCGTTGTGATCGACCAAAATTACCCGCTCTTTGGCTCTGCCTAACAATAAACTGCGGCTGATCATGCCGACAAGCTTGCCGTCATGCAAAACCGGAAACGAACGAAAATTGCTCGCCAACATTTTTGGTTTAATCTCATATATCAAATCATTCGGCTGAAAAGTAACAATTTTACCGGTAGCCATTATTTTTCCAACCGGCATACTTTGGTTAATCAGTCGGGCGCAGGCATAAGTATCATATTGAGAACGCAGAATTATTGCTCCGTAGCTACGCGCCAGACTCAAGACATCGCTGCTGATGGCAGCGCCATTAGTCAAAATAAGACAGCGAACGTGACGGCGGATACAGCCCTCTTGTGAATTTTCACGATTACCAACCAAAACAATGTCTCCGGATTTTATTGATTGAAACACAGTAGTCGCCCGGGCCGCTGCGATAAGAACTTTTCCAGTAACTTTATCGGTCAAATCGGCGCCAGTAATCACCGTGGCATCCAATACTTTAACAATATTTTCATAAGAAATCCCGCTCTGAGACAAATCTTGCATTTCCAACTCATCAAAATAACGCTTTGCCAAATCGCCCATTGTGACTATACCGACAAATGCATCGTCACTATTGACAACCGAAATTGACTTAATGTCATTGCCACGCATTATTTGACCGAGATCACGCAAGTTATGTTCAGGGGTGATAGTTATCGGATTAGTTATCATAATATCATCGACCCGGGGATAAAGATCACTAACTAAAATCGGTGGCTCGACTCCAAAATAATCAAGCGCGAATTTAGTCTCGGCATTAACCTTGCCGGCACGCGCCGCTTGTACGTTTTCGCCCAACCGTTTTTTCATTGACGCATAAGCAATCGCCGAACATATTGAATCAGTATCTGGATTACGGTGACCAATGACAATTGTTGGTTTATCCATAATATTTCTCCCATAATTTCTTCGTATCAACGTTTTACTAATCAATAATTCGACAATAGCGCGCGGTTTTCCTGCTGATTAATAAAAAAAGCCGTGCAAAGCACGGCTAATTTTAGTCTTCGAAACCGTTGTTGTCTAATACAGTTTTATACCAATAACCGCTGTCTTTGATTATCCGGTTTAAATTGTTTTCCCGATCGATACGGATAAATCCGTAGACATTACGGTAACCATTGACCCAGCTAAAGCAGTCTAACCCCGTCCACATATGATACCCAAAGCAATTCACGCCTTCACTTATTGCTTTATGTACACACTTTAGATGGTCTTTGACAAAATCAATACGAACGCCATCGTGAACCCGGTCACCATCGACCATTTCCTTTTCTTTAAACGAGCGAATGCCCATACCGTTCTCAGAAATAAAGCAGGGAATATCGCCGTAATTATTCTTGATTCGCATCAACAAATCATAAATGCCTTCAGGATAAATCTCCCAGCCCCGATCACTATAGCGAGCTTTAGTGTTTTGAACATGCGTGAACCAATCATGATGATCTTTTTTGATTTTTGGTCCGGCGCCGATACGACGCGGGCAATAATAATTCACTCCCAAAAAATCCACGATTGATGCCGGGTCGGCAATTATTTCTAAATCGCCTGCGGCAATTTCCGGAGTAAGATTATTTTCTTTCACGAAAGCGACAAGTTCCGGATGATAAATGCCTTTTAGCACCGGATGTAGATAGCTGTAAGTGAAAATTAAATCCGCAAGATGCGCGGCTTCTTTGTCTTCCGCCGAATCGGTTGCCGGATAAGCTGGCGTAAGATTGAGTACTACGCCGATTTCTCCTGGTAAATTCATTTCGTGATATGCTTTTACCGTTTTAGAATGCGCCAGCATCACATAATGTCCAACTTGTACTGCGCGTTTTCCGTCTTGAACTTCAGGATAATGAAATCCTTGCAGGTAGCAGCCCTCGGGGGCAACAATTGGCTCATTTTGCGTTATCCAGAATTTTACTTTATGACCATACTCTTGGAAACATACTTTGGCATATTCGACGAAATAATCAATTACTGCACGATTTTCCCAGCCGCCAATTTTGACAAGTTCATAGGGCATATCAAAATGATACAAATTAACAAAAGGTTCGATACCATTTTTGATTAACTCATCGATTACGTCGTGATAAAACTGAATTCCTTTCGGATTTATCGCGCCAAACCCCTTGGGCATAATTCTAGTCCAGCTGATCGACATCCGATAGGAATTATGTCCGGTTTGTTTGAAAAGTTGAATATCTTCTTTGTAGCGATGATAAAAATCTGCAGCAAATTCCGGGGTGCCTCCTTCCCAGAATTTATCCGGTTCGGTTCGCGACCACCAATCCCAAACTGAAGGTCCTTTTCCATCTTCTAACGCGGCTCCCTCGGTTTGAGGAGCTGATGCAGCAGAACCCCAAAAAAACTTTTCCGGAAACTTGTATTTCATAACATCCTCACAAAATAATTATTTCGCTTGAAGTTCCTGGATTTGTTTTTGCATCTCAATCATGCTCTGAATCAAGTCTTTGGCCAGGATACTGGTCATGAGATGATCCTGAGCGTGGACCATTAACAATTTCACCGTCATGTTGTTTCCGGCAGCTTCCTGCTGGATTAAATCAGTTTGAACTTTGTGCGCTTCGAGCAACGCTTCACCAGCCGATTTGATCAAGGCTTGCGCGCCTTCAAAATCACCGTTTTTGGCTGCCGCGTAAGCTTCGAACACATCACTGCGCGCCGACCCGCCAAAAGTAATCAGTTGAAATATTACCAGTTCTTCTTGTTCCATGATTCCTCCAAAAAAAATATCAGCGACTAAAAAGGCGCCAATATTTTATACACTTTTTGAGCTTAAACAATTGACTTATTTTTTAGCGAGTAACTTGCGTGCGTGTTCCAAAATCTTATCCCCGCGGGCCATGCCGTAGTCAACAGTATTGATGACATCTAGTGGACGACCAAGCTCAGTTGCGATTTTTTCGAAAGAGGCTTTTTTGTAGCGGATCTGTGGTCCAAGTAGTACAACATCGTAGTCTTTTACGATTCGTTCAAACTCTTCTTCAGGTACTGCGACAATTACGCTGTCCTGCTCGTCAGCAGTGAGTGATTTTTTCATTTTCTCAACGATAAGGCTGGTAGACATACCCGATGCGCATACAAGTAGTATTTTCAAGAATACCTCCATATTGTGATTTCTTCAGTATAATAATTCGCTGAATATTGAAAAACTCCTGCTAAGTTCCAGAAATATTTAATTATTTTTTCGTCAACGGGAAAATCGCTCCGATCATTCCGGCATCATTCCCCAGCTTCGCCGGAACTAAATTAATTTCCAAGTTCTGTAGTTCGACATGCAATCGTTTACCAATACATTTTTTCAACCGTGGTAAAAATATATCTGCGGCGTTGGAAATCCCTCCGCCGATCACAATTGCCTCCGGATCAACCACCGCGTAGATGTCACACAACGGTATCGCGGCAAACTCACACCATTCGTCTAATAACGCGTTATATTCCTGGTTTCCCTCGCGAATTCCGGCAAAAATCACCCGACCGTCGAGGCTTGGGTCATTAAACCGCTCCCGGGCAATCGCCACTAATGAGCTGGTAGCGGCATAGCGGTAATCGTCAAGATAAGCCGAGTACAAACAACAGACTTCGCCTGCGACGTAACTGTGGCCGCGATGAATTTTACCATTAATTACCAATGAGCCGCCTAACCCGGTGCCATAAGTTGCCATATAAAAACAGGAATACGGCTTGCCGGCGCCGGTCCATTTCTCGCCGATTGCCGCGCTCTTGGCATCATTTTCAATCACACAGGGAATTCCAAATTCGCTGCGAATTACTTCGCACTGGTTGATCTTGTACCAATCTTTGATATGGTTAGCCCCGGCGACGACATGCGACTTAACGATATCGACCACGCCGGGAGTACAGATGCCAACGCCCGCCAGTTGATGCTTTTTTCTAGTAAGACGTGTCAGTTCGATAAGCCGGTCCATCAAAACAGCGCCGCCTAAACGAATATCCGAAGGAGTTTCCGCTCGTTCCAAAACCCGGCCACCGGCGCTGATAATGCCATATTTGACACTGGTGCCACCAATGTCGAAAGCTAAATATTTTCGCATCTTCCCTCCGTAAAACTGCTTTTATTCGTTGTTTGCTAGTGCTTGGCGACTATCCAAATAATTCAAAACCTGCTTAACACATTCATCTACACTGTTTCTTTCAGTGTCCAGTACCAAATCCGGGCAGTCCGGCTCTTCATAGGGCGACGAGACGCCGGTGAAATTTTTGATTTCTCCTGCCACGGCCTTCGCGTATAAGCCCTTGGCATCTCTCGCAGCGCAAGTTTCCAGCGAGGCTTTCACGTATATTTCTACAAAGTCCTTCTCGCCCACGATGTTTCGCGCCTGTTCGCGCATACTGCGCAACGGCGAAATAAAGGAAACCAGCGTTATCATGCAGCTATCCATGAACAGCCGCGCTACTTCGGAAATTCTTCTAATGTTCTCTTTCCGGTCAGGCAGTGAATAACCCAAATCGGAATTTAATCCGCCGCGGATGTTGTCTCCATCCAGGCGGTAGGAAAATCTGCCGCCAGCCAGTAATTGGCGTTCTAGTTCGATCGCAATAGTGGACTTACCCGCGCCGGACAGTCCGGTAAACCAGAGTACGATGCCCTTTTGCCGCATTGCGTTGCTCCGTCCGGCAACCGATGTTTTCCCGGCTTCCAGATGCCTGCCAGTTCCGGCCGGTTCGCTGCGTTCAAGCAGTTCAGAGATAATCCCGCCGCCAGAAATATTGTAATGGTCGATTATTACAAACCGCCCCGCAACGGCAAACAATGTCGAGGTGTCAAAAGCCAGGTCTTTATCCAGTACCAGAATACATTCGCCGATCTCATGCCGGGCGATCTGATCTCCTGCAAGGTAACTTATAGTTTCAGTGTCCAGTATCGAAGTAATTTTCTCAACCGTCGCAACGGTTTTTGCCGACCCCATTTTTAGCAAATATTTATTTCCGGCAACTACCGGTTGTTTTCCCAGCCAGACCAGTGTGCATTTAATCCGCCCGCCCGTCTGTGGCGGCAGTTCTCCCACTTTTGCCGCCAATTCGCCGCGTTTGACGTAGATTTGCTCGGTTAGCGTAAAGCCCGCTGCGTAACCAGAGGTTATTTTGTCAGTTGCAGCTACATTGAAACCCTCGACGGACTTGACCCTGCTGCGTTTTCCGGACGGATAAAACACCACCTCGTCGCCAACGCTCAGGCTACCGGATTCCACTGTCCCGGCGACTATCCGCCGTTGGTCACCGTCAGCCGTAAATTTATAGACATCCTGTACCGGCATCCGGAACGGTTTGTCCAGAGGCTGTTCGCTGTTTCTAAAAGCTTCCATTGTTTCCAGCGCCGTTTTCCCCGTATACCAATTCATGTTTGGCGAACGGCGGACGATATTGTCGCCGTGAAAACCGCTTACCGGAACAAAAGACACCGATTCAATATTAGTCTGTCGCAGAAATTCCCGATATTCACGCACAACAGTGTTAAACCGCTCCTCGCTGTAACCGGCACAGTCCATTTTATTAACCAGGACACAAATCTGACTGATTCCAAGTAATGCCAGATACAAGCCGTGGCGTTTGGAATTGGCCTGCACGCCATCATCTGCATCAATGACAATTAGCGCCGCCTCGGCCCGCGATGCGCCGGACACCATGTTTTTTATAAACTCGGTGTGTCCGGGCGCGTCGATAAGAATATAATTCCGGTCTTGCGTTTTAAAGAAACAACGCGCCGAATCGATCGTTACTCCCTGCGCTTGTTCGTCTTTCAGCGCGTCCAGCAAAAATGCATATTCAAATGGCTTGGAGTTTCTTCGGCACTTCTCTCGGACTTGTTCAAGCTTGCCTTCCGGCAGCGAGCCAGTATCCGCGAGCAGCCGTCCAACAATCGTGCTCTTGCCGTGATCGACATGACCGGCGACGACGACATGGATATTCTGTCTGCTTTCACGAACACTGTCCTTAATTTTGCTATCCGCCATCTACATATAACCGTCCCTTCTGAGATCTTCCAGCCCGCCGCCATCTTCCTTGTCCTGTTCACGCCCGGAGCGTTCGGCAATATTGGAAAACTTGCCGGTTTTCAGTTCGGCAACTATTTCGTCAACCGATTTCGCAGTGGATTGCACCGGGCTGGTGCAGGGCGCGCAACCGAGTGAGCGATAGCGGCGGCCGCAGCCATTATCAAAATACAGCGACACTACCGGGATATTCTCCCGCCGGATATATTCCCAAATATCCAGCTCGGTCCAGTCCAGTAGCGGATGAATTCGTACGTGGGTGCCGGGTGCGAATTCGGTCTTGAACTGATTCCAGAGTTCCGGAGGCTGGTCGGCAATATCCCCAGTCATTATTTTTGTCCCGTGGCGAAAAATAACGTTCCTTGGAGCGGCTGCCCTCTTCATCGGAACGGACGCCGACGATCACACCGGTAAACGGTTCGCTATTCTTGTCAGGTTCGTAAGCGCCGGTCGTGTGATTCAGCCGGTAGCGAACACAGCTTCCGCTCAGCACATCGCGCAGCGCCTGAGTTTTCAGATTTTTGCAGCACTGAATCCGGCTGGCATTACCATCAACGAAGGTGGCTTTATCGTTCAGCGCCGTCCGGTTTTCGCCATAAATCATGTCCAGCTTCCACTCGCGCGCCAGCGTATCCCGATAACTAATCATTTCCGGGATTTTGTAACGCGTATCAATATGCACCAGCGGTAGCGGCACATGACCAAAAAACGCCTTGCGCGCCAGCCACAACAACACCGTGCTGTCCTTTCCGATCGACCAGAGCATACAGAGATTATTGAACTGACTGTATGCTTCACGGATAATATGAATACTTTTGTTTTCCAACTTATCGAGATGATTCATCACAAGCCCCTTTCAGCGCGGCAGCTACCGCGGCTTTCAGCACCCGGGATTAAGTTTGCCGTAAGATCAGCCGAACACTACATCCCGTAAACCGTAATAGTTTTCCCGTTCAGGATTTCCTAGCGCAAAAATACTTTTTCATCCCAAGTTTTCCCCTTGCTCCTGTCGAATATACAGCTGGATAACATTCATGAATGTCGATGTAGCCGGAGTTATCCAAATACCAAACCGGCGGATTTTCCACCCGGCTTGCAAAGGTTTCCATCAAAAATCGAATTCGTTTCAACTGCACTGGTTATATAGACGATAAACTTCTAATTTACAATACCTCAACAATACACTATAATTAGGTAAGCCCCTTCAAATAAAAAAAAGTGAAAGGAGTTACTCGCATGACACCCACAAAAATTAAATGGTCAGCGCCACAGTTACAAACATACGCCGCAGTATGCATAACAGAGAAATCACTTTGGGATACGGAGGCGGGTGAAACGTATGGACCAAGTTAAAAATACACATAGGTAAGGTACACGGCATTTTCCTCGTGAACTAATCATTTATTATTCGCTTCTCTAACCCAACTCAAGCTGTCTGGTCAAAGACCGGACAGCTTTGTTGTTGTTACACCTGTTATTTGCAACTGTTTCAACACATATACGAAATATCTTTTCGTCCCGCCTGCCGTTGTAACCATTCCTAGCAATCCGCCCCACAGCCAGCTTGTCCAGCGGCTAACGTACTGCCGGAGACGATTGATATCGTTTCCCTGCTCATAAAGCCGGCGGGCGCGTTCCACCAGACGCCGCAGGCTTTCAACCGACGGGCGCAGTTTGCGGTACGGATAAAAGTGGTAACCGAGAAAATCAAAGCCTTTTTCGATGCGTCCGATAAAATATTTTTCCTGCCGGTGCATCTGTAATCCGAGCGGCTGAATCACAGCGTAAAGTGTTTTGATTGCCATACGCAAGTGCCAGCGGGTTTTCGACAATATGATAATATCGTCCATATAGCGGATATAGAAAATTTTCTGGTTTCTCATGCAAAGTTCCATCACTTTATCCAGCGGTAACAAATATAGCGCGCCCAGCAACGGCGACAACGCTCCGCCCGCAACCATTCCGACTCCGGATTTATCGGTATCCGGCGCTGTCAGATACTGCCGCACGATGGATTGCGTTACCTCTTCCACTCGCAGTTCGGTAATAATGGACAACAGCACGTCATGCCGCATAGTCTGATAATATGAATCGACATCAAACCGCGCCACAAAATTGAACCCGGATAATTTTCTCTGCAACCAGCGCACCGCGCCCTTGGCGCCGAAATTGTTTTTGGTATGTGTGCAAAAACGACTCAGACGAGGATTGACAGCAGCTTGCAAAAGGTTTTTTGTTCTGAAAAGCAACCTTTTTGCAGCGCTGTCCCAGTTAACGATTTTATGCCCGTCCTGATACCACGGCTGACCAGTAAATATTACCGCCGCCCCCTCCATCTGCGCTTTATTCATCCGCTACATCTTCCAGTATCCGCTGTATATTGCTGCAAAACATGATTTTCCGTTTCGTAATATGATCGGTTTGGAAATCGTCAGCTGAACCAGCCATTGTTTCATCCAGCTTGTCCCAGTCTATATAAGCTGCGAATAAATCACGGTTCAATTGTCCGGCTAGCGTTCGTATTGTTTCCCAAGCCTCGGCCTTTTTTTCACCGGCGAGCGCCATCATTGCGACTTCTTCCTTGGTGGTATAGTCGTCGAACTCATGCGGCAGAATCCCGGCGAAGGCTTTTCGGTAAATATAGCGGTTTTTTGCCTGTTTGTAATGCCAGTGCCGCGGGATTGACAGCGCCCAGTCCATGACCCGGTAATCCATGAAGGGAAACAAGTGCTGTATATTATAGTCCGCATCCAGCCATGCGGTAAGCTCGGTCCGACCCTGAATACTTCCGGATTCGATATATTTAACCGGATTAATACTGAACTGCAGCGTTGCCCTCGGGCAGCGCTGTTTCATTTTTCGGGCAAACTCGCGTTTGATGATAGTCGGCGCGCCGCGACCGGGATCGCCGAAATAACTGAACGGTCCGAACAGCCGCATGACGGTGCTGGCGACAAGGATTTTGCAAAACTTTACCGGCGACCCCTTGGCTTGCCCGTGTACTTCACTAAAATAATGCCGCCACCAGCCGGTAGCTAACAACTCCAGCAAACTTGCGCGGTGGCTGATTGCCTCATCGCCGCCCGAACCGCTGAACACTTGCCGGACGCCGCGCGCCGACAGCTCCCGCAGTTCCCGGCGGAACAGCATACCGCCGCCGCACCGCGGCGGACATGCCGCATTCAGATCGTCCGGATTCGCAGGAACGCGGGGATCATCGTAACGGCAATCCAGCCCTTCCTGCTGACAAATTTGTTCGATCAGCGCCCGGGTATCACCGGGTTGGATTTCCAGGCAGTCAAGCGGCGGTGACCAGGAAATAACGTCCAGTTCCCGCTTGGTTTTTTTCAGTTCCCGCGCCGCCAAAATCGTTACCACCGAAGAATCATAGCCGCCGCTCAGTTCCGAGCCAATCAAAGCATCCGAATAATTCACCCGGCGCTTCACGGCATCGGCGACGATATCGTACAGCTCCTTGCAGTATTCAGCCTCATTGTTGAGAATTATTTTTTTGCCCGCCCCTGGCGTCCAGTATTTGCGCTTTTGCAGCCCGCTCACATTTAAACGCAAAATATGAGCCTGACGCAGACTTTTGATCTGCGCGAAACAGGTCGCTTCCGGGTTGATATGATAAGTGCCGCTGAGTTCGGCGTACAGCCTGACTTCATCGAATTGCTTGCTGACAAATGGCAGCGCCAGTAGCGCCCGGTAGTCGCTGGCAAACGCGAATACCGATTTTTCATAACAATAAAACAGCGGCCGCACGCCGAGATGGTCGCGAGCGATGAATAGTTGCTGTTTTTGCTGTTCCCAGATTGCAAACGTAAAGTCGCCGTTGATATGCAACGCGCAGTCCGCGCCCCATTTGCGATAAGCCGCCAGAATTAACGCCTGACTGGAAACATTAGCCGTATCGGTAAGCCCGCAACTATGCAACAGCTCGTCGCGGTTATAGATCTGCGCGTCGCAGACCAGCATGATTCCCTGCTGTTCATCAGTATATACCGGCAGATCATGCTGCGCCTGTACGCCGCATTTATCAAGGCAGCAACCGAAACCGATATTATGGTTGGTCCGGATAGCTCGATCGTCGCGTCCGTAGTGGCTAACTTTGGCTTGCATACACTGCATCATGTTTTCGTCGATCGGCTTTCCGTCCAAATGCCAGATTCCGAATATTGCGCTCATCCGATTTCCAGTATTCCTTCCTTGTTCATTGCATCAAGAAAAGCGAGTGTCTCTGCCTCACATTGCTGCCGTGCCACCTGGTATTTATTCTGCAACTCGCCAATCAGTTGCTCTACAGTTATCTGCCTTTGCAGCAATTCCCAAATAATGCTGCCTGTTTTACCCAGACTATGATATTTACCGGTCGCAACGTTTAACATTACTGTCTCACCATCCATATCCGCCGTAACAACTTTTTTGTTCGCTACGATAATCGTGTCCAAAGTAATAAGCTCTTCCATAATAAATCCTCCCTGCTTTTAATCAATATACCGCATTACCATCGTTGTCAAGATAACCGTATTTTCTCATAACTATTTCATGATCGGCAATTAACTGCTGCTGTTGCGCTTCGTTGAGATGATTGCGCCAATCGCCGGTTTTTCCCGCCCGAAAGAATGAAGCGGTCTTGTAAGGTTTTTCCTTAAATCCGCTTTGTACTTCTTCGGTCTTTAGCTTGTCAAAATCCGACCGTTCAATCGCTCGCCTGATTTGCTCTTCAGTGCAATCCAAGCCGATAAAGCGAACCGCAGCCGTAAATGTTTCCAGCGGATTCAGCTTCATGTCCTCATACCTTACCGTGTGTACCGGCAACTCCGTTGCCTGCAACCAGCTGTCAACGTGCCCGCTCCAAGTCAGCATTATTTGCCTCAATTGATTGGGTAACCGGTTTTTGTTGCCACAAAAAGCAAAATCTTCTTTGTTCATATCGCTGATGATCCGGTCAAAATCCGCCGATGAATGATTGGCAAAGGAAACCGCCACGTCCAGCGGATTACGCATGATATAAATCGCCTTGGCGTTGGTCGTTCCCAGCAGCGGCAAACCGTCATCGAGGTAAGTATAGGCATCGTGCGCTTTGATGAACAATCGTTTTTCCGCAATTTGCGCCAGATGATTGAAAACCGACGGGCGCAGTCGGTCTATTTCATTTGCATTCATATTCGCTGTTTCAATGCCTGTTATGCTGTCTACGATGCCGCGCGAGCTGAAAATCCCGTCAGTTTTCATATTATTGATACTGATTTCTTCATCTGGTTCACTGATCAAGTTAGAAATAAATGTCCGAAACCAGGTGTTTCCTGATTTCGGATAAGATGCCAGCCATACTATTCCGTCCATCTAGCCCTCCTTCATAATTATTTCGGCCAACTCAGCCAACGGATAAAGCCCGACATTAAAAGCCAGTTGCGTAATGCGCGCGCTGTCTGTCGCCACACACATTCTGAAATACTTTGTTTTGTCCGCCGCTGTTTCAGCAAAACAGGCATTTTCAAGCAACCGGATGAGTTTTTTTCCGCCGCTGATTTCCTCCGTGAGAATTGTCAGCAGATTGTGGTTCTGCAGCAGAATAATGCGCGCAAGCTCAACCGGCTGCGTACAAAACTTACCGGGAACCGTGTATTTTTCCAATCCCTGTCGTAGCGGCTGGTAGTCGTTGATGTTTTTTTCGGCACGCTGCAAGGTATCGCGCCAGACATTTAGTTGCGGAACTCCGGGGAAAACCGTCGCACGGTCATTGATAATTCTTATGGCGCAGATTTCATCGGTGAGCAACTTGCAGCCGCTGTCATATAGCTTCAGCGCAATTGTCGTTTTCCCGGTCGCCGACGGACCGGCAATAACCACCGCTTTCCCGTTTATCACGACCGCCGCACCGTGCAGCACCAGATAATCGCGTTGCTGCAACAGCGCTGCAAAAACTGTATTCAGCAAAAACACGCGGACATCTTCCTTAGTTGCAGTTGTCTGCGGTTCGATAATAATCCGTTTTCCGTTCTCCGCGTAATACTTCGCAATACCGTTTACCCTGAGCAGAAATTTTCCCGGCGCCAGCTCGTACCACGGGGTTGTTTCCACCGGCGCCGCGATATGTTCGGGTACTGTTCCATAACCAATCGTAACATCGGCGCTGCCCTCAGCGACAATCAGTTCCGGCAGCTCAAGTCCGGATTCAATAGTCAGACCAAAAACACTGTAAGTTTTATTCTCCATCATTAATTAGCGTCCCCCATTTTCTCCGAATTCCATACTCAATTTTCTCAAACACCAACCGATTCACCAGCAAGCCGATTGCGACAATAACCACCATCGAAGCAACCACCTGGCTGATATCGGCAAGTTCCCTCCCCATAATCAGCACCTGTCCGAGACCGACTGCCGACACTAACATCTCGCCCGCCATCAATGCCCGCCACGAAAAAGACCACGCTTGCTTCATACCTGCGACTATTGCCGGTAGTGTAACCGGGATATAGAAGCTGATATACATTGGCAGACCCTTCGCACCGAGCATTTTTGCCGCCTTGATATAAACAGGGCTGACATTTTTTATTGCCGATTCAACAGTCAGCGCCATGGAAAAAGTTGAACCAATAACCACAACAAAAATAATCGCTTGGTCATTGAGTCCGAACCACAGCACGGCAAACGGCAGCCAGCAAATACTCGGGAGCGTTTGTAGCCCCATAAGCAAAGAGACTAAACTCTTTTCCATATCTTTTGCCTTTAGTATCGACAAGCCGATAACAACTCCCAAGCATAGTGAAATTCCAAAACCGATAACCATCCGTTTCATACTCTGCATAACCGCTATCAACAGGATGCCATCGGTTGCAAGTTGCCAAATTTTTTCCGCTACAGCCAACGGCGGTGGAAAACAGTACGGCTTCCAGATGCCCAGATAGTCAACGTTTATCAGGTACAGCAATTCCCAGATCAGCAGCAGCAAAATGCCGAATACCGTTTTTCTCAAGATGCCAGTCAGAATCATATTCCTCTTTAGCAGCTTTCTCGACCTCCACCATTAATTCGTCCAAAATTTTCTCCACCATTTCCGCAAACAGCGGATTCCCAAAGTGCCGGTTACCCGGAATATCAATACGATATTCTTTTTTAATCCGCCCGGGATTTACCGACATTACAAAAACCCGGTCAGCCAGCAGTACCGCTTCTTCCACATTGTGGGTGACCAGCAACATCGTTTTCCCGGTTTTTTGCCAGATGTTTTGCAGTTCTGCCTGGAGAATTCGTCTGGTCTGATAGTCCAGCGCGGCAAATGGTTCATCCATCAGCAAAACACTGGCATCGGACGCCAGCGACCGGGCAATGGCCACCCGTTGTTTCATGCCGCCAGACAGTTCATGAACATAAGCGTTCTGATGTTTCGTCAAATGCACCATTTTCAAATATTTCAGTGCTTTTTCCCGGCGCGCAGCCCGCGAAATACCTGACATTTTCATGCCATATTCAACGTTCTCCAGCACATTCAGCCACGGAAACAAGGCGTAGTCCTGAAATATAACCGAAATTTCGGTTGCCACTCCGGTAATTTCTTTGCCGTCCAGCAGCACCTGCCCGCGATCCGGCTTTTCAAAACCGGCGATTATATTCAACAGGGTCGTCTTGCCGCATCCCGAAGGGCCGATCAAGCAGACAAATTCTCCGCTCCTGATATCAAAGCCGACATCATCCAGAACAACTCTGTTATGAGATTTCGCGCGAAATTCCTTGCTTAGTCCGTCTAAAATCAGTTTCACCAATCAGCCTCACAATTGTTAATTAATCGCTTTTTCTCCACCGCTATGCGCAACCCGGTTGAGAATATCCATGTTCACAATTTTATTTATGTCAATCCGGGATTTTATCAATCCGCGCTCAAACATCAACCCGGCGAATTCAGTCAGCGCGTTTTTTTTCGGATCATAGATCGCGGTCATGTGGCTAAACGACATATCCAGCACAGCTTGGGATAGAGCAGAATGTGTAACTTCCTTTATCCGGGAATTAATCCTGGTTCGCGCATTATCTTCATTCTTATTAATCATTCTGGTCAGTTCAATATGCGCTCTCAGAACGTTCTCGACGATATCCGGATGCTCAGCGATAAATTTGGTCCTGCCGATCAAAACTGCGCTTGGATAATTACCATCCAAGAATACTTCGTTCACATCCAAAATTATTTTTGCGCCCGTTTCGACGATCAGCCTCGCCGCCCAAGGTTCTGGGACCAGCGCAGCATCAATATCGCCATTGCTCAGCAGGTTTTTGATATCCGAGTTTTCTGCCGCAACAACCACGACAGTACCGCCAGTCGCAGTGTCTTTCAAGTTGTTTTTCTTCAACAGGTAACGAAGGCATAAGTCCTGGGTATTACCGAATTGCGGAATGGCAACCTTTTTTCCGGTCAATCCGGCAACGTTGTGGATATTACTGGATTTTCCGGCAACCAGCAACGCGCCGCCCTGCGTTGCCCCGGCAAGTATCTGAATGTCACCGTTGGATTTCTCGCAGGCATTGATCGCCGGTACCGGACCAATATAACCGAGATCAAGTTCTCCGGCAAAAAACGCTTCGATCTCGGCCGGACCGGCATTGAATATTTTCCAGTCGATTGAATATTCTGACCCGATGTACTTTTCAAAAAATTTGTTTTCTTTTCCCAACAATGCCTGCGAATGCGTGATATTAGGGAAACAGGCAATCCGCACAACTTTAGTGTCAATTTCCCGGTTAAGGCAGCCTGTAATTCCGGTGCAAATGACAAAAAAAACTGTTAAGGCAATTATTGCCGGCTTCGAACATTTTTTCATTCATAACTCCAATCAAGTGGTGACCATACCGCCGTACTTTTGCCTTTGATAATAAAACATTTCCGGCATAAAGTAAAGAATTTCGAGCACAAAATCACAGATGTTTTATTTCGTGTTATCATCCAACCGCCGCAGAAAACGTAGTAAATAATACAAAAAGCTCCACTGGCAAAACCAGCAAAGCTTAATATTTAATGGTGGGGTTAGGCAGACTCGAACTGCAGACCTCTTCGATGTCAACGAAGCGCTCTAACCAACTGAGCTATAACCCCGAAACACTATTTATCTTATCACAATATTGAAAAATGTCAAGAATTGGTTTTGTTAATTCATATCCCGGCGATTTTCCAAGGCTTTGGCGAGCGTTACTTCGTCGGCAAATTCGATATCGGCGCCGACCGGCAATCCGTGAGCTATGCGGGTAACTTTGAATCCGATTGGTTTTAGCAATCGGGAAACGTACATGGCAGTAGCTTCGCCTTCAACGTTGGGATTAGTCGCCATTATTATTTCTTTAACAGTATCGTCTTTTAGCCGGGCGAGTAATTCTTGTAATCGAATATCCGCCGGAGTGACTCCGGACAGCGGTGACAGAGCGCCGTGGAGAACATGATACATGCCACGATATTCTTTGGTGCGTTCAAAAGACATTACATCTCTAGGTTGCTCGACAACGCAAATTATCGACTTGTCCCGATATTCGCTATCACAATATTTGCAAACGTTTTGGTCGGTAAAATTACAGCAAATTGGACAGAGCCGAATGTTGGCTTTAGCTTCCCTGATTGCGTTAACAAAACGCTCTACTTGAGCGCCGTCACATTCAACGATATAGTAGGCAAGTTTTACGGCAAGTTTTTGCCCGATTCCAGGCAATCCCCTAAAAGAATCAATCAACTTGCTTAGCGGTGAGATGTGACTCATATTATAACATACCCGGTGGAAGTTTCATGCCGCCAGTTAGTTTGGACATCTCTCGTTCAGTAGTATCTTCTACTTGGCGAAATATTTCATTAACTGCAGCAATTATCATATCCTGTAGCATTTCGAGATCATCAACATCCACGGCTTCTGGAGCAATCAACAGACTTTCCAACTGCTTTTCACCATTGGCAACAAGTTTTATTGCGCCACCACCGACAGAATGTTCGAATTTCCTTGCTTTAAGCTCATCTTGCATCTTTGCCATGTCTTGTTGCATTTTTTGAACTTGTTTCATCATTCCTTGCATATTACCCATATTTGGAAACATAACTCAACCTCCGTTAAATATTTTTTACTTCAACACCAAAAAATTCACTAAATTGATCAATCCGCGTCGGTTTGGGCGGTGCCGATAATGGCTCTTCCTCGATTACAAAAGCTAATGCCGTTTCGTTGCCGGTTATGTTTTGTAAAGCAATTTCAACTTGTTTGCGATAATCATCTTTTTCTAATCGTTCCTTGAAAAATACTCCATTCTTAGAAAACGCTATTACCGTGTTTGCGCCTTTAGAATAAAGTATCCGGCCATTTTTGGCACATTCAATTACCAATCGTTTATTCATGCGTCTCAGTTCGGACAACACCTTATCCCAAAGTACTTGTGCTCCATCACCAGATTCCAAAAGAACGGGTGGTTCGTCGATAATAACCGTGTCCGTAACTATATCAGCCGGTTTAATTATCGCTTTCTGAGTTTCTGCCACTTTTGATTCTACTTTTGTTTCTTTGATAACCGAAGTTTCTGCCGACTTTTCAGTTGTTTTCTTCGTCATTGGCGGTCTTTCATCCAGCGCCATTTTTATTAAGGCCGCTTCAATAATCAGCCGTGGGCTGAGCGACCAACGAGTTTCGGAAATAGTGGCTGAACCATTAATAATTAATTCACTCAAGCGTAAGGCTAAATGTTTGTCGTTCGTTTTTACTGCCATATGCATTTGCTCTTGAGCATATTTCAACAAGTCAGCAAATAGTTGACGAATATCTTGTGATACTTCGGTGTTATCCAAAATGGTGATTATTTCACCTATATCGTGGACCAGTATGGCTGTCAATAATTTTGCTAATAAACTTTTGTCCGACAGACCAAGCAAAGTCCGCACCGTTTCTTCATCAACTTGATTATCGCTCATAATTGAACACTGATCAAGTGTTGATAGTGCGTCTCTGGCCCCCCCGGCTGCATGTTCGCAGATTAATGTCAGCGCGTCCTCGTCAATTTTTATTCCGCTGACACTTGCCACCAACCGCAAATATTCAGTTAAATCGCTTATCGCAATTCGACCAAAATCATACCGTTGACAGCGCGAAAGAATTGTTGCCGGTACTTTTTGAACATCAGTGGTACAGAGAATAAAAACAACGTATGATGGCGGTTCTTCTAATGTCTTTAATAACGCGTTAAACGCCTCTGTTGTCAACATATGCACTTCATCGACAATATAGACTTTGAATTTACCTTCAGACGGTTGAAATTTAACCCGTTCAATAATATCGCGAATTTCATCAATTCCCCGATTAGAGGCGGCATCCATTTCATACACGTCCATACATGAGCCTTCAGTTATTGCCAAGCAATTATCGCATTGACAGCAGGGTTCGCCTTTATTAGTATTACGGCAATTTATTGCTTTGGCAAATATTTTTGCAATACTGGTTTTACCTGTCCCGCGCGGTCCGACGAAAAGATAGGCATGTGATATTTTTTCTAATATCATGCTATTTAACAAAGTCTTTACGATATGCTGTTGTCCAACGACATCCGAAAATTTCTGCGGACGCCATATTCGATAAAGCGCTTTATACATTTTTGCCTCATAATAGAAGAATAGCAGCCTTTTCAGGCTGCTTGTTTGCGCGAACGCGAAGCGTCCGTCCGGATATTTACGGCACATAGGCTAAACCACTTATTGCTGCTTCCTTCCGGATCTGACAAGGTTCATAGTCGCCCATTGCGTAAGTCCGGGCAGACACTTCGCGCGCACGAGCTTTTTCTGGCGGAGAGAGCGGGATTTGAACCCGCGGTGCAGTTTCCCGCACACACGCTTTCCAGGCGTGCTCCTTAAGCCGCTCGGACACCTCTCCGGTGGCTGTCTGTGACAGCAAGTGAAATTATACATACTATAGCAGCAGTTGTCAACCGTATGTTAAAAGACATCGCCAAAATAATGTCTTTTGGCATCAGCACTAACATTATCATTATCAGTAAGATTAAACGCCGCGGCAATAATATCTCTGGCAATTGGAGCTGCTGCTTCAGAGCCGTAGCCGCCCTGCTCTACCAATACAGAAATTGCTAATTGCGGGTTGTCAAATGGCGCAAAAGCCACAAACCAAGCATGATCACGACCGTGTGAGTTCTCGGCAGTACCGGTTTTGCCGGCCACTGAAATTGGGAAATTACCAAAAACATAACCACCGGTACCACCGGGTTTACAGACATCGCGTAGCGAATCTCTAATTAACTGCAATACTGAAGGGGTAAAATCAATTTTAGACAACTGTTGAGGCTGATTTTCGCGAACTGTAGAACCATCAGCGGCAACTATCCGCTTCATTATAAACGGTTTATACCGGATTCCGCCGTTGGCGATTTGACTCATTACCTCGCAATTTTGTATCGGTGTTGCTAAATTAAACCCTTGACCGATTGCCGCATCAAAAGTTTCCGCGAGGTACCAGTCTTCCTTGTAAACCCGCTCTTTGTATTTACGATTGGCTACCAGTCCGTCACTCTCGTTGGGCAAATCAATACCCGTCGGCGCCCCTAACCCAAATTTGCGGGCATAGGCTTCCAAGTTGTCGATTCCTAATCGGTTTCCTAGCTCGTAAAAATAAACATTATCAGATTTCGACAATCCTTCTCTAAATGAAATCCAGCCAAGTGCCTCGCCATTATCGTTTACTTTAGGGATTAACCAGTGCTGTCCCGAATCGAATATTTTTTCATCCGGTCCAATTTTTTTCAACTCCAACGCTGCCGTTCCAGTCACAATCTTGAATGTTGAACCTGGTGGATATTCTCCGGATATTGGTTTGTTTTCCATCGTTCTAAACGGGTTATTATTATAGTCGTCCCAAGTTTTTTGCGATATTCCGCCAATAAACATGTTCGGGTCAAAAGTTGGACGACTGACAATGGCAACAATTTCTCCGTTTCGTGGATTCATGACAACAACAGCTGCGGCTTTGGTGCCAAGCTGAGCTAATTTTTTATCGACTGCTCGCTCAGCGGCCTGTTGAATTCGATAATCAATAGTTAAGACCATGTTGTCGCCGGAAACGCACAGTTTTTCAGCTAAAGTATTAACTGGCTTTCCACCAACATCAACTTCAACGCGTTTACCACCGTTAACTCCTCTAATATCAGCGTCGTAAATACTTTCCAATCCGGTCTTACCGATAATATCTCCGGCTACATAACTACTAGTTGTCTTTAAAGATTCCAACTCATTATCATTAATTTCGCTGACATAACCGAACATATGCGCTGCTAATGTACCGTACAAATAATCTCGGGTAGGTTGAATTTCCACAATAACTCCAGGGTATTCTCCGGGGTTTTCGCGTATTTTTGCAACAACTTCTTGAGGTGCATTAGTTTTGACAGTTGCCAATTCAAAAGTCCCTTTTTTTTCATTAATTCGTCGTTCAATTACTGCAACTGTCGTTCCGGTAAGCTTGGATAGTTTTTCGATTTCCTCGGCATTAACAGTTTTGGCATAGGGCATAATTGAAATACAATAGCCCGGTTTACTAGTAACCAGTAAAACACCATTTCGGTCATAGATGTTGCCGCGCGGCGCAGTAATCGGAAATATTCTCATCCGATTCCCTTCAGCCATTTCGTTGTAGTATTTGCCGTCATATATTTGCAAATAAAATAATCGGACAATTAAGATAAAAAAAATGACTAACCCAACGATTGCCATGCTATCGAGACGGTGTAATTTTCTTTTTTCAATCATTCTCTACTCTTCAATCAAAATATTTTACAAAACAGGTGTGGATTTTTCTTACAACAACAGCAAATACCGGCATAGCCAAAGCGTTGAATAATACAAACGGCAGATACCAGTGTAACAAATAATCGCTGTAACGAACATTAATTCCGTAATAATTAGCAAAAACAAACGTGCTAATTGCGACAATAATGGTCGCAATCACGGTTGCCACTACCAATAAAACTATTGAATAGCTTCTGGCGTTACGTCTTAACGATATTATGACTACAGCAATTGCCAGAAAAGCAATAGTTTTTACGCCGAATAAACTAGCAGTCATCGCATCCGCGGTTAATCCCAAAATAAAACCGACAAATAAAGTGGTTTTAATATTTTCCAACAGCGCGACTAATACTATCGTCATGAACAGGAGCGACGGCATCAGACCGAAAACCATGAAATATTGCGCGAATGTGTAATCGAAAACTCCTAAAAGTAATCCTAAGCCAATCCAAAATATACTTCTCATAAATCTCCGAACTCTTTCCAACGAAAATAACTGGTCGGACAATAAAAGATTCTAATTGATTCTTGGCGCAACATAATCCGTTATAACCAAGACTTGTTCGAGCGAGTAAATATTCACAGCCGGTTTAACTTTCGCTGCATGAAGGTAACCGGATGTATCACTGATTTCAACAACTTCACCGATTAGCAAGCCTTTAGGAAACATGCCGCCCAACCCCCGAGTTACTACCCGGTCACCTTTGACGATGTCAATGTTTTGCGGAATGTTATCCAATTGAATATTGTTTTCCGTTCCAGCCACCCCTTGCCCAAGCGCAAAAGTTCTGGCGTCAAAGCGCTGTACGGTAGCGCTAAAGGACATATCCGGAGAGACCAGCAACCGCACCCGCGCGCTATAGCTATATATTTCACTGATAGCGCCGACAAGCCCTTCGTTCACAACGACTGGCATGTTTAGCGCTATACCATCTTTTGCTCCCAAGTCGATAACTAAAGATTTACTATAGGCTTGAATATCAAATGCAATTACATTGCCGACCTTTGATTTGGTAAATCCATTGGATTTTTTCAGCTCAACTAGCTTCCGAAGCCGAACATTTTCGTTGTCGATTTCCGTTTGGCTAACTAATTGTTTCTTCAAATCAGAATTTTCGCGTTTCAGCGCTTTGTTCTGTTCATAAACAGCGTACATATCAACAATATATTGCGATCCGCCACTGGTTTTGCTAATGAAAAACTGTGCTGTTTGTTCGAATGGATATGCTACTGTTGCCGCTATTTGATTTAAAAAGCTAACAGAACCATTTTGTTTTTTTATATATGAAAAAAGCATCAGTATTATAACTGCTGCCACTACAAGCAAAATGTAAATTTTATAATCAAACTTCTTCTTTTTTTGTCGCACAACTCATACCCAATTTAAAATATTTCTACTCCGGCTCGTTGAAGCAGATTTCGCGTTAAGACAATCGGAAGCCCCATTACGTTAAAATAGCAACCATTCACACTCCGTACAAACAACGCACCATACCCTTGAATGCCGTACGCCCCGGCTTTATCAAACGGTTCTCCGGTGGCAATGTATTTATCAATTTCATAATTTGTTAGTTGGACAAATTCTACCTGAGTGCTGCAAACATCGGATATTATTCCATGTCGACTGGCAATAGCAACTGCGGTAATTACTTGGTGCGTACGACCAGACAGCCGTTTTAAAATATTCACGGCATCTTGGTCGTCTAGCGGCTTGCCAAATATTTCGCCATCTAGAACTACGATTGTATCTGCGGAAATAACGACCTCATCATCTGCCGTAACTGCCCAGGCGGCCTGTGCCTTAGCCACTGCATTTGTTGTTGCAACATGGCGGGCGGAAATATCCGAATCGGCAATTTCATCAACATCAACATTAAGGACAGAAAATTTGCAACCAATTTGTTCTAATATTTGTTTACGACGTGGTGATGTTGAAGCTAGTACTATTTTTGTCATTATACTCCTGTGGCAAAATCATAGTGCAAATATCCTGTTGACAGCAGGGCGAATTTTGATGAAAGCATAACCATTCAAAACCCCTGTGGCAATGGATAAGTTGCCTGCGACTGGCAGATAATAATATATTGAAAAACTACCGATTACCACTGCTACCACAAACAATTGCGCCAAAATATGCACAAATGCCCCGGCAACACTTATTCCTATCGGTGAAAAATAATTATTAGAATACTTTCTCAATATGATCATAATTAACGCCGATGCGAGAGCACCGGCTACACTCATAACCATCTGCGGTGAAAATAACACACCGGAAATCAAACTTCCTAATAGCGCCCGCAATACAGCAACGGCAATGGCCGACGAATAATCGAGATAATACACGCAAATCAAAGTAATAATATTCGCAAAACCAAACTTAACCCCGGGAAATGTCACAGGCAGATAAATAATGTTTTCTAAATACTGTATGCTTGCCGCAATAACTACCAGCAAAGCAATCCTTGTTAACTTATTTGGCGACATCGTCAATTTCCGCTTCCTCGGTAATTATCCTAAAGGATAATTTATTGGGCAAACAGGCAATTATTTGACCGTTCTTGCTAATTGTGCCAGCTTTTACACAATTTTGATCAGGACAATCGGCATGAATCATGCTGACAGCGCCATTGCTAATTAATATTTCGTTATGCGGAAATTTCCTGCTTAACACTAGCGACTTTGTAAGCGCTATTCGCTCAACCATTCTGCCATTGTCATAAATAATCAAATATTCTTTGCCATGAGGTAGCGGCGCTAACAATAACAGTGAACAACAAAATACTGCCGCCAAAATCAAACACCAGTCGGCATTACGCATAACATTATCGCTCCAGAATCGTCAAATAGCTTTCGATAGTAGTTTTAATCAAAGCTTGCTCAATAACGCCGCGCTCAGCTTGAATTATCTCCAGATATTTTCCGTTACCATCGAAAAAAACCAAGCACGGTACATAACGAATGGAAAATTGGAATTTGGAGAGCTTATCAGGGTCGGCGTAAACTGTGACATTGGCGATATTTCCAAACTGCACGACGTAATCGGCAATATCTTTTGGTTGCTTGCCATAAACAATTAACGAAACATTCAGTTTTTCAACATACTCTTTAGCAATGTTTTGAATCAACGGCAATTCCGTTTGACAGTCTTGACATTCAGGTTTGAATATTACCAACATTGTAAGTGGTTTAGTCGCCGCGATGTTGACAACTTTGCCATCAGACGCTATGTATTGCAATTCGCGAATATTATCTAGCGCTTGCGCCGTATTACCAAAACACAGCAATACCAAAACAACCA
Organism: Bacillota bacterium; assembly: GCA_037129925.1. Lineage (GTDB taxonomy): Bacteria > Bacillota > Negativicutes > JBAXTZ01 > JBAXTZ01 > JBAXTZ01. Next base: position 60,540 of record JBAXTZ010000012.1, read on the forward strand.
AAATAAACCATTTACTATTTATAGTTCTCACTTGATTTGAATAATAGCCTTTGTCGGACATTTGGCAACACACTTAGCTTCATTACATTGCTCACTGCATATTTTGTAATTGACTATCGGTACATTGTTTTCCATCTTAATAGCGCCATACGGGCACTCACGAACGCAAAGCGTACAAGAGATACAGGCAACGCTGCACGATTTTTTGGCAATAGCGCCTTTTTCGCGGGTGTTGCAGCGCAACGCAACATGCGCGCCCAACGGTATCAATTTGATAACATTCTTCGGGCAAACCTTTTCACAGGCGCCGCACCCGGTACATTTGCGACTGTTGACAATCGGCAAATGATTTTCACCTAACTCTAGCGCATTGAAAACACAAGCTTTCACACAGGTTCCGAAACCCAGACAACCGTTCTTGCAAATTTTCGGGCCGCCCATAAGTAATGCCGCTGCATCACAATCAGGAATGCCCTGATAGTTGTAGGCCGCGCGTGCTGTAGTCGGACTTCCGGCACAACTAACAAAGGCAATTTTCGGAGCTGTTGCCTCGGCTTTTTTTCCAGTTAACTCGGCTACCAGGTTCGCCACATCGGCTTTTCCGGGAATACATAGATTCGGCGGCACATTAGCATCCAGAACCACCGCTTCGGCATAGGCCATGCAACCGGCAAAACCACAGGCGCCGCATTGACCTTTAGGAAGAACATCGTCGACTAAATGAATAAGCGGATTTACTTCTAAGGCGAATTTTTTATTCGCATACGCTAAGATAAATCCAAATACCAGTCCCAGCGCGGTCAGTACCACGAAAACATAAACAGCAGTTAACATTTTTCCTCCAATTCTACAAAGGTATCATGCCGGAGAAACCGAGAAAAGACAACGCCAGCAGACCAGCCAAAACGAAAGCAATTCCCAACCCGTCCAGTGATTTTGGCACGTCCGAATATTGCAACTTTTCACGCAAACTGGCCATTAGAATAATTGCCAAAGCAAAACCCAATCCCGACCCGATAGCATTAACAATACTCATTAACAAGCTATAGCTATTCTCGGAATTTATCAACGGCACTGCTAATACAATACAATTTGTAGCGATAAGCACCAGATATATTCCCCACATTTTGTATAATGCCGGCATATGACGTTTGATAATCATTTCCAATAATTGCACAAAACTAGCCACTAATAGTACAAAGACCACTGTTGTTAGAAAAGTTAACTTAAATGGCACCAAAACATAATTATAAACCAACCAGGCTAAAATCGAACTCATGGTCATGACTGAAGTTACTGCCATTCCCATACCAATTGAAGCATTTAAGTTTTTTGAAACTCCAAAGAATATACACAATCCCAAAAATCTCGTCAAAACAAAGTTGTTGACCAAAACCGCGCCCATAAACAATAAGAAATACTCAGACATTAGTTTTGACCTCCATCAGCAAAGCGTTCACGACGTTTTTCCAGATAGCTACTCAACAAATTAAAAAAGCCGATTAATATACCTATCAGCAAAAAACCACCCGGCGCCAAAATCATTATCAGTGGTGGATTGTAACTAAGCGGCATTATTTGCATACCAAATATCGTACCAATTCCGAACAATTCGCGGATAACGCCAATCAACAGCATCGCCAAAGTAAATCCGGCGCCCATTCCCAAACCATCAACTGCAGAAGCGATTATGCCGTTTTTGGCTGCAAAAACTTCAGCACGTGCCAAAATTATCGCAAACACCACGATCAACGCCAGATATATTCCCAATTCTTTATATAAAATTGGCAAATAGGCCTGTAAAATTAATTGCACCAAGGTAACAATAGTCGCAATCGAGGTAATATATACCGGTACCCGCACTGTCGGGTTGACCCATTTGCGGGTAATCGATACTACCATATTATTCGTGGTGATTACAAACATAACGGACAACCCCATTGCCAGAGCGTTAGTTGCTGTAGATGTTACCGCAAGAGCCGGACACAACGAGAGCGCTAACCGAAAAATCGGGTTTTGATCAAACAACCCTTTATAGAACTCTTTCCATAAATTCATTATCAACCACCTACTTTCCACTCTTAATGAATTCGTCAGCCAACTTTGTCGCTTCGGCAACTGCCCGAATAACGGCTTTAGAAGTAATGGTCGCGCCGGTAAGCGCTTGAACGTGATCTTGGCTTGGAACTTTTTCAACAAGCGGGTTTCCGTCTTTGTCTTCAAGATTGGCGAGCGTTTTTCCAACAAACCGTTCCTTGAAAAAAGCTTTGTTGGCATTGTCGCCTAACCCTGGCGTCTCATTGGCCGATAATATCGTGTAGCCGCTAACTTTGCCATCAATACCAACTGCGACAATCATCTTTATCGCCCCGCCATAGCCCTTCGATTCAGAAGGAATTTCATAAGCAATAGTTTTTCCGTCCTTGATTACTGCAAACCAGCCGGTTTTTCCAGCGACTTCCTCAAATTTATCAGCAGTCGGCGCGAGGCTGCGCATCGCCAAATCTTTCATTTTTTCACGTTGAATATCGGCAGTTGGATTAGTGATGGCGTAGGCGATAGCGATAATTAAGCCAGAGATAATGCAAGCTGCTGTCAGATTAAGCGCAACTTTCAATACACTGCTCTTTCCCCCGTGTCCACTCATACTATTTCCCTCCCGCGCCATATTTTTTTGGGCGAATGACCCGATCAATCAATGGCGCACAAGCGTTCATTAATAAAATCGAATAACAAACACCTTCTGGATAACCGCCCTTTAAGCGAATGAGCGCCACAATCAGACCACAACCAAACGCAAACACCATTTGTCCGCGCACCGTAATGGGAATGGTTACCATGTCGGTCGCCATAAAAAATGCGCCTAAGAATAATCCGCCAGACAAAATATGAAATAACCAGTCGCCGGAAAATAGACCCGCAGTTCCGCCAAATATCCAAGTGACAACTCCGACAGTGGCAATCATTACTGTTGGCACTTGCCAATTGATGTGCCCGCGCCAAATCAAAAACAATCCGCCCAATAGCAATAACAACACCGAGGTTTCGCCCATTGAGCCATTTCTAAATCCGAAAAATAAATCTTTATACATCGTCGCGGTATTACCAAATGTGCTTACAACCTGGTCATAGCCGTGCAACTTCAAAATGCCGAGTGGTGTAGCGCGAGTTACGCCATCGACCACGCTGGACATTTCGCTCCAAGTTGTCATGGCAATCGGCCAGCTCGCCAACAAAAATGCCCGCCCGATTAGCGCTGGATTGAAAATATTATGTCCCAGCCCGCCCATCGTATGCTTGGCAATACCGATCGCCGCTATTGAACCAACCACCGGCATATACCAGGGGATTTCCGGCGGAATATTCATTGCCAGCAGTAAACCGGTCAAAAATGCGCTGCCGTCATCAACAGTTATTGCGACCCCGCGAGCTTTTTGGATTATCCACTCAGTGAGTACACAGGCAAAAATGCAAATAAGATAAGTCTTAATAGCCGCAAAACCAAACCACCAACAAGAAAAAAGGGTTGCCGGCGCCAACGCCAAATTAACTTCCCACATAATCCGCTTTACAGTCAACGAATCTCTAACGTGCGGAGAAGCTGAAATATTAAAAAGTGTTTTAGGTTCACTCATAATAATAACCATGCCTTTCGTAAACTAAAATCTATTGACGGAAAAAATATGTGATTTCAGCATTAACTCTACTGCCGCGCTTGAGTTGCTCTGGTTGCCTGCTGGATATTAAGATGTTTTTGCAAACGCACATATTGTACGATATTGCGTTTAGCCGGGCAAACATATACACAAGAGCCGCACTCCACACAATCAAGCAAGTTATATTCCTCTTTGGCGGTTTGAAAATCGCCGCGCTCTCCGAGAACGCTCAAAATACTAGGTATTAAACCCATTGGGCAAGCAATAACGCATTTGCCGCAACGGATACAGGAGCGTTCCGCTTGTTCACAGGTTTCAGCGGCAGTCAATGCCAAAATTCCCGAGGTGCCTTTTATTACCGGTACGTCAATCGTCTGTTGAGCGATTCCCATCATCGGACCGCCAAGTAAAATTTTCCTAGGCTCTTCAGTGAAGCCACCGCATTGGTCAAAAATATGCGAAAACAGCATACCAGTTCGAACAACGACATTTTTCGGTTCTTTTACTGCCCCGCCACTAACGGTTGCATAGCGTTCGATCAACGGAATACCTTCTATTACCGCATCGTTAACCGCCGCTGCGGTCGCTACGTTCTGCACTAGCACTCCGGCGTCGGATGGCAACCCACCACTTGGAACTTCTTTCCCGGTAACAACTTGAATCAAAGTTTTTTCCGCACCCTGAGGATATTTGACCTTAAGCGGTACAATTTCAATACCGGTACCAGTCGCTGCTTTAGCGAGCGCCGCGATGGCATCCGGTTTATTTCTTTCAATACCAATCAATCCTTTAGTGGCTCCTACCGCTTTCATGCCAATTTGCATACCGCGAATTATCTTTTCCGGTTCGCCCAGCATTAACCGATGGTCGCTAGTAAGATATGGCTCACATTCCGCGCCGTTTAAGACAAAATACTCAATGCTTTTACCAGGGGGAACTGTAGTTTTTACGTGAGTTGGAAAAGTGGCGCCGCCCATGCCAACAATGCCGGCAGATCTAATAATCGCCGTTATTTCAGCCGGTGAAAGCGCTTGCCAATCCCGAGGCTCGGATAATGGGAGTCCCACTAGCCACTCATCAGCTTGATCGGCTTCGACAATTACCGTTTGGCAAGTTCCAAATACCGGATGGGCAAAACTTTCAATTGCAGTGACTTTTCCTGACGTTGACGCATGAATATTCGCCGATACAAACGCTTCGGTCGCGGCAATTATCTGACCCTTCTTAACCAAATCGCCAACCTTCACTGTCGGTTCGCAAGGCGCTCCGATGTGCATTCGCGTCGAATAATAAAATTTGTCAGGCAACTCAATCAATTCTACCGGCTGCTTCGCAGTGATCTTTTGTTCAGGCGGATGCACTCCGCCCAAAAATGTTTTAGCCACAATTTCACCTCGATTTATCTAATCTATTATGGAATGAATAAATATTGTATTGCGTTTGGCTTGTTTTTTTTCGAAGCGGTACACATTCACAAATCCAAGAACAATTCCAATTGCGCCGAGAAAGAGTCCGGCATAATAAGGCGCTATACCAACTACAGGCGCTATCAATATTCCCATGAACACGAAAAAAAAAGTAATCAACATCGGCAGGACAAACATTACAAAGGCGGCTTTAAGCATGTTTTTTTCCGGGATATACAATAAAATTTTCGCACCTTGACGCACACCGAGATTATCTTGAATATCATAAATCATCGCGTTAGCACCTGGACAACTTCCACAGCTTTCACAGTGTGAATGGCGATTCATTTTGATTTTTGCCCGTCCAGGCTCTGTTTTAATAACAATCCCCTCGTGCAGATTTTTCAAAATGTTACCTCGTTTACTTTACAACTCCGTAATTATAGCATATTTTCCTGGCAAAGTTACTTTGTTTTTTTGCAATTAATCGTTACCTGCTTAATAATTAATTCGAGAATTATACCGATGATAAACGCGTAACCGATGTTATTAGTCAAAAAATAGCCCCCAACTACTATCCCGGCAATCAATATTCCGCGACCGCGCAAATCTTTTCCGAGCAAAATATGTTCCAATCCGACAAAAACTAAGAGCGCGTTTAATAATATAAATGGGAAAGCTTGCACCAGTTTTATTCCAAACAGCCAAACTAATATACCCAACAAAACATAGCATAATCCGGCAGCTATCGTAGTAATCTTATCCCGCCCGCCGGTACGATAGTGCGCGGTCATGCCGCCACACCCGTGACACAATGGTAATGTCCCAAAAATCGCCGCGAAATAATTCATTATCGCCATACTCAGTGACAAGCTTGACGCCTTTAATCTATATGCTTTATCGCCGAAATATACTTTCGCGGTATCTTCAGTCGCAATCATCGCGTTACCTACGCTAAGACCAATTTGTGGCAACACCAGCATCATGAAGGCTTCGAATATTCCGGTTTTAGCAAAAACAATACTCTTTGTCGGCATACCGCAGGCATAGTTCATGCCAACTATCGCGCCGCCAAGCACCACGAGCAGCAACACTGGAAATCTCGTCAATCTGCTGATCAACAGAATCACAACTGCAATAAGCACTGTCCAACCGATCATATCCAGACTTGGGTAATTTACCCCGTTACGAATCAGCAGACAACCGGTAGAAATCTGAATACCGCGAATAATCGGCATTGAGCAATACTTTTTTATCCAATCCATGAATGGCGGATAGGCAGTTATCAGAAAGATTGTCGCAATAATCGCCGCCTCAATCCGTAAAGTTTCCGGAGCAATTTTCATGGCAATAGCCGCAGCGCAAAAACTTTTTAATGGCTGAACAGCAATAATTGAATTATAACGGTAACTCCAGATTATATAGAAGGAGCCGATAAAAATAAAACTTAATACAGCGTTTACCTGACCGGTAACGCTTAAAGCTACTAATAATGGCAACATTACCCCGGTATCGGCTAACCCGGCGAATATTTCCCGTGTTTTTTTGATCATTGTATCCTCTTAACATTTTACAGTTCTATGACATCGCCGCAATGTAGTAATCCACAACGCTCGCCCAACCTAGACTTAAATTGCGTGCACTCGGCAAAACCAGTACAATGCAACGGCACAACATTGGCAATGTTTTGTTGATCAAACCAATTAATTGTCCGTTCCAGCCGATTGAGCGCGCAGTTGCGTGAGTGCATTCCGGCTATAACCGAAACAATTTTATCGTCCGGAAATTTCAATTGAATCTGTTCCAGCATTCCGACAACACCCGGATGCGAGCAACCGGCGAATACGTGCAATCCGTTATCGCGAATGATTAATACTTGCTCATCAGAAAATTGATCCTGAGTGCCATCAGCACCCTGCAAGTTGGTCGGCAGCGGTTCAAAACCGCTAGAGTTAGGTTTGAAACCGCCAAGCAGAAAACAGTCTGGGAATATTTCCAGCAATTCATTAGCAATCACAACCCGTTTGAGAAAAACCGGATTGGCAGTCAGTCGGCGATTGATACCAATATAAAACTTTCCAATCAGCGTGCGTTTGAATTTTCTTTGCAACGCTGCGGCACGCAAATAAACTGGCGAGTGATTATTCAACCGGATAAATTTTCCCAGCCCGCCACCATGATCAAAATGTCCGTGACTGAGAACGCAGGCATCCACAGCAGCAATATCTATTTTCATCTGTTTGGCATTTTTTGCAAATGCGCCCAGCTGACCGGTATCAAATAGTATTTTGTGGTTCTGAAATTCGATATGCAGCGACAGCCCAAATTCAGCGAAAACTCCAAGATTTCCTGCATAATCTTCAGTCAGACAACTAATTTTTATCATAATATACTCCAAATATACTTAATCAACCATACCGCTTACTAGATTTTCAAGGTTTTTTCGCATTATTGCGCTATAGCCTTGAGCATCATTTTCAGGCGGCGGCGCCATTTCCAATGGGTCTAGAGGTGCGATTTTTGCATGAATTTCGTTGGCGAATCTTACTGCCAGTTTTTCGGACTCTCTCGGCTCAAAGAAAATGGTAGTTATTCGGTGCGCCTTGCAAAATTCTGCCAGTTGGACAAGATGTTTGGCCGACGGTTCCGCCTCCGGCGTATTACCGAGAATGGAATATTGTTGTAATCCATAGCGGTTTGCAAGATAACCGAAAGCTGCGTGCGTAGTAACGAACTCGGTCTTATTAATGCTTTTTAGGTTATCGCGATATGCTTTATCGAGGACGACTAACTCCTTTACCAGTAGTGCTGCATTGCTTTTATAATACTCCGCATGACTTCCATCGACAGCGATTAATTTTTCTACTAGTGCCGGAATAAAACTGATGACATTCTGCGGGTCCAACCACATATGCGGATCGACAGATTCACCATTACTAATGGTTTTTGCATAATTGCACATCAACAATTGCTTAGACTGATCAGTTTGCAATTTCGCAACCGGCTCAAGCATCGGACCAATCGCTACTAAAAATGCCGCCTGGTCAATTTCCTTCATGACCACTGGTGATGGATCCCACTCGTGCGGCTCAACATTAGGTGGAACTAACTGCTTTACTTGCAAATATTCACCGCAAATCCGCCGGGTGATGTCGGTAAGCGGATATATAGTGGTTGCGATAAAGGGCTGTTGCTTTACCGCCGTGCCGCATCCGGTAAATAGCAATAAAGTTAAGAAGCAGCAAAATATTAATAGTTTTTTCATGCACTCCACCCCAAATACTTATTGGTATTGCCTACTATTGTAATGATTTTCTTAAAATTAAGCTACTGTGAAATTCGACAACGCGTAATTAATTTTTGAGGCAGTAACAATTATTTGCCATTGACAAACTCCTGACGGTATATTACGATATGCGCATATTCGATTTTATTAGGAGAACTTATGCCGCTAAATTTCGATTACCATGCCGATATTTTCAAAGCCCTTGGCCATCCGGTACGGGTGCGTATTGTCGCCGGGTTAATCCAAAAACATGAATGCCATGTCGGAAAAATGGCCGAGGGACTAGGTTTGCCGCAACCGCTGGTTTCTCAGCATCTGACAATTTTGAAAGCCGCCGGCGTTATCGAAGGCTTTCGTAACGGAACGCAGATATGCTACAAAGTTGTCAACGACGATGTCCGCAAATTATTCACCGCGCTGGAATGACAGCGCTTTTTTAACAATGAATATATTCGTGTATGCGAATTTATATATATACAATACTCAAATATCAATACGTGTGAAAGGAAATCATTATGATAACAGTAAGCTCTAGTCGTTGTCCGCAAAACCACAAATGCCCGGCAATCAAGGTCTGTCCGGTAGGAGCGATTGCTCAGGAGGGTTTTAGTTTACCGAAGATCGATCAGGAAAAATGTATTAACTGCAAAAAATGCATCCAGTTTTGTCCGATGAAGGCTATTCAAGAAGCCTAGAACGAGTTCAGAGTTCAGAGTCGAGAGTTTAATAAACAAAGAGGAGCTAAAATGAAAGTATTAATTATCGGTGGCGTTGCCGGTGGCGCGAGCACGGCCGCCCGGTTGCGCCGGCTGGACGAATCAGCCGAAATCATCATGTTCGAACGCGGACAACACATTTCCTTTGCCAACTGCGGCATTCCCTATTTTGTCGGCGATGTCATTAAAGACGCTGATAAATTACTTTTGATGACACCGCAAAAGTTCAAGAACCTATTAAATGTCGAGGCACGGGTCAAATCAGACGTTATCAGCATCGATCGTGTTGCTAAAACGATAAAAGTCCGCAACTTATTGACTAATGCCGAATATGAAGAACATTACGACAAACTAGTTTTATCGCCAGGCGCTGCACCGGTACGACCGCGTATTCCCGGAATCGATAATAAAAATATTTATACAATTCGAACAGTAGAAGATGGCATTGCCGTAAAGAAAGTAGCCAAACCTGGTATGAAAGCAGCGGTAATCGGTGGCGGATTTATAGGCATTGAAATGGCGGAAAACCTTGCACACATCGGTCTGGAGACGACCATAGTCGAAATGAGCGATCAGGTTATGGCGCCGCTGGATCGCGAGATGGCAGCAAAAGTCCACAACCATATCCGCGGTAAAGGCTTAGGATTGTATCTGTCCGACGGAGTGCAATCCTTCGAACAGGGTGAGCGCGTCGGCATCAATCTGCAAAGCGGTAAAAGTATTGATGCCGACATCGTTATCTTTGCCATCGGCGTGCGTCCGGAAACCCAGCTGGCAGTTGCGTCCGGACTGGAACTGGGTCTAACTCGCGGTATTCTCGTTAATGCCAACCTGCAAACTAGCGACGAAAACATTTACGCGCTCGGCGATGCGGTCGAAGTGCGCGATGCCATAACCAATGATGCGGCGCTCATCCCACTTGCCGGTCCGGCAAACAAACAAGGGCGAATTATCGCAGAAAACATTGTCGGCTTCGACAGTAAATACGAACATACTCAGGGTACAGCAATCGCCAAAGTTTTCGATTTAACGGTCGCAACGACCGGCAATAATGAAAAGCAACTACTTGCCAAAAAAATTGCTTACGATAAAGTTTACACGCTCGGCTGGTCGCATGCCGACTATTACCCGGATCCATTTCAAATGACTATCAAACTGCTGTACGCGCCGGACACCGGTAAAATTCTCGGTGCTCAAGCCATTGGTATGGAGGGCGTTGACAAACGCATTGATGCCATAGCTACAGCCATCCATTTTGGCTCAACGACCGCTGATCTGGCACAACTGGAGCTGGCCTATGCGCCGCCTTTTAGCTCAGCTAAAGACCCGGTAAACATCCTCGGTATGATTGCAGAAAATATTCGTTCTGGAAAAACCAAAACTATGCAGTGGAACGAAATTTATCTCAACAATGATACGACTTTATACGTTGATGTGCGGAGCAAAACCGAGTTTGCCATGAGTACTTTAAAAAATGCTGTTAATATTCCCTACGAAGAATTGCGCGGCCGATTTACTGAGCTTCCGCGTGACAAGAAAATTGTCGTGTTTTGCGCCAAAGGCCAGAAAGGCTATTTTGCCAATCGCATTTTGTTGCAAAACGGCTTCGCCAATTCTTATAACCTCGTCGGTGGTTTGTCGGTATATAACCCGATGATGACCGATCTGGAAAGCGTACGAAATCCACTACCGGCGATGCAAAAGGCTGTCGGTTGTCCGGTGGCGGAAAAACCGGTTGTCGCAATCGAAATCGATGCCTGCGGCTTGCAATGCCCCGGTCCGATTTTAAAACTGGCGCAGGAACTGGAAAACCTCGCCACCGGCACGACCGTATCCGTTCGCACTACCGACCCCGGATTCAAAAGTGATGTCGCCGCTTGGTGCCGCTCGACGAATAACACGCTCATTGAAATCACCGATAAAAACCGAATAATTCATGCTTGTATCAAAAAAGGCTGTGCTGTTCCTCGGGATAGCTCTACAAATAGCCGTAACGGTAAAACTATGGTAGTGTTCTCCAACGATCTCGACAAAGCGATTGCCGCATTCATTATCGCAAATGGCGCGGCCGCGACTGGCAAGCCGGTAACAATGTTCTTTACCTTTTGGGGTCTTAGTGTATTGCGCCGCAAACCCGTACCCTCAACAAAAAAAGACATTCTTGGTCGTATGTTTGGCTGGATGTTACCTGTCGGTCCGGCGGGGCTAAAACTCAGCCAGATGAATATGCTTGGTATGGGCACATTAATGATGAAATATGTAATGAAGCAAAAAAACGTCGATACACTGCCGGCGCTTATCGAGCAAGCTAAGCGACAAGGCGTGAAAATTATCGCCTGCCAGATGTCACTCGATGTCATGGGACTCACCCCGGAAGAACTTATCGACGGTGTCGAAATCGGCGGTGTTGCCAGCTATATAGACAAAGCTGAGCAGTCGGACATGAATTTGTTTATCTAAGTCAATATTGTCGGGACGGCATAAAGGAGTTATCCATGGAATATCTTAAAAAGCACAAACTTATCGGCATTGCAGCGATCGTCGTAATAATAGTCGCCATTAGTCTGATTGTTTGGAACAGTGACAAAAAAGAGGCTATCGCCGTTCGGGCAGTCAACAATATTAAAGTCGCAGTTATTCAGACTGCGACTATTCCGGAAGTATATACTTTTAGCGGCACGATTAATGCTGTTGATGAGGCGAAGGTAGCTACCCAGGTTGCGGGAACAATACTTTCGCTGACTGCTACACCGGGAGCGCGGGTTAATCGCGGGCAGGTGATTGCTCGCATCGATGGTCGAATGGCAGACAGCCAGGCGAGCGCCGCCCAGCACAACAGCAATCAGGCTGATCAGGCTGTGAAGGTAGCTGACGAACAACTTAAACTGGCAAAGATTACCCAGGGACGTTATTCCGATTTATTTAAACAGGGTGTAATATCAACACAGGACTTTGACCAAGCTCAAAGCGCTTATGCTATTGCTGACGAAGCTTACAAATTGGCGTTGGCTGGCGCGCAATCCGCGCAGTCTAACGCCAACGCGGTGAAATCTACGGCCGGTTACTATGATGTTACTGCACCAATTGACGGCGTGGTGGCAATAAAAAATGTTGATATCGGCGATATGGTCATGCCCGGACAAGCGCTCTTTACTATCGAGGGTGACGGACCGCGCGAAGTGACAGTGTTTTTACCTGAGAAACTGTTTTCAGCAGTAGTGGTCGGTAGTAATATAACAGTTTTTGAAAATAGCAGCCATAAGCCGATTGCGGCAACGGTGACTGAGGTCGCACCGCTGATTAGTGATAGCACCCGCACCTATAAAATTCGCGCCCGACTTCCGGCTAACTATAGCACTCCGGTCGGTCATTATGTCACCGTTACGGTAAGTAGCGGCAAGACCCGTTCGGCATTGCTCGTTCCTGCTGCCGCCGTAGTCGAACGCGGGCAACTAACCGGAGTTTTTGTAATAACCAAGGATAACAACGCCGCGTTTCGCATCCTCCGAATAAGCGATCAACCGCTGGATGGCAGTTACGAAATTTTCAGCGGTCTCCAACCCGGTGATCAGGTGGCAACTTCCGGCGTGGATCGGCTGGCTGATGGCGACAAGGTGCAATCATGAAGGAAAAGTTAGGCTTCTCCGGCAAATTTGCCGACATGTTTATCAATTCCAAACTTACTCCGGTCTTGATAATTTTGGCGTTGGCAATCGGACTGTTCGCGACGAGTATTACCTCCCGTGAAGAAGAACCACAGATTACTGTCCCGATGGTCGATGTCTTTGTCGATTTTCCCGGCGCTGCTCCGGCGGAAGTCGAAGAACGGGTAACTAAACCGGTCGAGAAATTACTGGCTGAAATCAGCGGCGTTGAGTACATCTACTCGCAAGCCATGCCCGGGCGTAATTTGACGATCGTGCGTTTTAAAGTCGGCGAAAATCCAGAGACCAGCTTGACTAAACTTTATAGCAAGCTTATGGCAAATTATGACATAATTCCGCCAGGGGTTAGTCAACCGATTATTAAGATGCGTTCCATAGATGATGTGCCGGTACTCACCCTGACTTTGTGGGACAAATCTGGTCAAAGCTCAGCCTTTGACTTGCGCCGAATTGCTTTGGTCTTGTCCGATACGCTCAAACAGGACAGCGATGTCAGCGAAGTCAAAGTACTCGGCGGTCAACCCCGGGAAATATCAGTAAATGTTAATCCGGCAGCGCTCAGCGCCTACGGTCTTACTATGGACAAAATAATTGCTGCTGCCGGCGCGGGCAACAGCAAAGCCAATTCCGGCTTAACTCCGGTTGACGGAAAATCTTTCACGGTTACTGCCGGCAACTTCGTAACTAGTCTGACGGATGCCAAGCAAATCGTGGTTAGCGCCCAAAAAGGCAAAACCGTGTTGCTGGGTGATATCGCCAAAATAACTGACGGCGCCGGTGAACCGGCTTCATACGTGTTAACTAACAGCGGTGCTGCCGCTCACGTTGCGGCACCCGTCAGCGGTGCCGTTCCGGCGGTCACGATTAGTGTAGCAAAAAAGACCGGGGTGAACGCAACCGCACTGACATCACGGTTGCTGTCAACGTTAAACCAAACCCGCAAAGATTATGTGCCGGCGAATATTGAAATTACCACCACTAGAAACTATGGCGAAACTGCCAATGACAAGTCCAACGAGTTACTGGAACATATGCTGCTTGCAACATTGGCGGTAGTATTATTGATTGCCTTTACCTTAGGCCGCCGCGAGGCAATAGTTGTGGCAGTGGCGATACCGGTGACCCTGGCACTCACCTTGATGGTCAACTGGCTTTATGGCTATACGCTCAACCGCGTTACACTGTTTGCGCTAATATTTTCCATCGGAATATTGGTTGATGACGCCATAGTTGTCGTAGAAAACATCCACCGACATTTTTTGTTGCATGGTTTCAGCCGGGAATCGGCGGTAAAAGCCGTCGACGAAGTTGGCAATCCCACGATATTGGCGACTTTTACCGTTATCGCCTCGTTGTTACCGATGGCTTTCGTTTCCGGACTCATGGGGCCATATATGCGGCCGATTCCGGTCGGCGCATCGGCAGCAATGCTGTTTTCGCTGGCGGTGGCTTTTGCAATCACTCCGTGGCTGGCGCTGCGGTTGTTGCATAAAGGCCATTATGAAAGCGACGCTATCTGTCACGGCGATGAGCAACCCAATATTTTGCAACGCTGGTACGAGAAAACTATCGTCACCTTGCTCAATCAATCCAAAAAGCGCCGCCAGGTTTTGGCGGCAGTCGCCATCCTATTGGTTGCCGCCGCTGCTTTAGTACCGCTGAAGCTGGTAGCAGTAAAAATGCTTCCGTTTGATAACAAAAGTGAGTTCCAGGTTATCGTCGATATGGACGAAGGCACTAGTTTGGAAACCACCACTGCTGCTGCGACAGCGCTCGGTCAATACCTTACGACGGTGCCGGAGTTAGCTAACTATCAAATCTACAGCGGTAGCGCATCACCGTATAATTTCAACGGTCTAGTACGACACTATTTCTTGCGGCAAAACCCATGGCAAGCCGATATTCAGGTGAATTTGGCACCGAAATCCGAACGCTCACGCTCCAGTCACGAAATAGCCAAAGCTGTTCGTCCGGACCTCATCAAAATAGCCGCAGCCTATAACGCCAGAATTAAAGTTGCCGAGGTTCCGCCCGGTCCGCCGGTACTATCAACACTTGTAGCCGAAGTATATGGTCCGGACCTTACTAAGCAACGCGAAATCGCAAAGAAGATTAAAAACATATTCTCTGCTACGCCGGATGTTGTCGATGTCGATTGGTATGTTGAAGCCGACCAGCCCAAAATAAACATTGCCGTCGATGCAGTAAAAGCTGCCCAAAACGGCATAAGCGTGGCCGATGTCGCCCGATCTTCAACTCAAGTAATCAGCGGCGCGAAGGTCGGATTGGTTCATTTTTCACGCGAATCAGAACCAGTATTTCTTAACCTGCAAATTCCCTATTCGAACCGTACGCAATTAACCACAATTTTGCAACAAATTCCGGTACAAAGCGCTTTAACCGGCAATACTGTGCCGCTATCTGAATTAGTCACTCTGCAAGAAGGAAGCGAGCAAAAGACGATCTATCACAAAAACCTGCGCCGCGTGACATATGTTATCGGCGACATGGCCGGTGTTGCTGAAAGTCCGGCGTATGGCATAATCAATATGCTCAAGCCCGTTGATGAAATTATGACAGGCGGCAGCCATCTTAAACAATATTCGTCAGTACAACCGACTGATCCAAGCGAATATGCAATGAAGTGGGACGGCGAATGGCACGTTACCTACGAAGTTTTCCGCGACATGGGCATCGCTTTTGCGGTGGTACTGGTGCTGATCTACATTCTCGTATTGGCCTGGTTTAAAGACTTTTTGTTACCGCTGGTAATCATGACACCGATTCCCCTGACACTCATCGGCATTTTACCCGGTCACTGGGTCTTTGGCGCATTCTTCACCGCCACTTCAATGATTGGTTTTATCGCCCTGTCCGGCATAATCGTCCGCAATTCAATATTGCTCGTCGATTTCGCCAATACTGAACACCGCGCCGGAATGGACTACATGGAAGCGCTTACCAAGGCCGGTGTCATCCGGATGCGACCGATCGTCTTAACTGCCGCGGCTGTAGTCGTTGGTTCATTAGTAATGTTGATGGATCCAATCTTCCAAGGTCTGGCAATCGCCATGATGTTTGGTGCGGTAGTGGCTACAATCCTGACGTTACTGGTTATCCCGTTGCTGTGTTGGGAGTTGCAGTTATGGCGAAACGATAAACCCAAACAAGTTTAGCACAAAAAAACAACCGACTTTACTGCCGATATAGTGCAGTTAAGGTCGGTTGTTTTTATCGTTAAAGTTGTTTAAATTGAATATTTCTACTCTTAATACTATTAGAGAGCGGGATACATCTTATTAATAATTCTGCTTTCTTAGCTCAAAATAGCTCTTTGGATGGGCACAAACAGGACATAACTCCAGAGCGCTTTTAGCACTAACAAGATGTCCGCAGTTGCGGCATTCCCAGATAATTTCCGTGTCCTTTTCAAACACCTTATGTGTTTCAACATTTTTTAACAGCGTGCGGTATCGTTCCTCGTGAGTTTTCTCAATTTGTGCAACCAGACGAAACTGCTCTGCAAGCGCAGTAAAGCCCTCAGCCTCCGCAATATTTGCGAAACCTGCATACATATCGGTCCACTCATAGTGTTCACCTTCGGCAGCATGCAGAAGATTGGTCGCAGTGTCGCCCAGTTCGCCAAGCGCCTTGAACCACAATTTTGCGTGTTCTTTTTCGTTGTTTGCAGTCTCTTCAAATATTGCTGCAATTTGCTCATAACCTTCTTTTTTTGCTACAGATGCAAAGTAGGTATATTTGTTTCTGGCTTGCGATTCTCCGGCGAACGCCGTCGCGAGGTTTTGTTCGGTTTTTGACCCTTTAAGATTCATAAGAATATCTCCTCTGACTATTATTTCGCTTTTACACTGATTAATATACAGCAACAATGCTGTCAGCGTCAAGCCTTTACTGATTTCATTACGCTCGAGCATTGCATAGATTGTCTTAATATCAAACCAGGCACTCAAAAGTATTCCTTATACTTTTACAATAATTAATTGTGCTGATGCCCGCCGCATTCGCCGTGCTGTTGATGCTGGCGGCAAACCGCACCGTTAGTTGTCAGCGTGCCTTCCAGATATTTGTTTACCGCGGCTTCTGGCTCGCCGGTCGTGCCGGTAAAGACTTTGATACCGTGACCATCAAATATTTCGATTGCTCCGGCGCCCATGCCGCCCGCGATTATTACATTAACTCCGTGTTGATGCAAAAAATTCGGCAAAAATCCCGGTTTGTGTCCGGGGCTGGCGATATATTCTGAGCCGGAAATAGCGCCGTCCGCCGCTGTGAAGATCTGAAATCCATCGCAATGACCAAAATGTCCCGAGATTGTCTGGTTTTCTACTGCTACTGCTATTTTCATTATTAGTCCTCTTTCGTTTTTTATTTTATAGTTCGAGACTGGTGAGTTTCCCGCTTCCGGCTGACCGGGGTATATGGTTTTGTAATGTGACTATCCATTTTCCGGATTGATATTCAACGATATTCAGACAGCCGTTTTTCTGTTTGTAAGTCCGCCCGTTTAACTCTACACCATTCAACGCGCACAGGGCAGCGGCGAGCGCCATGCCGTGTGAGACTACGGCAATGGTTTCGCCACTATGTTTTCGTGCGTATTCGTCTAGCGCCGCCATAACCCGCTGTTGCACTTCTTTAAGGTTTTCACCACCGCCAAAATTAATGTTTATAGCGCCGTTATAAAACTGCACGTAATCATCGGGAAAATCTGTTTCTAGATCGGCGATTTTCCTGCCTTCCCAACAACCCAGATTGATTTCACTCAACCGCTCGTCAAGAATGCATGGAACTTTTTTATTCGCCAGTGCGAATTCCGCCGTCCGCCGTGCCCGCTGTTGCGGACTACAGTAACAGTAATCTACTGCTACTGTGGCAAGGTATTCCTGCAATACCGCAGACTGAGTAATACCGTTGGTAGTAAGCACGCTGTCTTTCCGTCCCTGGACGCGGCGTTCAGTGTTCCATACGGTTTCACCATGCCGGATTAAGATTAGTTTCGTTTTCACAAGCTCACCTCAAGTCCCGACATTCTTTTTACGCTATCCCAGACTGCCGCCACAGCAATAGCGGCTCCACTTTCGGGATAATCGACGATTGATTTACCTTGATTTATTGCTGTCACACAAACAGCGTCAAAGGGTATCTGTCCCAGTAGCGCCACGTTGGCTGTTTGGCAATAATTAGCGATAATTTCAGTGTTGTCCAGATTGATATTGTACTTGTTGATACACACCCCGCAGTTGATTCCAAAATTTCGGATACTGGCGATCAACCGTTTCATATCGTGGATTCCGGCGCTGGTAGGCTCGGTGACGATTATCACAAAGTGCACGCCCACCAACGTTGCGA
>JBAXTZ010000120.1:0-2490 GCA_037129925.1 Bacillota bacterium
ATTATGAGCGGGTAGTCAACGGCGCGGATTTTGAAACAGGTTTTAGCATACCAAAACTTCCATTCTGGAATATTTATGCTAATGGTAGCTACTACGATTATCAATATACCGCTACGAATAAGTTTTCCGGCGGTGTCCGGACGACAATTCAGCTGTTTCCGCAGTTGCGCGCTGAATATGGCTATGATGTTGTGAATAAAACTCAATATGCCGGGGTGTATCTTAATTTATTTGGCACAATCGATGCCGCGTTGTTTGGTAGTGATGCTATCAATGAAATCGCTGAACAAAACATTGCTAACAAATTACTGTTACCGGTGCAAAGGAATAATAATATAACTGTGGAGCGTTATTCTGTCGGTATTGGCGGCGCTATGGTTACGGTGTTTAAGCCCGACGGAACTTTAGCAGCAGGAGTTGTCGTTAATTGTGTGCAGGGTGGCACGGTCGTTGGCTCGGAAATAACCGGTAGTAATGGTGTGGCGAGTTTTAGCAGACTCGAAGCGGGTAACTACTATTTTTCAATAGAAATTAACGGAAATATTCTTAAGTCCGATATTGTCAATATCACTACCGGTTCGACTGCGACTGTGATTATTGCCAGCGGCAGCGCCGCAATAAAGCTATTAGACAGTCATGATTTACCGGCGGCGAATGTTGCCGTTAATGTTTTTCAGAATGGCAATTTAGTGAAAACAGCGTTCAGCGACAAAGACGGCGTTCTTGCTATAGCCCTGGTTAGCGGTAGTTATACGGTATCAGCAGTTATCGACGAAATAACTGTGAGAGCTTCGCTTGTTGTCGAAACTGGTAAAGCGTGTGGTGTTGTGTTGCAACCCGGGGTTGTCGAGATACAGAAAAAGGATAGCTACGGCTACGCGGCTTCGTATTTTGAAGTGACTATATTCGAAAACGGAAATGTCGTCAAACAATTCACCGCCGATTATCAAAGTGGTGGTAAGGTAGCGCTACCGCCGGGGACTTATTCAATTTCTACAAATGGTAGCTATCCCTATCATAGCGTTATTACGGTGAATGACGTGGTGGTAAAGGCCGGTCAAAAGTCCGTCGCAGTGTTGCAGCCGGGTTTAGCTATTGTATTTGCCTTTAAAGCTAATGGCGAACCGGCAAGTTACTCGACCAGAGTATTTTGTCTGTATGATGGTAGCGAAGTAATGAGCAATTATACATATAGCGGCAGTTGCAGTTTTGACAATCTTACTGCGGGAAATTATCGGTTTTACGCGGTGATTGATGGTCAGACGGTGTATTCTGATGTCGTTGCTGTTTATAACGGCGGGATTAATACTAATATCACTTTGCGGGCTAAATAGATGAGTACCCAAGACGGCTTTATAAATATAGTTAATCTTTACCTCCGTGACTCTGCGGCTCAGTGTGAGATTTAACGGCTCCTTAACTTTTTTAAGACATCGGTTTTAAGCTGTATTGCCGCGGAGGAACGACCAAGGGGAATTGATCACACAGAGCCGCTGAGCCGCTGAGACGAGGTGGGTAATACTTTTCTACTCTGTAGCTCTGTGTGGCGCCATTTTTCTTCGAACTTGTTTCAAGGGTAGACGATCATTAAGAATTGTAGACCAGTTATCTAAACTACTGCTCGATGAGAAAGATTAATCTTCAACTCTGCGCCTCTGCGGCTCTGTGTGAGTTATAACGTCTCCTTAACTTTTTTAAGACATCGGTTTTAAGCTGTATTGACGAGGAGGAACGACCAGGGGGATTTTCTCACACAGAGACGCTGAGCCGCTGAGACGAGGTGGGTAATGTTTTTCTACTCTGTAGCTCCGTGGGGGATATATCTTGTTTGAGTTTGTTTTCGACGGAAGAACGGACGGCAATAATTGCAAACAGGACGCCTAGCTCCGATGATGAAGGTTAATCTTCACCTCTGCGCCTCTGCGGCTCTGTGTGAGATTTAACGGCTCCTTAACTTTTTTAAGACATCGGTTTTAGCTGTATTGCCGCGGAGGAACGACCAGGGGGGAATTGATCACACAGAGGCGCTGAGCCGCTGAGACGAGGAGAACAATAATTATTGATTCTTTTGGGCCGCTGGCAATTGTTGGCGGTTATTGGCTGGATGATTGGGGAACATTAATTAACACGCGCAGTCGCTGAGACAATAAGGTGATTAGTCTTCAACTCTGAGCCTCTGCGGCTCTGTGTGAGTTTTATCGTCTCCTGAGCTTTTTTCAATTCCTCTTTGTTTGGCTGTATTTTCGCGTAGGAGCGACTAGGGATTTTGTCACACAGAGCCGCTGAGCCGCTGAGACGGGGTTGGTAGTGGTTGGTAAATTTTTGGGTCATAGGGTAGTGATACGGTTAATAAAACTAAGGGAGCGCAATGTCTAAGATTTTCGATAAAATGTTTAACTGTCAGTTTCTGACAGTATTGCCGTTCGGGTTCGTGCTATAATTCGTAATGTAAGCGAGTGCTGCAAATCTTTTGCGACGGAGGAGATAGTT
>JBAXTZ010000121.1:0-2418 GCA_037129925.1 Bacillota bacterium
GTGGGTGAACATCCGATTTATGCCAGCGGTGGAACAGCGGCTAACTATGTGATCAGCGACGTGAACGGAACGCTGACAGTAACCCCGGCAACTGAGGCAAATGCCGCTGAACAAGCCCGACAGGCAGCAATAATCGCCGCCAGCCAACAAAACACTACCGCCGGTAGCGCCGTCAACCAAAAACAAACCACCAACCAGCTGATTGTCCCAACTCCGGAAGCCGCTACACCAATTTCGCTCGCCGGCGGCTTGGTAACGCTGACCGGTGTTGACGGTGCCATTAAGTTGCCGTCGGCGGAGCGGTCCTCAGACGAAGACAAAGCCAGTGAACAAGCGCGGAATTAAATTTTTCCTGATATCAATGTGTCAAAAATCAGATAATCTACATAAATTATGTGATTAACTTCATGAAGAACACGTTGTCGTCGCAATTATTTTTGACAAAACCCAAACCTTAGATTAAAATATGTTAGCAATATCTCACAAGTGAGGCGCTCAGACAGCGCTCAACGTTAGTGCTTTAGCACCGGCGTTCTGTTCAGCAAAACTTACCGATTGTTGGGAAGTTGAAATATGGCTGAAAAAAGTAGTTGTCCTGAATTTTATTTATCCACACCAATGAATTGGCGGTCTGATTAGACGGCTTATTTGTTGGTGTTTTTTTGTTATAGTTGGAGGGCGAGCTATGAAACAATCCAGAAAAATCCGCCGCAGCTGGTTGCGCATTGTGCCGGAGTGGATGAGGTGCTTTGCACGCTCGGTATTACGGGTTATCAAGTTATCAAGTAGTCGAGTTATCAAGTCGGCTAAGATTGTGGGTGAAGGCTGTGCAACTTTCGCACGGGTTATTAACTCTGGATTCAGGACTCTGGACTCAGGACTAAAAGCGCATACCAAAGAATGGGCCGCTGCCGCTCTCGCAGCCGGTCTTATTGTTGCGCCTTATTCCGTGGACATGGCGGCTGGCGGCTGGCAGCTTGCGGCTGTAAACGCTGCTCCGCAAGACGGAGTGGTCGTTGGTGGTCAGGCGACCATCGTTCAAGCCGGAGCGGTTACTAATATCGTGCAAAGTACCCAACGCGCGGCCATCGACTGGACGAGTTTTGATATTGCCAAGAATGAGACGGTCAATTTTCAGCAGCCGAACGCCAGCGCCGTTGCGCTCAATAGAATATTGGGCAACAACCCGACTGCCATCTACGGCCAACTTAACGCCAACGGGCAGGTCTATTTGTCGAACCCGAACGGCATGTTATTCGCGCCGGGGGCGCAAATTAACGTCGCCGGATTGATCGCGACCACTTCGCACGTTGATCCGCTGGCGTTTATGCAAACTGGTTTGATTAGTACCGGCGAACGGAACGGCACAATCAATATGCAGGGTAGTATCTTTGCCTCGGGCGGGTTGGTAGAGATTAAGGGCGCTACCGCAATTAATGTCGGCGGATTGATTAAGGCGACAAAGTTGAATGGCGATGGCGGCGTGATAACGATTAATAATGCCGAAAATATCATAGTAAACGGTACACTCGATGCCTCCGCAGCTTTCAGCTCTCCGTTTTTAGCGATTAATTCCACCGGCAACGGTGGCCATGTTTCGATAATTGCCGATAAGACAAGTGGTGTTTTAAATGTATCTGGAGCAACTCTGCGCGCGCGCGGCGGCAGTGTTAATGGCGATGGCGGGTATATTGAGACGAGCGGCAGTGAGATATACGGGTTAGACTATGTGGATATTGATGCCAGTTCGACGGCTGGTATACCTGGTACATGGTCTATCGATCCGCTTAATTTTACAATAACAACCGGTACTGCCGCTCTCTCAAACACCGGCATTGGTGCTACCAAGCTTAATCAACTTTTAGGTCTACAAAATATTGTTATAGTTACTGATAATACACAAGGCTCACAAGCCGGAGGCATCGTTGTTAATGCCAGGGTCACTTGGAATGCGTATACAAGTCTGACGTTGTCAGCCTACGATAACATATACATAAATTACAACATTACTAATATTAACCAGGGAGGTCTGCATTTAACGGCTGATAGCGCTAATCTGCATCTAGCCGGTCACGGAGTAGTATCTTTTTCCCCTGGTGTAACTGTTAATGTTCAAACTGCAACGATAGTGGCGCAGCCACTATCGTATAATGATCGTATCGCGTTTACTGCCCGCGGAGGCTTGGTCGGTCAGTACCGTGTTCTTGATTACACCGATCTAGACAATGTCCGTAACGACATCACTGCTAACGCTAGTTATACTCAATATGCCGATATTATAGCTACCGGCGACTTTACACCAATTGGAACAGTAGACAATACTTTTATGGCTAATTACAACGGGCATGGTAAAACGATCAGCAACCTGACTTTTAATCAGGGTGTCGATGGTTCGAACCCATCTTGGGCCACCATAAT
>JBAXTZ010000122.1:0-2413 GCA_037129925.1 Bacillota bacterium
GATACCGGAAGATACCGGAAGATACCGGAAGATACCGGAAGATACCGGAAGATACTTATTCACCCCACCGCCGCGCCATTCTCGAATTATTTGCTACTAAAGTCGAGATCACAGCCGCAGAAGTAATGCAAACCTGCAACATCAAGAAAAGCCAGGCGCACAGCGCCATACAACAGATGATCGAAGACGGCGAAATAATCCAGGTAGGCGCCGCACGCTCCACGCGTTACATACGCCCCGAAATAACCGCTGAGGGAAAGTAAGAACTACAAATGCATTTTGGGCAACGCTATACAGTTGCAACTCGGTAAACAACAACCGTAATTAATACCAAATTGCACAATCAACTCACGCCACCTACACCCATCAACCCCAACAACACGGGATTGCAAGTACTCGTGCCGTTAAAAAACTTAGCCGCTTCCGCTATTGATTTTTAAAATATTAAACTGGATTATGTGAACTCAAAATGACCATTAAGCAGATTATTGAAGAATTAGAAACGCGTTACGGAGTCACAGTATGTCGTGACGGTTTTGAATATACCTATGTTATGTCGAATAAAGAAAAGTTACGCCGCAATGATTACGACCGCTATGAAGAAATTACTGATTTATTCAGAAAACTAAGGCGAATAGCAGTAATAGAAGAACAAGACTATTTAAGAGCAGAATTAAACACCACCGGCGAACCGGCGCGGTATCTCCTTCCGGACAAACAGATTATCTACGTAGGTAAACTAGTGAAAAATTATGGTGTATTCACATTAAGCAAAGCAGGAAAAATCAGTCGTTATAAGCACACCGGGTTACCGCTAAGAAAAACATTTGAAGAATCCCAAACAGATTTAGACCACTTCGCCAAAGCAAATAAATTGTTGATTAAAAATCGAAAAAGTAAACCGACAGAAACACAAGGCAATAACACCCTGTTTGGCGACTAACAAGGCATTTATTTGGACGCAAAAAAACAACACTCCGACAATGCATCATTGCATTAGCCAGAGTGTTTTTTCATTTTAAACCACTAGACACACCAACACAAAACAGCGCTACCTCGCACCGATTCCTGCTGCCAATAAATTTGCATCGCAAACACCATGCAAATTCGCCAGCCTAAGCAAAAAAAAATCCGCCCCAACGTTCATCACGCTGTGCGGGTTCTTCTATATCAGTTGTGCCGCAGTTCACGTGTACCGTGTTACCACCATACTCCGCAAACCGCCAGGCTGTACTGAATTCAGTTTCGATCATCAGCGCTCGATTCCGGCGTTTCCACCGAATCCTGCAAACTGCCAACCGGCAACTGCTCTGATACGTCTCAATCTCATCAAGTCCGACGGTTATTCGTCGAAACTTACGTTAACACCAACCGGCGCTCTCCGGTCGGGTCTACACACCGCTCGCTTTGTTAGCTCGCGTTTACGGTGGTCGCGTGACTCTCGTTGCCACAGCCGCTGTTTTAGGCGGGCTGCTCTACCGGCAGTGACTTATCTTTAACCATCACTACCTATTCCAAAAGCCGGGCCGGTTTTGCTGCCGGCGAAATGATCATCTTTTTGCTTCAATCTGTGCCGTGCGCCAAGTTCGCATAGTTCACTCCGTTTTGTTCGCCGCTGCTCGCAGTACAAGTACCACAACCACCAACTCCCGCTACCTCATGCGCCTAGCTCTACCTAATACACTACCCAACATTGCCTGATCATCCGATGATTCGCTCGTATCTTCGTGTCCGGCGTCATCAGCTTGCGCCAACCGCCTGTCAGTTTTTCAGTTTCGTTGTTGCTCTTCAGCGTTGCCGCCGTCAACCACCAACTACTAACCTTCCACTTATTTCAACACGCTCGTCCTGTGCAACCGAAGAGTTTCTTAAGCTCTCGTCCGGCGCTACTCTGTCCTGCAGTTTTGCCGCTCGCTACAGAATGGTTAGGACTCAGTCCCCCGTGGTCTCCTCCATACTCGCTTACCGCATGGAGCTCATTCTACAAAAGGCTTTTGTCAGCCACCTCTTGCCGTTCCGGGGCGTTAATCTCTCTTGGGTTCAGGGTATCGGTGCCGGGTTGTGGAGGTTCTCTCCATTCCCGATGCCCTATATCCCAATCCCCAGCTAAGATTGTCACGATGCTCTTACTGCGTGCGAGCCGACCGTTTTCACAGCCGTCCTTTTCCACGCAACCACGACGCACAGTACTCGTTCGCACTTTCCTGCGTCAGCCGCTCGACGTTACCATCTCAGATCGCGTCGGCTATCGTCGCCTCAGTTTCTACAGCTAACATTTTCATGCCCGCTGCCGAGGTCTTTACCCATTTCGCAATTTCATTCAATTGTCAATTATTCATTGTCAACTGTCAATTGCGTCAGGCTCCCTTCCCCGATGTCAGCACGCTACTTGTTGGTCACGTGCGCTCTTGCT
>JBAXTZ010000123.1:0-2288 GCA_037129925.1 Bacillota bacterium
CATCGAATCCGTCCTTTGCAAGCGTGCCGTCTTTCTTCTTCATCGCGTCACCGAATAGTTCACTGCCGTTATTTATCTTGCCGTCGCCGTTTATATCCAGCGTTAGAAGCCCGTCGGTTTTTCCTATCCACGAAGCACGTTCGGCAAAACCATTATTATCGAGGTCAAAATATGCGCTTTGATTCGTGAAACTGATTCCGTTGCCATCTAAATCAAGTGCCAGCGGGTCGTTTTTTGATGATGCCCATTCTTTCGCGAGTCGCTGACAGTTGAAATAATTCTTATAGTGGTCATCATATCCGGGCTGGTCGTGGGGGTTAGGATTGGGATCGTCAACACCGTCGGCGTTTTGCCAAACACGGTATGCGGCGTACACATCGTATGTAGATGCACATTTCGAAATAAATCCATCCACATCCAACGCTTTGAGTACAATTCCAAATGTCGACATTACCAAAGCCACCCCATAACCACTTCCAGATCCTGGTAATTTATTTAAAATTCTTGCCATAACGGCTACTATTCCAACTACAACAGCACCCGTGACCGCCGCCTCCACGACAACACCGTTAAACCAATTTTGCATTGATTGATTAAATTGCTCCCTAGCTTGCTGTTTCGTCATAATCTTACATTCTCTCCTTCAACAATAACTAAATTTAGTGAACCGCTACCAAAATTTCTACCCCAAACAGTAGAAAAAAATGAATCAATGCGATTAGTAAAAAACTCCTGTGTTTATACCATAAATACTGATATAAAAAAAACGCCAACACCATCGTCACAATATTCGAGGAATAATATTGGGGAATGAGACAAATCGTGACGACACACAAAATCATATTCGCAATTTTCTCAAAAATCCTAAACCGTGCACTTTTCGAACAGATAGTTGTATTGTTACTCATTACGCGCAACGTCAAAAAGAAAAAATATGCTACCTGTACGACAAAATAAGTAACAGCAAAGATCAGACAAATCAGTTTGTCAGAAAAGCTTGTTATTGGGAAATTGAAAATAAATAGTTGAGGAATATTACTAGCATTTCCCAACACAAATTCCTCGAACGAATACTCCCACCATATCAAGGGAAGAACCACGACTAAAATAATAATAATTGTTGTTGAATTAAGGGAATTCCACAAATTTGCTGTCTGCGTGCGTACCTGAGATTTTAATGAGTTTTCCTGAAAAGCTAAGTATGTTTTTTCAATAGTGTATCTGAAAAGGAAAAGAGCTAGCACCAGCGCAAACATCATATCCGTTCCAAAATAGGCAATCGCCGCAATATCTTTACTAAATAAAGTAATTACGTGCGTGAGAGTTAAAATATGTGTTGCTAAGTTTTTCACTAATACACTACATAGGCAAATCATGCTCCCAATAACAACAAGTGCCATCGCTTCTATTAGTTTTCGTATAAGGACACTTTTAGTATTGAGGTTTTCTAATGAGACGTTGCCATTATCGACATTCCCTAATTTTTCCTCCACGCGCATTTTCCAAGTTTTCGCTGAAAAGCATCCATCACCACTTTCGAATATCGCCGAAACTGCGGCAAGCGCTTCCAGATAATTTTCTTCGTAATAGAGTTTTTTCACCGTATCGAGTCGATCACTGGCTCTCCAATTTGCCAGTATTTCTTTCCCAATTAAAAAACGGATTACTTTGTTCAATCAATACCTCCATTTCACGCAATAATCGCAAATACTTGGACAAGTCTGGTCAATGACAATTGACCGCAAACTGAATAAACTATTTCACCGACCTCACCGCCCTTCCAAATGTTTTTTGTAGTTCCTTTGTGCGCATTACGGCGAACCATAACATTGTTCTTTGCGAAGCTCGCGATCAGCATCCACGAGCCGCTAGCGTCGGTAAAGAGTTTGCCGCGAGCGAGCATTAGAACAATTGGCGCAACCGTTTTCTGCTTTCGCAGTGTACTTTTAGCTTGACCCAAAAGTAACCATGGCTCTTTGCTTATCGCGCAGTTATTTGCCTTGCGTAATGCGCGGACGGGAACGAAGTGCATTCCAGGAAGCACGCGCTTCGCGCTAAAATATAAAACGCTTCGCTAGAATATTGCGCGCCAGCGCGTTTTAGTGCAACGTCCTAGCGCAGCGTACTGACGCAGCATCAGCGTAACCCGAGGCTCTCATCCGCATACTTGATCAGCGGATCGAGGAAGAAGTCGATTACCCGTTTTTCGTTGGTCTTGATTTCTACTGTTCCCGCCATACCGGGGTAGATTTCTATCGTTCTGGGTATCGTCTTCAAATCCAGCGCCA
>JBAXTZ010000124.1:0-2288 GCA_037129925.1 Bacillota bacterium
TCTTTTTAATTAAGTTTTCAGTATCGGCCTGTTCAAAATACATTACGCGCATTATTTGCTCGCGCAGCCGCGGGTTGGCTTTGGGCATGGTACGCCTCCTCGTGATTGGATTATATTAATCTCATTAAAGCAAATATTCTACGAATATATGCCTCTAATCTACCGCTTGCTTTAACAATCCTTCCAGTTCTTTTTCTGCTCGCTCATCGCCATGCTCGCACTCTGACAGATATAGCGATAACGCGTCCACGCAACCGTTTTTCGCGAATAGTTGCGGATCATATGCCCATAGCTCAACCGTAATTGCTTCCGGTTCCTTCTGTGCCAACTCACAGCCCATTGCCGCAAAACGAGCCTTCCAAATTTCCCGCGTCGTTGCAACAACGGTATTAGCGCCCGGCATCATCATCGTATATTCCGCAAGCGCCGATTGACCAGCCAGTGCCAAAACCTTTAATTGCGCTATGTTTTTGCAATAAAGCGCTTTTTTCTTCGGATCGCGTAAGAATGGCAAAGCTTTCTCCCAAGCAGCAGCTTTATTATCAATACTCCAACAACGTTCTTTCCAACGCTCTTCATGACAACCTATTCCCGCCAAGCGCAATTCCTCAAACGCTCTTGTCATCGACATCAGCGAGTATCCTGTTATATTCGCAATCATAGTCGGAGTTAACAATTCTCCGGCCGGTTGATACATCGCATAGAGAAAAGCAACCTGTGTTACCGGGTAAAACTTTTTAAGGATTGTGAGCTTTCGGTCAGGAAAATTTTCGCGCAAATCCAACCCGGCGCCAGGCAAAAAGAGCTGTCGGTCCGGAACTGCAAACTGAATCCCCATTTCTATCAACTGGCTACGCTGATATGCGGTAACGGTTTCAGAGACAAACACAACTGTACCGCGAAAAACCGAGTTGATTGCAGCCAAATGCTTTGCAATCTTATTTGGAGCGGGCAATTCACTCATAGCTACTGCAAACAGCAAATTGCTATTAAACAAATCTACCAGATAAAAACTATACTGCTCACGGATTACCAGAGGCAGTTTGCTTGTATCCGACCAAGGTTGAAAGTCCATATCTTGTTTTAGCACCCGCTTGACGTAGTCGCCTAGTTTTTTTATTAACACACTTGCCTCACTAACATTAATTGTTTATCACTATCATATCTTCTGTTAGTTATATTTTCAAGTGTTAGTGATGAATATTTTTTTACTTTATCATGATTCCCGATACAGGCACATAATACTTTACCATTTTCTACCCGTTATTGAAAATTAGTACAAAAAATAAAGCACCGGCATTCTTTTACGAATACCGGTGCAATAAGTAAGCTATTTAGGATTTAGTACGTGAGATAGTCGCACAGTTGCTTCAACACTTCGGTAATATCCCCGTGGATAACTATGCCAAATTTGCTGTCAAATGGTGTAGGTTGCAAATTTACGATTGCTCTTTGGAATTGAGAGAACGGCTCGAGAATTTTTGGCACCGTTGTGACAGCCAGGCTTGAACCAAGCACCAGGACAAAATCACAATCTTGAGCAGCCGCGCTAACAGCATGAAACTGACCGGGTAGCGCGTCATCAAACAATATCATGTCCGGTTTGATAACTGCTTTGCAACAACGTGACTGCGGGTAACCGCTGGCGAGATTATCAAGAATATAATCAGTATCCAGTTTACTACCGCACTTGGTACAGGAACAAGTGAACGCCGTACCATGGACTTCATAAATTTCAAAGTTACTGCTGGCGTATTTGTTATGCAGTCCATCGACATTCTGCGTGGCAATCACGGCACGGAGCCGGTTATCACCCAGCCGCTTTAAGTACTCGTAAGGTCCGGGAATGTTGATATCACGATATATTTCGAACAATTGCCGAAACAACTTGTAGAATTTGCCCGGACTTTGTCTGAACCCGGCATTGGAAAAGAGCTTCATGTTTTCTTTGCCCTCTGATCCCTGCCAAATCCCACCATTCGAGCGAAAATCGGGGATACCACAAGCGGTGGACATACCAGCGCCGGTTATTATCAGCGGCCGCCGGGCGGCGTGCAGTTTGACCGCCAGTTTCTGGATATTGGCACGCTCACCTTCGGCAGCTGTACCCCAGAGCGGGCTGTTGACCGGATTTTCAAATAGGCCATCTTTCTACTTCCTTATATCAATTTTGCTAAAGGTTAGTTTGACTTTGGCGATCGCACATTAAGATTTGTTTTAGAGGAATTTGACTAACTCCGCCAAAAACGGTTCAACTTCGCTTTCGTGAATATTCTTGGTATACATAT
>JBAXTZ010000125.1:0-2209 GCA_037129925.1 Bacillota bacterium
CAAACAGCTCACAAACGCAAGGTTTATAAGGCTTCAACCTGTCGACCGGCTCCCAAACTTTCAACCGTTATTCACGACCTGTTTCTGGAGGCGATATATAGTTTACCACGAGATGTTAATCCTGTCAAGAAAAAGGTGAATTTTTTGAAACCATTTTTTTTGAAACCTAACAAATTCTGAATTAGCTCAAACAGCGCACTCAAGGTTTCGCCAGTCCGGGAGCGCCTGTTTTTCAGCCTTGGTCATTGTTTTAACCACTGGGTCATAGGACATGGCTATTATCAACTGCCACAACCCGTAAGGAATGGTTTCATCGATAATTACAGTATTCCAACGCTGTCTATTTAGATAGTATCCTGGCTTCACAGAAGGATATTCATTTCTCAGTCGATTTTGACTCAAGCACTATGCCAGACGACTTACTGACCAAAATAATATGGTGCGGCCATTCGACCGTCTATATTGAACTATCCGGAAAACGCCTGCTCCTTGACCCGAACTTTTCCGACTCCACGTTTCCGCTAATACCGCGATCGGTGGTAGCCGGTTCAGTGGTCGCTTGCCATTTGAGCCACAGCATTTGCCAGAAATCGAGCCAGTCTCGCACATGAAACCAGAAGAGTCAGTGCAAGCATGTCTAGATATAAATTGCCCGATAATGCTACCCATATATTGGGCAGGTTTCGGAATGGGAGCTGAACATCCGTGGCGCGAACCGGCAGATCGGGCATTAGCTGCTGCCCGGCAATTGCGACTAAAATCGCTAGTTGACCGGGCATCA
This sequence comes from Bacillota bacterium, assembly GCA_037129925.1. Lineage (GTDB taxonomy): Bacteria > Bacillota > Negativicutes > JBAXTZ01 > JBAXTZ01 > JBAXTZ01. The sequence continues at coordinate 782 of JBAXTZ010000125.1, forward strand.
ATATTTCTATTTAAAAGCAAGCCGCGACCGGCGGAACAACGCACCCAGTTCCCGGCATCGAGTAACCGCCCATTAATGCTGGTTAAAGCTTTCAGGTGTTAGTTTTCGGATTTCGGCGTTTCCATCATCAACGGTTCAAGGTTGCACGAGTTGGTTTGGGTATGTATATCGACACCGGATTTTTATTCGGATTGAGCGGGATGAAATTACCGACAACGGGCTTCGCGGGCTCCGGCAGCGTGTTTGAAACATCCTCTAATCCCTTATATTTACTGCGTTTATCAGCACTAATATTATACCAAAAACCGGCTCGGAATGCTTGCTTTTTATGCGTTCCTAACCGGTCTTTATCTTCTCATTCTGTAGTCTATTATGCTATTTGGCACTGTGGCTTTTTACACAGCCCCCTTGTACAGAAATTTCTAAATCCCTCGAATTTGGGGAAATTATAAGCGTTTACCCATCCACCGCACGGACGTCGTTCGTCTGAGCTTCGGTAATAATCGTTCTGACCCGCTCGATGAAGCCTGAGTCTTCTACCTCATTTTTTTCATTAACGACCGAAAATCAAGCTTTATCAAAAGATATTTTCGCATTTACAAGAATAACCAGGCATCGGCGAGCATATTGTAGCGCTCCTACCAGCCATCCGCCAGTTTGGAACCGGTTGAATAGTTAACATTGTTTTTGAATTCAAAGCGTGCTTCGTGGCGGAGAGTGCGTCATCAAAACTTTTCGAAATGGAGAACATAAAACTCCGGTTCAACTGATTTGTTTCGAATACATTCTTATCTGATTCATCGTCTAACTTTTGAATGCATTTTTATTGAGTCAATTCGTAGTGATGTAGTTGTTCATTGCGATTACCAGCGGCATCAGATTAGAATTAGTAGAGTTGTCTACCTGAATAATATTAAGCGGATATACCGGCCATATTTTTCGGGTGCTTATCTGGCTACATAGATAGATGTTGGTGTTCTGAGCGCTTTTTATTTTTTTGCCGGCAGAAGTCATCGCCTGCATAACCTTGAGCTTGTTTGCATATTTTTGGGGGCTGTTCTTCCATTTTTCAAATACTACGGTCAAATCATTGAACAAAGTTGTAGGATCGTCCTGGTTGACATCCTGCCACTCACTGTCAACCATTGACTGATTTGGCGTAGAATTGTCCCAGATGCAGGGGCTCGCGGCAACTGGTTCGCAACTGTTTATCAGAATAATTCGGCCGGTATTGGAGTTGTCCCAAATATCTCCAAACGTCGGCAATGTTGTACCCGGTGCAGGCGCAGTGACAAATTTTTCCGGACCGAAATATGCGATCATCTGAGTGACATACTCCCACCACCTAAGAGGTGGGGGCTTCTTGGGAAGTACCGACTAGTGTCAGCATTATTACCAAGCTATCCCCGTTTGCCCAACGGTTCGATT
>JBAXTZ010000126.1:0-2103 GCA_037129925.1 Bacillota bacterium
GGCCCGACGGAGATCTTCAACGATTTTATTCTCCGCGCCATGTCTTCAACCGTCTTTCACACTCGCCCTGCGGCAATCGGGAGCCGCACGCGATAATTGTCTCCAATGCATCAGCAATTACCATAGCCGGTGCGGCGTCATATTTCACCAGTTCATCCAACAACCACAACAAGCCGCGAAAGACAACTTGTTCGGCTTCAGCCATTTTGCGCAGGCCTTTGTCACCGGTAAGTAAGATTGCCTGTTCGCGTTTTGCCGCTACGACACATGAACAATCCGGAACGGAAGGTTTATTATAGACTACATTCAGGCGAATTATCTCAATGACTTCTTCTGGCGAAAAACTTATTAATGTAAATCCACTGTCAATAAAACACTTCTCGTCTGGCGCATTAAGTTCCTCAGCGACAAAGTCAGTAATCGCAAAAGTAAACGGCAGTGCTGTCAATAGTTCAAGCAATCCGCCGTTATAAACATCCAAACATATACAGGTATCAGAAATCACTATCCTGTTCATTAGTCTGGCACTCGCATTTCTGCACGCACTTCATTAATACTCATATGTAGCAGTTCCGCCGCGCGTGATTCACCGATTATTTCTTCTTCTAGCGCTCTAAAGACCAGCGTACGCAGTCGCTGTGGTTGTTCGGTCACTATCTCAACTTGTTCATTCTTCTTACCGTTTATATTAAAACGGATAAAATGCTCGCGGAAATGTGTCTCGGAAATAATCCCTAGGTCTTTGGCGCGATACACCCACTGTTGCATGCTCATGCCGTACTTCTTCTTGAGATTCTTTAATTCCGGATAAGTCAAACTGTGGCGTCTTTCACCCAGCTCTTCAAGCACAGTTTGCCTGGGCGCCATGAAAGCACCAGAAAAGCGATAAGCAAATTTCTCTTCATCGGCGCTGGAATCAGGCGCGTACACCATATGCCCCAACTCATGCGCCAAGGTTGAACGCTGACGATCACCAGGAAGTCCTTGTTGCAAAGCGATAAATCGCGCTCCTTTTGCCATGCCAGTAAACGCGTCGATTTTGTCGACATTGTCCAATTGCACGACTTTAACGCTACGGTCTTCTAATATCTGCACCAGATTTTCGACCGGATCGCTGCCTAGATTCCATTCTTCGCGCAGTTGCTCAGCCGCTTCCTCGGCGTCTGAAACACTATCTGCAAGAAATGGCGTGAAGCTATAGTGTTGAGTTGCCGGAAACAAGCTTTCTACGACTGCGTAGCGCTCTAAATACTCACTCGCTTGCTCCAACGCCGACGACAAAGCTTTTTTAGAAATCCCGCTTTTTTTACGATAGCGAATATCCGTAATCGCCAAGCTAGTATCAACAGGGCGAAAGAAAAACTCGACAGCAACTTTCAACTCACGCGCCAGCAATATCAGTAGTTTTGAATCAGGCATAGCAAGGCCAGCTTCGTACTTAGACAAAGCTTGTTTGGTTATGCGATTGTCAATTTTATCGGCAAGCTGCTGCAGCGACATTCCTGATAAAATACGCGCGCTTCTAAAGCGCTGTGCAAATACTTCTCTGAATTCCATTGTTCCTCCATGGTTGACAACATTATAATTATTATATACTTTGTCAACCAATGAGTCAACCACTTTACGCCACCAATCTATCGTTCAATTCATCGATAATCCCGTCGGTCTTGTCGCCAAACAGTTGCCACATGCCGCCCAAACCGCCTTTGGCGTCAAACGGCGTGAGGTCCAAATCTTCACGCTCCAAATGAAACGACATCGCGATATGATCTTTAATCATCCGCAGCCATTCCATCTGCTGCTCGTTGAATTTCAATTTACCGGCCTGCTTTTGGAACGCCCAGTTCTGGAAGTTTTTATCGACCGTCTTTTCATAGGGAGTCAGCGCCTGATCGATACCAATCGCCCGCCGTACCAATTCGACCAACGCGATTAATTCGTTTTTCGGATTGTCATGACTTACTTTGTCCAGTCCTTCATACGCTTGCCAGAGCCGCAACGCTTTGAATCCCGGACAATCGCTGGTCAGTTTTTCATACAAATCCTGAATCATCTTGTAAGTCAATTCTCGGCGGCGGTGCTCATAGCTATAAAATATCTGTA
>JBAXTZ010000127.1:0-1934 GCA_037129925.1 Bacillota bacterium
CTAACCTCGAAACCAACCGATTCAAAGTTTCTTGTATATGGTCCATTTTTACCTCTAGTTTGTTTACTCTCTTTTCATAAGCAAACAACCCACCAACTAAAACGGCCAAAACCGGAGAAAAAGTAGAAATTCGATTAAGTAGATCTTCCATTAAATCATACCCCGCAATAAATCCCGATTATCCCCGGTTCCCTGTACAGTAGCTATAACAATTTTTACAGATTGGGTTACTCTTGTGTTTCCACCACTACTTAGCGAGACTAAAATAGGTTTCGCGGTTTGAGTAGTTCTAGTCGCCATTTAAGAAGTTCTCCGAAACCCTATTTGCGCAGCGTTAGCGTTGGCTACAGTCCAAGCGGCGGCGGTTGCGGGATCAGTATCCCAAAACGCGCGGAAACGTTGATACCCGCTAGTAAGAACTGAGGGGTTACCCGCTGAAAACGTAGTACCTCCGGAACGGATCAACTCGTCTAATTCATTCGTTCCAGCGTCATCTTTTCTAGCGTCTAATTCAACCCCAACCGCATAAACTGTAGAACCTGCAACCGCCCCAGAATTAGGACAAACATACAATTCACTCAAAGGGGCCGAAGCCGCCGAAACGTAAGTATTATCACCGTCATTTGGTTGTTCGTCTATACATTCCCAATTAGCCCCCCCGCTAGCTGTAAAATCATTTACAAACCCGTTAGAAGTGGGCATAACTGCAAAAATGCGAGTTTCCGGACTACGCGCGTTCGGCGAGTTTCCGGATTCGTTATACATTACAAAATTTGCATATCTAATGTTATTGTTAGATGTTAACAACCATCTGTGAACATTGGGGCCGCCCGGATGTTCGGTATCTACCCCGCTAACGGAAGCTACAGAATTTCCGTTAACATAACATTGTATACTACCCGCCGAATTATCAATGTCTACTCTTAACTGAAAGAAGTTCCAACTGTTTTCTGTACAAACCGGACCCCCGGAGTTTACTTGTCCGGTTTGGTAGTTTAGATAAATCCAGCGATTTTGTTCTAATTGAATACTAACATGGTCATCCCCGGAATTATTCTGCAAACCTAAAATCCGCTCAGTCGGCGTATTATATGGGGTCACTACCATAAAATGAAACTGTACCCAAACAATTTTAGACGCGGTAGCTAATGTTCGCCCATAACGATAACACTGTACATAACGCCCGTAATTGAACGGGCCGCTATTATCACTTGCGGAAATTGTTGCGCTTCCAAAAATATTCATCCAATTGGATAAATAAGCGTCCGTTTCCCGGTTCCAGTGTTCGTAATCTAACAGCGCCATCTATACGTTCTCCAAAAAGTAGGAAACCGAAACGGTAGCCGTGTTAGTCAAATCGACGGTTAGACCATCATTCCCTTCCGCCGTAAAAATATAGGAAGGCCATGCTGTTACTAGATTAGCCCCCGATTTTCCGCTCGCCGAATCTAAGTCAATTTCCCAAACCGGAGAACTTGCTAAACTTGATCTAAAATTTGCATTACAGGTTCCAGCCGAAGTTATCGCATAACCTAATACACAAACGCGTTTACCAGAAATACCCGCGATTAACTGCGCGGAACCCGCCGCCGCGTTGGATACAGAAACGGAACGGATGGGCGGCATAGCAACCCCGTTGGCTAGAGCTTGAATGGCGGCGGCAAGGGCGGTTACGTCTCCAATCCCGCCGCCGCTTCCGATTCCGGTTCCTCCGGCCCCTCCGGCCCCTCCGGCCCCTCCGCCATCGCCTCCGGCCCCTCCGGCCCCGCCGTTACTTTTAGCAAGGGCTTTGGATACCGCGCTGTCCGCTTTTTCGCCTATCAGAAAATGCAGGATTAAGCCGCCAAAAACGACGAATAGTATATTTTTGAATCCGTCACTCATTTTCTGAAAAGTTCCTCCAAAGCCGCCGAAACCGCCCTCGCAATACGGCG
>JBAXTZ010000128.1:0-1862 GCA_037129925.1 Bacillota bacterium
AGATATTCCCTTCAACTAATGCAGTAGCGCCGACATCGGCAAATAGCCCTTGGAGCAACTCTAGCTGCCCGGCAGTCAAAAACTTTTCCGCTGCTGGCTGCGCCAACACAGCGCCTAACCACTCCTGTTGCTCAATATTCAGCAAAAACGGTCCGGGCAAGGTGAGTTTTCCTTCAAGACAGTCGAGCAAGCCATATAGCTCCGCCAGTTGGCTAAGCAATTGTTTATTTAGCTCACGCACTGTTTTGACATCAATACCGAGAAATGCAGCTGCCATATGACTTTCGGGATTAGTCCCGGCTTTTTTCAGTTCGGCTGTTTGCGCAGCATTGATGGATATAAGCTTACCGCGCCGAAGTATTGCCAACAACAGATGATTGTTGAGTTTCTCAACTGCGGCAATCCGGTCGCCGGTTTTTAACGTTTTACTCACACTGCCTCCGTGGCAGCCAGCCGCCAAACGCTAATCATGTATTCGCGCAATTCCGGTGGTTCCAAGACTTCTACTGCTGAGCCAAACGACAACAGCCAGGGTTTTATTTCATGAATCCCATTCACAGTGATAGCAAAATCAAAGTAATCAGGATTTTCAAGAGCGGAGATAACCCCCCAACGTTTTTCCCGTTGCACGCGCTGGAGAATAAAATTCTTTTTTGATTTCCCCAAGGTAAAATAAAAGCGTGCCTGCACTTCAACCGGCTGTTCCAAGCTTACAAGCCAAGCTTTGCTTAACTGCTGCCCGACCTGCTGACGTAGTTCCAATGCAGTTTCCGCGCTGATAACTTTTTTCGACAACTGCGCGTCGACAATTCCGTCCAGCGAAATAGTCCGCAGTTCGTGGGTTTTTCCGTTTCCGAACGCTGCGACAACCGCGAACCAGCGGCATAAATCATTATCAAAGACTACTTGTAGCGGAAATACATCCAGCTGTTCTTCGCTACCGGTTTGAACCGAACGATACCTAACTGCCAAAACGTAATTTCCGGTTTGAGCATTAATCATTTCTGCGACACTGCGGTCACCAAAGACCCTGCCGATATGATTATACCGATATTCACATTGCGGCTGTGTTTGCACATCCCGCGCGGCTAAGGCATCAGCAATTACATCACCGCAATTCTGGGCAGTCGCGGTTAAGTTTTCCGTATTCGCCAGATGGTAAACGTAATGCCAAAGCGCTTCTAATGTAGGCGTGTCCAGCCCGTTCAAGCGGTCATTGAGTGCGTAACTAACAACTTTTTCCGTTTCAATTTCCGTTAACCAACCGCCATTAACCAGCGTCTCCAGACTGTCGGATATTGTGCGGAGATCGCCATAATCGCGGCGATAGGTCGCGTACTCATTGGATTCATCCGGCATTCCGTCGTCAGAAAAGTAGCCAATGAAACTCAATTCGTTAACGATTTCCTCTTTGGTAATTTTTTCTTTGTCCCTAATCATTCGCACAATCGCGATTATCCGGGCAATTTCGTGGTCTTTGAGCACCCCAAGCTGATTAATAATCGCCGCAGCTTTCGCGCAGCGCCGGTGTTCATCATAGCGCAGTGACAATTGCAGACCCTTAAACCCGACCTTGCCAGCCGGAACGGTACCGGTCAATAGCAATGTTTCCGACAATTCAGCTGCCAAGCGGTATAAATGCGCCTGCTTGATACCGGTCTTTTTAATTAAGTTTTCAGTATCGGCCTGTTCAAAATACATTACGCGCATTATCTGCTCGCGTAGCCGCGGGTTGGCTTTGGGCATGGTACGCCTCCTCGTGATTAAACTCATCCGTCATGCTTTACGCTTACATTATATATTAGCGCAAACAATAAAGCACCGGCATTCTTTTACGAATACCGGTGCAATAAGTAAGCTGT
>JBAXTZ010000129.1:0-1856 GCA_037129925.1 Bacillota bacterium
CACTTGTTGAAGCACAATTAACGGCTCGAATTAATGCGCGGATTGGAACGACGGAATAAATTGATACTGAAACTATGAATTTTCATGAAAACGCCCTAGCGAAGAACATCACGTTGATATACAGATCGAAACGAGGTATTATTTATGTTGGAGCAAATAGTTGATGATGAAAAGTTGTTGGCGATAATAATCCGCGCTGATTATCAGGGCGGGAAAGTCGAATTTTTCACCCCAAACGATTTTTCCCAGCAATTAGCGTATATGAAACGACCGAGCGGTGAGATTATCCAGCGACATGTTCATAATGTTGTCGAACGAAAAGTTCAATTAACTCAGGAAGTGCTGCTAATTCGTCGGGGGATTTTACGCGTCGATTTTTACAATTCCGCGCGGGAATATTTTCGCAGTTGCGAACTGCTCGCCGGTGATGTATTGATGTTGTGCAGCGGCGGACATGGATTCGAAGTAATCGAAGAAGTGGAAATGATCGAAATAAAGCAAGGCCCGTATTGCGGCGATGCTGACAAAGTTAGATTCTAGGCTCTCTTCACCTTTCCAGCTTTGTAGCTTTGTGACTTTATCCAACGGAGGCATTATGTTCGTACCAGTCAACCAGCCGGATTTATCCGGCAACGAAAAGAAATACCTTTGCGAATGCATCGACAGCGGCTGGATTTCATCCGAAGGTCCGTTTGTTAAACGATTTGAGCGGGAAATGGCAAATTTATGCAATCGCGAATATGGCGTTGCTGTTGCCAACGGTTCCGTAGCGCTGGATACTGCGGTCATGGCATTAGGAATTGGCGCTGGTGACGAAGTAATTATGCCGGTGTTTACGATAATATCCTGCGCTGCTGCCGTCGTCCGCGTCGGAGCAAAACCGGTATTTGTTGATGCTGACCCGTTGACCTGGAACATGAATACCGACAAAATCGAAGCCAAAATAAGTAATCGCACTAAAGCGATTATGGTTGTACATATCTACGGTCTGCCGACCGATATGCAACCAGTGTTGGAACTCGCAAAAAAATACAACTTGAAAATTATTGAAGATGCCGCCGAAGCGCACGGTCAAACTTATAACAATCAGCCGTGTGGTTCATTTGGTGATATTTCAACATTTAGTTTCTACCCGAACAAGCATGTGACCTGCGGTGAAGGCGGCATGGTTCTTACTAATGACGAAGTACTTGCTAATCGTTGTCGGGATATCCGCAACTTGTTTTTTGATAGCGAACGACGCTACATTCACAGCGAACTTGGCTACAATTTTCGCATGACCAATTTACAGGCGGCAGTCGGTTGCGCACAGTTAGAACGGTTAGCTGAAACAGTGTTGCGAAAACGCACTATTGGGGAAAAATATCACGATTTGCTCCGGGGCGTAAAAAGTATTCAACTACCACTTGAACGCACAGATTACGCTGAAAATATCTATTGGGTGTATGGACTGATATTGGCTGATGAATGCAAATATGGAGCTGTTGAACTACTAAAAGCGCTCGGAGAACGTGGTGTGCAGTGCCGTCATTTTTTCTATCCATTACATCGACAACCAGGGCTTACTAATTATTTTGACTATCACGCTGAAAACTATCCGGTTGCTGATCGGCTGGCTAAACAGGGCTTGTACCTGCCCAGCGGCGTCGGCTTGCTAGTTGAACAACAACAGTATGTTTGCGAGCAGCTCAAGGCGGTGCTGAACTGATATGAAAACATTTGATAAATATTCCGAGTATTATGATTTGTTATATGCTGACAAAGATTATGGCAGCGAATGCGACTATATTGAAAAGCTTATCCCAACTTTCGACCTAACCCAGCTCAAACCCAATAACCACGGGATTCGCTAAAAA
>JBAXTZ010000013.1:0-78260 GCA_037129925.1 Bacillota bacterium
GCACTGCCGGTCAGCAAAGAATTGGAAAAGACTATTTGCTACAGTTGGCATTTCCCCTCCCCCCCCTCGCCGAGCAGCAGCGTATCGTCGAGCGGCTTGAACAGTTGTTGCCGATGTGCGCGGGGTTGGGGATATGAAGTAAGTAAAAATGGTGGTAGGATTTTATATAGACAATCAGTACGAAGCAGCAGATAAGTGTAAAAAAATTACACTTATCTGCTGCTGTCTGCTATAATGCTAGTTGAGGTGCGTATGCTAACTAAATTAATTTTGGAAAATTATCTGTCATACAAGAATCGAACGGAGTTTGATTTCAAAAAAACAAAATACGAGCAATTGCCTGGCAACTGCGCCGACAATGGCGTTCTAAAAGGCGCAGTTTTTATCGGCGGAAACGCAACGGGCAAATCTAATGTTATTAAAGCGCTAAGATTGTTATTAGATATACTTGTCGGAGAATCCTATGAAAAGTTGGATTTGTTGCCGTGGTTGCCGGGAAATAACAAGAATACCTTGTGCGAATATCATTTCGTGATAGGTGATGATGAATTAAAATACTCTTTTGTGCATGATTTAAGTGTTGGTTTTATAGAAGAACGGTTGATGCTAAATGACCGTCAGATATTTTTAAGAGATAAGCAGGGCGCTAAGGCTGAAATAACAAAAGGGGTCGTAGTTGAATATTTAGCGGAAAACATTAAGGCAGATTCATCGGCTTTAAGAAAGCTGTATTTTGATAGCCAAGGATTTATTGAGTTACCCGCTATCAAAAAGTGGTTTGATTTCCTTAGAAACTCTGTGTATTTTAACCCGCTTGATAAAGAAGTGCATTCGTATAGTGGTGTTGATTTTAATTTTGTTGAGTACTATGTAAAAAACAAAGCTAATTATGAAATTGTCAACAAGGTGCTTGAACAGATTAAGTACTCTATGGCTGTATCGATCGTATTTAATGATGAAAGCAACCCGCTTGAAGCGCCATCGATTAATAATATTTTTATGGATAGAAAGGATAAAAAATTATCATTACCGATTACGTTAGAATCAGACGGCAATCAAACACTTCTGAAATTAATTCCCTGTGCTTACCACGTAATAGCGAATAGAGGGATGTTGCTAATTGATGAATTTTCCTCAGGTTTACACAACGCTCTCGAAAAAGTTTTTATAGATTATTTTATGAAAAATGCTGGGTTTTCCCAATTGTTTTTAGTAACTCATTCTACGAATATTTTAACTACTGCTACTTTGCGTCCTGACCAAATTTTTATTATTAATTATAAGCTAAACGAGGGCAGTGAATATGCCAGAGTGTCTAGTGCCAGCCCGCGGTTTGCGCAGAATATTGAGAAGATGTATCTGAGCGGCATCTTTGCCGATGTTCCAGCTTACGCTATCGATACGGCAGAGACGCAGGCTTAACTATGAAGTTGAGCGTAGACCAAAGAATTGGTAATGTTCTATTTGTCGTTGAAGGAGAGCAGTTTGAAGTTCAATTGCTCAAACATATCTTTTATACACTATTGGACTATAGGACGTTAACTCGAAGAAGGCGCCCTGCTTCAGGGTTTCAAACTTATCAAAGCCAAACTGCGCATTCGACGGTGTATGTAATTAGCGCTCCAAATTCAAACGTTGCGAGCGTGTTATCCGGCAAGGATTATCTTGATGCATTGTACAGCACGCTATACGCAGAGTATTCTGTCAATATCGACAATTTAACAACTTTCTTTATTTTCGATCGAGATAATGCCACAAATCCTCAGCCTGTTATTGACAACCTGCTCAGTATACTCCAAAACCCTCAGGATAATGACGAGTGCGAAAGAGGGGGCTTGTTGCTCTTGAGTTATCCGTCTATAGAATCGTATTTGTTGCCACTATGTCCAGCGGTGGGGGATGGTCTAATGAATGCAAATGCGCTCAAAAAACATCTTAGAGCTAACCGTGTCCAGCCGAGTAGAATAAGTAGCGACGATTTGTTGGGTTCCTATGGAGTGCTTGAGAATTTTATAACCAAACATCTTGGAATAGATATTGAAAGCAAACTTGAATCCTATGGACATGAGGTGAACAAGCCTTTAGAAAGCTATCAATCAAGGCAACTGGCGACGAATGGTTGCTATAGATTTGTAAGCTCGTTGGTATTTGCGTTGAGATACTTAAATGTCATTATGCCGGACTAAGTCAGCGCTATGCTGACGGTGTTGCTAAAGCAGCTATTGCCGCTGTTACCACACCAGCGACCAATTGGATGAGCTAATGTTCGAAAACGGAAGATCTGGTGCAATGAAATAAAAAAACGCCTTGCGGCGCTTAGCATAGCTCTTTGTTCACAAGTGTTTTTATCTAATTTACGAATATTACTGCGTTTTCTACCTGCTTTTGAGCGTCGAATTTTGATGCGACATAGAAATCATCATAGTCGCATTTGAGTCGCGTTTGAAACGCATTGTTGAGGATAGCGTTTAGCTCAATACTAACGATTCCAGTTTTTACAAATAGTTGATGAAATTTCCCTATGACAGTGGAGTGTCTTTTGCTATCTGTTTCGTATTGCGCGAGCAATGCTCTCGTGACATGGAACATTGCATAATAGGCTCGGTTAGCAGCTTGGGCGTATCTATCAGATGCTAGGAGCTGTTGTGCAGTAGCGAGGTCAGCTTCAGCTTTTTCTACGCGATATGTTATAAGAGCTACAAACTCAGGCTGCATAAAGCACACATCCTTCATTTCGGATATTCTTGTATAGCGGTAAGAAGTTTACCCATTTTTGAAAATGCAGCTGATTTTGAGTGATGATGCTGATTAGCAGACCGTGTTTGGCGCTGAAATATGAGGTGGCATCGGTGAGCTTGCGATCCAATTCCGAAAGTTGCTCGTTATCTAAATCGGTGAGTACTAGAATATCGAGATCAGACCATTCATCGGCTTCGCCGCGAGCGTATGATCCAAAGACTATAATTTGTTTGATGTTAGTGGCATTGTTGCTGAGGAGTAGTTCAATAACCGCTGGTAACAGTGCAAGTTTATGGATGTCTAGCATAACCACCTCAATTCTGTTGTTATAAGTATTCTAGCATAAAGTGCAGTGTTTTACTATTACCCAAAATTGAAGCACCAGCAACCAATCTCCACTAATGACCAACGACAAACGACTACATCATCGACCTTGTGGCGTATCAATGCGCTCAACCAGACTGCTCACGAGCAGATTGTTGTGGAACTCGCGGAAAAAAATAAGCCTTTTCACACCATCCAAAACGGCACATAAACAACTTTGTCTTTGATGGATAGTTGATTTTTGGTGATAACAATGCCGTATTGGCAATCAAATTCGCGCATGAAGGCATGGAGGCCGCCGAGGTCGCTGTCTGTAAATTTATTGCGAAATTTCACCTCTATCGGAATGAGTTTGTTGCCAAGGTTGAGAACTGCGTCTACTTCTTGTTTGCCCTCGCGCCAGTAGCCGACAGTCGCAAAATTATTATCGGCGAATTGTTTGAGTGCGTTATATACCGCACCTTCTGCGAGCAAACCACGGCTCTTGTCGGTGAGCGTGTATTCGCGCAGCAGGGCATTACGAATGCCGCAGTCGCTGATGTATAACTTCTTATTCTTGCGAATTGTTTTGGCGACATTAGTCGAGTAAGGTTCAGATATATTTATTAAAAAAGATTTTTGTAGATAGTCGGCATATATCGATGCGGTAAGCCTGTCGAGTCCAACTGTTTCTCCCAAAGAAGTGTACGAAAATCCTTGCCCGCTATGATCGGCTATAGCGTATAGTAGTCGCTCGAGTATTTCAGGGTTTTTGATGTTGAAAATATTGATAATATCTTTGAACAACGCCGCATACACTATGTCTTCGCCTAGATGATGCAGCCATTGCCGATCGTTGTCGTAAGCGAGTAGTTCTGGATAACCTCCGCAAATCAGATAACGATTTATGAGGCTATTGACAGCTGGCTCGCATAGGCCGAGCAGCATATTGTAAGTGCTACTATACTGCATGGCTGACGAATGTGGGTCTAACCAATCGATAGACGTTGAGAAAAACTCATCTAAACTCGTCTCAGTGGAATGAGCGGCGACTTGCATGCGAGCATATTGCGAAAAGCGCAAAGGAAAAATCACTTGTCGCTCGATACGCCCTTGTAGTGATTCTTTGGAATGTAGCATTATATGCGCCGCGCTTGAGCCGCTGACGAAGAACTTTATAGTCACTCGGCGATCATAGTAATCTTTGAGGTGCAGTTGCCAGTCGTCCAGAACATGAACTTCGTCGATAAAGATATATACACGATTTGTTAGCGCGCTATCAGCTTCGTTGAGAACCTCGGTAAGGTAGTAGTCAATTATTTGGCTGGTGCTGTATGCGCGCAGTGTCGGCGTGTCGCCAGAAAAATACAAAATTCTTTTATTATCCACGCCTGTTTGAAGTAAATGCGCAATTGTCTGTAGGAGTAGAGTTGACTTGCCAACGCGACGTGCACCTAGCACTGCTGTAATACGACGCTGTGTGCAGGCTTCAATCAATTGCTTAAGCTCGCTACGCGCACTAGTTGTATAGTCAAAAATCACGGTGTTGTTTTGCCACCAGGAATTAGATTTATTTAGGGCAGTAGCTAGCATACTCACCTCGCATATTTTGCATAGTAAGTGCATTATAGCAAATTTGTTTTGTGAAATCGACAAATTTAACATAATTTGTTCTGTGAAATCGACAAACAATGTTGTCGCTAAATTGATAATTGACAATTAGGCGGCGCGTTTCGTTTAATTGGTGACGAAAAAAAGACATTTTACCTGTATATTTGCTATAATTAGGCACTGCTAAAAGCGAGGTGAGCATGATGCGAATGACTGACAAACAGCGAATATGCGCTACTACCATTTTGCGAAAATATTTTGGCGCTGATTCTACAATCCGGTTATTTGGTTCTCGTGCCGACGATAGTAAACGTGGCGGCGATTATGATTTTTTTGTGGAAACCGATGTTGAAGATGTCTTGGAAGCGCGGAATTTGGCGCAGACGGAATTATTTCTATCGATGGAATTTCTGGAACAACGGGTTGATATCGTGGTAAAGAGCCGCCAGTCGGAATATCAATTGCCAATCTACAGAATCGCCATACAAGAAGGAGTTGTTCTGTGAATATTTATAAAGTTAAGATTGAAAAGGCAATTGAACAATGTGATATCCATGCCAGCGTTTTGAACAGCGCTATCGATGAGCTTAACTCCAGCGTCGACATAATGAATGTTAGCGATATCGCGCTAATTGATACTTGGCAGGTACTACGGTCGCTCGATCAGATTGCTTATCGATTCCAGCGGCTGCAAGATGAAATGGGTCGAGTGCTGTTGCCGTCGATACCATACGCGTTGCACGAAAACATTTCTGATGATGCGACTTTCGTTGAAAAACTGAATTGGTTGGAGAAGAATAACTATTTAAGCGCAGCAGCAGACTGGATAAAACTACGCCAGTTCCGCAATTCATTAGCTCACGAATATCCCGGTGAGCCACAATTAAAATTGCGCTTACTAAAAAAGCTGCTAGTTCATTGCGCGGAAATGGTGGCTATTTATACCAAGGTCAAAGATAAATACTTTGTCTCGATAGAACTTGTCGATAGCACGGAAGCTTGAAAAGCAACGTGACAAATATAGTTGTTGCATAATGTTTAAAAAATGTTTCACATGAAACATTTTTTAAATAACCAAAAAGAAGTTTGTTTATAAAATGGAGAGCTCAATGTACGGAATACGCTTAAAAAAATATCGTGAGGCAACGGGGCTGACTCGCACGGAAGTGGCGCGAGCGCTGGATATTACGGTGACGATGATTACTCGTTACGAGTGCGATGAAGCGTTGCCGGATATCGCGAAGTTTAGGATGTTGGCGAATATTTATCATACATCTACGGATGAATTGTGCGGCAATGTTCTGCAATATACCAGTGGTCCGGCGCTAGCGGAGTTGCGCAAGTTAGCTGGTAAGCCGGCATTGGATGTGGCGAAAATGCTGCGACTAAAACTGGGTGAATACGCAGAAATTGAAAACGGTGTCCGCGACATATCTCAGGATGCCTTGATTCGTGTCGGCGAATTTTTGGGAGTGTCAGGTGCAGATCTCGAGCAGCCACCGCTCATATATAGCCGCAAATTAATTGGCGCGGAAGAACGGTTTCGGCGGTGCCGGGAAAAAATGTCCCCAGAGCAGTTTGTAAAGTTGGTGGAGTTCTTGGAAACGCTGCCAGCTGGCAATTAGGGCTTGTTCACGAAACGATCCGTCGTTTCTCTGGCGCATTAAGCCAAACCGTCGCTACGAGCTCCTTCAAACAGTACGGTTTTTTACGCTCACTTGTTGAAGCACAATTATCGGCTCGAATTAATGCGCGGATTGGAACGACGGAGTAAATTGATACTGAAACTGTGAGTTTTCATGAACACCCCCTGGACGGCAATTAAGTAAACTTGTAAAAACCAAGCGGATGGTGTTAGAAAAATGGGTCGTGGTGTTTTTGGCATTACCGCTTAGGGCTGGCTAAGACTGCGGCAGAAGTGCCGCCGCTGCCGGCAAGAAGGTGTTTTGACGAATAATATAAAGTATCGCAAAATTTGTCGTGAGCGACGGTTTTAGCGCTGGGTAGTGCGATTGTTTGAGTGCGTTAGTAGAGTTGTTCTGGGTACCGTTAAACGCATAGCGTTGCAGTTGCAGCTTCTGACGCTTTATAAAATAATGCTGATTAATTTAAACTCTACCGCCGGTAGAGTTTTTTTGCCGGTTTTGCTGTGAAAATGTGGTTTTGGAAGGATATTTATGTGGGCTAAACAAATCATGAACCAGCCGCTGGGGATATATGTGCATATTCCGTTTTGTGTCAAGAAATGCGGTTATTGCGATTTTCCGTCAATTGAAAATGGCGCCGAATATTTTGCGCGGTACACGGCGGCGGTGTGTGCGGAAATTGCGGCAACGAAGTATGCCGGACGGGTTGTCGATACGCTGTTTTTCGGCGGCGGCACGCCGTCGCTGTTGCCGGCGGATTGCTTGGCCGCGATAATGAATAAAATTAACCAGCAGTTTTGCCTGAGCGTCAATTGTGAAATTTCTTTGGAGGCTAACCCCGGCACAATTACTGAAGCGAAAGTTGCGGCATGGCGGCGGGCAGGATTTAACCGGGTTAGTGTTGGCGTACAGTCCTTTGACGATGATTTATTGCGCGGTTGCGGCAGAATTCACAGTGGTGCTGAGGCGCGGGTAGCGTTGGCAATGTTACGGGCGGGTGGGTTTGTGAATATTAATGTTGACTTGATATCCGGGTTGCCGGGGCAAACGCTCGAGCTACTGCAAAATAGTGTAGCCATTGCAATCGCATTAGGCGCTACGCATATTTCTTTATATACGCTAAAGATTGAAACGGGCACCAAATTTGCCGCCGCCGTGGAGCACGGCGAACTGCTGTTGCCGGATGACGAGCAGGAAGACGAGATGTATGACGCAGCGGTAGCGCAATTGGCCGGTTGTGATTTTGTGCGCTACGAGATTTCCAACTACGCCTTGCCTGGCTATCAGTGCCGCCATAATTTAAAGTATTGGCAATACAAACCCTATCTGGGTTTTGGATCGGCGGCGGCGATGTTTTGTGACGGCAAGCGAGCAACCAATATCAATAGTGTGTGCGAATATATTGAAGCGATTGAGAAAAATACTGCTATGGTTGGCGAGCAGTGCACACTGGAAAAGGCGGATGCGATGGCGGAATACGCTTTTCTGGGCTTGCGAACCACTGCCGGGGTAGCGCTAGTTGATTTTTGTAAGATATTCGCAGAAAACTTTGAAGCGGTGTTTGCGGAACCATTGGCTGGTTGTTACGAAAAAGACTGGTTGCAAAAAAGCGACGGGTCTATTTTCCTTACCAAACGCGGATTGAAATTGGCAAATCGCGTTTTTGCGGAGTTTATTTAGTTGCAAATTTCCGTAAAATCATCGATAGTTTATGAATTATTGCTTGACTTTTGATGCCCTAGGGTATAATATATTGTCTGAGCGTTAGCACTCCAGCATGGTGAGTGCTAACAAAGAAGAGGTGAAGATGCTTGATGAACGGAAGAAACTTATTCTTCAGGCTATCATAGAAGATTTCATTGCGACAGCCGAGCCAATCGGTTCGCGGACAATCGCCCGCAAGATGAATATAAATATTAGCGCCGCGACCATTCGTAACGAGATGGCCGATTTGGAACATCTGGGTTTTCTTGAACAACCGCATACTTCAGCCGGACGGATTCCGTCATCTAAGGGCTACAGATTTTATGTTGACTGTTTGATGGCGCCGATTGGGATTTCTGATAAAGAAGTGGCATTGATAAAAAAATGGTACGATGAGCGCACTCGTCAAGTTAGTGAAGTATTTCAAGAAACGGTGCGGATTTTATCGCACACGACTCACAATGTCGCGTTAATGGTTGCGCGGAAAGATGCCAAAGACATTTTCAAGTATGTTGAGTTTCTGCCGTTGGATGCCCGACGGGCAATTATGATTGTAGTCGGCAAAAATGGAATTCTCGATAACAAGATTATCGAAAGTAGCAATGATATTAATGTTGATGATTTGCGCCGGGTTGCGCTGATTGTGAATGCCGCTTTTGCCGGAAAACGGGTGAGCGAAATTTCTATTGAAGAAGTGAACGCGTTGCAGTCAACCTTGCTTCCGGATGCGGCAGTATTTGATAGTTTTTTGAATGTTCTGCGTAATACTAATAAAAAGGGTCTGTCTGAGCAGTTGTTTTTGGGCGGCGCGACCCAGTTGCTTAATCAACCGGAGTTTCGCGATGTTGAACGGGTACGATCAATTTTGAATATGTTGGATGAACAAAAATTGATGTGCGACATTTTGCATCGATCAGATACGGTCGGCACGATAATAACGATAGGTCACGAAAACAAGTTTAGCGGTATCCGCGACTGTAGCATCGTCCAGGCCGAATTCCGATTAGATGATGAAACGACCGGAAAAATTGCCGTTCTTGGTCCGACGCGGATGCACTATGGCAAAATAATTTCAACGATTGATTTTATGGCAAAATACATGGCTGAGCTAATCAAACGCTACGCCGCTTGAGAAAAGAGGAACGATGAATTTGAAACAGATGACTGGTGGCAACGATATAGATGAATCTCTGGCAGCGTTGTTGGCAAATGCCAATGCCGTTCGCGCGATAACCGGAGCGGTCGAGGGCACTATCGGACCAAAAGGGCTAGACACGATGTTGGTTGACCGGTTTGGTGAGGTTATCATTACTAATGATGGTGTAACTATTCTTGATAAAATGGATGTTAACCACCCGGCGGCGAAAATGTTGATCAATATCGCCAAAGCCCAACAGGCAGAGATTGGCGACGGTACGACGACGGCATCGGTATTGGCTGGCGCGTTAATTGGCGAGGGAGTTGGACAAGTTTTGCGTGGTGTTCCGGTATCCAGAGTCATTGAAGGGGTTAAAATCGGCACGAAGATGTGTCTGGATATTTTGGAGACGCATAGCCGCAAAATCGAGGACTTAAGTTCACCGATACTCCGCAATATTGCAATGATTGCCGGTCGCGAAAATGAAGATATTGCCGAATTGGTACTTGAAGCCGCGCGGTTAATTGGTCCGGGAAAACTGCATGAGAACAATTTTAAGTTATCAGATATTATTATTTCCGAAGCCGGAGCGCAAAACGAAGTATTTATGGGCGTAATCATCGATCGGGAACGAATGAGCAGCGAAATGCCGGAACGGGTCGAAAATGCCAGCTTGTTATTGATTGATGACGGTCTGGAGCCTGAAGAATTGGGCGACGAAGCGTTAGGTACCGAAGCCGGATTCAAGCGCTTTATGGATTTGCAAGAAGAATTTAAGGTTAATGTCAAGAAAATCGTCGTGCTAGGTGTAACTGCTGTTTTGGTCGATCGCGCGGTGCATGAAGTCGCCGAAGAAATTTTGAGCGATGCCGGAATATTGGTTGTACAGCGAGTTGCAGGACGCGATTTGAAGCGCACTGCTGAGCATTGCGGGGCTCGGATGATAAAACGTACCGGGTTGCGCAAAACCGTCGAAGATTTGAAAAAATATCTCGGTTCAGCTGAATTGATTTATGAGGACGAAAAACTCGAGCATATCCGGGTAATTGGTGGTCGCGGCAAACCGATGGCGACGATTTTGGTTAGCGCGGCAACTGCCGAAGTAGTCGGTGAGCGCGAGCGCATTGCCAAAGATGCCGCCAGCAGCGTTCAAGCTGCCGTTCGCGGCGGTTATGTACCGGGTGGCGGGGCGCTAGAAATCGCGATTGCCTCAGAAATCAAAGCCCGGCGCGATGAGTTAAAGGGAATGTCGGCCTATGGTCTGGATTGCGTTATCAAGGCGTTAGAACGACCATTGTCGCAAATAGTCGATAATGCCGGATTTAATCATCTGGAAAAACTCGAAGAAGTAGTTGCTGCACAGCGCAGCGCGCAGACCGATAGTATTGGCATCGACTGTGACAGTGGACAGACAATGGATATGTTGGAACACGGCATTATTGACCCGACGTTAGTAAAACGGCACGCGATTAAAGCCGCTGGCGAAGTTGCAGTAGCGATACTGCGAATCGACACTATTATCAAGAAAAAAGATGAGAGTGACGGCGCTCGCGCGGCCGACGTGGACAGCGAAATTCGGGATTATTAGGAGGAAATTTGAGTAAAAAAAATAATA
Organism: Bacillota bacterium; assembly: GCA_037129925.1. GTDB lineage: Bacteria > Bacillota > Negativicutes > JBAXTZ01 > JBAXTZ01 > JBAXTZ01. Next base: position 10,757 of record JBAXTZ010000013.1, read on the forward strand.
CAGTAGCAGAACCGGTTGAGTGCGGCGGCAGCTGTGGTTGTGATTGCAGTTGCGATAACACCGATGAACTGGTAGACGAAACGGCGCAGTTAATCAGCGACTTGAATGAGCAAATTGAAACGCAGAGTACTGCTAACGCCGATTTGCAAGACAAGTTGTTGCGGTTGCAGGCGGAGTTTGACAATTATCGCCGGCGCACCCAAAAAGAAAAGGAAGATTTGATTAATCGGGCGACTGAAGAGGTTGTCTGCAAAATGTTGCCGGTTATCGACAGTTTTGAGCGCGGCTTGAGTAGCGGCGACCAAGATGCAGAGACGATTTCCAAGGGCTTTGAGTTAATTCATCGATTGTTTGTCGACTTTCTCGCGCAAGTAGGCATTGAACAAATTAATGCCTGCGGTTGCGATTTTGACCCGAACATTCACAACGCGGTAATGCGGGTGGAAAGTGCAGAACATGCCGATGATACAATTGTTGAAGAGTTGCAAAAAGGCTATAGCTTGAGGGGCAAAGTCATTCGTCCGAGCATGGTGAAAGTAGCCACGAAGTAGATTTTTGTAGCCGGAGTTGCCAAAGTAGCCAGAGTGACCACCTTTCACCTTTCACATTTAACCATTCATCATTCACTATCTACAATAATAAAAATTTATCGGAGGATATTATGAGTAAGATTATCGGAATTGACTTAGGAACGACTAATTCGGTCGTAGCAGTTATGGAAGGCGGCGAGGCCGTCGTTATCACTAATCCGGAGGGGTCCAGACTTACGCCATCGGTTGTCGGATTTGCCAAAAATGGCGAGCGGCTTGTTGGACAATTGGCGAAACGTCAAGCTATTTCCAATCCCGACGGTACAGTAACTTCTATCAAACGGCACATGGGTACTGATTACAAGGTTCACGTTGACGGCAAGACGTATTCGCCGCAAGAAATTTCCGCGATGATTCTGCAAAAGCTAAAAGCCGATGCTGAAGCTTATCTTGGACAAAAAGTTACCAAAGCGGTTATCACGGTACCAGCGTATTTTTCGGATGCGCAACGTCAAGCGACTAAAGATGCCGGCGCAATTGCCGGTCTTGAAGTAATGCGGATTATCAATGAGCCGACAGCAGCAGCTTTGGCTTATGGTTTGGAAAAGGGCGAAGAACACACAATTTTGGTATTTGACTTGGGTGGCGGTACGTTCGACGTTTCGATACTTGAATTGGGTTCAGATAATGTTTTCGAAGTTAAAGCGACCAGCGGTAATAACCGACTGGGCGGTGATGACTTTGATGAGCGGGTGCTAAATTGGATGGTTGGCGAATTCAAAAAAGAAAATGGCATCGATCTTTCCAAAGATAAAATGGCAAAACAACGCTTGCTCGAAGCAGCTGAAAAAGCTAAGTGTGAGCTATCCTCGATGTTTTCGACCAATATCAACTTACCGTTTATTACGGCCGACGCTAATGGACCGAAACACTTGGATGTCACTTTATCACGCAGTAAATTTGAAGAGTTGACTGCCGATTTGGTGGAAAAAACGATGGAACCTACGCGCCGCGCGTTGGCTGATGCCGGATTACAAGCCAGTCAACTCGACAAAATAATTCTCGTCGGCGGTTCGACTCGTATTCCCGCGGTACAAGAAGCTATTAAGCGACTTACCGGTAAAGATGCCTATAAGGGTGTCAATCCGGATGAGTGCGTAGCGGTCGGCGCGGCCATTCAAGCCGGTGTGCTTACTGGCGAAGTCAAGGATGTACTACTTCTTGACGTTACTCCGTTGAGTCTGGGTATTGAAACGCTAGGTGGCGTATTTACAAAAATAATTGAGCGTAATACAACCATTCCGACCCGCAAGAGTCAAATATTTTCGACCGCTTCGGATAATCAACCGGGCGTAGACGTTCATGTTTTGCAAGGCGAGCGGGAAATGGCGGCCCACAATAAAACTTTGGGACGATTTGAGTTGAGCGGAATTCCGCCGGCGCAACGCGGCGTGCCGCAGATCGAAGTAACTTTTGACATCGATGCTAATGGTATCGTGCATGTTTCAGCCAAAGATCTCGGCACCGGTAAAGAGCAAAAAGTAACCATTACCGCGTCGGGTGGCTTGAGCAAGGACGAGATTGAGCGGATGGTAAAAGAAGCTGAACTGCACGCCCAAGAAGACAAGCAAGAAAAAGAAAAAGTGGAAGTGCATAATCAAGCCGATTCGCTGGTTTATCAAGCGGAAAAAACGATTAAGGATTTGGGCGATAAAGCCGATAGCGCCAAAGTTGAAGAAGTCAACAAAGCCGTCGAGCAGTTGAAAGAATCAATGAAGGGTAGCGATCTGGCGAAAGTAAAAGCCGATACTGAAGCGTTGCAAAAACCGCTCTATGAATTATCAGCAGCAGCTTATGCCAAAGATGCGCCGCAAGAAGGCGGGCACCCCGGAGCTGAGCAACCGGCTGGCGATAACGTTGTCGATGCTGATTACACAGTAGTGGACGAAGAGAAAAAGTAACCGGCAACTGGAATGTAGTTGCATAATAAGTTATAATCATGGGGGTTGGATTTTTGAAGCGATAAGTTTCCAAAGTCCAACCACCTATTTTTGTTTTGGAGTGGCAATTAATGAGTAAACGCGATTATTACGAGGCGCTTGGTATTGAGCGCGGCGCAACGGAAGTCGAAATCAAAAAAGCGTTTCGAAGTCAGGCCCGCAAATACCATCCCGATGTAAATAAAGACAATCTTAAAGAATCTGAAGAAAAATTTAAAGAAATCAATGCGGCCTATGAAATACTGTCCGACCCGCAAAAACGCGCCGCTTACGATCAGTATGGTCACGCGGCATTTGAACAAGGTGGACGGGGCGGCGGCGGCGCCGGCGCTGGTTTCGGTTTTGACATGGGCGATATTTTTGAATCGTTTTTTGGCGGTGATCCTTTTGGACGTGGCGGGGCGCGGCGCCCCGGTCCGGAACGCGGCGCTGATTTGCGTTATGATATTGAAATCGACCTAAAAAAGGCCGCCTACGGCTTTGAAGATGAAATAACCGTGCCGCGAACCGAAAATTGTCCGGTATGCGAGGGAACTGGCGCCGAGCCGGGCAGCAAAGTCGATACTTGCCCCAAATGTAATGGCAGCGGGCAGGAACAGGTTGTGCAGAACACAATGTTTGGCAGAATGGTTAACACCCGGGTATGTTCACAATGCCATGGCGAGGGCAAAATCATTAAGACCCGTTGTAAAGACTGTCAAGGTCAGGGACGAGTTCAAAAACGTCGTAAAATCAAAGTTAAAATTCCGGCGGGGATCGATACTGGTTCACGGTTGCGGGTGAGCGGTGAAGGTGAAGCGGGAATGCGGGGTGGTTCAACTGGCGATTTGTACGTTTATGTCCATGTAAAAGCCGATGCTTTTTTCAAGCGCGACGGTGATGACATTATGTGCGAAGTGCCAATTTCCATGACCCAGGCGGCGCTTGGCGCGACGCTAGAGATACCGACGTTGTTTGGCAAAGAGGACTTGGATATTCCCGAAGGCACACAGCCGGGTGCGACATTTAGAATGCGTGGCAAAGGCATACCCAATGTTCATCGCCAAAGTCAAAAGGGCGATCAACTGGTTACAGTAAAAGTCAGCATACCGAAAAAACTCGACAACAAGCAACGCGAGCTGTTAGAACAATTTGCTGAACTGACTAAGGATAAGCAGTACCATGATGGAAAAGGATTTTTTCACAAAATTAAAGATGCGATTATCGGTGAATAGATGAAGTGGCTGGAATATACATTGGAAGTTGAAGACGCGGCGGTTGAAGCCGCATCTGAGTTGTTGCGCTCGGTCTGTCCCGGCGGAATAGTCATTGAAGATCCAAAGATTGTCAACCGCTATCGCGCTGCCAAACTTTGGGATTATAGTGATTTACCCGATGCTCTGGCTGATGCTAAAGTGTTTGTGAAAGGCTATTTGCCGGTAGATGAACGCTTGGAAGATATTAAACTAATTTTGGCAGAAGCGGTTTCCACGCGGTTGATTAGCATTTTCGGCGCTGATACAGTCAAAATATTGCCATTTGTGGAAATTGACGAGTTGGACTGGGCAACAGCCTGGAAGCAGTATTTTCACGTTTTCAAAATTGGCAATGGCATGGTTATCAAACCGACATGGGAAGATTATCTGCCCAATCCGGGCGAGTGCGTAATTGATATTGACCCCGGTATGGCTTTTGGAACCGGTACCCATGCCACGACGAAAATGTGTATTGAATTGTTAGAGCAACTAGATGTAAAAGATAAGTTGGTTTACGACGTAGGAACGGGTTCGGGTATTTTGGCGATTGCCGGAGCGTTGCTCGGAGCCAAGCGCGTCCGCGCAGTAGATAATGACCGGGTGGCAGTACGGACAGCGACAGAAAATGTCCGGCACAATCAATTGCAGCAAATAATTGAAGTGGCCGAGGGCGATTTGTTGAACGGTCTGGATGTAGCCTGTGATGTATTGGTTGCTAATATTATTGCCGATGTAATAATTGCCATGCTACCCGATGTGCCAGGCAGGTTAAAACCAGGGGGAGTAGCGATTTTTTCCGGCATCATTGCCGACCGCGAACAAGATGTACAAAACGCAATCACTGCTGCCAAAATGCAATGTATCGAGCGTAGGTCGGAAAATATTTGGCGTGCGCTGGTCGCAAAGGCAATATGAAATGCGAAGAATAATGATTGGCGGAATTCTTTCCGAGACTATTGTTATTGACGGAGCAAAGGCGCATCATTTAGCACGGGTGTTGCGAATAAAACCGGATGAATTATTGAGCATCGTCGATTGTAACGGAGCCACAGCAATTGCTAAAGTAACCGAAGTCCAAGCCGACAAGGTGGTTGTGCAAATGACTACGGCAACCAGCGCTAGTTGCGAGCCCGAGAGCCGGGTCAGTTTGACGCTGGCGCTACTTAAGAATGACAAACTGGACTGGATAATTCAAAAGGCTGTCGAACTAGGTGTGTATGAAATAGCGCTATTCAATGGGCGAAACTCGGTGAGCAAACCGGATACTGACAGCATAACGAAAAAAATCACTCGTCTGGAAAAAATTGCTGTTGCGGCGGTTGAACAATGTGGCCGGTCGAAAGTTCCGAGAATATTTTATCAACCCAAGTTGGCGCAGGCGCTGGACGGACTTTCAGGCACTCCGGCGTTTATTGCTTTGCATGAAGGTGAAGCGGCGCAGTCGCTGCACGAACAACTACGTGCCGTTGACGGTTTAGCAGTTGCGTTGATAATTGGTCCGGAAGGCGGCTTGGCAGCTGATGAATTGACCTGTGTCAGCAGTATTAAAACTGCCGGTTTAGGACCACGAGTGCTGCGAGCTGAAACAGCAGCGTTGGCGGCGCTCTCGCTAGCGCTTAGTGAATTTGGAGATTTGGGCTAGCATGGCAAAGTTTTTTGTGCATACACTGGGTTGCAAAGTCAATCAAGTCGAATCAGACGGTTTGACGGCAATGCTGTTGGAACGCGGTCACAAGCTTGCGAGCGCTGACTATGAGGTTGCGATAATCAATGGTTGTGCCGTCACTAATGCCGCCGAAAAAAAATCATTACGACTTATTGAACGAATCAAACAGCAAATACCAGGCGTAAAAGTTATTTTTGCCGGTTGTGCCGCCGAAAAATTAACGCCCCAACAGCGCGAGTTGTTGCATTGTGACGGCGTGGTCGGAAACGGCGACAAACACCGGTTGCCGGATATACTCGACGCGATGCTCACTGGACAGCTAATTCAGGCAAATGAAGCTGATGAAGTTGTTTTTCCCGAGTACGCGTTTGAACAGTATCCGCAGTTGCGGACGCGGGCGTTTATAAAAATTCAAGATGGCTGCGATAATTATTGCAGTTATTGCATAATTCCCTATTTGCGGGGCGGGGTGCGGTCACGGTCGATAACCAGTATTTTACAGGAAGTAAATGCAGTTGTTGCCGCCGGATTCAAGGAAATTGTGTTGACCGGAATCCATTTGGGTAACTACGGCAAAGAGCGGGGATTCGAAGTTCGCTTACACGATGTTGTCGAGTGTATTCTCCAGCAGACCACAATCGAACGAATTCGCTTAGGGTCGATAGAGTCACCGGAAATATCCGAGCAGTTGTTAAAATTGTTCGAACGCGAACCGCGACTGTGCCGGCATTTGCATCTGCCGTTGCAAGCTGGGTGCGATGTCACGCTCCGGCAAATGAATCGTAATTATCAAACTAACGATTACCGGCTGTTGGTCGAACAAATCACGCGGCGGTTCCCGGATATGGCAATCACGGCAGATATTATTGTCGGATTTCCCGGTGAAACCGATGCTGATTTCGCGCAAACCTGCGCTTTTGTCGAGCAATTGCCGTTGACCGGTTTACACGTCTTTCCATTTTCACGACGCAGCGGTACGGTGGCATGGTCGATGCCGCAGCAAATTGACAACGCCAAAAAAAAGCTGCGGGCGAAAGCGATGACTGAATTAGGCGCTACTTTGCAGCAAAAGTTTTTATTGAGCTGCATAAACGTGTCTACCGCTGTTTTGCTTGAAAGTATTGCTGACGGTTTCGCCTATGGATTTTCAAGTAATTATCAAAAAATATATTTGCACGAGGCAGGGAATGTTCTCGGTGAAATTTGTCTTGTAAAACCACTGGCTATATACCAGGATGGATTGCGTGGTCAATTAGTATAATTCGCTGATTTTAGTTGCCAAAAAAAACAGATTGTAATATAGTAGTAGCATGATTATTATAGGAGGGAAAATTACATGTTTGGAAAGACTATAGGGAATATCAAAGAACACTGCTGCACGGGTCAATGCCCGATGAGCAGAGCTAAAGCGGCTTATAAAGCTGCTCCGAAGAAAACAAAAATTATCGTTGGCGCAATAGTCGGTGTGGTTGCATTACTTAAGATTGCCGCCATCGTGATGTTCGTCCGCAAAAAGTTTAAGAAAAGTCAGTGCTGTGAGCAGTCCACCTGCTGCGACAATCAGGAAGTTTGTTGCTGCGATTGCGGATGCGAAGAACCGGTTGAAGAAACAACCAAAGCCTAAACATAAGTTGTCGACGCCTTCTCGATTGAGGAGGCGTTTTTGCTTGACCTGGTGGCTGGGGTATAGGGGATAGGGTATGGGATATAGGGGATAGTGAGGATGTTTTTCATGAAAAAAGTAGCATTGGTTTGTTTGCTGGTTTTGTTTGGGTTATATTCAATTTGCGGGGCGGCAGCGAAGATTAACTTAGGAATCGATAACGTTAACACCTATAAGAATCTTTTTGCCGGTAAACGTGTTGGGTTGATAACCAATCCAACCGGAGTGAACGGAAATCTTGAAAGTACGATTAATGTGTTAATGGCGGCCGATGTCAATCTAGTAGCGCTATATGGACCGGAGCATGGCGTACGCGGAAATGTCGCGGCCGGAGAATATGTCGATGGTGGAACTGACTCTGCCACTGGCTTGCCGATTTACAGTCTGTATGGCAAGACCCGAAAACCAACCCCGGCGATGCTGAAAAATATCGACGTGTTGGCAATAGATATTCAAGATATTGGCGCCCGTGATTACACTTATATTTACACTATGGCCTATGCCATGCAAGCGGCGGCGGAAAATAATATCGAATTTGTGGTCTTTGATCGACCCAATCCATTAGGCGGAGTTAAGGTCGAAGGTCAGTTAATAAAACCGGGCAACGAATCGTTTATTGGAATGTACCCGATTGCTTTTCGTCATGGAATGACCATTGGCGAGTTAGCCCGATATTTCAATACTGAGTTTGTTATTAATTGTAAACTCACAGTAATTCCCATGACCGGATGGACCAGGGGAATGTTATGGCCGGATACCGGATTGCAGTGGGTAATTACTTCGCCGAATATCCCCACATTTGCTGCGGCACTGGCCTACGGCGTGACAACCTTTGTCGGTTGCGGAAATGTCTCGATCGGTGTCGGCACGACCCGACCGTTTGAATTTATCGCGTCGGACTGGCTAAATGCCGATAAACTTGCTGATGCGTTAAATGCCCGGAATATTAAAGGCGTGTATTTCCGCCCGGCGTATTTCACGCCGTTTTGGACGGCTAATTCCGGCAAAGTAATGAAAGGGGTGGAAATGCATGTTTTGGATATCCACACCTTAGAAACAGTGCATACCGGCATCGCGATAATTGATACGCTCCGCAAACTGAGCAACAAAAAATATGATTTTGACCGTTCGCCATTTACCTCCAAAGGCAAACCGGAAGTCGATACTGTTTCCGGCGATGATACCTTGCGCAACTGGAATTGGGAATATAATTCGCTAATGGTAAACTGGCAAAACGAAGCAGATGCATTTGCCGTCAAAGCCCGGAAATATTATTTGTATTAGGATTTACCTGTAAAACCGTTGTAAGTTTGCTATTTGGCGATTTGCGCGATATTTACAATTGCTTGTTTAGTTTTTGTTTGCTATAATTAGGCTGATTTTTGGAGTGCAGGGGGTAATTAAATGCGGTCGTTTTTGAGATGGTTTACACGGCTGGTATTGAGATTTTTTTATGATATAAAAATCGTTAATTACGAACGAATTGAGGCGTTGCAAGGAAAAGGCCCGACGTTGGTAATTCCCAACCATGTATCCTTTATGGACGCGGCGCTGATGTACGCGCTGATGCCAAAGGATACCTATTTTGTTGTATATACTACCTTTGTAAACAAATTCAACTGGTTTTTTAAGTTGAGTTGTAATTTTGTTTCAGTCGACCAACGCAGCCCTTATGCAATGAAAAAAATCATGGCGAAGCTCAATGAAAAAAACACGGTGGTTATTTTCCCTGAAGGGCGGCTGACAACGACCGGTAGTTTTATGAAAAGCTATGGCGGGGTGATTTGGCTGGCCTCGAAATCTCAAGCCAACATATTACCGATGGTAACAGTGGGTATGGAACAGAATAAATTTACCCGCATCACGGAAATGTACAAGACCCGCTGGTTTCACAATATAATGCTGTATGTCGGGGAACCGTTTAAATTACCGGAAATGAAGAATACGGAAATCAACAAAAAGAAACGGTTTTATGCCGATAGCATTATCGACAACATGCAGAAACTTAAAGTGTTGGCGCGGATCGAGCAAGCAGGTAAGAAAATCAATCTGTTCAATTCACTGCTGGATTCTGCTAAAATGCATGGCGCCAATAAAATTATCTTACGCGACGCGATGGGGGCCGCTCTGTCTTATAAACAGCTAATTCTTACCAGCCGGGTACTAGGTGGGAAGCTTGGTCAGTTGCTGGCAGACGAGGATAAGGTCGGGTTGATGTTGCCAAACGCCGCCGCGCATCCGGTGGCGATGTTCGGGCTGTTTGCCGAGGGTAAAACAATCGCGATGATTAACTTTACCGCGGGCATTGCCAGTAATATTTCTTGCGCGCGCAATGCCGGGATTAAGACAATTATCACGTCTAAAGCCTTTATCGAAAAAGCAAAATTGGAGAATCTCGAAGTCGCGTTAAAGGAGCAGTGCCGATTTATCTATCTCGAAGATGTCAAAGCGGCGCTTACCCTGACCGATAAGCTGACCGGCGCCTGGAATTCACTGATCGGCAAACGGGCCAATTATGTGTCTGGTCAGCGGGTTATTCTGTTCACCAGCGGCTCGGAAAGTAAACCCAAAGGCGTTGTACTCACTCATTCAAATCTATTGGTGAATATATTTCAGGGTATGGCAGTTTTTGACATGACCCCGCGGGATAATATGTTGAACGCGCTGCCGCTATTCCACTCGTTTGGGGTAATGGCCGGTGAACTGTTGCCGATCCTTGAAGGCATGATGTTGATGCTCTATCCGTCACCGCTACATTACAAAGAAATTCCGGAAATGTGTTATGACTGGAATATTTCTGTGTTATTGGGAACTTCTACCTTCTTAAACGGCTACGGTATATACGCGCATCCCTATGATTTTCATGCGATAAAATACGTTATTGCCGGAGCTGAAAAGCTAACCGATGCCACCCGCTATCTGTGGCTGGATAAGTTTGGCGTGCGGATTTGCGAAGGCTATGGCATGACTGAGGCCGCGCCGCTGGTTTCCGGAAACTCGAAGTTGTTTTACAAGATTGGCTCCGCTGGGAAACTAATGCCATGTATCGACTATATCCTCGAGCCGGTCGACGGCGTAGAGGCGCAATCGCCGGATGAAGAAGTTGGCGTGCTGACGATCAAAGGGCCAAATGTCATGGAAGGCTATCTCATCGAGGGGCAAGGTTTTGTGCCGCTCGAAGGTTATTACAATACCGGCGACGTGGTGGCAATCGATAACGAACGCTATATTTCTATTCGCTCGAGAGTAAAGCGATTTGCCAAAATCGGCGGCGAAATGGTCAGCTTGGATGCCGTAGAAAAGGCCTTTTCTAATTGTTTCGGATTGGCGCCGTCTGCCGCGGTAAATGTTCAAGACGAAAAGCGCGGTGAAAAAATAATTGTCTTTACAACCGCTAAAGCGATTGACCGCAAAACACTTCGGGAATATTGGCAGAAAAACGGTATCAGTACTTTAAGCATTCCCGAGCGAATTGTTGAGGTTAATGAATTACCGCTACTTGGCACTGGAAAAACCGATTACGTAACGTTAAAGGAAATGGCCGGGGCGATTGAATAATGTGGAATCTCAATAAAGGAATTTGGGCGCTGGTTGGAGCGCAATTCTGGTCGGCATTTGGCGATCAGATGATGTTTTTTATCGTAATCGCGATTATCAGCAAACAGCACGCTGATTCCTTGTACATCCTGATTTCCCAGTCGGCATTTTTGGTGTCTTACATTATTTTCTGCCCGTATGTCGGGCGGTTTGGCGACCGCTTTCCGAAAAAATATGTGTTGATGACCGGAAACGCGTTGAAGGCGTTCGGAATTCTGCTGGCATTCTTTTCCGTCAATCCGGTTTTAGCGTATTTTGTAGTGGGAATGGGCGCCGTTATTTATATGCCGGCTAAGTATGGCATTTTGCCGGTGTTGAGCCGGGACGATGATGTTTTGATGAAAGCCAATGCCGCTGTTGAAGGCGGAACGTTGTTGGCAATTTTGTTTGGCGGTGTCGCCGGGGAATATATCGCCGCGCAATCGATTGATCTTTCGCTGGTGGTTTGTTTTGCGATTATTATGTTTTCAATGTTGCTTAATTTTGCAATTCCCCGGAATGAGGGAAATTCGAGCATCGTGTTTCCGAAAAACCCGCTAGCATTTATCGCGATGTCGGTGCGGGGTTTTTCAGGCGATATGAAAACTGTATTTACGACATCGGTAAGCCGATTTTGCGTATTAGGCACGGCTACATTCTGGACGGCTTCTACAGTGCTACGGATGATTTTGCTGGTGTGGTTGCCGTTACATCTGGGGATCGACCAAGGTCATGGGCAGAGTGTAATGCTGGCGCTTACCGGTATTGGCGTCGCAATCGGGTCGTTTTTAGCGCCGCTGTTCATTACGATTAAGACTTACAGCCGGACGATTATCGCCGGTGTATTGATGGCTTTTAGCATTGCGCTGTTAGCGTTTATTTCCGGTGGTTATATCGTTACCGCGCTGATTTTGGTGTTAATCGGGATATTTGGCGGAGTGTTTTTTGTGCCGCTAAACGCCACGTTACAGGACATGGGGGAGCGCTCAATTGGAGCTGGTTGCGCGGTTGCCTGCCAAAACTGGTTAGAATTTTCGGCAATGTTTGGCGGAATATTACTGTATATGGCAGCTGATAATTTGAAATTCAATATTGACAGCGTCATCCTCGGCGGTGTTGTCTTACAATTGTTGTTGATGCTGGTGATGAGTAAAACAGCCAAAATTATTAAGAGGAACAGTTGATGACCAAATTTATCCGTCCGATTAATGCCTTGGTTATTGCTCAATTTTTTGCCGCGTTTGGCGACAACATGATTTTGTTTATTATCTTGGCGATTATGAGCCGGGATAATTATCCCGCGTACTACGCGCCGCTCGCTCAAGCGGCATTTGTGGTGCCATACATATTATTTACGCCGATTCTGGGACGAATGGCCGACCGCTACCCGAAGACAAATATTTTAAAAATGGGTAATGCGATAAAAATCATCGGGTTGTTAATGTTGCTATTGGATTTCGATCCGGCCGGCTCCTATTTTGTAGTCGGCACCGGCGCCGCGATTTATACAATGGCGAAGTACGGCATTTTACCGTGGCTGTGTAAAAACGATAAGTTTTTGGTGCGCTACAATTCCTGGGTGGAAGGTTCTACTATCGCGGCAATATTAATCGGCAGCATCACCGGCGGCGTGTTGTCGGACTTGTCGATAAGTCTGGCAATATACGTGGGATTTATTGTTTTTGCGATTTCAATTTATTTTAATTTTCTCATACCAAAAAATCCGGCGAATACTACTTTGAAATTCAAAGGTACATTGCGCTATTTCGTTAATGATTGCAAAATGATTTTTCGCACTCGTGAAAGCCGGTTCGCGGTAACCGGAACGGCATCATTCTGGATGGCTTCGTCGGTGTTCCGAATGATACTTATCGCCTGGATACCGGCGACATTGCTGTTGAAAGACAATACTGATATTAGTATCCTGTTTGCGTTGACCGGTGTCGGACTGGTCATCGGCTCGCTGATTGTGCCGTTGATTATCTCCATGGAAAAAATGTATCGGGCGGTGTACGCCGGAGTGGCAATGGCGATTATTTTGGGGCTGTTTTTGTTTATTCATTCGATCGGGTTTACGGTGGTGTTGCTACTGCTCGTTGGTGTTAGCGGCGCGATTTTGATTATCCCCCTTAACGCGACCTTGCAAACTATTGGGAAAGCGACAATTGGCCCGGGACGGGCGGTCGCTTGTCAAAACATTGTCGAGAACAGTGCGATGCTGGTTGGTGTTGGCATATATACTGTTGCATCTGGCGCAAATATTGATGTTCGCTGGTCGATTGCTACATTAGCGCTTGTGTTTTTGGTCATAGTGTTCTATATGTTGCAAATGGTAAAAGGCTTAAAATTGGCGGCGCTAAATGTGAAGAACCCGACCGATTTTCTCTAACACACAGTCTGCTTCGCTTTAACTTTTTCAAGTTAGAGCGAAGTTTTTTTTACTTTTTGCAGGAATTGCAGAACTTTTGGCGAATTAGAAACCATGAATTTTTATTAGGAGAGTATTTATGAAAAAAGAAGTACTGGAAAGATTTTTAAGTTACGTTGCAGTCGATACCCGCTCGGGGCATGACTCGGAAACATACCCCAGCACATTGAAACAATTAGTTTTGGCGAATATGCTGACTGAAGAATTAAAATCAATGGGTATTAAAGACGTAAGTATTGATGAGTATGGTTATGTTACCGCGAAGATTCCCGCAAACGTTACCAAGGATATTCCGGCAATCGGTTTTATCGCTCATTATGATACGGCTTCAGATTTTAGCGGTGAAAATGTCCGTCCGAAAATCGCTGAAAATTATGACGGCAATGATATCTATCTCGATTATGAAAACAATATCGTGCTGTCACCAGTCGATTTTCCTGAATTGAAGTGGTATGTTGGTCAGACCCTTATCACTACCGACGGCTCGACGTTACTCGGCGCTGATGACAAGGCCGGCATTGCCGAGATTATGACCGCTGTTGATTATTTGTTGAAACACCCGGAAATTGAACACGGTCCGCTCTGCATCGGGTTTACACCGGACGAAGAAGTTGGCTCCGGCACCAAATATTTTGATGTAGAAAAATTTGGCGCAAAATACGCCTATACTGTTGATGGCGGGGAGCTTGGTTCAATCGAGTACGAGAACTTCAACGGCGCTGGCGCGAAAATCACAATCAAGGGACGCAACGTTCATCCAGGTTCGGCAAAACACAAAATGATCAACTCGGTAATTTTGGGCATGGAACTGTGCGATATGTTACCGTCATTTGACCGACCGGTTAATACTCAGGACTATGAAGGTTTTTTTCATATCACTGATTTTCATGGCACAGTCGAAGAAACCAGCATTGATATAATAATTCGCGACCATGATCGCGATCTGTTTGAGCAAAAGAAAGAATTCATTCGCGAAACTGTTCAATTCATGTCGCACAAATACCCTAAAGCCGAAATAAATCTCGATCTAAAAGACAGCTATTTTAATATGCGCGAGAAAATTGAGCCGGTTTTCCATGTGGTCGAAATAGCTCAACAGGCGATGCGTGACCTGGACATTGTGCCGATTACCGTGCCAATTCGCGGTGGTACCGACGGAGCCCGGTTGTCGTTTATGGGCTTGCCTTGTCCGAACATTTTTACCGGCGGACATAATTATCATGGCCGCTATGAGTATGTATCGTTAGATTCGATGGAAAAGGCCGTACAGGTTATTATTCAGATTATTAAAGCTTATAGAGCGGCATAGGAGGAGCAATGGCAAAAAAAATTAATGTTGTCTTCTGGAATGAATTTGTCCATGAAAAAACTGACGCGGTCGTGCAGGCAATATATCCCAACGGATTACATGCGCCGATAGTTGAGTATTTAAACGCTCAAGCAGATATGGATGCGACATTTGCCACACTCGAAATGCCGGAACACGGACTTACTCAGGCAGTTCTGGATAAAACTGATGTGCTGCTGTGGTGGGGACATGTAGCGCATGACAAAGTTGACGATGCGATTGTTAAACGCGTTCAGCAGCGGGTAATTGAAGGGATGGGCTTGATCGTTTTACACTCGGGGCATTTTAGTAAGATATTTCAGACGATGATGGGGACAACTTGCAGTTTGCGTTGGCATGACGGCGAGCAGGAAGTAATGTGGAATATTGCGCCCGGACATCCGATAACCGAGGGAATCGGCGACTATATTCATTTGCCGGAACACGAAATGTATGGCGAGCGGTTTGACATTCCTGAACCGGATAAAATCATCTTCATTTCCGCGTACAGCAATGGAAACGCCTTCCGTAGCGGTTGCTGTTTCTGCCGGGGCAATGGTCGGATATTCTATTTTTCACCCGGACATGAAGCCAATCCAATCTATCATCGCGAAGATATTAAGCGAGTTATTATGAACGCGGTGCGCTGGACTAATAATCCCAAGGGTAAAATGGAGATTACTTGCCCGCACGACAATGTTTCAAAATTCCAGTAATTTTTTTCGATAATAATCCCCAATCCCTAATCCCTAATCCCCAATCCCTACCCCCCAATCCCTAACCCCTAACCCCTAACCCCTAAAAATTCCAAGAGGTGTATGATGTTTCCGAATTCTTTAGCAGTTGATGGTCGGGCGGGTTTGGCGGAACTGTTTTCCAAACTCGCTGTTCTGGAAAGTGCTGGTTGGACAAAGCAACTGGTGACTGAACAAATATTAGAGCGGGATGGGCGCATTGTCAAGTTGCCGATTTACGCTTACTACAATGCGCTGACTGTTGACTGGGTGGTTATCGGCGGCATTCACGGACGGGAACCGGCAGGCGCTAATGCTATTAGTGAATACAGCAAACAATTGCTGGAATTGGGCAAAACGAAAAGTATTCTGATATTGCCGCTCTGCAACCCCTGGGGCTATCTGGAGCATAATCGCTATGGTCCGTATCAACAAAGTGTTGGCGATAGCGATCATTTACTGGGACGAGCCGAACTTCCGGCATGTCCGGAAGCTGGAGCGATCACCCGCTTTGTTACTGAAACAATCAAAATAAATGCCAATGCCGCGGTGCTGGATTTGCATGAAGATCCGGTCTATGAGGCACCGGGGTATGTTTTAGATCGCTGGGGTACATACCTGTACATTTCCGGAACCAACTGGGAAAGCAGTCCGGTAGCTACCCGGGTGATACAACACTTGAAGAATTGCGCGTTACCGCTAATTATCGATGGTGTTACCCGTTTTGAAGAGACTATTTCCAATGGTATAGTTCCGAACACCGAAGATGGTTCCATTGACGAATTGCTGCATAAACGCGGCGCTTGTCCGGTAATCACTGTAGAAAACATTCTCCACAGCGAAACTAACCCGCCATTAATGATTCGAATAGCGACCTATAATGAGGTATTGGCGGCGTTTTTCGGAAGGGGAGACTGATGATCGAAGCTTTTGTTTTTGATATGGACGGAGTGATTACCGATACTGTTGAATATCATTGCCGCTCGTGGCAGGCCATTACTGATCGCGAGGGCTGGGAATTCGACAGTACGATTAACAAAAAACTGTTAGGGCTGACACGCGTTGACTCGTTAAAGCAAATTATGGCGCACAACAATTTGCAATTGAGCAAAGAAGAAATGGCGGCTATTTGCAAAGAGAAGAACGATAATTTTGTAAAGACAATAGCCGCTATGAGTGAGGCTGATTTGCTGCCGGGAATCAAAGAATTACTGGTGGCGCTAAAAAACCGCGGCTACAAACTTTCGGTAGCATCGGCAAGTAAAAATGCTCCGCTCGTCTTAAACAGTATTGGTATCGATGGACTGTTTGACAATATTTCCGACGGAAGTCATGTTAAGCAGGGCAAACCAGCGCCGGATATATTTTTGCACGCGGCAAACCAACTGGGTGTGCGACCGGAAAACTGTGTTGTTTTCGAAGACGCGGTGGCCGGAGTTGAAGCGGCGCGAGCCGCCGGAATGCGGGTAGTGGGGATTGGCGACCTAGGTGTGCTAAAACACGCTGACTGCGTTTATGCATCGCCTAAAGACGTTGACATCGACGAAATGTTAAGCAAATTTGACATCTGAGGCTTATTCTATGAGGAAACCGATAATCGGCATAACTACTGATGCACAACTACCTGATGGAAACCGGGTAAAATCCGGCCGCTATTACGTTTCTAGCGCCTACATAAGCTCGGTGGAAATGGCTGACGGTATACCGATAATGCTGCCTGTGTCCGGGAATGATGCAGTTGTTTTAGCTCATGCCAACATGATTGACGGGTTGATACTCTGTGGTGGTGTGGACGTTAATCCATTAATGTTTGGCGAACAACCGCACCAGAAACTAATGGAAGTCTGTTCGGAGCGGGATTGGTATGAACAGGCATTGATTAGGGAAATTATGTTGCAAGCCAAGCCGATATTTGGCATTTGCCGCGGGGTGCAGATGTTAAATGTTGCCTGCGGCGGCACGCTCTGGCAAGACATATACACCGCGAATCCAAATGTTTTGAAACATCGCCAGGATATGGGCGGGCACTCGGGCAGTCACACCGTTCAGATGAAAAGCGGGTCGCTAATGCAAAAATGTTTAACAGACAATTTTGTTACCAACAGTTTTCATCATCAAGCTTGCAAGCAGCTTGCGCCGGAATTCATTGCGACAGCGTGGACGACGGACGGAATTATTGAGGCAATTGAGAAACCAGGCGAAACATTAACGTTTGGGGTGCAATGGCACCCGGAACATATGACGGTCAGTCAGCCGCAAATGTTGACATTATTCAGGGAGCTTACTGCTGCCGCAAAAAACCGAATGGAGCTTAATTGATGATCGTCGAAGTAAAGCAAAGTTGTGTAACCAAAATTGAGTGTGACGCGCTAATAGTAAATATTTTCGAGGGTGTGACCAGTCCGGGCGGCGCAACCGGCGCAGTGAACACGGCGCTTGGGAATGTTATTTCCCGGATGGCGAAAATCAATCCGGATTTTGGCAAGTTTGGCAAGGTTCACGAAATCTACACTTTTGGGAAAATTCCTGCTGAAAAAGTAATTGTCATCGGCATGGGAACACCGGGAAAGTTGAATTCGTTCAAATTACGCCAGCTCGCCGGTATCGGCGTACGCGCCGCCCGCGATGGTAAAGCGAAAGTTGTGGCAACTATTGTGCATGGCGCCGGAATCGGCGGGTTTTCAACAGAAATTGCCGCGCAAGCCACAGTCGAGGGCGCCGTCCTTGGCGAATATATATTCGACCGCTTCAAAACCACAAAACCGCAACGGGTAGAAAAACTGTTCGTGGTTGAGTATAACGAAGCAAAAACCGGCACTTTTACCGCGGCGAAAAACAATGCTATGATAGCGACTAAAGCGATTATGCTGGCGCGTGATTTGGGAAATTTGCCGGCTAATTATCTCAATCCTGATAAAATGGTTGAATTGGCACGCGAAATTGCCGTCAGTAACAATCTGAAAATTGATGTTTTCGCCAAGCCCGAATTGGAGCAGATGGGCGCTGGCGGGATATTGGCAGTCGGCGCGGGTAGCGCGAATCCGCCGTATCTGGTGGTGTTAGAGTACTGCGGTTGTCCTGAGTCTACCGAAAAGACCGCGCTAGTCGGAAAAGGCGTGATGTATGATTCAGGTGGGCTGAGTTTGAAAACACCGACATCAATGCGGCTGATGAAGGGCGATATGTCTGGCGCAGCAGCTTGTCTGGCGGCAATTCAGGCGGTAGCCGAGTATGGTTGGTCGGTCAATCTGCAAGTAGTGCTGCCGCTGGCAGAAAACATGCCGTCAGGAACGGCTTACAAAGTTGATGACGTTCTGACAATGTTAAATGGAAAAACTGTCGAAGTAGTTAATACAGATGCCGAGGGGCGGTTGATTTTGGCAGACGCGCTATATTACGCAAAAAAGACCGGCGTGACCGGCATCGTGGATATCGCGACTTTGACAGGCGCCGCCAGTGTAGCGCTGGGCGATGTAGCGGCGGTTATGACTAACAATAAAGCGCTATGTGATATTGTTAAGAGCGCGGCAGTAGAATGTAACGAACGAATGTGGGAATTGCCGATGTTTGATGAATACGCCGAGGGGCTGGAAAGTACCGTTGCGGACATGAGCCATTGCGCGGGAAAGGGTGGTGGAGCAATAACAGCCGCGAAATTTCTGGAAAAATTTGTTGACGAAACACCGTGGGTGCATATCGACATCGGCGGCGCGGCCGATATTGAAAATCCTTATGGTTGCTTGGCAGCAGGTTGCACCGGATTTGGCACACGCACATTGATCAGATTTGCTGAATTAATGGCGCGAAAAAATTAGCGAGGTTTTATGAAAATCAATGCGGTTGTGGTATCTGTACCGCGCGAGTACGTCTATCGAGTGCTAAATATTCACAAACAAAGTTTTCCTAATGACTGTGAAGCCAGGTTAGTGGCCGGATTAGCTGCGACCGATAACTATATTGACGAGTTATCGCTTGCCGGAGTGGTAGACGGACGCTACATATCCCATGTATTGCTAAGCAAAATTACGATACAGTCCGGTTCACAAGAAATTTCGGCATTGGCATTAGCTCCGGTTGCAACACTACCGCGGTTTAGAGCGTTAGGCGTGGCATCGCATTTGATTGAATACGCGATCGAAAGAGCCAGAAAAATGCGTTATGAATTTATTGTAGTTCTTGGCGATCCAAAATTTTATTCGCGTTTTGGATTTGTCTCTGCAAGTCAGTATAATATCAGCGGCCCATATGCGGTTGCAGACGAGAATTTTATGGCGTTAAAAATCGGCGCACTGCGAAATTTTCCCGGTGGCACGGTAGTTTATTCCGAACCGTTTGCCAATGTTTAGTCAGTCCTGAAATTTAATAACTAATTATAGGAGAAAATGATGGATCTTAATTTTACCGAAGAGCAATTGATGATTCAGAAATTGGCAAAAGATTTTGCTGAAAAACGGCTCGTTCCCACGGTGTCCGAGCGCGACGACAACTCGGAATTCAATCGTCCGCTGATGGACGAGATGGTCAAACTGGGTCTCCAGGCGATTCCGTTTCCTGAAGAGTATGGTGGCAGCGGCGCCGGGTATCTTGCCTATATTATGGCTGTGGAAGAAATCAGCAAGTATGATGATGGCGCCGGTATAACTTTTTGCGCGTCAGCATCACTCTGCGGTTATCCGATTTTCGCCTTTGGCACCGAAGAGCAAAAGCAAAAATATCTCCGCCCGTTATGCCTGGGTGAGACAATTGGCGCTTTTGGTTTGACTGAGGCCAACGCCGGCAGCGATGCCAGCGCCCAGACAACAGTGGCAGTTTTGGACAATGATGAATATGTAATTAACGGCGCCAAATTATTTATAACTAACGGCGGCGAAGCCGAGACTTACGTGGTAATGGCAATGACCGATAAACCACGGGGTACGCGGGGAATTTCGGCGTTTATCGTCGAAAAAGGCACTCCGGGATTTACGTTTGGCAAACGCGAACATAAATTAGGGATCAATACCTCGATAACTATGGAATTAGTGTTTCAAAACTGTCGAATTCCCAAAGAAAACCTGCTCGGTAAACTAGGTCAGGGTTTCCGCATTGCGATGGAAACTTTGGACGGCGGTCGTATTGGTGTCGCGGCGCAAGCTTGCGGCATTGCTCAAGCCGCGATTGATCACGCTGTAAAATACGCCAAGATGCGCGAACAGTTTGGCAAACCAATCGCCGCTCAGCAAGCAATTGCCTTTATGTTGGCGGATATGCAGACTGAAACTGATGCTGCCCGCTTGCTGATTTATCGCGCTGCCTGGTTAAAAGAAACTGGCAAGCCATACGCTAAAGAAGCGGCGATGGCAAAATTATTTGCGTCCGATGTCGCCATGAAAGTTACCACCGATGCTGTACAAATATTCGGCGGCTATGGCTATAGCCGGGAGTATCCGGTAGAACGGTTGATGCGGAACGCCAAAATTACCCAAATCTATGAAGGCACTAATCAAATTCAAAAGCTGGTAATTTCGGCGGCGATGTTGAAGTAGGTTCCGGAAAAAAGGTTAATAGCAGTAAAGACATAAAGTAAATGCCAAATAACGAAAGGAATTCGATAATGAATATTATTGTTTGCATCAAGCAAGTGCCGGATACCACAGAAGTAAAAATTGATCCGGTTACCAATACGCTTATTCGTCAAGGCGTGCCGAGCATTGTTAATCCATTCGACAAAAATGCCGTCGAAGCAGCAATACAGTTGCGGGAACTGCATGGCGGCAAAGTTACTATTCTCAGCATGGGACCACCCCAAGCCAAAGATGCGCTTAAAGAATGTATTGTTATGGGCGCGGACGAAGCGGTTTTGGTAAGTGATCGGGCGTTCGGCGGCGCGGATACTTTGGCAACCAGCTATACTTTGGCAGCTGCGATTCGCGCGTTGGGAAAATTTGACATAATTCTATGTGGGAAACAGGCTATTGACGGCGATACTGCCCAAGTTGGTCCGGAAATCGCCGAGTATCTGAATATGCCGCAAGTAACTTACGCGGCAAAAATCGAATTAGTCAATGAAAAGACGTTACGTGTTCACCGTGAGCAAGATGACTGCTACGAAGTTATCGAAGCCCAGATGCCGGTGATGATAACGGCCGTGAAGTCATTAAATGAACCACGACTGGGTACGGTATGGGGATGTGTGCGTGCCTGCCGCGGCGAGATAAAGTTGTTAACTGCCGCTGATATGCCGGTAAACTATGACCGGTTGGGACTAAAGGGCAGTCCGACGCAAGTCCGGCAGATATTCACACCCGAAGCCCGCGGACTGGGCAAGATAATTTCCGGCATTCCGGCAGCAGAAGCCGCAGAACAGTTAGCTCAAATGCTTTGCAAGAGCATCGGCTAGGAGGAATAATGGCAATAAGAATAATAAATGAAAAATGTATCGGCTGTTCATTGTGCGTAAAGGTTTGTCCGTTTGCCGCGTTGGAAATGGTTGACGGCAAGGCGGTTATCGGTATTGGTTGTACCGCTTGCGGCGTCTGCGTGGAAAAGTGTCCGGTAAAAGCGATCGTTAACGAAGAAGAACAAAAATTTGGCGTAGTAAATGTCGCGCTATACAGCGGTGTGTGGGTATATATCGAGCAACACCAAGGGAAAATTAAAGATGTCGCGCATGAATTGCTGGCCGAAGGCCGGAAACTGGCCGATGAGCTGAATTGCGAATTGAGCGGCGTGCTACTGGGAAAAGATGTTCGCGGGTTATGCAAAGAAGTTATTGCCAGTGGCGCTGACAAAGTATATTTAGTCGAGGCTGAGGAGTTTGCCAACTATTCTACTGAAGGTCATGCCAAAGCCATTACTCAGTTGATTAACGACCATAAACCGTCCGTTATCTTGATGGGAGCAACACCGGATGGTCGCGATCTTGGGCCGCGGATTGCTTGCCGGGTCGGAACCGGATTGACGGCCGACTGCACAAGTCTGGCAGTTGATGTGGAAAAAGGCTTGATCGAATGGACGCGTCCGGCATTTGGCGGAAACATTATGGCGACCATTCTCTGTCCAAATCACCGTCCACAAATGGGAACGGTTCGCCCGAAAGTATTTAAGCGGGCAGCGCAAGATTTTAGCCGCAGCGGCGAAATCATCGATGTGCAATCGACAGTTGTTCCAACTGATATTCGCACTAAACTGGTGGAGATTATCAAAGTAACTACTGCTGCGTGTAACCTTGAAGAAGCGGAAATAATTGTCTCCGGCGGACGAGGTATGCAGGCTCCGGAAAATTTCGCACTGATCAAAGAATTGGCCGACGTATTAGGCGGCGCGGTCGGCGCCAGCCGGGCGGCAGTCGATGCCGGCTGGATGCCGCAGTTCCATCAGGTCGGGCAAACCGGCAAGACTGTCGGGCCGAAAATTTACTTTGCCTGCGGTATTAGTGGCGCTATCCAGCATATCGCCGGAATGAGCAGCTCGGATATTATTGTTGCTATTAACAAAGACCCGGAAGCGACGATATTCAAAGTAGCTGATTACGGAATAGTCGGCGACGTTTTTGAAGTGTTGCCGGCGTTGATATCCGAGTTCCGTAAAATCAAAGAAGCGTAGAGTAAAGCTGAAAGTTGAAAGCTTAAAATAAAAAAAGCCCGCTTGGCTATTGTCAAGCGGACTTTTTTTGGTTCGGGCGGCTTTGCTACCTGTTTAAAACGAGTGCTGCTCCTGGAGCCGAATAAGGTTTAACTCGGCTTCAGCTGCTGAAGCAAGCCGTTGCCCATAGTCAATATCTTCGGCGCTACCGTGGTGTTTTTGTGCGTCAGATGAAACTTGCGCTTTAAATGCGTCCAAAATCCCCGGATATGTCCGCTCATAATTAACCAGATATTGACAATCATCATAGAATTTATTACCTGATGAAGAACTGCCGCCTTTGCCATAAGTAAATTTAAAATTACCCTCGCCGAAATTCAATGCCTCAAACGTGCCGCCCTGCACTGCAGATAATTCGTCAATGTCAATGATTCTTCTTTCCATAATCCTGTTACCTCCGCTAAATTGTTCGAACTAATTCTAATGAGTTTTGTCTAACCGCTATGAACCAGTTGCCTGCGTTGCGGTTTACTTGCCTTATTGTACTATATCATTGTGGAGAAATTAAGGAGTTAGGTCGGAATATTTGTAAAATAACTTAGCTGATTCCGTTAATAGACTATTTACATATTGATATTATGCTGTATAATTAATAGCGAAGCAGCGGGGTATTTTTTGATGCCGTTCTTTTGGCGGGGGGCGGTTTTGATGGTGGGGGTACCCTGCTGTGCAGTTTTTTTTGTACAGCCGCTAGAAAAATCAAATTAAAATAGAAATTACTCGTGATTACACCGGCGGATGCCGGTTTTTTTATTATATTGTTGAGTCAGCGCAACTCAGCTTGCAAAATTCATTTTTTTGGCAGGTGTTATGTTTAAGCAAATCGCCCGTACTCCGAAAAAGGTCTGGCTGCTCACACTGGGGCATGTCGTAGTTGATTTTCCAAGCGGAGCGTTGTTGATTGCTCTGCCGTTTTTTATGCATAAGTTTCAGCTCGATTACACCGAAATTGCGCTGGTGCCAATGATATTCAATATCGTTGGTTCAGTGACTCAGCCATTTTTTGGCTTTTTGAGCGACCGCCGCCGGGTAACCTGGCGGATGCCGCTTGGTTGTATATTGACGGCGTTAGGTCTGGAACTATGTTTGTCGGCCTCTAGTTTTAATATGGTTTTGTTGTTTGTCGTCATCTCCGGGTTGGGCAGCGCGATATTTCATCCCGAAGGGGCAAAATGCGCCAATCATTATAGTGGCGAGAATAAAGGCAAGGGCGCGGGAACATTTGTGGTCGGCGGCTTTGTCGGTTCGGCGCTCGGCTCGCTG
This sequence comes from Bacillota bacterium, assembly GCA_037129925.1. GTDB lineage: Bacteria > Bacillota > Negativicutes > JBAXTZ01 > JBAXTZ01 > JBAXTZ01. The sequence continues at coordinate 34,802 of JBAXTZ010000013.1, forward strand.
GCGATGGGGTTTGTATTGCAACACAGCGGCTACTTGCGGTTGATTTTTATTATTCCGGCATTGCTGCTGTTTTTTCCGCTACTGAACGCCGCGCGTAAAATCCCGGCGCTAAAACGGGTGAGCGGCACCAAGTTGGTTCGTTCCGGATTGCTGTTTTCGCTGATTTTGGTCGTATTGGTGTTGTTCACCCGCTCGTTTATCGCCTCCGGGCTTTCGACGTTCGTACCGCTCTATTTGGTGGTTTTTCACAAATTGAGTGAGGAGTTTTCCGGAACTGTGCTTTCAGTTGTGCAGGTAGCCGGTATGTTTGGAACCTATATCGGCGGACTTATGAATGACAAATACGGCAGCCGCATGGTCGCGCTCTGTTCGATTTTGCCGGCGACATTGCTAATCTATTTGTTCAAATCGCTACCGGTGGAGTATGCGATTTTTTTCCTGATGATCAACGGCTTTTTACTGGCAGCATCGTGGACCAGTCTGATGGTGCTGGCGCAAAAAATCATGCCAAACAACGTTGCGACTGCTTCGGCAATAACCATGGGCTTCTCAATGGGCATGGGTGCGGTAGCGGTGGTGCTGCTCGGTATGGTCGCTGACAATTTCGGTGTTTCGGCAGTATTTTCGGTTATCATGTTTTTGCCAATACTGGCGTTTGGAATGAGTTGGTTTATTAAAGAACGGTAAAAGTTAGCAGCTATATTTACAACAAACAATTATTAATTGGCAGGATAATTGTAAATTGCGTAGAATATAATCCTTGATAAAATGTATTTTCCAAAAAGAGGAGTGCAGCATGAGAAATCGAGGATTGTTACTGATTACGGTTTTGTTGCTATTAATGGTAGTGAGCGGTTGCGGTTCGCAAAAAAAGTCCGATGTAAATCTGGATGATGACATGACACAAACAGTTGAAATCGTCATGGCTAATCCAACTGATGCCCAAAAAGACTATGACATGGTAATCGCCGAAGTAAACAAATATCTCAAACAAAAACTAAACTGCACGTTGAAAATCGCATTTCAACCGATGTACGACGAGAAAATGCGGGCTTTGGTACTATCCGGCGAGCCAGTCGATCTTTGTTTTACCAGCAGTTGGCTGTTTGATTACCGGCAGAATGTCGTTCAAGGAACGCTGTTGCCGCTTGATGAATTGCTTGTAAAATATGGTCCGGAGGTTGTCAAGGCAATCGACCCGCGGGCGCTCGAGGGAGCGAGAATTGGCGGCAAAGTATACGCTGTTCCGGTTAATAGCGTTTTGGCGCGGCAGATGGGCTATGCATTTAATGACTCGATAGTCGGAAAATATAGATTTGATTACGCCGGTGTGCAGCAAATCGGTGATTTGGTTCCGCTGTTAGAACTAATCAAACGCGATTTTGGCAACAAATATATCATGATCCGCCGTAGCCACTGGAATAATTTGCAGGACAAATATGACTTTATACTCAACTCAACACTACCGGGTGCGGTGAAGATAAATTCCGGTGACTATAAAGTAATCGACCAATACGAGGACCAGGAATATATTAACCATCTCAAGCAAATTCGTAACTTGAACATCCTTGGTCTGGCTGATAACAGCATGGGCAAGGATTCGGAAGATTCGGCATTTGACAGCGGAACGGTCGCTTGTCAAGTGTTTGAATATGAACCGGGAGCGGTCGAAGCCTGGCAACGCAATAAACCTTTTCATATATCCTATATCATGGCAAGTAAACCGCCGATTATGAACAACAGCGCGGTAATGCAGGCGATGACCGCGATAACCGTCAATTCCAAACATCCGGCGCGGGCGATGAAAGTATTGAATTTACTGTATAGCGACCCGTACTTGCTTAATTTGTTAGTATGGGGAATTGAAGGCGTGCATTACAAAAAACTTGACGGTAACCGTATCGAATTGTTGCCGGCGCGCAACGGAAAACACTGGGAAATGCCGAATGGCGATTTTGGCAATCGCTTCTTGACCTACATTCCCAATGACCAACCAGCGAACTTGTGGGAAGAAACAAAGAAATTTAACGCCTCAGCAAAACCATCGCCGGTGCTAGGCTTCAGCTTTGATCGTGAGTCGGTAAAAAACGAGCTGGCGGCGCTCGAAAACATCTGTCAAGAATATAAGGCGATCAAAGAAGGGCGCAAAGACCCGTCAGAACTACCGGAGTTTGTAGCCAAGATGAAAGCTGTCGGTATGGATAAGGTGTTGAAGGAAATGCAAAAACAACTTGACGACTGGCGGGCGAAGCGGTGAAGTTTGTTAATGGTTAATGGTGAATAGATGGAAGAGCAACCGCTGCAACGCGGTCGCAGGATTGTCGAAATAATCGGGGAGATCAGAAAAAATGCCGGATAGATTTGATTTGCTACGCTTGGATGAATTTGATTCGCGATTAATGTTTGACATCCGCTACGCGACAGCGGATAATTTTCTGCAGCGGGTGCTATATCCTTGTGCCATCGCTGTTGCCAGGCGGGGTACGGCGGATAAATTGAAAGTTGCCGCCGATTACGTTGAACAATTTGGCTGCCGGTTTAAGATTTGGGATGCCTACCGGCCGGTGCCGGTACATAATTTGTTTTGGGCGGTATTGCCGGATTCAGATTATATCGCCAATCCGGCGACCGGCGGCAGCAAGCACTCCCGTGGTTGCGCGATTGATTTGACGCTGGTTGATTTCGCTGGCAACGAACTGGAAATGCCGACGTGGTTCGACGATACAACTTTTCGCGCCGGACGTGAGTACGCCGAAACTTTGCCGCTACATATCCGTGAAAATCTGGCGCTGTTGACGATGGCGATGGAAAACGCCGGATTTGAAAGCATCGACAGCGAATGGTGGCATTATTGCGATACGGAGTGGCGCGACTACCCGGCGCTGGATGTCGATCTATTTATATTTGGGGGAAGTAATGATAATCACTAAAGAACAATTTCAGGATTTTGCGGCAAAGGCCTATGATGTTACTGTCAACGGTTCCTTGCCCGGTTCAGATTCGGCGTATGAGTTGGCGGCAAAATATAACCGCATGCCGTTAAACGTCGAACAACGAATTGACAAATTGATCAAAAGTCATATTATTCTTGGTGCTAGCAGCGGATTTCTATCCGGATTTGGCGGCTTTGCGGTAATGGCAGTTACGCTTCCGCTTAACTTGGCGAGCGTAATGTTTGTTCAAGTACGGTTGATTACGGCGATTGCGATAATTTGCGGTTGCGACCCGCAAGACAAGCGGGTGAAGACTTTTGTTATGGCTTGTCTGGTTGGCGAAGGTGCGGTGGATTTGATTAAAAGTTTTATGATAAATACCGCCAAGTCCTCGGCCGGGCGGTTGGTGAACGCGCTCAATAAGCTGGCGCTGCGCCAGATTCAAGAAAAAGCGGTACGGCAAATTATCGAGCGGCTGTCCAAACGACTGGCGCCACGAATTATTCGCGTAGTCCCGTTACTGGGCGGCGTTGTCGGTGGCGCGGTAGACGGACTGGCAGTAGCTGCCTGCGGTAATGCCGCTAAAAAAGTCTTTCTCGATGTCTATATTGGTCGCTATCTGGAAACACAAGTAGTCGAGGATACCGAATACGGCAGCGTGAAGGTGACGATTTAGTTCACCAAGGGGGACAAATGGTCAAATGGTACAAAGAGTTTTTTTGCGGAGTGGCTAATCGCTACTGGGACGGGGCGATAACATTGGAGCAGACGCTGGCGGAATGTGAATTTTTGACCGGGTTATTTCCGCAACAAGCCAAATTGCTGGACATTCCCTCAGGTAGCGGTCGGCTGGCTAAAGTTATGCTGGAGCACGGTTTTTCGATAACTGCCGTGGATGTTGCCGCAGAGAATATTGCAAATTTGCAAACCGCTGTGCCCGGTAACAAGCTCAACGTGGTAATCGCCGATATGATTGAATACGTCGCGGCGGAACAATTTGCTGGTGCCTACTGTTTTGGTAATAGTTTTAACTATTTTGATTATCGGCAGACGAAAAAATTTATTGGGAATGTTAGCAAGGCATTACAAAAAAACAGTTTATTTATCGTGCATAGCGGCGCGATTGCCGAGAGCTTATTGTTGAATCTTGAAGAGCGGACGTGGTATAATGCCCTAGGATTGGATGTCTTGCTGGAACATTCCTACAATCCGCTTAAGTCGTTGCTGGTTACCGATTATACGTTTATTAGTGAAGCTGGAGCGCGAAACACCCGGCAAATTTATCACTACGTCTATACATTGGCCGAAACTAAGCGACTGTTTGCCGATAGTGGTTTTAAGTTACGCGAGGTATACTCCGATACCATTGGCAGTGACTACGCGGTCGGTTGCCCGGACTGCTATTTGGTAGCGGAGAAGGTGTAGGGCTGGAAAGCTGCAAAGCAATAAAGCTACAAAGCTGGAAGTTTAGTGGACGTTTTCCTTTGAGGCTCTGAGGCTTTATATACAATTTGTGAGGATGGTATGAGTATTAAACTAATTGCCACGGATTTGGATGATACACTATTAGGCACAGGCGGAGTAATTTCCGAGTACACTGAGAGCATTGTTCGCGAAGTGAAAAACCGTGGTATCATCATGGCGGCCTGCACAGGGCGAATGTATGAATCGGCGATGAACCACATCCGGCATATGGACTTTGAAGATGTAATAATTTGTGCTAACGGCGCGTTGGTGCGAGAAGTTAAATCTGACAAAGTGTTGCTGCACCGTCCATTGGCGCTTGAAAAATATCAACTGCTGCTCGACCTCGCCAAAAGCAAATCTTGGCCGCTGATAGCTTGTTACAGCGACCAGCTTATTTGCGATAGTTGGAATGAGTTTCTGATAAAATATCGCGATAAATATCTGTATGATGAAAAAAACGTCGTGGCGATTACCATTCTCGGCGAAAGTTTTTTTAAGGCGTCTTTTAGTCCGGAAAAAGTTTTATTAATAATTGACGCGCCGGAAATATACGAGGCGCAGAATTATTTGCGCGAAGTGTATAGCGCGGATTTTGAAGTCGCGATTTCTAAACCACCCTGTTTGGAAGTGACTGACAAATTCGCCACCAAAGGTCAGGCGTTGGCGTGGTTGGCGGATTATTACGGGGTTGAGATGAGCGAAGTTCTGGCATTTGGCGATTCTTACAATGACTTCGATATGATCAGGGATGCCGGAGTCGGAGTGGCGATGGCTAATGCAGTTCCGGAGTTGCTGGCGGTGGCCGATTATGTCACCCTTTCTAACGACGAAAATGGCGTAGCCGACTATATTGAAAAAAATATTTTGAAGTGATAGCTTAAGTGAATTAACATGCGCGATAAATTCAAAGTGGTGCTGACGTTGTCTGGTCCACTGTTTGGCGAGGCATTTTGGGCAGTAACCATAGGTTCAGTTATTGTATTGTTTGTCAGCAATTTGGGCTCAAATAATTTAGCGGCGTTGGGTTTGGCTAATACTGCCATCAACGCTGTTTTAATTACTATCGCCGCATTTGGAACGGCGATTGCCTCACTTACCGCCCGCACCCACGGAGCGCTAGACAAAAGTTCAACGGCGCTCATTGCCGGACAAACGTTGATTTATTCGACGGTGTTTGGTCTGGCGTTGGTGTTGCCGTTTTATTTTTTGGCGACCTATGTTTTTAGCAGCGTAAGTGATTTTTCGGAAGCGACCGTCGATTTGGCATACAAGTTGCTTCGGGTCTATATTTTATTTTTGCCGTTATATTTCTTTATTTTTAATTTACGGGGTTTTTTGCAGGGTTTAGGTAACATGCGGGCGTTGATGATGCAGGGATTGGTTACATCGGCGCTCGGATTAGTTGCAGTATCATTATTTATCAACAGCGCCGGTATGAAGGTTTTCGGAGTGCCGCTCGGGCAGGGGTCGATGCTGATATTCGGAGTTCTGGTATTGCTGATTTACAGTTGCCGCCGAATTGGCACAAAGGCCGTTTTGACAAACACGCGGAGCGCCAATATCCCATTGCTCAAAAAAATCGCCTTACTCGCCTGGCCGATTGTTGTTGAACAGGCGTTGATGCAAGGCTGCATCTTGACGCTGACAGTATTGCTTGCCAAAGTCGGCGAGATACAGTTTGCCGGCTATCAAATAGCGCTCACTTTGATACAATATCCGTATATGATTTTTAACTGCTTAGGCGGCATCAGCATTACAATTGCCGGGAATTTTTTTGGCAACGGACAATACCGAAAAGCCTTCAGCTACGTTCATTTTGTGAAAAATTGCGGCGTAGTCGCGATTTTTGTTGTCGGCGCGGTATTTGCCTATTTTTCACATGCTTTGGTACAGATTATGTCCAACGAGCCGGATGTCCTGGTCTGGGCAGAGATATGCCTGGGCATGGCGTTGCTCGAGATGCCGTTCGCGCTGATTTGGAATGTCTATGGTTTTGCGTTGCGCGGCATGGGTGACACTAAGTGGCCGATGTACTCGACGATTGTCGGGGTTGCCGGCATCCGCTTACCACTGGTGTATTTGTTCGTTGTGTTGCTGCACTATAATGTCGCAGTGGTATGGCTAATTTATGCAGGAGACAGTGTTGTTCGTGCCGCGATAATGTGGACGAGATTTCGTTGGTTGGAAAAACGCAATAATCTTATGGAGGAGACCTGTTAGATGCGAGAATGGATAATCGGGATTGACGGTGGCGGCACAAAAACAATTGCTTATGCCGCAACTACTTCTGGAAAAATCATTGGCAAAGCTCAAGAAACTGCTTCGAACTACCATGTAGTCGGCGTGGACGAATTTAAGCGCGTGGTAATTTCACTGATAAAGCGCTTGATGGAAGAAACCGGACGACAAATGATGGATTTGAAAGTGTTTTCGATTGGGCTTGCTGGAGTAGACCGTCCGGAAGATGAGCGAATCGTCAGTGAAGCGTTACGGGATGTCGGCTTGACCTGTAAAATAATTCTTAACCATGACGCAGCAATCGGGTTGGCTGCCGGAGCCGGGAAAAAGCACGGAATTGTGCTAATTGCCGGAACGGGTTCGATAGCTTACGGCGTGAACGCTAATGGTGAAGACTATCGCGCCGGTGGCTTTGGTCATCTTATCGGCGATGAGGGTAGTGGTTATGACATTGCGATGAACGCGATTCGCCTGACGCTGATGGCCGAAGAAGGACGAGCTAAACCAACCTCTTTGTTACAGCATTTGTTAGTAGCAGCTCAATTAAATAGCCGTGATGAGTTAATCGGTTATGTCTATAAGCAAGCCAACAATAAAGCCGATTTGGCGAAACTTGCCGAAGCGGTTGTCGAATGTGCCAACACCGGTGACGAAAGCGCGACAGACATCATCCGCGCCGCCGGTTGCGCGTTAGCCAGTCTGGTTAAATCGGTTTTAAACCGTGGCTTTGCAAAAGAAAAAAACGTGAAAATCATTGCTTGTGGCAGTGTGCTTACCCAAGTGCCAATGATTTTCGAAATCGTTAGCGCGGAAATCGGCAATCGTGGCAAACTTATTCCGTTAGAGGGAGACGCGGCGCTTGGCGCGATAAATATTGCCGTTGCAGCGATGGAGTAAGAGTCGCAAAGCAGTGAAGTATTAAAGCTGATGGGCAAAAGAGCTAATACCTTGCTGGTAATTGTCAGGTAGCGAAAGGATTATTTATGCAACGGAGAACAATCCAGGTCGGCGAGCGGTTACCTTTGTTACAAATGTTACCACTCAGTCTGCAACATTTGTTTGCAATGTTTGGTGCCACGGTTTTGGTGCCGTTGTTGTTTAAAGTCGATCCCGGTACAATATTGCTGTTTAACGGAGTCGGCACGTTGTTTTATCTGGTGCTGTGCAAGGGCAGGATTCCGGCGTATTTAGGTTCGAGTTTTGCATTTATCTCACCGGTGTTAATAGTTATTGGTCAGTACGGTTATGGCGCGGCGCTCGGTGGTTTCGTTGCTGCCGGATTGCTGTTTACGCTGTTGGCGTTAGTAATTATGAAAGTCGGCATGAGATGGCTGGATGTTGTTTTTCCACCGGCAGCGATGGGGGCAATTGTCGCGGTTATCGGTCTGGAATTGGCGCCGGTTGCGGCGGGTATGGCTGGACTTACGGCTGAACATATTGATTTGCGGGCAATATTAGTTTCGATGACTACTTTAGCCATCGTTATAGTTGGCTCGTTGGTTTTTCGCGGGTTTTGGGGGATAATACCAATATTTATCGGTGTGTTGTGCGGTTACGGGTTGTCGTTTATGCTCGGAATCGTCGATGTTCAGTCGATTGTCAACGCCCAATTAATTTGCCTGCCGACGTTTTATCAGCCGCAGTTCAATTTGAGCGCGATAATAATTATTATTCCGGCGGCGCTGGTTGTTTTAGCAGAACACATTGGTCATTTGTTGGTCACCGGCAACATTGTTGGTAAAGATTTGACCAAAGATCCGGGGCTGGGACGATCGTTGTTGGGAAATGGTCTGTCGACGATGTTTTCCGGATTTTTTGGCGCGACACCGAATACCACTTATGGCGAAAATATCGGCGTACTGGCGATTACCAGGGTGTACAGTGTTTGGGTAATCGGCGGGGCGGCCGTTATCGCGATAATCATTTCTTTTTTTGGCAAGGCGATGCAAATGATTGCCGCCATTCCCGTTCCGGTTATGGGCGGAGTATCGTTACTGTTATTTGGCGTTATCGCTGCCAGCGGAATTCGGATGCTAGTCGAAGCCAAAGTTGATTATAGCAAACCGCGCAACTTGATTCTCACTTCACTGGTCTTGGTAGTTGGCGTGAGCGGCGCGCATATCAATATCGGCGCGGTACAATTAAGCGGTATGGCGCTGGCAACGGTGCTTGGCATAGGTCTTAGTCTGCTTATCAAACTTGGTGAAATCGCCGGTTTAGTTGATAAAAACAAATAGTCGGATTATCGCTGTTGGCATGGTTTAAAAAACATGTTATCCGTAGTATAATAACCTCGTTATTTTAACAAAGGAGAGTATATGAAAATTTTAATGGTTTGCGCCGGCGGCATGTCGAGCGCGATGGTAGTGCGGGCAATTGAACAAGAGGGTACCAAACAAGGTCTGGAAATGAAGGTCAAAGCTGTCGGAATTTATGAATTCGAAGATGAAATCAAAAATGGTTGGGATGTTGGTCTGGTAGCGCCGCAAGTGCGGCATTGTCTGGCAAATTTCCAAAAGGCCGGCAATGAAGCCAATGTACCGGTAATCGCGATGTCGCCGCAATGCTATACGCCGTTAGGCGGAGCCAGGGCGCTTGCTGAAGCTAAAGCTGCGGTTGCAAAGTAAAATAGCCGCTGGCTGCTAGCGGCTGGTGGACACCGGCAGAAATGCCATTGTCCAGCCGCCAACCGCCAGTGGCAACGTGAGGAGAGAAGTATGAATTTTATCATGACGTTCATCGAGAAGGTATTGATGCCGCCGATGACGAAGATTTCGACGCAGCGGCATATTATGGCGGTTCGCGATGGTATCGTTGCCTCCATGCCGTTCGTTATTGTCGGTTCAGTTTTCTTGATTGCCATCGCATTACCGTTCGATGCCTGGAAAGAGCTTATCAAGCCTTACGCGCAGACGATAATTTTACCGTACCGGATTTCGCTTGGTTTAATATCGCTGTATGTAGCATTTGGTATCGGCTATAATTTGGCAAAATCCTACAAAATGGATCCGTTAGCCGGCGGAATTATGGCGTTTGGCGCCTTCATGATGACCCAGTTGCCAGTAAACGTCGGTGCTGAGATTTCAAAAATCATTGGCGACAATAAGCTTGGGGTGGTCGGTGAAAATCTGACAGCTTTTGGCGATAAAATGGGCTTGGCATTTCCGTTGGAGCGGTTGGGTGCCCACGACATGTTTGTGGCGATTATTGTTTCGATTGTTGCCGTGGAAGTGTTGCGATTCTGTCGCGAGCGCAACCTCACGATCAAGATGCCGGATGGAGTGCCGGAATCAATCGCCCGGTCGTTTGCTTTACTAATTCCGGTGGCGATTGTTATTCCAGTAATTTGGTTTTTTAGACACATCGTTAATATCGATTTCGGCGTGCTAATCATGATGTTGTTCAAGCCGCTGGTTGTTGCCGGTAGCACATACATCGGTGCACTAGTGCCGGTGTTCCTGATTGACGCGTTGTGGTTTTGCGGTATTCACGGGGACTCGGTGGTTGGTTCGGTTGCTCGTCCACTATGGACGATGATGATTGAACAAAATGGCGCCGCTGTGTTAAAAGGATTACCGGCACCGCATTTATTTCCTGAGCAATGCTTGCAATGGTTCGTCTGGATTGGCGGATCGGGCTGTACGCTCGGGCTGGTGGTTATGATGATGTTTTCCAAGTCGACGTATCTGCGCGATATTGGCAAAGTATCGATAGTCCCGGGTATATTTAACATTAACGAACCGGTAACTTTTGGTTTGCCGATTATGTATAATCCAATCATGATGTTACCGTTTGTGTTTGGGCCGCTGATAATTGGCACAACAACTTGGCTGTGCATGGCATTTGGTTGGGTGCAGGTGCCGTATATTTTGGTGGCCTGGACGTTGCCGGCGCCAATCGGCGCGCTGTTGTCGACCGGATTTGACTGGCGGGCGCTGGTGTTGTCGATGTTCAACTTGTGCTTGATGACCGCGATTTATTATCCGTTCTTTAAGGCTTACGAGCGAAAGCTGGTTGCGGACGAAGCGGCAGCTGCTACCTCGACTGAACACTATCAACTGTAATGTAATGGCTCTCGGCGGCTAGCCGCTAGCGGCTGGTGGCTGTATAAGGGGGAAGTATGAAAACATTTGCTATAGCAGTTCACGGCGGTTGCGGGTCGCAGGACAAAAATATGCCCGCTGCTGAAAAACAAGCGTTGCATGAATTGATGACTAAAGTGGTTAACGCCGGTAAACACATTCTTGAACGCGGCGGTTCAGCTGTTGATGCAGTCGAGGCATCGGTAATGGTCATGGAAGACGATCCGATTTTCAACGCTGGACGAGGCGGAACGTTTAATAGTATGGGCGAAATCGAGTTGGATGCGTCGATAATGAATGGCAAGAACTTTGCCTGTGGCGCGGTCGCCGGAGTGCGGACGGTTGCTAATCCGGTGAAGTTGGCGCGGGCAGTTATGGAACAGTCCAAAAATGTACTGCTGATTTGCGGTGGCGCGGAGCGATTTGCCGAAGAAGTTGGTTTTGCAAAAATGCCTCCGGAGTACTTTCACAGCGAGATCCGCTATAAACGCTATTTGGCAGCGTTAGCCGAAGAAGAAGCGGCGAAAAACTTGCCCGAGTTAAAAAAAGGCACCGTCGGCGCGGTAGCATTAGATTGCAATGGCAATTTGGCGGCGGCTACATCAACCGGCGGTATATTGATGAAAAAGTACGGCAGAGTTGGAGACACGCCAATAATCGGCGCCGGAACTTATGCTGACAATCGCACCTGCGCGGTATCTTGCACCGGAACCGGTGAAGAGTTTATCCGCTATAATGTGGCCCGAGACGTTAGCAACAAAATGGAATATCTGGGCTATGATATTTTTAACGCGACCGATGCAGTAATTAATCCTGAACGGGGCAAGCTCCAGCCGGATGATGGCGGCTTGATTGCCGTTGATAGTTTTGGCAATGTTGCCTGGCAGTGTACTTGCGACACTTTGCTCAGAGCCACAGCCGATAGCGACGGACGATTTGAAACTGGCATTTGGACTGAGGACGAACCACAGTTTTATAATTAACCTACCGAAAATGGTGTCAGTCAATAAAATAACTCGTGATATTTTGCTAAAGTCGGTGTATAATGTCATAGTATTTTGTTAATGGAGGATGTTAATGACAAAAGGACTCAAGATTGCGACGATTGGTGGCGGGTCTAGCTACACGCCGGAGATTGTTGAGGGATTTATTAATAAGAAATTAGCTGGTGAGTTGCCGCTTACCGATTTGTATCTAGTCGATGTTCCGGCTGGAAAAGACAAGTTGGAGATTGTTGGCACTTTAGCAAAACGGATGGTAGAAAAAGCCAACGCCAACATTAATATTCATTTGACTTATGACCGCCGTGAGGCGCTCAAAGATGCCGATTTTGTAACTACTCAGTTTCGGGTTGGATTGTTAGATGCCCGGATTAAAGACGAAAAAATTCCTTTGAAGTATAATCTTATTGGTCAAGAGACTAACGGACCGGGCGGATTTGCCAAGGCGCTCCGCACTATTCCGGTAATTTTGGACATCTGCAAAGACATGGCAGAACTCTGCCCGAATGCCTGGTTGATTAACTTTACTAATCCATCCGGAATGGTCACTGAAGCGGTATTAAAACATACTAATATCAAAGTTCTCGGACTGTGCAATGTGCCGCTGGGAATGAAACAGATGGTTGCTGATATGTACGGCGTGGAAATGGAGCGCATATATATTGAATTTGCCGGTTTGAATCATTTTGTTTGGGGACGGAAAATCCTCTTGGACGGTTTAGACGTTACGGCTGAAGTGCTTGATGCGCTCGTCAAGGGCGAAATCGTTGGTACGATGAAAAACATGCCGGATGCGGAGTGGAACGTTGATTTGCTCAAAGACCTCAAGATGTTGCCCTGCGGCTATCATCGTTACTATTATATGCGTAACGATGCCCTGGAGAAAGTTCTTAAAGAGTCAGCCGACAAAGGCGTTCGCGCTGAAGTTGTCAAGGGTGTGGAAGAAGAGTTGTTTGAACTCTACAAAGATCCTAATTTGGCTGAAAAGCCGGAGCAGCTCAGCAAACGCGGCGGAGCGCATTATTCCGATGCCGCGGTTAATCTGATAGCAGCAATCTATAATGACAAGCGCGATATACACGTGGTTAACGTCCGAAACAACGGCACGATGAGTGATTTGCCAGACAATGTATCAATCGAGTGTAATTGCGTTGTGACCCGCGACGGCGCTAAACCGCTGGCCATTGGCAAACTGCCGATTGGTGCTCGGGGAATGTTGCAAATGCAAAAAGCCTTTGAAGAATTGGCGATTGAAGCGGCAGTTACCGGTAATTATGCAACGGCGCTTCATGCCATGACCATCAATCCATTGGTCGGTGATTCCAAACTCGCAAAAGCAGTGTTAGACGATTTGATTGAAGCGCATAAAGAATATCTGCCACAATTCAAATAAAAATAAATTATTAAAGGGGATTAATCATGACAGAACAAGCTACTCAAATCAAAAACAGCGTAGGACTACACGCTCGTCCGGCATCAATGGTCGTTAAAGAAGCCGGCACTTTCAAATGCACCGTCGAATTAGTCAAAGCCGGAAAAGCGGTTAATGCTAAAAGTATTTTGAGCATTATGGGCGCCGGAATAAAAGCTGGTGAGGAAATTATTGTTCGCGCTGACGGCGAAGGCGAAGCTGATGCTGTGGCAGCGATTGTAAAACTTATTGAATCCGGTTTCGGCGAACACTAAAAGTTTCGCTGAAAAACGCGCATTTACTTCGTTGCTCCTGTGCTTTCTTGCTTGCGTACTCCGTGTACGCGGCGCGGCGAAATGCGCGGAAGCGCCTTGTAACTACACATTTTTGAGCGAACTTTCAGAGGTGCATCTGTGCACTTTTGAACAAAAATTTTACCTAATAATGCGCGGAAGCGCCTTGTAACTGCACATTTTGAGCGAACTTTCAGAGGTGCATCTGTGCACTTTTGAACAGAATATTCGATGAAAAGGTGTAATGGCGAAATAAAAAGCGACCGAGGTTCGGTCGCTTTTTTGATACGGAGAAATGATGGATTTTATTAATAGTTTTGGTGAGCGGTTTATTGTGCCGATTGCCGGTTTTTTAAACCAAAACCGCTATCTCAAAGCGGTCAAGACGGGAATCGTCGCAATCTTTCCGTTTTTGGCGATCGGCGGGTTATTTTTGCTGTTGGCTTATCCGGCAGTTATGAAAATCGATTTTGCGGATTATGGTTTTCTGGGAAATTTTCTCGAGCTTTGGAAACTGTTAGCCGATGAGCATTTACAAACACTATTGTTACCGGCTCACCTTACGGTTGGTTTGAGCGCAATATGGGTAGCCATTGCCGTGGGCTATCAGTTAGCGAAGCATTACAAGTTGCCGCAACTGCAACTCGGACTGGTTAGCGGCGCGGCAGTAGTGCTGTGTTCGGCTCCGGAAAGTGTAATTGTGGTGCTAAAACTAGCGGCAAAAGCTGTTATGCAGGATGCGCCGTTTGCGATAATTCCCGATGGATTGATTGGCGCTCACGGGGTGTTGCCGGCGATAGTTATCGCTTTTTTTGTCGTGGAAACATTTCGGTTCATAGATAGTGCCGGGGCCAGGCTCAAATTGGCCGGCAGCGTTCCGCCAGCAGTAATGCCGTCAATTGTCGGCTTATTAACTGCCGGTTTGACTTTGCTGGTTATATTTATCGTTAATGAAACTTTTCATGTGGCTTTGGATGTCAGCTTAGCCGGCTGTTTATGGATGCTAATTAATCCGATTTTGTTTATCGTCGGTAGTCTGCCGTTTATATTGCTAATCGTATTCTTTTCCCAATGGATTTGGTTTGTCGGAATGCATGGCTGTAATACTACTATGCATCTGCTCCAGCCGTTTACCATTGTATTTATTTTATTGAATGCCGAGTTGGTCATGAATGGTCACGCGCCGACCCATGCATTCACCGATCCATTTTGGAATTATACGGTAATTGTTGGCGGCAACGGTGCGACCATGGGTTTGGTGCTGCTCACGCGGCTGGTGGCAAAATCACAGCATTTGCGAGATGCCTCAAAACGCGCGCTCGGTTCGGTAGCGTTTAACGTTAATGAATTGGTCGTGTTTGGTTATCCGGTTATCCAAAATCCACGACTAATGTTGCCTTATTTGCTAATCCCGGTAATTAATGCCGCGATTACCTATTTGAGCATCAGTTATGGCTTCGTCAATGCTGCGTTTTGTATGATGCCGTGGACGGTGCCAGGACCACTCGGGGCTTTTTTGTCCACGTTGGATTACCGGGCGTTGCTATTGGTCTGTGGTTTAATTGTTTTAGACGGGCTAATATACTTGCCGTTTTTGGTGAAGTATGACCGGGAGTTAGCACTTGAAGAATGAGAGGCAAACATGGTTTTTCCGGAAATTAGAATTATTGAATTACACAAACAAATTGCCCTACATAATCAAAATTACTATCAGTACGATAAGCCGTCGATTACCGACAGCGAATATGACGCGTTAATCCGGGAATTAATCGAACTTGAAACCCAATACCCGGAACTCGCGCTTGCAGCTTCGCCGACTAAACAAGTTGGCGGCGCTGTGGATGAACGATTGCGCAAGACCAAGCATCTGACGCCAATGATTAGTTTGGCTAACGCGTTTAATGAAGCTGAACTGGGTAGTTTTGACGCCAGAGTCAAGAAAACCCTGCAAGTGGAAAATGTGGAATATATTTGCGAACTGAAGATTGATGGTTTGGCAGTAAATCTGTTATATGAACAAGGGCGATTAAGCCGCGCGACAACTCGCGGCGATGGTGAATATGGCGAGGACGTAACTGCCAATGTGCTGACAATTGCCGCCATTCCGCGGCTGATTACAGCGGCAGATTTTCCCGATTTGATCGAAATTCGTGGCGAAGTATATATGCCGCGAGCCAGCTTTGCCCGTCTGAATAGCGAGCGTGTGGAAAATGGCGAACCGACATTTGCCAACCCGCGTAATGCGGCCGCAGGTTCGTTACGGCAATTGGACAGAAATATTACGGCTGGGCGGGCGTTGGACGCTTTTTTTTACGCTTGCGGCGACAACGCAGGCTTCGCAACCCATAGCGGTTTTTTGACGAAATTAGCCGACTGGGGATTTAAAGTTAACGAGAACTTTTCCGTATGCGTGGATATTAGCTCCGTCACAGAATTCGTTGCGACTTGGGCAGAAAAACGCCATTCATTGCCCTACGATACCGATGGCATCGTGGTTAAAACCGATAGCTATCGCTGGCAGAACGTTCTTGGCAACACCGCCAAGGAGCCGCGCTGGGCAGTTGCTTACAAATTTCCGCCTGAACAAGCCCAAACGCAAATATTAGCGATAATTGCCAGTATTGGACGAACCGGGGTGATTACACCGGTTGCGCAATTGCAGCCGGTATTGTTGTCCGGAAGCTTGGTCAGTAATGTCACGCTGCATAACAGCGAATTCATCGCCGACAAAGACATTCGTATCAAGGATATAGTGTTAGTACATAAAGCCGGAGAAATCATCCCGGAAATTGTCAATGTTTGCAAGCAACTTCGCGATGGCAGCGAGCAGATTTATGAATTTCCGAAGCGCTGTCCGGCTTGCGGAAGCGAATTGCAGAAACTAAATGACGTTGCCGCCATTCGCTGTATTAACAAGTACTGTCCGGCGCAAATTAAAGAAAAAATTATCCACTTTTCATCCCGCGACGCGTTAAATATTGAAGGATTAGGACCGGCTAATGTCGAATTATTGTTAAAGAACCGATTAATTAGCGATGTAGCGGACTTGTATAGTTTGCAAAAAGCCAATCTGTCTGGTTTGGAGCGCTTTGGTGAAAAATCAATTGAAAATCTTTTGGCGGCGATAGCGGCGAGCAAAGCCGCGCCATTATATAAAGTACTGTATGGTTTGGGAATTCGTCACGTCGGTGAAAAAACCGCGCGATTGCTCGCTGAAAAAATGTTGTCAATGACCAATGTTATGGCAGCTAATGTTGCGGAAATTCAAGCGATTGAAGCCTGCGGCAGCAGTGTCGCGGAAAGTATTGTCGAATATTTTGCTGATTCCACCAATTGTGACTTGGTAAACCGACTGATAAGTTGTGGACTGACAATGCCGGTAGAAGTTATTGCAGCTGGAATATTTACGGGAAAGAGCTTTGTCATTACCGGCACCCTGCCTAATCTCCGGCGTGCTGAAGCACAACAGCTTATTGAACAGAATGGCGGAAAGACACTAGCGGCGGTGAGCAAGGCAACTGACTTTGTATTGGTTGGCGCTGATGCTGGCAGTAAATTGGCTAAAGCTGAAAAGCTCGGGCTGACGATTATTGATGAAATGGAATTTTTAGCGATGCTCGCAGCAACGGAAAGCAGTGAATAGATTGACAGTTATTGAAAAGTATTTACAACTATATATCAGGCTGGTTTGCGCTACGGTATTTGCGCTGGGATTACTTAGTGGTAATTGTCTGGCATATACCGGAACGGATTTTGACAAATCCGTGCGCGCTACGATGGCGGAAAACAAGTTAGTTGGAGTTTCGATTGTCGTGTTTCAAAACGAGCAGCCGATTTTTTCCAAAGGTTACGGCTACGCGAATATTTCGACTTCGATGCCCATGAACGCTGACTCAATATTTCGAGTAGCATCACTGAGTAAAATGATCGTTGCGGCGGCAATTATGCAGTTATACGATCAAGGGCGGATTTCTCTGGACGATGATATTTCAAAGTATCTCGGCTATCTGGTGCGAAATCCAATGTACCCACAGGAAATAATCACAGTCCGGCAGTTACTGTTACATACCTCTAGCATTCAAGATAGTGGCTGTTACAATAAATTTGTTGAGAGCAACGGCAGATTGTTTAGAACGATGGCGTTGTCCGAGCTTATCACGCCGCAAGGGAAATATTACGAGAAATCATTATTTTCAGCCAACGCCCCGGGTGAAGAGTTTTCCTATAGCAATTTGGGGTTTGGAATTCTGGGTAGTATTGTTGAAATGGCATCGGGCGAACGGTTTGATGCTTACTGCAAGAAAAACATTCTGCAACCGCTGGGTATGGATGCCGGGTTTGAACCGGCCGATATTGTCAACTGGCAGCGCTTTGGCTGTACCTATCGCTATATTTCCGGTAGCCCCAGCGCAGTGTTGGATGAAGGCGGCAATGGTAAACCGCTGCCTGTGAAAATAACTGCGCCGCATGGAAGCGCATTGGGTTGGAGTCCGACCGGCGGACTGCGGGTATCCGCTAATGATATGATGAAATTTATGATGGCATTAGCAAATGGCGGTATTTTAGCTGATACCAGGATTATGACTAAACATTCGGCCGATATGATGCAACAACTGTATTGGATGGGTGTCGGCTATGAGGGGTTAGATGAGCAGGTTGGCTTGTTTCGTCAAGAAGGCTTGGGAATAAACGTAGTTGATCAGTTGTGCAGCGGCTGGCGCTTGACCGGACATTCCGGCGACGCGTACGGGCTGATCGCCGGCGCTTATTTTGACCAGTTGAGCAAGCTGGGGTTTGTCTATATTATTAACGGCGGAGTTTATCGCACCGCTCTGCCACAAAGTCCTTCGTATGTGTCTGAGTTGGTGATTGTTCAGGCTATTCACGATCGGTTCGAGGAATTGCTAATGGCAAAGCCGCTTAATTTATCAATTGTCCCGGGTGAACAAAAAATCATGGTAAATGACCGGGTTATCTGGTTGCCAAACTCGGCTCAAGTTGATAAAGATTACTATCTGCCGCTTATTACCGTGAATGACGCGCTCGGGGTAACTGTGGATGAAGGCGAAAATGGTTCATATTACCTGTCCAAAAAAGATAAGTCGCTAAAAGTAACTTTGAAAGATAATACAATAACCGCTAATGGCTATATGAACACATATTTGCCAAAACCGCCTTATGTACAAAAAGAAATAGTTTATTTGCCGCTAAAACAAATAGCTGCGGCTTTAGAAATAAAAGTTGTTTACAAAAACTAGGAGGGCAGATGCTCAGTCGAGAACAAGTAGAAAAAGTGGCTAGCCTTAGCCGGTTGCAATTAAGCCCGCAGGAACTGGAAAAGTTTTCCGTTCAACTCGGCGCGATTATCGAATATATGGAAGTGTTGAATTCGGTTGACACAACAAATATCGAACCGATGATATATGCTGTCCCAACGACCAATATTTATCGCGAGGACATTAGAAAACCATCTTTGAACCATGTTACCGCCCTGCAAAATGCGCCGGAAACTGATGGTGAGTATTTTATCGCGCCGACCGTGGTAGAAAAGTAGGCTTCGCCAAGTTATCAAGTTATCAAGTAAGAATTATTTTGGTTCGGAGAGTGTTATGGAAATGTTTCGACAAACGATAAATCAGTTACACAAGAGAATTAGTAATGGCGAAATAGTCGCGGCAGATGTGGTTGAAAGTGTTAAGCAGCGGATTGCGGCTGTTGAACCGGCGGTAAAAGCATTTATTACAATATGCGATGACTCTGAGGCTGTTGCAGTTGAAAGCAGTTCACCTCTTGCCGGGATGCCAGGGGTAGTCAAGGATAATATTTGCACCCAAGGAATCCGGACAACTTGCGGGTCGCGGATTTTGGAAAATTTTATTCCGCCCTACAATGCGACGGTTATTGACCGGCTTAATGCCGTTGGAGCTGTTGTTCTGGGGAAAACCAACCAGGACGAATTTGGGATGGGTTCATCTACGGAAAATTCCGGTTATCATATTACCTGCAATCCTTGGGATTTGAGCCGGGTGCCGGGCGGATCGAGCGGCGGTAGCGCGGCGGCAGTCGCTTCCGGTCAGGCGCTGTGGGCGCTTGGCTCAGATACCGGTGGATCAATAAGGCAACCGGCGGCTTTTTGCGGTATCGTCGGGATGAAGCCGACTTATGGCCGGGTGTCGCGCTACGGGTTGGTTGCTTATGCGTCGAGTTTGGATACTATTGGCACATTAACGCGCGATGTTTATGACAACGCTTTGTTGATGAATGTCATTGCCGGTTATGATGAGCGCGATTCAACCAGCATTAACGCGCCTTGTGAAGATTATACAGCCGGAATTTATGACGGTGTCCGCGGTCTGAAAATTGGCTTGCCTAAACAGTATTTCGGCGAGGGCTTGAGCGCCGAAGTGGCTGCGGCATTGGAACAAGCGGTGCAAACATATCGGGACTTGGGCGCAGAAATAATTGAAGTCGATATGCCAAATACCAAGTATGCATTGGCTACGTATTATATTATTGCAACTGCCGAAGCCAGTTCGAATTTGGCGCGCTATGATGGCGTTAGCTACGGCTTGCGGGTGGAAGGCAAAAACATTGTCGACATGTCGGAGCGCACTCGGGAACAGGGTTTTTCCGAGGAAGTGCGGCGGCGGATAATGCTTGGAACTTACACGTTGTCGGCTGGCTATTATGATGCCTACTACAATAAAGCATTAAAAGTTCGGCGATTGATTAAAAATGATTTTGATGCCGCGTTTTTGCAGGTCGATGTTCTGTTAACGCCGGTTGCGCCAACGCAGGCTTTTAAAATTGGCGAAAAAACCGACGATCCGTTGGCAATGTATTTATCCGACATCTGCACGGTTACAGTTAATCTTGCCGGGGTGCCGGCGTTATCTTTGCCTTGCGCGTTTACCAATAATCTGCCGGTTGGGATGCAGTTAATTGGCGCACCGTTATCTGAGGCGTTATTATTGCGCGTCGGCTGTGCCTTTGAACAGACATCCGGATTGGCAAACAAAATTGCCCCGTGTGGAGGTGGCAAGTGAAATACAAAACAGTTATCGGACTGGAAGTCCATGTCGAATTAAAAACCGCATCCAAGATATTTTGCGGTTGCAGCACCGAATTCGGCAGTCCGCCGAACACCAACGTTTGTCCGGTGTGTCTGGGATTGCCGGGAGTGCTGCCGGTTATTAATAAAGCGGTAGTAGAGTTCGCGATTCGCGCCGGCTTGGCGCTGAATTGCCAGATTGCTAATTATTCCAAATTCGACAGAAAGAATTACTACTATCCTGATTTGCCAAAGAATTTTCAAACTTCACAATTTGATTTACCGATTTGTGAGCATGGCTGGTTAGATATTGAAGTGGACGGAAATATAAAGCGCATCGGCATTACCCGCATTCACATGGAAGAAGATGCCGGAAAGCTGGTACATGCCGGCACGATTACGACCTCGGATACAACTTGCGTGGATTATAACCGTACCGGTGTGCCGTTGATTGAAATAGTTTCTGAACCGGACTTGCGCACCCCCGAAGAAGCCAAAGCCTATATGGAAAAAATGCGAACAATATTGCAATATATCAATGTTTCTGATTGCAAAATGGAAGAAGGTAGCTTGCGCTGCGATGCCAATATTTCCTTGCGGCTGGCGGAAACTGAGCCGTTTGGCACCCGCGCGGAATTGAAAAATCTCAATTCCTTTCGCTCAGTGCAGCGTGGATTAGAATATGAGCAAATCCGTCAGGCGGAAATTCTCGATGATGGCGGCAGGGTAATTCAAGAAACCCGGTCTTTTGATGAAGCCAAAAATATCACCTTGTCGCTGCGCAGCAAAGAGCAGGCCGATGATTATCGTTACTTTCCTGAACCAGACCTGCCGCCGCTGATGATTAGCAAACAATTGATTGAAAATGTTCGAATGCAATTGCCGGAACTTCCGGATAGTCGGATTCAGCGGTTGATGGCGACCGACGGATTGTCGGTATATGATGCTAATGTTATCACTTCAACCCGGGCGTTCGCCGAATATTATGATGCGGTACGCGAAATGGACGGTGATGCAAAGTTAGTAGCCAACTGGTTGACTGGCGAGCTGTCACGACTGCTCAATGCCAACAATGTCGAAATTGAGCGCTGCCCGATATCGCCGCAAAATCTCGCCGGTTTGTTGAGCTTGATAAAAGATGGTACTGTTTCCGGGAAAATCGCTAAAACAGTTATTGAAGAAATGTGGCAAAGCGGTGCAACTGCTAAGCAAGTTGTTGCTGACAAAGGTTTGGTGCAAATTAGCAATGTCGATGAAATTGTCGCGATTGTTGAAGAAGTCATTCTGGCTAATCCGCAGTCAGTCGAGGACTATCGCGGCGGAAAAGAAAAGGCCATTGGCTTTTTAGTTGGTTGTGTAATGAAACTTAGTCGTGGTCGCGCCAAACCGGATTTGGTAAATAAATTGCTAAAGGAGCGGCTATGAGCGGATTCCGCGAACTGGCAGTCAATGAATTAAAATATAATTGCTGTACAAGTAAATTGCCGAAATCGACCAAAAAAATTGTGCCGCTTGCCGACAGTATCGGTCAAGAGCGAGCGATAAAAGCCGTTGAATTTGGTTTGGGTATGAAGAGTAATGGCTATAGCGTCTTTATTTCCGGTGTTGTCGGTACTGGAAAAATTACTTATGCCAAAAAGGCGGTCGCGAAAATCGCTGCTGGCAAACCAATAGCCACTGACTGGATTTACGTTAATAATTTTGAAAAACAGGAACAGCCGATTGCCATTGAACTGGCGGCTGGTCAGGGAACTGAATTTCGTAATGCCATGGAGCATTTGGTCAACGAAGTCAAGAACGCAATACCCAGAGCGTTTTCATCCGAAGGCTATGAACAGTCGCGAGCGCTGATATTAAAGGGATTACAGGAAGAACGCAGCGAGCTGTTTTTGAAATTTAACGACCAATCAGAAACCATGGGTGTGACACCGCAATGGTCGCAAACCGGATTTGTCGGCGTACCAACACTCGATGGCAAAGCGCTTACCCAGGAAGAATATCAGAAATTGGAAAAACACCAACGCGAAGAAGTGGATAAGCGAATGTTCGCGGTGCATGAGCTGGCGATGGAAGTTGTCCGGCATATGCAGCAAAGCGAACGCGAGATGCGTGAAAAACTACGAAAATTGGATGAAGAAATTGCGCTGTATTCAATTGAAAGCGAGCTTTCAACGCTGTTGACGCAGTATGGCGCTGTGCCGGAAATCATTGCCTATTTGGAAAATGTTAAAAAGGATATGGTCAAGAACGTTGCCGATTTCAAACCGCAAACTCAAGAAGAAGACAACATGTTTGCGATGTTCAAGAAAAAAGGCAGCGAATCGATCGCCGAACGCTACTCGGTAAATTTGCTGGTGGACAATCGCGAGCAGAGTGGCGCGCCGGTAGTGTTTGAGAAAAACCCGACCTATTACAATTTACTGGGGCGGGTAGAATATGAAAATCGGATGAACGTGGTGACCACTGATTATTCAATGATCAAGTCCGGTGCGTTACATCGTGCCAATGGCGGATTCTTGATAATCAATGCCCGCGATGTATTGACAAATATCGGTTCATGGGATGGGTTGAAACGCGCGTTGCGTACCCGCGAATTGGCGGTAGAAAATCTCGGTGAACAATATAGTTTATACGCGATGTCGAGTTTGCGCCCGCAGACCATTCCGTTGAAAGTGAAAGTAGTGTTGCTGGGTAGTCCGTGGTTGTACCATATGCTTTGTCAGTATGACGAAGAATTTGGGAAGTTATTCAAAATTCATGCTGACTTTGATACTGAAATGCCAAACAATCACGATAATCTGGAAAAGTTGACATCATTTATCAGTTCGATAGTCGATGAAGATAAGCTGCGACCGTTTAATAGCGAGGCGTTGGTGAAAATTGTCGAATACACCAGCCGTTTGGCTGGCAGTCAAAAAAAGCTCAGTACCAAATTTAAAGATATTGTTGAGCTTATTTGTGAAGCCGATGCCTGGGCGGCAGTTGATAACAAAAAAAATGTCGATGCCGCAGTTATCGCCAAAACCATCCTTGAAAAAAACAATCGGGAAAATATGTATGAAGAGCGGTTGCACGAGTTGTTCGCCGACGGAAAAATTCTGGTGGAAACCGAAGGCGAACGAGTCGGTCAGATTAATGGCTTGGCAGTGCTTGGGGTCGGTTCCTACCGGTTTGGTAAACCGTCAAAAATCACTGCCAATACCTACATGGGCCGCGCCGGTGTGGTAAATATCGAACGCGAAGTGAACATGAGCGGTCAGATTCACTCCAAAGGCGTGTTGACATTAAACGGTTATCTCGGTTATAAGTATGCGCAACACCAGCCACTATCGCTGTCCTGCAGCCTGACTTTTGAACAGGAATACGGCGGTATTGACGGTGATAGCGCTTCGTCGACCGAACTGTACGCGATAATTTCCAGTCTTGCCAATTTGCCGATAAAACAGTACATCGCTGTTACCGGTTCGGTAAATCAAAAAGGCGAAGTACAGCCAATCGGTGGAGCAACTGAAAAAATCGAAGGCTATTTTGCGGTTTGTAAACTTAAGGGATTGACCGGAACCCAAGGAGTAATGATACCGGAAACGAACGTTGACGATTTAAACTTAAATGATGAAGTGGTGCAAGCCGTAAGCACGGGTAAGTTTCATATCTACGCTGTGAAAACCATCGATGAAGGTCTGGAGCTATTGACCGGCACAAAAGCCGGAGTGATGAATGCTAAAGGTGATTATTCGCGCGGCAGCGTGCATTACCTGGCATTGCAAACACTAAAACGCTATGATAAGTATGGTAAACGCAGGAAAGATGAAGATGTGAAACCTAAACAAGTTAGTAGTCAAGTGGTTGAAGTGGTTAAGTAGGCGAGTGGTTGTTGTGGTTGAGTGGTTAAAGAATATAGAGTGTAAAAATAATTTTGAAATGAGATATGATGAACAATACTTATGAAGTTACAATAGATAATTACGGGCATAGCGGCGAGGGGGTCGGCAGAATTGACGGCAAGCCGGTGTTTGTCGCCGGAGCTATCGTCGGCGAGCGGTTATTGGTGCGCAATACCGAAAACAAAAAAAGTTATTCTCGGGCAAAAATCGTCGAAATTTTGGCTGGTTCACCTGAACGAGTTCAGCCCAAGTGCGCTATCTATGAGCGCTGCGGCGGTTGTCAATTACAGCATTTGAGCTATGCCGAACAATTGCTGATGAAACGCTCCTCGGTAGTAAATTCGATTGTTCGCATTGGCGGATTAGCTGAAAGCATGGTTGGTGCGATAGTTCCGGATCTGGAAGAATTTGGTTATCGGAACAAGATGCAGTTGCCAGTTCAGCACAAGCACGACCGGTTAGTTGCCGGTTTTTTCGCGCAAGGCACCCATACCGTAATTGATATGGAAACTTGTCCGATTCAACACAATTTGAATGACAAAATCGCCGCTTGTGTCAAGAAAATAGCCACGGATTTGGATTTGCACGCCTACGATGAGCGAACCGGTCGCGGCTGGTTGCGGCATATTATCGGCCGGGCAGGGGTGAATACCGGCGAGGCGATGGTCGTGTTAGTGACCGCGATGCCGATATTTCACAAGAAGAACGAGTTTGTTCGCTTGGTTCGCGCAGCGATGCCGGAAGTGACTTCTATTGTCCAGATTGTCAACTCGATGAACACCAATGTAATTCTCGGTGTGCGGGAAATTGTGTTATGGGGTGAAAATTATATTACTGAAAAAATGTGCGGCTTGAAGTTTGAACTGTCGGCAAAATCGTTTTTTCAGGTCAACACCAATCAAGCCGAGCGGCTGTACGCGATTGCCAAACAAGTAGCTGAGCTGCAACCGGATGATATACTGCTCGATGCCTATTGCGGCGCCGGGGCGATTGGCCTGTTCATGGCCGGTAGCGTCAAAAAAGTAGTAGGCGTGGAAATAGTTTCCGCAGCCGTAGAAAATTCCAAACGAAACGCGATAATAAACGATATAACAAACGCCGAGTACTTTTGCGGTGATATTGCGGCAGTGCTGTCCAAACCGGATATGGCTGAGTTTTTACCGACAGTAGTGGTAGTTGATCCGCCCCGCACCGGTTGTGACGAAAACGAACTGCGGATATACGCCGAGAAAATTCAACCACGCCGAATAGTCTACGTGTCCTGCAATCCGGCAACGCTGGCACGGGATTTGAAAATCCTCTGCTCTGAAAAATATAAATGTATTTCAGTAACACCGGTAGATATGTTTCCACAAACCTATCACGTTGAGAGCGTGACGGTATTGGAGCGAATAGACTAAAACAAAAACCGCCTTGGCATAACTGCCGGGCGGTTTTTTGTGTTTGTCCAGAAGGCTGAACAATACTAGCGGGTGAGAGTCCCGTCCCGGTAACTACCAAGAGGCTGGGTAGCAAATTCCGGTGCGTCGCAGTAATGCGGGGTGCTAAGCGGAAAGATAAAGTACCTGTGAAAGCAGGGCGAGCAAAGATACAGGCCGTAACATAAAGTTGAACTATTTCCTGAACACACGGGAGTAATTCAGGCAGTAAACCCTAATGATTACGCTAGCGAATACTATTTTACCAACTATTTGAGGGATTGTTGTGTGACAAATGGCATCATTGGGGTCGTTTATGCTAGTACTCAAAACATCGAAGGCAAGTGTTATGCAGTGTTCGAGGTTAGCGATAAACATGCTAAAGATGAAAATTTAGAGATAGTCAAAGCGTGGTACATATGATAATAGCAAAAAACACCGCCGCCTCCGGTTAGCACCGGGAGTTGCGGTGGTTTTGTTTGCTGGTATGCCGCTATAGTGTTAAAATGTAGTTGCACGTTGGAGGTATGTCAATATGTTAACTGCGAACGAGTCCTTGGCAATAGCTGAATTGAAGACGAATATCGCCCTAAATTTTCCAATAAAGAAAATGATTTTGTTTGGTTCTAAGGCACGCGGTGACGACGATGTATGGTCGGATGTTGATTTGCTGATATTGCTGGATCAACCGGTTGATTGGAGTGTGGAAAAGAAGATTATTCATATCGCCCACGACATTGAAATAGCCAGCGATGTCGTGTTTGGTTTGATCATTTTGGAAGAAAGCAAATGGCGTAGCAGTCCCGGTCAATACAGTCTGCGACAAGTTATTGACCGAGAAGGAATAGCCGCATGAAGAACCAGATTATCCAATATCGGCGTGAGCGGGCTACTGAAACGTTGGACGATGCCCGCATCCTTTATGATGCGGGGAAACTTTTGTCAGCCGCAAACCGTGTATATTATGCGCTGTTTTATGAAGTCATTGCCTTATTGTTGCTCTTTGATCTGAGTTCACCGAAACACAGTGGAGTACGTGCTTTGCTAAATCAGAAATTTGTCAAAACCGGAAAAATATCAGTTTCGAATAGCCGCTTTTATTCAGAAATGTTTGAGTTCCGACATAAAGCCGATTATGCAGATATTCCGGTAATCAGTCCAGAAATGTTTGAAGGTGTTTTCGAGAGTGCAGAACGGTTTATTGCAAACTGTGAGCAGGTAATTAGCGAAAACACCGTGAACTGAGCATTCATGACGGAAAATTATTACTAAAACCACCGCCGTCTCCGGTTAGGGAGGCACTGAATAATTGTTGAAAAGTTTAGTGCAAGATTGCAAGGTCTTGTTCTGTGCGTTTACGACAATGTGTAATTTCGAAATGAGATTATTCAGTGCCTCCTTTGCGACGGAAACAGCGGTGGTTTTGTTTGCCCGTATGCCGCTATAGTGTTAGAATGTAGTTGAGCATCGGAGGTGTTTATGTTAACTGCCAATGAGTCAACGGCTATTACCGAGCTAAAAGCGAAAATAGCACAAAAATATAATATGGATAGCCTGATATTGTTTGGTTCCAAGGCGCGAGGAGATGATTCTATAGAGTCGGATATTGACGTGTTGTCGCTGGTCAATCAGAATGCGACCAATGAAGTTGAAGAAGGGATTTTCGATTTGGCGTATGATGTTGGCTTGCGATTCGATGTCGTTTTTGGAGTGATAGTCAAAAACATCGCTGATTGGAAGAAAATGGATTTTCACCCGCTCAAACAAAACATCGACCGTGAGGGAATTGCCGTATGAATACGCTAGGCGAATTGATTAATTACAGACGGACATGCGCTGGTGAAACACTGGATGATGCAAAATTATTATTTGAACACAGGAAATTTCGTTCAGCGGTAAACAGAATATATTATGCCTGTTTTTATGAAGTGGTTGCTTTGCTTTTAACGCGAAATCATTCGTCCTCAAAACACGGCGGAATTATGGGAATATTTAATCGTGAATTTGTCAATACCGGGCTGGTTGATGTCGATCTCGGACGATTCTATGGAAGAATGTTTGAGTATCGCCAAAAAGCTGACTATGGAGACCCGGATAGCTTTGATAGCGGACAAGTCGAAAAGTGGCTGACCACCGCCAGTTTATTTGTGGATAGTTTGGAAAAGCTGTTTTTGAGTGATGAAAGCAATTTTGAGTAAATATCAAATGCGATGTGATGCTGTTGTATCGGTGATTTTTTAGGTGGTGATTACTATGGTTATTGAGCAAAAAGCTATGCCGGATAATGGATTGCGAAAATTGGATCCAGAGGTTCTTGAGAAAATAATCAAGGAAATAATCGACAGAATTAAATTAGCAATGCAGGAGTCTGCTGGTGATATTGTGATGTTTGGTTCTTATGCCCGCGGCGATGCTTGGGCGGAATCTGATATCGACATTATGATTTTTACTGACTTGCCGAAAAATAAACACCATTTGTTTTATAGATATATTGATGATATCGCGACTGACATCTGTATTAAGTACCATGTTGTTCCAACAATATTTATTCAGGAAAAGATAGAATTCGACCGTCTGTTACCAATATTGCCATTCTATCAGTCTGTGAGGCGGGAGGGACGTAAAGTTGCCTGATATTGAGAAAACTGCTATTCCAAAACGCATGCTGGTGTGCTGGCATTGTTTTCTCAGCATTATGTCGGAGTAGCGGAGTTTGATCGGAACTTTGTCCGCGATGCGATGGCGGCCCAGCGGTTGCGACAAAACAGCGACTATGTTGATTTTTTTGAACCAGCACTTGAGTTGGTAATTGAACAGCTCGATGCTGCTCGCAGATTTGTAGCGAAAATTCGAGCTTATGCTGAACACGAACTGAAGTAATTATATTCTGGCGGCGAGCACTATGATCGATTGGTGGCACGAATCACATATTCAGGGCAGGATACCATACAAAAAACCACCGCCGTCTCCGGTTCGTGCTGGGAGCTGCGGTGGTTTTTTATCGCACTGGTAACGGTCGCCGTCTGTTTTGCGGTGATTATAATCGTCTTAAAGTCGTGATTATGTTGAACATAATCACCTAAAATGGTAGAATGGAGTCAAAGCTTAGTGTAACAATTTATGAGCGAGTGTGAAAAATATGAAAGATGTTTTGGCGGGGATAAACCATTGGTGGGGGACTGGCGCTGTAGATTCAGCGTTAGTTCCGGCTTTGGAGCGGGATGAACTGGAAGATTTGCTGGCGTCGCTGGAACAAGAACGGATAACTGCGCTGGTCGGTCCGCGGCGTGTGGGTAAATCGACTATTATTATGCAGGCGATAGAGCGCTTGTTGAAAAGGGGCATCGACAAGCGGCGGATACTGTTTATTCCGGCTGATGATCCGGCGCTGGACCGGGTGAATATGACGGCTATCATCAACGAGTATTTGGCCGCGATATTATTTGAGCAACCGCGAAAACTGAGCAATCAGATATATGTATTTGTTGACGAGGTGCAGTACTCGGCTGACTGGCAGATGCACCTTAAGGCGCTTTACGATCGCAAACACAAAATAAAATTTGTGGTGAGCGGGTCTTCGTCAACCGCTTTGTTTCACCAGTCCAAAGACTCGTTGCTGGGTCGGATTAAAAATTTGTGGATATTACCGCTCAACTTCACACAGTTTTATCGGTTTTCGCAGTCCTTGCGTCCTAATGACAATGTTGCGCAGGCAAGTAGCGTGCTTCATCTCGCGACAGAGTTGTCTGATGTTGAAAACTGGTATGCTGAAATCAAGCGCAAGTATATTGAAATCAAATCCGTGGCGCCTTATATTCATGCGCTCTATTCTGAGTATCTTTTTGCAGGGGGCTATCCGGAATATTTCAAAATGGCCAGCCCGACACAATGGCAGATTACGCTGGTTGAAGACATCATAGAACGCGGGTTGCAAAGGGATGTTGTGGAATTATTCAATATCCGGAATCCGGTATTTTTGCGGCGGATTATGTTCTTTATCGCCGGCAATCAGGGACAAGCGATGCCATATTCGACTATTGCTGCCGCAGTAGGCGCAGACAAGAACACGGTGATGCAGTATCTGGAATATTTGCAAATTGCAAAATTGGTGATGATTATCGATAATTATTCGCGCAACACCGGAAAAATACTGAGAAAGAACAAGAAGTTTTATATTGCTGACACCGGCATTCGTAATGCATTGTTGAAAAAAAAGCTGGTGGATAGCGCTGACGAAGGGCGTCTGGCGGAAACGGCGTTAATACAGAACTTGTGCAACCGTTCGTTGGCGGATTACAGCGAGGTTTACTATTGGCGCGACTTTGATCGAGAAGTCGACGCAGTAGTCAGTCAGGGTAGTTTACTGCTGCCGATAGAAGTAAAATACCGAAACAGTATTTCGCGTAGCGACGTTAATGGTTTGTGTGAATTTATGACAATGAACAAGCTCGGCGCGGGTATTGTTGTGAGCAAAGATAAGCTTGAGCACGAGGAGAATATTTATTACATCCCGGCATGGTTATGGTGAAACGATCATAAATGTCATTTTATTTGCCCGCGCGTCGCTATAGTGTTAGAATGGCGTGGTAGTCCCTGCTAATATGTCTGTGACAAGTTATTGACCGCGTTTGTATTAAGGAAGATTCATGGAAATATTTCAACATTCGTTTATGATCCGGGCGCTGCTGGTCGGTGCGATTACGGCGGTTCTTTGCCCGATGTTAGGGTTATTTATTGTGGTGCGGCGGCAATCGCTGATTGGCGATGGTATTGGTCATATCGCTTTTGCCGGAGTGATGATTGGTATTTACTTTCACGCAGCGCCGTTGCTATCCGCAGTTGTTGCGGCGGTAATCGGCGCCGTTGTTATTGAATTGGTGCGGCGAAAACTTCCTAGCTACGCGGATATGGCTTTAGCGATTATGTTTTACATTGGCATGGCGCTTGCGGTAATATTTTTGGGGCTAGCTAAACCGGCTGGCGGCGGGGTGTTTGCGTATTTGTTTGGCAGTATCCTTACCGTATCTTATGGTGATATTGTTATTGTTGGCGTGTGCGCGTTAGCAGTTGGAATTTTTGTTTTGGTTAATTATCGGAAACTGATGATAACGGTTTTTGATGAAGATGTCGCTTTGACTATGGGGATTAATACTAACCGGTTAAACTTTGGTTTCGGAATTGCCACGGCGGTTACTGTTGTGGCCGGCATGACGGTGCTCGGGGTGCTGTTAGTCGGAGCGCTGATGATAGTCCCGGTGGCTGCGGCGTTGCTGCTTAGATTGGGTTTTATCAAGTCGATGCTCTGGGCAATAGTTTTTGCGGAGTGCTCGGTTATCGGCGGATTGTCGTTGTCCTATTATTTTGATTTTGCCAGCGGCGCTACTATCGTTGTGACGGCTAGCGGCATTTTTTTCGCGCTTACGCTTTATTCAAGAATTGCAAAGAAATAACAGTATATAGAAATAAACTTTTAATTGCACACTAGATATTGTGTTTGCGCTTATGCGGTGATACAATAGCTACACAGGAAGATACCTGAAATAATCTATTGATGACTGGGAGAATAATCATGATTGAGTGTGTAGTTAACGGAATTAATGTTCAAGCGGACAGCAATTTGAGTATGCGAGATATTGAGTTTTTGGTAAGTAGTGAGTGTGAGCGAATGAAATCTGAGCGCAACCAAAAGTTGTCTTCGCTCGAAATCGTTCGTGTAAATGACGAGGAAGTCGAGTTGATAGCAAAACCACAGTCGGATATTCGTCGGTTGCGCCGCATTACCGGTTATCTTTCTGAAGTGGAAAACTTCAATGCTGCCAAAAAAGCTGAAGAGCATGATCGATATAAGCATCTTTAGTAAATAAGAGGTCAGAGGTAGGAAGTTAGGGAAAATAGTTTGACGCGCTCGAGATTAACGCTCGGGCGTGTTTTTATTTTGCGCGGTAATGTGTTATACTGTGGGGCGTGTTATTTTCTTACACACGATTATTAATTATGAACAGTCATGTTTGATATGCAGCGGGGAGTAATGAGTAAAAAATATATAGCGATTATTGACAAAATATTGCCGGACAGCATTGCATCTGAGCTAGAGTTGCAACCGGGTGATGAAATACTACAAGTTAATGGCTACGCGCTGGAAGATTTGATCGATTTGCAAATAGTGTTAGCCGATGAGTATATAGAATTGTTGGTCAAGACCACCACTGGTGAAGAAAAGCTGTTTGAAATTGAAAAAGACTATGATGAATCGCTCGGTGTAGTTATGCAAAGCGCGGTATTTGATAAGATTCGCACTTGCAAAAACAAGTGTGTATTTTGTTTTGTTGATCAGCTGCCAAAAAAAATGCGCACCAGCTTGTATGTAAAAGACGATGACTATCGGCTTTCTTTTTTGAGTTCAAGTTATGTTACGCTTACCAACCTGACCAAAAGTGATTTTGCGCGGATAGAGCGGTTGAAAATATCGCCGCTGTATGTTTCGGTGCATACTACCGACCCGGAACTGCGGGCGAAAATGCTCGGTCAACCCAAGGCGGCGGAAATAAACACGCAATTGGAACGATTGTTTGCGTTAGAGACGGAACTGAATTTACAAATTGTCTTTTGTCCGGGCTGGAATGATGGATTTGCACTTGAACGCACGTTGCGGGATCTGTTCAAATATCGTGAACAAATTTTGTCTTTAGCGCTGGTGCCGGTCGGCTTGACTAAGTTTCGCGATAAATTGCCGCAGCTTCAGCCGGTGACCAAAGAAATAGCTTGCGCGGTAATAAAACAGGTGAAGAAATGGCAAGACAAAGCTAAATTTGGCAATGTATTTGGTAATTTTATTTTTCTGTCCGATGAATTTTACATATTAGCCGAACAGCCGCTACCAAAGTCCGCTGAATATGAAGAATATCCGCAGATCGAAAACGGCGTTGGCATTGCCCGGGCGTTTATTGAAGACTGGAGCAGTTGCGTGATGTTGCCGGCAGGTTACGAAGCGCCGCTACACATTGATGTTGTTTGCGGTGTGCTGGCTGAATCGATTATCCGCCCATTGTTGGCGGAGTTAAAGGTTCGTAATTTGCAAGTGCGGTTAGTAGTGGTCAAAAATGATTTCTTTGGTCCAAGCATTACAGTAACCGGACTGCTTACCGGCAGCGATATCCAAAAGACCTTACAAGCCTTGCCAGGAAAACGGGATGGTGTGATAATTCCGGCGGTTACTCTTCGCAAAGGCGAAAATATTTTTCTGGATGACATGACCCCGGAGCAACTAGAACAAGCCGTGGGCGCGAAACTGCGAATCGCTGATGGCGCGGTAGAATTAAAGCAGCTGTTGCACTACTGGAAGATGGAGGAATAATTGTGGCAAAACCAATTTTAGCGATTGTCGGACGACCGAATGTCGGAAAATCATCGCTGTTTAATTATTTGGGCAGGGCGCGAGTGTCAATCGTTGAAGATACGCCCGGTGTTACCAGAGACCGGATTTATATGGATACCGAATGGAGCGGCCGCGAGTTCACGATGGTTGATACCGGCGGTATTGAATTTGACATATCCGATGTTATCTTAAAGCAAATGCGCGCACAAGCGATGCTGGCGATTAATGAAGCCGATGCAATTTTATTTATGGTCGATGCCAAAGCCGGAATGACGGCAGATGATATCGAGGTTGCTGCAATGTTGCGCCAAAGTCGTAAACCGGTCGTATTAGCTGTAAATAAAATTGATAGCAAAAAACAGGAAAACGATGTTTACGAGTTCTATAATCTTGGATTGGGCGAACCAATACCGATTTCTACAACCAACGCCCGCAATCTTGGTGATTTGCTGGATGCAGTTATTGCTGTATTACCAAAGAATACCGGTGACGAAGACTTGGAAGACGATGTTATCCGCGTGGCGTTTGTCGGACGACCGAACGTCGGTAAATCATCGTTGGTGAACCGGATGCTAGGTGAAGAGCGGGTTATTGTCAGCGAGATCCCCGGAACAACCCGGGATGCGATTGACACGCCGTTTGAGTGTGATGGTCAAAAGTATTTGTTAATTGATACTGCCGGTATGCGCCGCAAAGCCAAAGTTGAGTTGCCAATCGAACGCTACAGCGTTATGCGGTCGTTGCGGGCGATTGAACGCGCTGATGTTGTATTGATACTAATCGATGCCACTACCGGAGTTACCGAGCAAGACAAAAAAATTGCCGGATTTGCCCACGATGCCAAACGCGGCTGCATTATCGTGGTGAATAAATGGGATCTTTACGAAAAAGACAGTAAATCGACATTGCGTTATCAGGAAGAAATCCGCTATGAATTGCCGTTTATGCAATACGCGCCGGTAATCTTTATTTCGGCATTGACCGGTCAACGAGTAAGCCGGATAACTGCCATTGTCAAATTCGTTGCCGAACAACACGCCTTGCGGGTACAAACCAGTGTGCTTAATCAAGTAATTGAAGATGCCAAAGCGATAAATCCGCCACCAAACGACAAGGGTCGCCGGTTGAAAATTTTCTATGCTACGCAGGCAAGTGTAAAACCGCCGACTTTTGTATTTTTTGTAAATGAACCGGAAGTAATGCACTTTTCCTATTTGCGGTTTTTGGAGAACAAGCTCCGCGAGGCGTTCGGTTTTGAAGGAACGCCACTCAATATGGTCGTGCGGGCGCGGCAAGAAGAGGAAGATTAACGATAAAGCTGAAATCAAAAAGCTGAAAGCTGAAATGTAAAAGCTGGTATCTGATTATCTGCTGATGTTCGATAACTTGATAACTTGATAACTCGACTACTCGATAACTCATAAAACGTGGGGTGAATATGGATATTCTAGCAATTGTAATTGGTTATTTGCTTGGGGCGATACCGTTCGGGTTGATTGTTGGTAAAAACATTTACGGCATCGATTTGCGTGAGCATGGCAGCAACAACACCGGCGCTACTAACGCTTTTCGGGTGTTGGGACCAAAGGCGGCGTTGTTCGTCGGGATACCGGATATGCTTAAAGGCGTGTTAGCGGTGTATTTCGCACAGCTACTCTCGGCAGATCCCTTGATTATGGTCATCGCCGGTATTGCCGCGATTTGCGGGCATAACTGGTCGATGTGGATGAAATTTCGCGGTGGTCGCGGCGTTGCGACCAGTGTCGGTGTGTTATTAATGCTGGCACCAAAAGTTGTCGGTGTTGTTTTAGTAGTGTTTATCATTCTGGTAGCCTTAACGCGCTACGTATCACTCGGTTCAGTAACCGGCGGTATTCTGGTACCTTTTTTGATGTGGTACTTTGACTATCCACTGGTTATTAAATATTTTGGAATTGTTGTAGCAATATTCATTGTCTTGCGCCATCGGGCGAACATTAAGCGTTTGCTTAACGGCACCGAGAACAAGGTCAAACCGGGAAATGCTAAACGAAAATAATTTGCGAGAATATTCATTGTTAATTGTCAACTATCAATTATAAATTATTTCTGGGGGTTCTATGAAGACAGTTAAAATTGGTTTACTGGGTTGCGGTACCGTTGGTAGTGGCGTTATGGAAGTATTGCGTATGAACGCCGATGTAATCGCCGAACGCTGTGGCGCGCATTTGGAGATTGTCAAGATCCTTGATAAAAAATCCGACCGCCACTACGAGCCGTTTGTTCAAGACCGGCTGACTTATGATATTCGTGATATTGTCATGAATGCGGAAATCGATATTGTCGTGGAATTAACCGGCGGCGAGCACCCGGCATTTGAATTTATTGTGTCAGCGTTGCAAAACCAAAAGCATGTTGTGACAGCGAACAAAGATGTTATGGCGTTGCATGGCGCGGATTTGGAAATCATGGCGCGCGAACGTGGTGTGCGTCTGTTATATGAAGCCAGCGTGTGCAGCGCAATTCCGGTGTTAAAGGCGTTGTCGGATTCGCTTTCGGCAAATAGAATCACGAGTATCAGAGGCATTGTCAACGGCACGACTAATTATATTTTGTCAAAAATGACTGCAAATGGCGCGGATTTTTATGAGACGCTGGCAGAGGCGCAGCGCTTAGGCTATGCTGAAGCAAATCCCAAAAGCGACATCGACGGATTGGATGCGGCCCGTAAAATTATTATTTTGGCGGCCAAGGCCTTTGGTGTTTGGAAAACGCTTGATGAAGTGCAGACAACCGGTATTCGTCACATTTCGGCGGTAAATATCGCCGATGCCAAAGCCGCCGGTTGTATGTATAAGTTAATTGCCCAAGCCGAGAGCGACGGACGTACGATAAATCTTTCCGTAGCGCCGCAACGCTTGCCGTTTGATCATCCATTAGCGTCGGTAAATGACACTTACAACGCGGTATTTGTTGAAGGCAATGCTTGTGGCAACTTGATGTTTTTTGGTCGCGGCGCTGGAGCGTTACCGACCGGCAGCGCCGTGGTCGGCGATATAATTGAGATTGCAAAAGCAATTTAAATTCGGAGGCATATCTTGACTGATTCAAAGATTTCCATTCGGGTACCGGCTACTACGGCCAATGTTGGTCCGGCGTTTGATTGTATGGGAATTGCCTTAAATTTTTATAATTATATGCAGAGCGAGTTAACGGATAGCGGTATTAAATTCGCTATTTCCGGGGTAGGCGCGGCCAAGTTGCCGCGCAACGACAAAAACATTATTTATAAAGCTTTTGCCAAAACCGCTGCGCTGTTGGACAAAAAAATATCCGGTGTGAATTTTTTTTGTGATAACAACATCCCGCTTAATCATGGATTGGGTTCAAGCTCGGCTGCGATAGTCAGTGGAATATTCAGCGCCAATTTGTTACTGAACGGTGGGCTGTCCAAACGAGAAATGATCGAAATAGCCGCTAAAATTGAAGGGCACCCAGACAATGTGGCGCCAGCTATATTGGGCGGGGTTACTGTTTCTGCGCAAAGCAATGAACAAGTTAATAGCGTGCGATTTTTACCAAAATTTGCTTTAAAATTTATTGTCGCAGTACCGGATTACGAAGTTCCGACCAGGTTGGCGCGGTCTGCGTTGCCCAAGTTCATAGCGCACGCCGACGGAGTATTTAACGCCGGTCACGCGGCGTTGTTAACGGCGGCGCTATTTAGTGGTGATCGGGAAAGCTTGGCGGTAGCACTTCAAGATAAATTACATCAACCGCACCGGGCCTATTTGATGCCGGGAATGAAGCAAGTATTTGCGGCCGCGAAAAACGGCGGCGCAATCGGCGCGGTAATCAGTGGCGCCGGTCCGACGATGTTAGCGATCGCTGAAGCTAATGTTGATTGCGAAGCAATTGGCAGTGCGATGGTTAGCGGGTTTAACGAGGCCGGCAAAGCGGCTTATTATAAAATATTGTCGATGGATGTTGACGGCGCATGCACCATGAAATAAAAAAACCACCCTGACGGGTGGTTTGCCGAAATTGGATTAATTTAGGCTTTTGCGATTGCCGCGTTGATGTCTTCGACCATTTTGTCAATGTTGATGCCGTGAGCATGCGCGCCTTGTTCAAGCGATTCAAACCGCGCTGCCATGCAGCCGATACAACCCATGCCTGCAGCTTGTAGCACTTCGATGGCCTCAGGATGGCTTTGCACCAACTCGATTATATTAATGTCTTTTGTTATCATAGTTACCTCCAAAATATTTTCAATACATTATATACCATAATTGGCTAACAGGCAATTAATTTGCGCGGCCGGAAAGAGGGAAATGTGTCAAAAAAAATTCGTATCGGAGTGCTATGTGGCGGGAAATCCGCTGAGCATGAAGTTTCACTGCTGTCTGCGAAGAGTGTTATTGCGGCTCTGGATAAGCAAAAGTATGAAATTACAATAATTGGCATCGATAAGGACGGGCATTGGTATCATCTTGATAACAATAAACCGTTTTTGTATAGCGACGATCCGGCAAAAATTTGTATTAACATTCAAGGGCGGCATCTGGCTGTTCAGCCGGGCGATGGACGCATTTTGGAAATCCTCGACGATTCGATCAACGAAATTGAAATCGATGTGGCATTTCCAGTGCTGCACGGACCGCTTGGTGAAGATGGCGCTGTTCAAGGGCTGTTGAAAATTTCCGAGATACCATTTGTTGGCGCTGATGTACTCGGCTCAGCAGTCGGCATGGACAAGGTCGCAATGAAGAAATTGCTTGAGGCCGAGTCCGTCCCAGTCAGCGCTTATCTGGCATTTAACAAAGGCGACAAGATTGTTTACGAACAGGTAGTTGAGAAACTTGGGATGCCGTTGTTTATCAAACCGGCAAATATGGGTTCATCAGTGGGTGTCAATAAAGCTAACGATGAAGATTCCTTTTGGTTTGCCATTCATGACGCCTTTAAATATGACAAGAAGATACTGGTCGAAGAATTTATCGACGGTCGGGAAATTGAATGTTCGGTGCTGGGAAACGAGTATCCAAGAGCATCGTTACCGGGCGAAATCGCCGTTGCCAAAGAATTCTATTCTTATGACGCCAAGTATTTGAGCGCCGACGGAGCTGAGTTACTAATACCGGCGCCGCTCGATGAAGCAGTGACCGCCGCGGTGCGTAAATTGGCAGTAAAAGCCTATAAGGCATTATTCTGCGAAGGTCTGGGACGGATGGATTTTTTCTATACCAAAGACGGACGGTTGCTGGTTAATGAGATAAATACACTGCCAGGATTTACCAAAATCAGCATGTATCCAAAAATGTGGGAAGCGACCGGATTGAGCTATCCTAAGTTGCTGGATGAACTGGTAGATTTGGCGCTGAAACGAGCCCGGGGCGAGCAACAGAAGCAGCCAGCTGCGTAGAGAGCAATTATGTGCGATTAAATTTCTTGACATAATAAATATTGTGCTGTATCATCACTGTAAAGTAAATTTGGACGAAGTGATGAATATGTCCATTTTCAAAACGAAACGTGTTCGCGTAGCATTGCTGGCATTGGTTATGTTTGCGCTATGCGTGGCAGTTTCGGTGGTCGATGTAGTCGATATTACGGAAATGCTCGATGATGCGTTAGAGGGTCAGTTTGGTTTTCAGTTTGATATTGCCGTTTTTGTCAGCCTGCTCGTTTTGAGCTGGGTGGTGTTTCTTTGTTTTGTGAAAGCAAATGTCAACATATTGGCTTCAATCGGTATCGACTCGCGCATTCGTCCGTTTGTACACGGTGTTCCCGGTAGCGGTAAATTTACGTTAGTATCCGTCCAGAAATTCAATAACTAAATACACAAGCTCCGATTAGACTGAGCTCATTAGAAGCAACATGCGGCATTGTGCCGGGCGTTGTTTTGCGTAATGAGCGATGATATGACGGAGCTTTTTCGTTTTAAATTGCAGGCGCTACGGGGTAGTCAAAGGCAAAGTATCCTTCGTCAGCCCGGACGCTATCGAAGACGAAAAACTCGGACCGGTGTACAAGATCAAGGTGGCGCTGGATTTGAAGACCATACCCAGAACGATAGAAATCTATCCCGGTTTGGCGGGAACGGTGGAAATCAAGACCAACGAAAAACGGGTAATTGATTTCTTCCTCGATCCGCTGATCAAGTATGCGGATGAGAGTTTGGGGCTGAGGTGGCTAGCCGTAAGGCGCACTATGGAGTTACGAAAAAATATTCGAAGGGGGTGAGACCAGTGGTATAGCTGAATTTGGCAAGTTTTTTTATAAAAACAACAGGAGGAAAAATGTGGATAAAAATTCTTAGTTTGGTCGCGGGCAAGAAGCTGGTTAACAACTGGTATGTCGGCAAAGCGATTGAAGAAATTGAGCAGTTATTTGCTGATGGAAACTATGACGGTGCTTTGGCGGTAATTGACGGCATTGACAACAAGTACAAGTGGCCAAGTGTGCGATTTTGGAAAGCAAAAATATTTGCAAAAAAGCAAGACACTGGTGCAATGAATGAGCAGCTTGATCTGTTGGAGAAGGATAGTAAGTTCCATAACTCAGATATCGAAGTAATCAGTGCGTGTCTAAGTGATAATTGCAAACTTCAGATAAATAATGAAGTGCGGTTATGGAGACTACTTGAAGTTTGGAAACCGATTGTATTGAGCTATGTTTTTTCAATAACGGGAAAAGTATTGAGCGTGCTTATATTAGGTACGTTGATCAGCTCAATACAGCAGATTATCGAAAAGGGAAATATATCTCCAAATGAATTGCATATGAAAATGTTATTATTAAGAACGACAGGGAGTTTGTTTGACGCATTTTTTTCAATGGTATTTTTCATAGTGTTGATTAGAGTGATTCTTCTGAAACACTATAAAAAAAGCGTCGTTGGTTCGTTATACAGCGATTATATTTTGGAAAAACGTGGGTTCGTTGTAACTATGAATTTTCGCAATTGCGCAAAAAAATTGTTTGCTATTGCAACTCTTGCAGTTGTAGGCAATGTGTATATGAAATACATATTTGGCTCAAAAAGCATATTTTCTTTTTGGGTTGTTTGGCCCAATTATAATTCAATTTACAGGATTATTAATACGTTCACGCTATATTTTGCGCAAATAGCTGTAATTTGTTTCCTTATGATAACGATAATTGTGCCAATATTGTCGTCGGGACGAGAAAATAGCAAAGTACATAGAAGATGGAGGTTTATTCTATGCGTTTTGGTGGGAATTGCAACAATTTGCTTATTGCCGAGAATTTATATCAATCAGATTTTTCCCGTCACCATACTCGCTTTTTTGCTGTATTGTTTTTATTTTTGGTTGACGAACAAAAGAGCTATCCTGCCAATTATGATTACACACTATTTGATAATTATTTTAGCTACACTGCTTTTCATTTTCACCGAATGATATTTTAAGTAACTGGAGGAACAGAATATGTCGTGCGAAACAAAAAAACAGAAATATGCAGAATACAACAACGCGGTGAAAGAATATGACTTGGCAATGATTAAAGCCGGGTTTCATGAGAAACTCATTGTTATTACCATGAGAGCGATGCAAAGAGCGCTCATATTGTTTGGTCGAGGCAAGACGTGGAAACAGGAGTTTAAACGTTTTTGTCAATCGTTCATGGTGGGTTATGAAAATCTTCAGAAATTTTCTGACATAATTGATCAGACTGATGTTGGCAAAGCTTATGATGCGTACATTAATGAAAAATGTGACCCGAGTTGTACCGTAAAAGATTGTGACGCTTGCGGAAAGCATAGCGATCCGAAACCGGATGAACCCGGTCCCGATGACGAAGACAAGTGGAAGTGGCTTCTAGGATTACTACCGCTACGCCGTGATCCGATTGCACTTGACTTGGACGGTGACGGAGTGGAGTTCATCAAGAACGGCGCATATTTCGATTATGACAACAACAAGTTTGCCGAAAGAGCAACCTGGATTGGCAAAGATGACGGCTGGCTGGCGCTGGATAAGAACGGTGACGGGAAAATCGGCGACGGCTCGGAGTTGTTCGGCGAGGCAATGCGCAAGAAGGACGGTACACTGGCGAAAGACGGGTTCGACGCGCTGGCGGAATATGACGACAATAAGGATGGTAAAATAGATTCGTCTGATGCCATCTATTCGCAGTTACGGGTGTGGCAAGATGCCAATGGTAACGGTGTTACGGATGCTGGCGAGTTGAAATCATTATCGGAGCTCGGGATTAAACAGCTGAATTTGCAAAAGACGGCTGTTAACGGCACGGTTCAGCCGAACGGCGAGACTATTACCAACAATGGCAGCTTTGTCTGGGAAAACGGCGCCAGCGGCCAGCTGAACAGTTATTTTGTGAAGCGCAGCATGACTGATACCGAGGAAACCGAGCTTCTGCCGGTGCCGGACGATGTTAAGGCGTTACCGGATATTCGCGGCTGGGGGAATGTACATTCGCTGCAGCAAGCGATTGTTCGCGATAATTTGTTTTTCAGCTAGAACATCGGAAAATCCGGTGTTGCAGCGGGAAAATTAATGAACGGTTTTTCGTTCCCAACCGCGCATTACGCAAGGCAATTACTTGTTCTTGACGAACTGCGCGATAAGCAAAGAGCCATGTTTGAAGGAGGCGCTCAATGTGACGGTCTTGAGTGCCTCCTGAGTTTGGCTTTTGCCGCGCAGGAGTCAGTAGAACAAGTTTGCCTGGAGTACGGCGCTTGACCTTTTGGTTACTTTTGGGTCAAGCCAAAAGTACACTGCGAAAGCAGAAAACGGTTGCGCCAATTGTTCTAATGCTTGCTCGCGGCAAACTCTTTACCGACGCTAGCGGCTCGTGGATGCTGATCGCGAGCTTCGCAAAGAACAATGTTATGGTTCGCCGTAATGCGCACAAAGGAACTACAAAAAACATTTGGAAGGGCGGTGAGGTCGGTGAAATAGTTTATTCAGTTTGCGGTCAATTGTCATTGACCAGACTTGTCCAAGTATTTGCGATTATTGCGTGAAATGGAGAAGCAGTTATGAATAGTGATAGTTTTTACTCGTTAGAAGATGGTAGTTTTGGATTGTTATGTGGCAAAGAACTTTTGTTGGCTTATGTGCTATATTTTATTTGCGGAGTGCTTTTAGGTTTATTTGTGACGGACGAAATGCTCCGTGATAATTATATCGCTGTTAATTATGCCGGATTAGTTGGTAAAATGTTTTTCATTACGGTAAACATTGGAGATTACGGTGCCAATTTCGTTCTTAAATTCATTGCATCGATATTGTGTCCCTTAGGATTCCTGATTAGCGGATCTCATGCTTTGGCAAATATTTTCTCATCGGATAGGTTATTGAAAGAATGGAAAGCATTTAAATATAAAGGGAAACTTTTGCTGTATTCAATTTTCTTTTGCGTTACGATGACAGGTGTTGCTGTTATAGATGGCAAAGACTTTTTTGCAATGACGCAGTTTAACACTCCGTTCAAAATGGGAACAAAGGGAAGCGTAGTGCTATTAGGAGTATGGTTATCTTTTTTTATGCCAGTAATACTAATTTATCTTAGTGTCAAATTGAAAAGGAGCGGAAAATGAGTAATGATAGTGGTGAGGTACAAACGTCGAATCAAGGTTCTGTCGAAGAAGTGTGTCAATATGTCCTTGAAATAAGTGTATCAACTTTCTATTCGTGTACTGATGAACTTGGAAAACTTGCGGAAAATAAGGCGCAATATGACGCGTACATGAGAGGCGCATGTCGAAAATTAGTTGGTAAGGGTTTCCGAGCACTTGGTTATGCTGATTCAGTGATCACAATTAGCATAGCAGCATTAGAGCGTGATGTAGATAAAATTGCGGAAGAAATATTTAAACAATATTACAGCGTTGTTCTTGGAATAGTTGGTGGAATAGTTGGTGCTTACGGAGCACCTAAAGGTCTAAAGACGGAAGGCGCAGTTATCGGTGCTATAGCTGGTAGTGCTGCTGGGGGGGATGTAGGTGCATGGGTTTACGGAAATCTAAAAAAAGCCTGTGGCGGCGGCGGAACTGGCGGCGGCGGTGGAGCGGGCGGTCAAAAAGACAAATGGGTATCTTCAAAAAACGACCCGTTAGCTCTCGACCTTGACGGTAATGGAATCGGATTTACGAAGAACAGCACGTATTTTGATATGGGAACCGACGGGTTTGCTGAGAAAGCAACGTGGATCGGTAAGGGTGACGGGCTATTAACGCTGGATATTAATGGTGACGGCAAGATTAATAACGGCAGCGAATTGTTCGGTGACGCGATGAAGAAGAAAGACGGCACGCTTGCAAAGGACGGATTCGATG